>CALRJV020000003.1:0-308772 GCA_943367705.1 Synechococcus sp. UW140
TGTGAAACGCAGCAGCGGCGACGATAGTTGGGGGGTAGCCCCCTGCGAAAATAGCTCGATGCCAGGTAAAACTTGCGTCACCCGCTGGGGACGAAAAGGAGAAGCCACCCGAGGAGGGTGGCTTTTCTGTTGGCATGCCTAGGGGCCGGTGATCAGTGAACGGAACAGGGGCACGGGGTAGGTGTTACGCCTGACCCACACGCTTGTAGCTGTCATGCCCTTGATGGCACTGTCGGTGAACAGAATCAGAGTTCGATCTCCGCAAGGCTTGTGATCACCTCAAAGGGACCGGGATCCTGTTCGGGGTTGTCCTGGCGCTGGCTGAAGCGTGTCGCCATGCCCGCGTTGCGGGCGGCCTCCAGCTCAGCCCTGACATCACTGACAAAGAGGATTGCCGCAGGCTCCAGCCCCATGGCGGGGGCGATCGCCCGGTAGCTGGCGGTATCGCCTTTGGCGCCGGTGGTTGTATCGAACCAATGGCTGAACAGGGGGCTCAGGTCTCCGGCGTTGCTGTGGCGGTAGAGAAGCTTCTGGGCCTTCACCGATCCAGAGGAGTAGACGGCCAGCTCCAGGCCGGCGCGGCGCCAGGCCCGCAGGGCCGGGGCCACATCGTCGAAGAGAGGGCAGCGCAGTTCGCCGCTGGCATACCCCTGGTCCCAGATCAGCCCCTGCAGCTCCTTGAGGGCCGGCAGCTTGCGGTCCTGATCGATCAGGCCCTGAAGGAACTGGACTCTCCTGTGGTGGCTGACTGTCTCGTCTTGAGTGCTGTCGTTGCTAGTGGCTGCCATGGCCGCATCGATCGCCTGGATCAGCGGGGCCAGTGCCGGCTCGTCGGCCCCGTCCCGCAGGAAGCCATCCAGCCGCTCGCGGGCATAGGGGAAGAGCACCCGGCTCACGAAGGGCACCGGACAGGTGGTTCCTTCGATGTCGAGCAGCACGGCCTGGATGCCGCTGACCTTGGGATGCCGCTGTTGGACCAGGGACTCGAGTAACAGCCGGCGCCAGCGCTGCTCCAGCAGCCACTCCAGAATCTCCAGATGTCGCCGGGCCTCGGCGAGGTCGCGCCCCCAGGCGTAGAGACCATGGCCGCCGATCAGCAGTCCGTGGGGGGCATCGCCCAGCAGCGGGCCGGCGGTGGCACTGAGTCGGGCCAGGTCCTGGTCGTTGGCCAGCACCGGCAGCGCCACCTGGCGGCGATGGCTGTCAATGCCTTCTAGTCCCTTGAGCATCTCCAGGCCCTGCAGCGGCAGGGAGCTTGCGTCCCTTCCCCCCAGACACCAGTCGGAGAGCAGGGTGGCCGCGTGGGAATGGGTGTGCAGCACGGCGCCGGCGCCGGTGCGCGCCACGATCTCCAGATGCAGCAGGGTCTCGGCACTGGCCCGACCTGCGCCCGCCACCACCTGCGCTCGGGCGTCCACCTGGATCAGCGCCTCCGGGGCGACCGTGCCCTTGTCGACGCCACTGGGGGCCATCAACAGAATCAGGGGGTCGCGCGCGAGAACACAGCTGAAATTCCCGCCGGTGCCATCGCACCATCCCCGTGCATGAATGGCCGTCATGGTCTGGCTGAGCTGTTCGGCGAGGGCGCTGGTCACGCGGGCTTGGGAACGAAGGGAAGGGCTTGGGAAGGAAGGGAACGGTTCGCGACCAAAACGGGCGGCGGTGTCGTGTCCCTGGTCAGCTCTGGCAGCTGGGGCACCAGTGAGTGCTTCGTCCCCCCAGCTTCTCGCGCAGGATCACCGTGCCGCAACGGCGGCAGGTTGACCCGCCGCGGCGATACACCCAGGCCTGTCCGCCGTAATTGCCATTGGTGCCCTGCAGGTCCCGGAAATCACTGAAGGTGGTGCCACCGGCGCCGATGCTGGTCTCCAGCACCTCCACCAGGGCCAGGCGCAATCCCTCCAGGCGGTTCAGCGGCAGTCGGCCGCTGGGCGTCTGGGGCAGGATCCCGGCGGCGAACAGCGCTTCATCGGCGTAGATGTTGCCCACCCCCGCCACCAGCGACTGATCGAGCAGGGCATTCTTGATCGGCCGCCGAGAGCCCTTGAGCCGCCGCCGCAAGTAAGCGCCGGAGAAATCAGCCCCGAAGGGTTCGGGGCCCAGACGCCGCAAACCGCCCATCACCTCTTCGTCGGCGACTCCGGGGGGCACCCACCACATCTGGCCGAAGCTGCGGGTGTCGACGAAGCGCAGCTCCTCTCCGCACCCGCTCCAGACCCGTACCCGGGTGTGGGGGCAGGGGGGACGCTCTTCGGCCAGCCAGAGAAACTGGCCGGTCATGCGCAAGTGAACGCCCCAGCGGCCCGCGGGGCTGCCGTCCGGGGTTTCGAGATCGGCCAGGAGGTACTTGCCGCGGCGGTGCCAGCGGCCCACGCGAAGGCCCCGAAGAGCTCTGCAGAAATCGGCAGGGTCTTCGGGGCTGGCGATGGCTCGGGCTCGAAGCACTTCGACGCGGTCGATGACGAGACCGGAGGTCTGCTGCTCAAGCCCCCGCCGTACGGTTTCGACCTCCGGGAGCTCGGGCATGCCCGGGATCGTAGGGCTGGGCGTGCAGGGCCTGGCTCGAAGCTCAGGCCTTGACGAGCTCGCTCTCGGCGAAGTTGTTGGTGTTGATGCCGCCGTCGGAACCGCTGTAGCCGTTGTAGTTCACCTTCTCGAAGCGAACCACGACCGGGTAGCGGATGCCGGAGGTGTCCACGGACGCCACGGTGCCCACTTCGTTGAACCAGTAGGACTCGGGACGCTTGATCCGTACTTTGTCGCCGCGGGAGATGGCCATCGCTGGGCTGGAAGGTCGGGTGGTCTGCGCAGCGACCCTACCGGCGATCAGGGGCCTGTGCCCGGGCGATGTCACGGTTCGTTGCCGGCCCCGTGGCAGCATCCCCGCACCCACCGCCGGCCCCGCCGATGGTCCCGTCCATGGCCCTGCCCGAGGCCCCCCAGCTGCGCCTGGATCTGCCCGATCCAGAGAGCGACACCCTCAGCACGATGGAGTTCCTGGCCCGGCTGGAGGAGGCCTGGGCCGTCTGCGACCGTTTCGATCTGCAGACCGAGATCTGGCGGGGCCGGATCCTGCGTTCGGTGCGCGACCGGGAACGCCGCGGCGGCGAAGGGCGCGGCACCGGCTTCCTGCAGTGGCTGCGGGAGCGGGAGATCAGCAAGACCCGGGCCTACACCCTGATCCAGCTGGCGGAGTCGGCCGACGGCCTGGTGGGCGAGGGCCTGCTGGAGGAGGCCAGCGTCAACAACTTCTCCAAGCGGGCCTTCCTGGAGACGGCCCAGGCGGATCCGGAAGTCCAGCTGATGATCAGTGAGGCGGCCAACGAGGGCCAGCAGATCACCCGCAAGCAGGTGCGACGGCTCACCGATGAGTTCACCGCCGCCACCAGCCCCCTGCTGCCGGAGGAGATCCGCCAGCGCACCGCCGACAACCTCCTGCCCCCCCGGGCCGTGGCGCCCCTGGTGCGGGAACTGGCCAAGCTGCCCGAGGATCAGCAGAACGACCTGCGTCGGGTGCTGCGGGATGAACCGGAGCTGGAGCGGGTCAAGGACGTGACCCTCACGGCCCGCTGGCTCAGCAAGGCGGCCGAGGCCGGCCTGGCGGTGCGGGCCTTCCAGCAGGGGAACCTCGATCTGGAGAAGGCCCTGCAGGAGGCCCAGCGCCTCGATGCCCTGGGCCTCCTGGCCGATGCCGTCGGCCAGGCCCAGGCCCTGGAGAGCGCCGTGCTCAAGCTCCACACCAGCTGGCGCCGGCTGGGGGGCCTGCAGGAGCGTCTCTGGGTGGAGAGCGGCAGCAGCACGCCCCATCTGCGGGAGCTGCTCACCGTGCTGCAGAGCCTGAGCGGCACCACCATGCGGGTGTCCCTGGGCGAACTGGCCGGGGGCAAGCGGGTGCGCCTGCAGCTGGTGGAGGAGTCCCCTGACCAGCTGGAGCCGCCCCCGCTGCACTGAAGAGCCGCCCCCCATATCTGGTGGGAGCTAGGGTCTGGCGGTACCAGCGGTGGAGTGAGCTTGGGGGCCGATCCCCTCAAAGAGAGCCTGCAGCGCCATTTCGGCTGGGAGAGCTTCCGGCCCGGTCAACGCCCGGTGGTGGAGGCCCTGCTCGCCGGCCGTGATTGCCTGGCGGTGCTTCCGACCGGTGCCGGCAAGTCTCTCTGCTTCCAACTCCCCGCCCTGGTGCGGGACGGACTGGTGGTGGTGATCTCCCCCCTGGTGGCCCTGATGCAGGACCAGGTGAGCCAGCTGCAGGCCCGGGGCATCCCGGCGGCCTGCCTGCACCGGGGGCTGGATCAGGGGCAGCGGCGCCAGCTGCAGCAGCGCCTGGCGGCCAACCGGCTGCGCCTGCTCTACCTGGCCCCCGAGCGGGCCCAGGCGGAGGCCACCCGCCAGCTGCTCGACGAGGCCCTCGAGACCGGCCGGCTGGTGGCCCTGGCGGTGGATGAGGCCCACTGCATCAGCGCCTGGGGCCATGATTTCCGCCCCGACTACCGGCGCCTGGGCCAGCTTCGGGGGCTGTGTCCGGGTGTGCCGCTGGTGGCCCTCAGCGCCACCGCCGCCCCCCAGGTGCGGGCCGACATCATCCGCCTGCTGCAGCTGCGGCGACCCCTGGTGCAGGTGCGATCGGCCCGTCGCGGCAACCTGGCCTACACGATGCGGCGGCGCCCGGCCGATCCCCTGCCGGAGGTGGTCGCGGCGATCGGCGAGGCCCGCGGGGCGGTGTTGATCTATGCCCGCACCCGTCGCTCGGTGGAGCAGTGGGCCGCACGCCTGACGGCGGCCGGGGTGGAGGCGATCGCCTACCACGCCGGCATGGACCCCGAGAGCCGCCAGCTGGCTCTGCGCCATTTCCAGGAGCATCCGGCCCCGGTGCTGGTGGCCACCGTCGCCTTCGGCATGGGGGTCGACCGGCCAGACGTCGGGCTGGTGCTGCACCTCGACCTGCCCGCCAGCGCCGAGGGCTACCTGCAGGAATCCGGGCGAGCCGGCCGCGACGGGCTGCCCGCCCGCTGCCTGGTGCTCTTCGATCCAGCCGATCGCACCAGCCTGGGCTGGGCCATGCGCTCCGCCGGCCAGCAGCTGCCCCCCGACCAGCGTTTGCTGGAGCGCCACCGGCTGGAACTGGCCCAGCAGCAGCTGCGGCGCATCGAGGCGGTGGCCGAAGGGGAGGGATGCAGGGAGCAGGCCCTTCTCCTGGCCGTGGGGGAGATCTCCCCGCCCTGTGGCCGCTGCGACAACTGCCTCTCGGCCCGGTCACGCAACGACTGGGCCCCGCAGGCGGCCGTGCTGCTCTCCGCCCTGGAGGACCGCAGCGGCCGCGACCTGCGCAGCCTGGCCGAGGACCTGGCCGGTGCCCACGGGCAGCCGGAACCTTCCTGGGCCTGGCTGGCCCGGCGGCTGGTGCAGGAGGAACTGATCAGCGAGAGCGATGACGGGGCCCAGCGCCTGTACCTGCGCCCGGTGGGCCGGAGCTACCTGCGGGATCCCTGGCCCCTGCGCTGGTCGGCCTGAAGCATCAGCCCCAGGCCGCCGCTCAGCTGCGGGCCTTGCAGAGGTCGGAGACCAGCTGCTGCTCGAATTCGGCCTGGGGGTCATCCCAGCTCTTCCACTGCCCGGCCTGGCTGGTGGCATTGAGCTTGCGGGCGCTGCAGTTGACGGCCAGGTAGAGGGATTCCCCCTGGGAATTGAGGGTGGGGGCCACCATGCTGCCGCCCATGGGCTGCCAGTTGGCCCAGTCCACCTGCAGGGGGCCGTAGTTGCGCCAGTCGGGCTTGCCGGGGCTCGCCGTGGCGGTGCTGGCGGGCCGGGGAGCGGCCGCCACCGTGGCCGGCTGGGGGCGGGGCGTTGGTGCCGGGGTGGCCCGGGCGACGCTGGGGGCGGGGCGGCTGGCGGCCGGCGTCTGTGCCGCAGCCGGTGCCGCTGCCGGTGCCGGCTTGGCTGCTGTCACGGCAGGCTTGGGCGCCGGCTTGGCCGCCGCGGGTCGGGCGGCGGGCCTGGGGGCGGGGGCGCTGGCCGGCTTCAGCCGCAGCCGGGTGCCCGATTCCACCAGGTCGGGGTCGCTGATGCCGTTGATGGCGATCAGCTGCTTCATCGGCACGCCGTAGGCGTCGGCGATCTGGGAGAGGCTCTCGCCGCTGCGGACCACGTGCTCGGTGGCCTTGCGGTTGACCGCGGCGACCGGGGCGGCGCTGCGGGCGGCGGCGGGCACCACCAGCTTCTGGCCGGCTTCAATGTGGTCCGCCTTGCTGAGGCCGTTGAGCTGCATCAGCCGGCTGACGGTGATGCCGTGGCGATCAGCGATTTCGGAGAGGGTTTCCCCGGGGGCCACGGTGAGGCTGCCGCCGGAGGCCCGGGGTCGGGCCGCCCCACCCGGCAACGTCAGGCTCCGGCCTGCTTCGACGAGATCGGGATCGCTGATCCCGTTGATCTTCATCAGGGTGGACACGCTCACCCGGTGGCGCGCGGCGATGTCGGAGAGGGTCTCGCCGGGCTTGACGGTCACCTGGGCAGCAAGAGCCGGCAGCGGCAACACCATGGCTAGAGCCAGGGCGATGAGGGGGCGGCGCATGGGCACTAGGGATAGCTGCTGGCACGTTAAGGGCCACGTCCAGGCCCGCCCAGCCCCCCTCAGCCCATCAGTCGGCGGACCAGGCCGAGCTTGCCGGCGTAGGGGGGGAAGCGGATCGGCGGATCGGGCCGCAGCGACCGACTGACCACGCTGCGCCGGTGGGAGAAGGTGAGGAAGCCGGCTTCCCCGTGGTACGCCCCCATGCCGCTGGGGCCGATGCCGCCGAAGGGCAGGTTGGCCATGGCCCCCTGGATCACCGCGTCGTTGACCACCAGGCTGCCCGAACCGCTGCCCGCCAGCACCCGTTCCCGCTCCGCGGCGCCGCCGCCGAACAGATAGAGGGCCAGGGGTTTCGGCTGCCGCCGCACCAGCGTCAGGGCCTCCTCCAGGCCCCCCACCGTGACTAGGGGCAGGATCGGGGCGAACAGCTCCTCCCGCAGGAGCGGATCGTCGTCGGGATCGTCCACCGCCACCACCGTGGGCTCGATCCTCCCTCCGGCTTCATCCCAGCGCCCGCCCAGCAGCACCTGGCCCCTGGCCTCGGCCTGGGCCAGCAGCCCCTGGAGTCGCGCGAAGCGGGCCGCACCGACGAGGCGGCCCAGGTCGGGGCTGGCCAGGGGATCCGGGCCGTACAGGGCCTTGGCCTGCTCGCGCAACGCCGCCACCAGGGCCTCCCGCACCCCGACTGCCACCAGCACGTGGTTGGGGGCCAGGCAGGTCTGGCCGGCGTTGAGGCAGCGGCCCCACAGCAGCCGCCGCGCCGCGATGGCCGGATCTGCATCGGCCAGCACGATCGCCGGGTTCCGGCCCCCCAGCTCCAGCGTGACGGGGGTGAGGTGGCGGGCGGCGGCGGCCATCACCAGCCGTCCCACCCGCTCCCCGCCGGTGTAGAGGATGTGGTCGAAGCGCTCCTGCTCCAGCAGCCCGGCGGCCACGGCCCCGTCGCCGCCCACCACCTGCACCACAGCGGGGTCGAAGTGGCGCCCCAGCAGCTCAGCCAGCAGTGCCGCTGAGGCGGGGCTCTGTTCGGAGGGCTTGACCACGGCCGTGTTGCCGGCGGCCAGGGCATGCAGCAGCGGGTGGAGGCAGAGCTCGAAGGGATAGTTCCAGGCGCCGATGATCAGGACGCAGCCCATGGGTTCGCTGTGCACCGCCCCCTGGCCCGGCCAGGCCCACAGGGGCAGGGGGCGGCGGCGGGGACGCATCCAGCCGGCCAGATGGCGGCGGGTGTGGCGCAGCTCCTGGCGCAGGGTCGCCAGCTCCAGGCCGCCCTCCATGGCGGGGCGGCCCAGGTCGCTGGCCAGGGCCGCCAGCATCCGGGGTTCCCCCGACTCCAGCAGGTGGGCCAGCCGCTGGAGCTGTTCCAGCCGCCAGGCCAGGGGCCGGCTGGTGCCCCCCTCCACCAGGGCGCGCATCGTCGCCACCGGCACCGTCAGGGGGGAGGAGCTGGCGGCGGGACTGGCCGGGGAGGTCATGGGGCGGGCACTTTTGGCCCAGGCTGGCAAATCGCGCCCCGCCGCGACCCCCGACGGACGCTTCGCCGCTCAGGTGCTGCCGCAGCCGGCCAGGAACACGGCCCGCCGCAGGTTGTCGAGCCTGGGGGAGGCGGGCCCTTCGAGGGCATAGAGCAGGGCCAGCCCCAGGCTGAGGTCGCCCCGGTCGAAGGTCCGCTGGATGGCGGCCCACCACCGGTCCGGATCGCTGCCCAGGCCATCGAGCTCCCGCTGGGCCCGGGCCATCCGCTCGGCCGGATCCCCCTCCAGTTCGATGATGGCGAAGTCGTCCGGCCGGACGCCCAGGGGCCGCAGCAGCAGCAGCAGCCGCTGGCCCGGGCGGATCGGGGCCAGGGGCCAGGGGATCGGCCCCTCGAGGGGCTCGCCGGGGAGGGCCCGCCGCTGCCAGAGCACTTCACCCTGCCGTTCGATCCGCACCTCCTCCAGGGGTTCGGTGCTCAGGATCGTGGGGGCCCCGATCGGGACGGCGGCCAACGCCTCGGCCCGGGCGTTGAGCGCCAGCCTGGGGGTCAGCACGCAGACCGCGGCGGCCTGGAGTCGGGCGGCTCCGGGCTGCACAGCCAGGGCGAGGCCCAGACCGATCGCCAGGCAGGTCCGGCGCACGGCGGGGAGCAACGGGGTGCCGACCAAGGGAATGGGTGGACGCTAACGGCTGGCGCTCACGCGGCCATGCTCACGCAGCCATGGACAGCAGGTTCAGGCCGTGCAGCCCTTCCAACAGCAGGTAGGCCCCGAGCACCAGGGCGAGGACCCCGACAAGCCACTCGGCCTTGTGCTGCAGCCATTCCTCAAGACGGGTGATCGGCTCGCGGATCGCCCCGCCGCTCACCAGCCAGGCCAGGGGCGGCAGCAGCAGCAGGGAGCTGGCCATCAGGGTGAACAGCCCGGTCACCTCGGCGTCGGCGGTGAGGCCGGGGTCGTTGAGCAGCAGCAGGCCGGCCTCCTTGAGATAGAAGACCAGGTTCTCCGGGGTGAGCAGGGCGCTGGTGGCGCCGATCAGGACGAGGGTGAAGGTGCTGAAGTCGGGCAACTGGTTCATCAGCCGCAGGGCCATGCCCTCCTCGCCGATGTTCGCCTGGGGGGTGAGCTGATAGAGACCCAGGCCCACGAGGGCGCCGGCCCCGAGCAGGTCGATCAGCACCTGCTCCCGCTCGCCGTGGCTGAGGCTGATGGCGAAGGCTTCACCCAGCACCATCAGCAGCACGATGGCCAGGGCATTGGCGGCGGCCCAGCCGGCCACGTAGGCCATGGCCCGCTGCAGGGGGGAGCGGCCCAGCAGCAGCAGCGTGACCACCGCGATGTGCAGGGGGCTGAAGGCGATGCCGATCCCGAACAGGGACGACTGGGTGATCAGGGTCGGAGACAGGAGCGCTGGAACACTGATGGCAAGGAGCGGCAAGGCGGCGTCCAGCGATTCGGGTGGCGGCCACATTCTCCACGACATGGCCGGGCTGTCGTGAGGTGGGGCACCGCGATGGGACCGCGTCTGCCCTTTGCCCCCCTCTTCAGCTGGACAGGTTGAAGGCCAGTTCGTTGGTGAGGATCAGCCGCTCCCCCAGCCGCCTGGAGACGATCTTGTGGAGCAGGATCGCTGCGGCGGGATCCTGGTCTTCCAGCAGGGCAAGGTCGGCGATGGCGAGGGAAAGCGAGCAGACGACCGTCTGGGCGATCACGGAAGCCGTTGTTTCCCGGCGGAGATAGAAACTGATCTCGCCGACGCAGGTGCCTGGATCCATGGTGCGCAGGCGGATGGGAGGATCCTCTGGTCGGTTTCTACGTTCCACACTCACCCGTCCTGAGAGGATGAAATGCAGGCCAACGGGCGGTGATCCCTGCTCAATGATGATGGATCCCGGCGGCCATTCCTGGTGCCTGAGATAAGCGAGAAGCCGTTCTCGAGCTGCTTCCTCGGCCGGAGTGAAGGCTTCAAGAAGCGAGTCGATGCCATTGTGTTCCTGGGGCAGGGTATGGGCATGGAAGGCCAGTAACTCATTCTCGCAATACTCGAGGCCATGGTCGAGATCCTGAAACCAGTCGATCCCCTCGATCCCTGCTGCGAGTACCTTCGCCTTTTTCAGGGAGTGGAGAATCTGCTGACTGGGTGCCGTCAAAATGAGTTCCACACTGTAGGAATCGCAGAGTTTCTTGATGCGGCTGAACGTATTGATGGCTGAGGCATCAATGCCGCTGCCCAGCTTCATGTCGATCAGGACCCAGTGGGGATTCGTATGGTCCTGGGATTCGAGGTGGCGGCCGATGGTCCGAAGCAGACCGTGGGCGGTTCCGAAGAACAGGTGCCCCTGGAGGCAGAGGATCAGGATCGAGTCGCCATAGCGCTCGAGAACTTTTGTTTTGGCATCGTCGCGATCGACATTGCTGCGTCTGGTGCGCCCTGTCAGGATCAACCGGATGGCGGAGATGCGGCTGTAGTCGAAGGTGAAAAGGGCCACCGCCAGAATCAGCCCGAAGATGATCGCCGCCATCCATCCGGCCGCCAGCATCACCAGCAGAATGGCCAGCAGGATCGAATACTCCATGCCGGAGAGGAAGACTCTCTGATCCACCAGCCAGTTGCCCAGCAGGGAAAGCCCCAGGAACAGCAGCAGTCCCCCGGTGATCGCGTAGGGAATCTGATTCACCAGCCCCTGGCCGCCCAGCAGGGCCACCAGGCAGAGCAGGGAGGAGATCAACCCGGGGGAACGGCCACGCACTCCCATGTGCTGGGGCAGGGCCGTGGCGCTCAGGGAGTGGAAGCCTGCCGGACTGCCCACGCAGGCGGCAAGCAGGTTCGCCAGTCCCACGGCCTTGAGATCGCGGTTGAAGTCGAGTTCCTTTCCGATCGTGGCTTCGATGGCACTGGCATTCATCAGAGTGCCCAGGCTGGCGATGAAGCCCACCGACAGCATGTCGGGAATCATCCGGGCCAGGCTGCCCCAGCCGATGCGGTGTAGATCGGGCCAGCGGGCTGCCAGTTCTCCGGGGGCCAGGACCAGGTCCTGGGCGGGGAGGAGTCCGGCTTCACGCGCCTGGGCGAGGTCGGTCCCGGAAAGGGCCAGGGCGCTGTGGAAAACCACCAGACCGATCACCAGGAAGGCCGGGATGGTGAGCCAGGAGCGCCAGATCCGTGTGGCAAGAAACATCGCCAGACCGAAGGCCACCCCCGGCAGCCACAGGGGCAGGGAGGCGGCCTGCAGCAGCTGAGGCAGATCGGAGGCCCCTCCGCCGCTGGAGATCATCACAGTGAAGCCGCCCTTGGCGAGCAGCATGCCGCTGCCTGCCACGAAGCCCCCCAGGACGGGATAGGGCAGAAAGCGGAACAGATTGCCGGCCCGGCCCATCCCCATCAGCAGCGACAGCAGGCCGAACAGGAACGTGGTGCCGGCGATCATCATCAGCACGGTGGCGAAGGGATCGGCCTGGGGATCGTTGGTCGGCAGCTGGCGGACCAGGCGGGTGCCAAGCAGGGCCAGGATCACGATCGGCAGTTCATGGGGCCGGCCCACGGTTCCTGGAAACGATCCCGCAAGGGTCAGGACGAGGCCGATCACCACGGCCCCGGCCAGGATCATCAGAAAGCCCAGGCCCATGGAAGGCGCCAGGGGACCGGTGTAGAGCAGCGTGGCGAAGGAGGCCTGGGTCAGGATCGTGAGGATCCCGACGGTCAATCCAGCGGAGAGCGACGCAGCGAGCCGATGCGCTCGGGACGGCATGCGTGATCAACGACCCTCAAAGCGTTGGAAGGATACCGGGCGGCTTCTGTCGCCCAGGACGCCTAGGAAGTGTTCAAGATGAATCCTTTCGGGTCGCCGTTTCTTCCGTGCGCCGATGCCCCAGCGTCCTGAGCCGGCCCTGCTCCCCCTCGACCGGTTTGAAGCGCTCCCGGGCGGCCCGAACGATCCTGCTCGCTCAGGCCTGCCGCTGCCTGGGCCCGCCGGCGGAGGCAGGCCGGGACGGGATCGGGAAGCCCTTGACGAGACTTGAACTCGTGACCTCTCCCTTACCAAGGGAGTGCTCTACCGCTGAGCTACAAGGGCATGTGGAAGGTGGGCCGGGTTGGATTTGAACCAACGTAGGCAGAGCCAGCGGATTTACAGTCCGCCCCCATTAACCACTCGGGCACCGACCCGAACCACACCCTCAGAACTTACCAGCCGACCTTCCCGCCACCCCCCAGCCTTCCCCTGCTCCCTCCCCGATGCGCCTGCTCGTGCTCCATGGCCCCAACCTCAACCTGCTCGGCCAGCGGGAGCCGGGTCTCTACGGCAGCAGCACCCTGGCGGCCATCGATGCCGCCCTGGAGCAGCAGGCCGCAGCGCTGGGGGTGGAGCTCGCCTGCTTCCAGAGCAACCACGAGGGGGCCCTGGTGGACCGCATCCAGCAGGCCGGAGGCCAGGGCGGGAGCCCGGCCAGCGAGGGGATCCTGATCAACGCCGCCGCCTACACCCACACCTCGGTGGCGATCCGTGACGCCCTGCTGGCGGTGGCCCTGCCGTTTGTGGAGGTGCATCTGAGCAACACCCACGCCCGGGAACCCTTCCGCCATCGTTCCCTGCTCGCAGACCGGGCCCTGGGGGTCATCTGCGGCTTCGGGCCCACCAGCTACCGCCTCGCCCTTGAGGGGCTGGTGGCCCACCTGCGGGCCTCGGCATGAGCGGCGCCCCTCCGGCCGCGGTGGCCCGGGTGCGGTGGCTGGCGGCCCCCAGCAGCGCCGCCTGGCTGGAGCAGGCCCTGGCCCACCCCGAGCTGCTGCTGATCGACCATGCCCACTGCGAGCGCAAGGCGGCCGGCGCCGCCCTGCAGCTGATGTTCCGCTACCCCTCCGACGGGGAGCTGGCGGCCGTGCTCAGCCCCCTGGCCCGGGAGGAACTGGAGCACTTCGAGCGGGTGCAGGCCCTGCTGGAGCGCCGCGGCCTCGGCCTGCGGGCCCTGGCTGCCCCGCCCTACGGCGCCGCCCTGGCCGCCCTGGTGCGCCGGCAGGAGCCGGAGCGCATGCTCGACAGCTTCCTGGTGGCGGGTCTGATCGAGGCCCGCAGCCACGAGCGGATGGCCCTGCTGGCCGCCCACAGCCCCGATCCGGAGCTGCGGGACCTCTACGCCGACCTGCTGGCCAGCGAGGCGCGCCATTTCGGCCTCTACTGGGTGCTGTGCGAACGGCGCTGGGCCCGGCCGGTGGTGGCCGAACGCCTCGCGGTCCTGGCCGGGGGCGAGGCGGAGATCCTCGCCAACCTCCATCCCCAGCCGCGCATGCACAGCTGAGTCCTGCCGCGCAGGTACCGCTGAGCCGTCCGATCAGGCCGCGGCCAGCACCTCCTCCAGGAGGGGGAAGCGGGTGGCGATCGGATCGCCGGTGAAGCTGGCCACCCAGCCGTCGCTGTTGTCGAAGAAGCGCAGGGCACAGAAGGACGGACGCTCGCCGGTGTCGAACCAGTGGCGGGTACCGGCGGGCACCCCGATCCAGTCGCCCTGCTCGCACACCACCTGGAGCACCTCGCCTTCGATGTGCAGGCAGAAGAGTCCGCGGCCCTCCACGAAGAAGCGCACCTCGTCCTCGGCGTGGGTGTGCTCGGAGAGGAACTTCGCCCGCAGGGCCTCCCGGTCCGGATGGTCGGGGCCGAGCCGGATCGCGTCCACGGTGCGGTAGCTCCCCCCGGCCTGCACCCGGGCGATCTCCGCGGCGTAGGCGGCCAGGATCGCGGCCTGGTCGGCGTCCGTTGCCAGGGAGGCCGGCGTGGCCCAGCGCTCGAAGCGCACCCCCCGGGCCCTGAGTTCCCGGGCGATGACGTCGGCGTCGCTGCTGCGCAGCAGGGGGACGGCGTGGCCGTCGCCGGCGGCGGAACGGATCACCAGGTGGGTCATCGGGGCGCTCCAGGGCGGTCTGGGGATCTGCAGCCTAGAAAGGTCTTCAGCGGACTTCCCCCCATCGCCGACCGTGCTGCCAGCGCCGGCCTCACCCTGGTGGGGGTGGGGCCCGGCGATCCCGACCTGCTCACCGTGGCCGCGGTGCGGGCGATCGAAGCCGCCGCCACCATCGCCTACCCGGTCGCCCGTGAAGGGGCCGACGGCATGGCGGCCGCCGTGGCCGGCCCCTGGATCGGCCCCGGGCAGCGGCGCCTGCCCCTGCTCTTCCCGATGGTGGCGGCGGCCGAGCCCCGCCGGCTGGCCTGGCATGACGCCGCCGACCGGCTGGCCGCCGAGGTGGCCGACGGCCGGTCGGTGGTGCTGCTCTGCGAAGGCGACGTGTCCCTGTTCGCCAGCAGCAGCTACGTGCTGCTGGCCCTGCGGGTTCGCCACCCCGCCCTGCCGGTGCGCCTGATCCCGGGCATCAGCGCCGTGGCGGCGGCCGCCGCCGCCGGGGCCTGGCCCCTGGCCCTGCAGCAGGAGGGGCTGCTGATCCGCCCCACCCCGGAGGAGCCCGGCCAGCTGGAGGACCTGCTGGCCCAGGCGGCGGCCGGTGGCTGGGTGCTGGCCCTGCTCAAGCTGGGTGGCCGCTGGCCCTGGGTGCGCCCGATGCTGGCCGAGCGGGGCCTGCTGGCGGATGCGTTGTTTGCCCAGCGGGTGGGCTGGCCCGACCAGCGGCTCTGCCCGGCGGCCGAGGTGCCCGCCGCCGCGGTCCCCTACTTCTCTCTTCTGCTGGTCCGGCAGGGGTGGCCCGCGGTGCTTCCATGACCGTTCGCGTTCCGCCCCGCCCTTGCCGATGCCTGCCGCCGGCATGACCGCCACCGACTGGTTTGCCCTGCTGCACCCGGTGCTGATCATCCTGTTTGTGTACCCGGTGGTGGGCGCCACGATCCGGCTCGGGATCCTGGCCCGGGAGCGCCGCCTCGACATCAACCCCCTGCCGCCGACGGTGGGGGTGGAGCACACCGACCACGGCCGCTGGGTGACCTCGGGTGTGGTGGTGGCGGTGCTGATCGCCATGGCGGCCACCTATGCCCGGGGGGAAGCCGCCGTCGGCGCCGGCACCGGCGCGGCCCTGCTACTGGCCGGGGTGGGGTGCCTGGTGAGCTGCCTGGCCCTGTGGCGGGTGAAGGGGGCCTGGCTGCGGGCCGGTTTCGCCCTGGTCTGCTGGCTCGGGCTGTTGACCCTAGGCAGCCAGCCGGCCCTGTGGCACCTGGGCCGCAGTCCCTTCGAGGGTGGCGTCTGGGGCTCCCATTACTGGAGCGGCGTGCTGCTCTGCGGCCTGCTGCTGTTCGCCATGGCGGCGGCCCCCGAAACCCTGCGCTCTCCCCGGATGCGGCGGCTGCACGTCAGCGCCGCCTTCCTCACTGCCCTGCTGCTGGCGGTGCAGGCCATCAGCGGCAGCCGGGACCTGCTGGGCATGGGTCTGGGTCACTGACGTCCAGCTCCACCTCCGCCCGCTGCAGCAGCTCCAGGGCGCTCACCAGGCTGGGGGCGACCATCAGCTCCCGGCGCAGCCGGGCCGCGCCGGCGAAGCCCTGGCAGGTCCAGCCGAGGTGCTTGCGGGCGATCAGCAGGCCCTGATCGCCGCGGGCGGTCACCAGGGCCTCCAGGTGCTCCCTGGCCAGGGCGATCCGGGCCTGGGGATCGGGTTCGGGGGGCAGGGGCCGGCCGGCGAGGGCCGCGGCGATGCGTCCCACCAGCCAGGGGCGCCCCAGGCTGCCCCGCCCCACCATCACCCCGTCGGCGCCGGTGACCGCCAGGCAGCGCAGGGCGTCTTCAGGGCCGGTGATGTCGCCGTTGGCGATCAGGGGAATGCGTACGGCCGCCTTCACCCGCCCGATCGCCCCCCAGTCGGCTTTGCCTGAGAACCCCTGCTCCCGGGTGCGGCCGTGCAGGGTCAGGCCACGGGCGCCGGCGTCCTGCAGGGCCAGGGCGAAGCCCACCGGATCGGCACTGGCCCCGCACCAGCCCAGCCGGGTCTTCACCGTCACCGGCACCCGCACCGCCGCCGCCACCGCCGCCACGATCCGCAGGGCCAGATCCGGCTGGCGCAGCAGGCCGCTGCCGCCCCCCTTGCGGGCGATCTTGCGCACCGGGCAGCCCATGTTGATGTCGATCAGCCAGGCCCCTGCGGCCTCCGCCCGGCGGGCCGCCTCGGCCATCGCTTCAGGCCGGTGGTCGAACAGCTGCACCCCGACGGGGCCGGGATCCTGGTCGAGGGCCGCCATCTTGGCGCCGCCGTGGCCCAGCTCCAGGGCCGTGGCATTGACCATCTCCGTGAACAGGAGGGCGTCGGGGGCCCAGCGGCGCACCAGGGCGCGGAAGATCCCGTCGCTCACCCCCGCCAGGGGCGACTGCAGCACCCGGCAGTGGAGCTGCCGGTCGGTGCCGTTGCCCTCCAGCTGCAGGGGGCCGGTGGGGCAGGGATGGGGGGCGGGACTGGGCATGCTGGGGCCACTCTCGGATGCCGAACGCCGGTTTGGACGCTGCCGCCGCTCACCACTTGAAGCCCGATGGCGCCCCGGAACCGTTCCCCCTCAGCCGCGCTCTGCTGGAGGCGGTGCTGGACGACCGCACCAGCGATCGCTTCGTCTGCCGGCTGGTCTGGGAGCGGCTGGGCTACCGCCCCGCCGCCGATGGCCCCTGGCCGGCCGGCCCCGACACCCCGCCGACCTGGGCCGAGGCCTTTCCCGAAGCGCCGCAGCTGATCGCCGAGCGGCCCGCGAGCGTGCGGCTCACCCGCTCGATCGCCCCCGAGCACAAGCAGCTGCTCAAGCAGCAGCTGGGCTTCGCCGGCTACCGCATCGGCGGCCTCTACCCCCGCCGCACCCGGCGGGCCACGGCGGTGAACTGGCTGCTGGCCCACCTGGCCGCCCGCGGCGAGCCGCTGCCGGAGGCGGGCCCGCTGCCGGAGCTGCTCGATCCGCCCGAGGACCCGGTGGCCGGCCATCCCGGCGATCCCCCGGTGGGTTGAGGCGGCGGTGGGCTGGGGCGTCGGTGGCTCTGTAGGGTCTAGGTAACGCATCCGTCGTAAGGAATAAGTCAGATTGGCGCTACCCGTCGTCGCCGTGATCGGTCGCCCCAACGTGGGCAAGTCCACGCTGGTCAACAGGCTCTGCCGCAGCCGTGAGGCCATCGTTCACGACCAGCCCGGTGTGACCCGGGACCGCACCTACCAGGAGGGCTTCTGGGGTGACCGCATCTTCCGGGTGGTGGACACCGGCGGCCTGGTGTTCGACGACGACAGCGAATTTCTGCCCGAGATCCGGGAGCAGGCCAACCTGGCCCTGGCCGAGGCGTCGGTGGCGGTGGTGATCGTGGACGGCCAGCAGGGGGTCACCGCCGCCGATGAATCGATCGCCGAGTGGCTGCGGGGCCACAACGTTCCCGTGCTGCTGGGGGTGAACAAGTGCGAGTCGCCTGATCAGGGCCTGGCCATGGCGGCCGACTTCTGGGGTCTGGGCCTGGGCGAACCCCACCCGATCTCCGCCATTCATGGTGCCGGCACCGGCGATCTGCTCGACCGGGTGATCAGCTTTCTGCCGGCCACCACCGAGAGCGATGAGGCCGAGCCGATCCAGCTGGCGATCATCGGCCGCCCCAACGTCGGCAAGTCCAGCCTGCTCAATGCCATCTGCGGCGAGAACCGGGCCATCGTCAGTCCGATCCGCGGCACCACCCGCGACACCATCGACACCACGATCGAGCGGGAGGGCCACACCTGGAAGCTGCTGGACACCGCCGGCATCCGCCGGCGCCGCAGCGTCGACTACGGCCCGGAGTACTTCGGCATCACCCGCAGCTTCAAGGCGATCGAGCGCAGCGATGTCTGCGTGCTGGTGATCGATGCCCTCGACGGGGTCACCGAGCAGGACCAGCGCCTGGCGGGCCGCATCGAGGAGGACGGCCGCGCCTGTGCGGTGGTCGTCAACAAGTGGGACCTGATCGAGAAGGACAGCCACACCATGAGCGCCATGGAGAAGGAGCTGCGCGCCAAGCTCTACTTCCTCGACTGGGCGCCGATGCTGTTCACCTCCGCCGTCACCGGCCAGCGGGTGGAAAGCATCTTCGCCATCGCTGCGGTGGCGGTGGAGCAGCACCGCCGCCGGGTGAGCACCTCGGTGGTGAACGAGGTGCTGCAGGAGGCCCTGCGCTGGCGCTCGCCCCCCACCACCCGCGGCGGTCGCCAGGGCCGCCTCTACTACGGCACCCAGGTGGCGACACGCCCCCCCAGCTTCACCCTGTTCGTCAACGACCCCAAGCTGTTCGGCGACACCTATCGCCGCTATGTCGAGCGCCAGATCCGCGAGGCTCTGGGCTTCGAGGGATCGCCGGTGCGGCTCTTCTGGCGCGGCAAGCAACAGCGGGACGCCGAGAAGGAGCAGGCCCGCCACCAGAGCCGGGGCGGCTGAGGTTGATGGGGACGGCGATTCCGGGGGCGATCCAGGGGGGCCTGGCCTGAATGGACTGGTTGCGGCAGCTGCCGATCGGTCAGTACGTCGATGACGGCGACAGCGACGGCGGCGAAGGCGCCCGCGGCAGCTGGCTGCGGCGCCTGGACCCCCGGCTGAAGATGGTCTGGACACTGGCGTTCCTGGTGACGCCGATCCTGGCCGGGCCCCTCTGGCGGCTGGCCCTGGTCGGGCTGCTGCTGCTGATCACCGCCGTCAGCGGCCTGCCCTGGCGCCTCTGGCGGCAGAGCCTGCCGCTGCTGATCGCCCTGGCGCTGCTGGTGGGCCTGCTGGCCGCCCTGCTGCCGACCTCTGGGGCGGTGCCGGCCAGCCTCCAGCGTCCCCCTGCGGAGCTGCGGTTGGTCCCGGCCCCCTCCGGCGCCCCACCCCCGTCCCGGGCGGGCCTGTCCTGGGAGCTGGTGCGCTGGGGCCCGGTGATGGCCGGGCCCCTGGAGCTGGGCCCCCTGGTGGTGACCCGCCGCTCGGCCGAACTCGGCATCAACGGCGCCACCCTGCTGTTCACCGTCATCCACAGCGCCAACCTGCTGCTGCTCTCCACCCCCCCCGAGGAGCTGGTCTGGTCCATCGCCTGGTGGCTGGGGCCCCTGCGGGCCCTGGGCTGGCCCGTGGAGCGCCTGGGCTTCACCCTGTTGCTGTCCCTGCGCTTCCTGCCCCTGGTGCAGGAGGAACTCCAGAACCTGCTGCGCTCGATCGCCACCCGGGCGGTGAATCTGCGGCGCCTGGGCTGGAAGGCCAGTCTCGGCCTGGTGCTGGCGGTGGGGGAACGGCTGCTGGCCAACGTTCTGCTGCGCTCCGAGCAGGGGGCTGAGGCCCTGATGGCGCGCGGCGGGATGTGGCTTCCCCCCGACCGCCTGCACCAGCCGGCCGCCACCCCCTCCGGCGCCAGCCTGGCGGCGGTGCTGGCCCTGGCGGTGCTGCTGACGCTCCGCTGGAAAGTCGGTGCCCTTTAATGGCCGGAGCCTGCAGGGAGTCGTGAGCACGGAGCGCTATCTGAACCACCCGACCTTCGGGATGCTCTATCGGGTAGCGCCGGTGGCTGAGAGCCGCGATCTCTATGCCACCCTCTACGCCCAGCGGATCTTCTTTCTGGTCACCCTTCAGGAGCGGGGCGCCCATTTCGAGGTCATCCCCCTGATGGACGCCCGCCACTTCGCCGAGCAGAACCTGGCCCGCTGCCGCCGTGAGGGTCCGGAGGCCCAGGCCCGCTGGCGCCAGCTGTTCGACCAGACCTTCATCTGATGGCACCGGCGTCGCCCGCGGCGGCGGAGGCGTTCGGTTCCACCCTGTCGGAGCGGCTGGCGGCCCTCCAGGCGGCGTTGCCGCCCTCCACTCACCTGCTGGCGGTCTCGAAGGGCCATACGGCCGAAGTGATGCGCCAGGCCGCGGCCCTGGGCCAGCGGAGTTTCGGGGAAAGCCGGCTGCAGGAGGCCATCGCCAAGCAGGACGCCCTGGCCGACCTGCCGGACCTCGACTGGCACTTCATCGGCCGGCTCCAGACCAACAAGGCCCGCGCCGTGCTGCGCCGCTTCGGCACCATCCATTCCGTCGACAGCCTGGCCCTGGCCGGTCGGCTGCAGCGCATCGCCGCCGAAGAGGGCCTGGCCCCGGGGATCCTCCTGCAGGTGAAGTTCCGCCCCGACCCGGCCAAGACCGGCTTCGAGCCGGACGAGGTGCGGGCCCTCGGGGCCGACCTGGGGTGCCTTGCGCCCCTGCGTTGCCTCGGTCTGATGACCATCGCCCCCCTGGGGCTCACCCCCTTGGAGCGGCTGGAGCTGTTCAGGGACTGCCGTGCCCTGGCCGATGCCCTGGGGCTGCCGGACTGTTCGATGGGGATGAGCGGGGACTGGCGTGAAGCGGTGGCGGCCGGCAGCACCTGGGTGCGCCTCGGCAGTGTTCTGTTCGGAAGTCGCCCGATCCAGCCATGAAAGGGCGTTGGGATCTTGCCGGCTCGGATGTGGGACGCTATTCAAGGCCAAGCATCCTTCCCGAGGTCGACTCCGTGTCGTTGTTCTCCCGCCTGCGTGCCGTCGTCTCCGGTGACGACTATCTCGATGGCGACTTCGACGACGAACTCGACTACGACCCCGGCGACACCACCACGGCCTCGACCACCTCGACGGCGACCAGAAACACCGGAGCCCTGGCTCTGAGCACCGATTTCTCCACCGACGATCCCTTCGCCGGCACCAACGTCATCGGCATGCCTGGGATCACCAGCGCCGTGGCCGAGGTGTGTCTGATGGAGCCGCGCAGCTTCGACGAGATGCCCCGTGCGATTCAGGCGCTACGGGAGCGCAAGACCGTCATCCTCAATCTCACGATGATGGAGCCGGACCAGGCGCAACGGGCCGTGGATTTCGTCGCCGGCGGCACCTTCGCCATCGACGGTCACCAGGAACGGGTGGGCGAGAGCATCTTCCTGTTCGCCCCCAGCTGCGTCACGGTCACCACCGCCGGCGGTGAGGAAGCCGCCTCCCCCACCGTGGTCTCCGGACGCACCGGCCCCGTCGACGACCAGCAGGAGGCCGCCCCCAGCCCCGCCTGGGGCCGTTCGGATGCCATGGTCTGACACCGTCGGGGTGGTGGGTCTCGGCCGCATGGCCCGGGCCCTGCTGCTGCCGCTTCTCGACTCCGGCCTGCTCGAGCGCTCCGCCGTCCGGGCGGTGGTGGCCAGCGAGGCTTCCGCCCGGCGGCTGAACGACGAGCTCGGGATTCAGGTCTCCACGGATCCTGCCCCGGCCTGGGCCGCGCCGGTGGTGCTGCTGGCGGTGAAGCCCCAGCAGATCGAAGCGGTGGCCCCCGCGGCGGCCGAAGCCCTGGCAGAGGCCGTCGCGGCGGCCCCCTCCGGCGGCCAGCCGTTGCTGCTCTCCGTGCTGGCGGGGGTGACCCTCGCCCGGCTGCAGACCCTGTTCCCGGGAAGGGCCTGCGTGCGCGCTGTGCCCAACACCCCGGCCCTGGTGCGGGCCGGACTCACGGGGCTGAGCTGGGGCGAGGGCGTCGGCGACGATCGGCGTGAGCAGGTGCGCCGGATGTTCGCCCAGGTGGGGGAGGTGCTGGATCTGCCGGAGCCCCAGCTCGATCCCTTCCTGGCCCTCACCTCCTCCGGCCCCGCCTTCCTGGCCCTGGTGGCCGAATCGATGGCCGACGGGGCGGTGGCGGGGGGGCTGCCCCGCCCGCTGGCCATGCATCTGGCCCACCGGACCATGGCGGGCACGGCGGCGCTGCTTCAGGGCCAGGAGCTCCACCCCGGCCAGCTCAAGGACATGGTGACCAGCCCCGCCGGCACCACGGCCGCCGGGCTGCGGATGCTGGAGCGGGCCGGGCTGCGCTCGGCCCTGATCGAGGCGGTGCTGGCCGCGGCGGAGCGCAGCCGCCAGCTGGCCTGAACGACGCCCTTCGGCGGCTCAGCCGGCCGTCAGCCGCGGCCGGCACCGAGGCGCGGTTCGGTGCCGGCCATCAGCCGCTGCAGGTTGCTGCGGTGCCGCCAGAGCACCAGCGCCGTGGTCAGCAGGGCCAGGCTCAGGTAGGCCGGCCGCAGGCCGTCGGCCCCGAAGGAGCCCAGCATCAGCAGGGGCAGGGACAGGGCCGCGACCACGCTGGAGAGCGACACGATGCGGCTGAGGCTCAGCATCGTCAGAAAGATGCCGAAACAGGCCAGTCCCACAGGCCAGGCCAGCCCCAGCAGCATGCCCAGGCCGGTGGCCACCGCCTTGCCCCCTTTCCAGCCCAGCCAGAGCGGCCAGATGTGGCCGGCCAGGGCCGCCAGGCCCGCCGCCACCACCCCCCAGTCGCTGACGGCGCTGAACCCGAGGGGCTGGAGCACCGCCTTGGCCAGCAGCACCGCGGCCGTGCCCTTGAGCACGTCGAGCAGGAACACCACCAGGGCCGGCCCCTTGCCCAGCACCCGCAGCACATTGGTGGCGCCGGTGGAGCCGGAACCTTCCTGGCGCAGGTCGACGCCGGCGAGCCAGTGGCCCGCGAGCCAGCCGAAGGGAATCGAGCCCAGCAGGTAGCCCGCCGGCAGCACGAGCAGATCGGGGAGGAAAACCATGGCAGGAGAGGGCGGGTGGGTCAGTAGAGATCGGCTTCAGCGTCGATCTCCCCGGGGCCGGCGGCGAAGGCCAGCCAGAGGGGGAACTGCAGGATCGGAATCTCGATCACCTGCTCGGCTGCATCGATGACGATGAAGGGCAGCTCCCCCCGTTCCTCGAGTCGGTCGGCCCGCTCGATCAGCGCATCGGCCCGCTCGAAAAGCACGATGCCGCTGGCGGGGCCGAAATCGTCGCGGCTGAGGCCCAGGCAGTCCTGCAGCCCCCGTCGCCATTCGCCGAGGCGCTCCGGCTGGCTGGCCAGCACCAGGGTCTGGAAGCGTTCCCCGTAGAGCTCGCCCAGGATCGCGATCGCCGCCGCCGCCGCCAGGGCGTTGCGGCTGCGGCTGCCGCCGCTGGGCTGGGCGCCCCGGCCACCCTGGGAGAGGAACCAGTCCTCCAGCCGGGTGGCGGCGGAGCGCTCCAGGGTGCGGCGCAGCTTCCAGGGATCGGCGTAGAAATCGGGCTGGCCGCCGAACTGCTCCAGCCGCTCCCGGACCAGGTCCGCATCGTCACCGAACAGACCGGCGGCGGCGGGGGGCGCGGCGGCCGCCGGGGCGTCGCCGGCCCCGGCGCCCGCCGTCGCCTGGTCGAGGGGGGAGGGCTGCACCACCAGCGGCTGCACCACCAGCTCCATCTGCTCGGCGGCGGCGGCCAGATCCTGCAGGGCCCCCACCAGGTAGTCCTGGAAGCCCTTGAGCCGTCGGGCGATCGCATCCGACTGGCCGGCGAAGCTGCCGGCGAGCTCCTGGCGGATCTGCTCCCGGCGGCTCTCCAGCTCGCCGATCTCCCCCAGAAGCTCGGCGCGGCGCTGCCGCAGTTCCGTCAGGGCCAGCTCCAGCAGCCCATCGGTCACGGCGGCGGCCGATGCGGGGGTGGTGGCCGGGGTGGGTTCCGGCGGGGTGATGGCGGGCGGTTCGGGTTGGTCGCTCATGGCAGGCGGGGGGGCAAGGCGGCGGGGGGCTCTGGCGGGGTCACGGGGTGCCGGCTTCCGGGGGAGAGGACCCCGGCGGGGACGGGATCGGCAGGCGCCGCTCCAGCTCCTGCCGCAGGGCCGTGGCGTCGAACAGCATCGGCAGCAGGTGGATACTCTTCTGCTCCCGGAAATAGAACAGCACCGGCAGGGCCGGCCACCAGACCCGCCAGCCGATCCACCCGTCGTAGGGGAAGCGGCGGATCACGGTGTCGCCGCGGGACACCAGCAGGGCGTCGGCCGCGAAGCGCAGCCGCAGCAGGGCCGTCTGCAGCAGCAGGAACAGGCCCATCAGCCCCATGGCCAGGGCCGGCCAGAGCGCGGCGCTCCACAGCGGCCGCAGGCCCAGCGCGGCGCCCGCCAGCACCAGCAGCCCGAGCGGCACCCAGGCCCGGGGGCTGAGCACCACCACATCCGCGCCGATGGCGCCGTCGGGGGCGGCGCTGGCCGAAGGGGGGGAGGGGGCGGAAGTCATTGGCCGAAGAGCAACTGGGTGAGCAGCACGTCCACCAGGGCGACGCTGACGAGAATCATGACCACCGCGCCGGTGGTGCTGGCGCCCACCTCCTTCGGCCCCCCCCGGGTGGTGAGTCCCCAGCCGCAGGCGATGACGGCGATCATCAGGCCGAACACCACGGCCTTGAGCAGCATCGAGGGCAGGTCGTCGGGTTTCATCCAGATCCGCACCGAGTTCCAGAACACGGACGGCGGAATGCTGTACAGCAGCGTGCTGCTCACCTGCCCCGACCAGATGGCCATCCAGAAGAACAGCAGGCACTGCACAGGCGCCATCACCACCAGGGCCAGCACCCGTGGCACCACGAGGTACTCCACCGGGTCGGTGCGCAGCATCGTGATGGCGTCGATCTGCTCGGTCACCTTCATCGTGCCCAGCTGGGCGGCGTAGGCGGTGGCCACCTTGCCGGTGAGCAGGGTCGCCGTGAGCAGGGGGGCGATCTCCCGCGAGAGGCCCAGGGCCAGCAGTCCCCCCACGGCGGCACTGGCCCCCTGCTTGGAGAGTTCCGCCGCCACCTGGATGTTGAACACCGTGCCGGCCGCCAGGGCCGTGATCAGCACGATCAGGAAGCTGCCCGGTCCGGCCTCCAGCAGTTCCTGGATCAGGTCGACCATGCCGATGCGGCCGCGGCTGATGGCGCTCACGGCCTGACCGCCGATCATCAGGCTGGCGCCCAGCCGCTGCAGCCAGCGCGGCGGCTTCATGGTGCGGAGGGCGTCAGGGTCTCCGGCTCGGGGCCCCGCTCCGGCCAGCGCCGCATCACCACCAGGCCCAGCACCACCAGCAGCGCCGGGATCAGGCCCATGCACATCCGGATCGCCAGCAGGGCGCTGTCCGGCTGCACGATGCCCCGGGCCGCCTGGTAGCCGCTCAGGCTCATGAGGTTGCCGAAGAAGAACAGGGCCAGGCTGATGCAGATCTTCTGGGTGAACACCATCCAGGCGCTGTAGAGCCCGGCGGGCTTCTCCGGGTCGGCATCGATGGCATCGGGCAGCAGGGCCCAGGGGATCAGGTAGGCGGTGGAGGCCCCCAGGCCGACGATCAGGATCGTCACCACCAGGGCGGAGAGACGCACCAGGTTGGCGGCCGAGGCGGTGGGACCGATGGCGGCATCGAGCGGCACCAGCACCATGGCCAGCAGGCAGGCGGCGACCCAGAGGGCGGTGCCCCAGTGCAGGGCCGTCAGGCGACCGCGGTGGCGGGCGATGGCGGTCCAGAGCTGGAGCCCCAGCAGGGTGCTGATCTGGAAGGGCAGCAGGATCCAGTTGCTCCATCCTTCCGGCAGCCGCATCACCACCGGCAGGAAGATCAGCGCCGCCGTCTGCATGATCTGCAGGGCGCACCAGAGCAGCAGGTACAGCCCCAGCACCATCTGGAAGCGCCCGTTGCTGCCCACCCGCGCCAGGAGCCGCCGGGTGGTGCCCCGCTGGCTGGTGGGCCGCTGGCAGTGCCGCGCCGCCGGGGCGATGCCCCAGCCGCAGAGCAGGGTGGAGCAGGTGATCAGCACCCCTGAGAAGATCCCCACCTGCAGGTAGCTGTCGGGGTTCTGGTGATCCTTCAGCAGCACGCCCCCCAGCACGATGCCCACCAGGCCGGCGATGATCGAGCCGGTGAAGCGGGCGCTGTTGAGGCGGGTGCGCAGGTTGACGCTGGTGGTGAGTTCCGCCGCCAGGGCGGAGTAGGGAAGGTTGACGCAGGTGTAGAGGGTGTTGGCCACCATCGAGATGGCCACGAACACGGCGAACCGGACCCAGAGCCCCCCCGGCGGCAGCCACCACATCAGGGCCATGGCGAAGCCGAGCGGAACGGCGCTGCCCAGGATCCAGGGCA
Organism: Synechococcus sp. UW140; assembly: GCA_943367705.1. Classification (GTDB taxonomy): domain Bacteria; phylum Cyanobacteriota; class Cyanobacteriia; order PCC-6307; family Cyanobiaceae; genus Cyanobium. Next base: position 25,861 of record CALRJV020000003.1, read on the forward strand.
GCCGGGGACCCCAGGAGGAGCGGGTCTTGTCGCTCAGCCAGCCAACGATCGGGTCGTTGATGGCATCCCAGAGGCGGGCCGTCATCAGCACCAGCCCGGCCATCCAGGCCGGCAGCCCCGCCGCCGAGGTGTAGAAGATGAACAGGTAGAAGCCGATCAGGGAGGCCGCCATGCCGGTGCCGGCGTCCCCCATGCCGTAGGCCAGCAGCACCCTGCGGCGCCCGCTGGCGGGAAGGTCTGCCGTATCCACGACGCCCTCTGCCACACCCGACGGCAGGTCCGGCGCTGCCGGTGGCGGGGTGGACGGTGTGGGGGTGGTCAAACCTGGAGGCGCTCCGGTGGTGGTCGTCCGGTTGTGATCGTCCGGTGGAGGTCGGCCGCAGCAGGTCGGCCGGTGCAGGTCATAATGCTGCAGCCGGTTCCAGGGAACCAGTCGCCAGTACCCCTGTACTGCTGCGGGCGTAGTTTAGTGGTAAAACCTCAGCCTTCCAAGCTGATGATGCGGGTTCGATTCCCGCCGCCCGCTTGCTCCTCCGCCGGAGCCGCCCCCTCAGACCCAGCCTGAGCCGCAGCCTGCGCCGGCGTCTGAGCGTCCGTGTCCTCCAGCAGCGGGGTCGCCACCAGCAGCATCAGGCTGCGGCTTTCCAGGGGCGCCGTGGGCAGCAGCCAGGGATCGGCCTTCGCCGGCAGGGCGTGGTCGCCCGGAATCGCCGTGTCGATGACCCGCCGCCAGCCGGCGGCCTGGGCCGGCAGCTGGAACCGCATCGGCTGGTAGTAGGCGTTCATGCCGCACCAGAGCAGGGGGCCGAGGCTGGCGTCATGCAGGCTCCAGGCCAGGCAGTGGGACCAGCTGGCCCAGTCGGGCTTGCCCAGCTCGAGGCCGTGCCACTCCCGCCAGAGGGGCAGGCTGCCGGCGCCCCGGGCCGGGCCGGCAGGGCCCGCGGCCATGGGCAGCTCCTGGTTGAGCAGGGGGGCGAGCCGCTGACGCAGCTGGATCAGGCGCCGCAGGAAGCGGCGCAGGGCCATGTCCCCGGCATCCGGCTGCCAGTGCATCCACCCCAGGGGGTTGTTCTGGCACCAGGTGTTGTTGTTGCCCCCCTGGCTGCGGCGCACCTCATCGCCCATCAGCAGCATGGGCACCCCGGGGGCCAGCAGCAGGGAGGCCAGCAGGTTGCGCAGCTGCCGGTCCCGCAGGCCATTCACGCCGGCGTCGGTGCAGGGACCCTCCACGCCGTGGTTCCAGCTGTTGTTGTGGTTGTCCCCATCGCGGTCGTTCTCGCCGTTGGCCAGGTTGTGCTTGCGGTCGAAGCTGACCAGGTCCGCCAGGGTGAAGCCGTCGTGGGCGGTGAGGAAGTTGATCGTGCGCCCCACCGGAGAGGGCTGGCCGTTGAACAGATCCGGATTGCCTGACAGGCGCTGACTCAGGCTCCAGGTGGTGCGGTCGTCCCCCTTCCAGAAGCGGCGCACGTCGTCGCGGAAGCGGCCGTTCCAGCTGGCCACCCGCCGGGCCGGGAAGTCGGCGAGCCGGTAAAGGCCGCCGCAGTCCCAGGGTTCGCTCACCACCTTCAGATCGCTGAGATCCGGATCCGCCTCCATCTCCTCGAACAGGGGGGGCGCATCGAGGGGGGCCAGGCCCTCGCCCCGTGTCAGGGCGATGCCGAGGTCAAAGCGGAAGCCGTCGATGCCCAGTTCCGTGCTCCAGCAGCGCAGGGACTCCAGGATCAGGCGCCGCACCAGGGGGCGGTTGGCGGCGATCGTGTTGCCGCAGCCGCTGACGTCGAGGTAGTCGCCCCTGGCCGTCTGGTGGTAGTAGAGGGCGTCGCCGAACCCCCGCCAGCTCAGGGTGGGGCCCTCCTGGTTGCCTTCGCTGGTGTGGTTGTAGACCACATCCAGAATCACCTCCAGGCCGGCCTGGTGGCAGGCCGTCACCAGCTGGCGCACCTCGTGCCGTCCCTGCAGCGGGTCGCGCTCGGCCAGATATGCCGGATGGGGCGCCATCCAGCTGACGGGGCTGTAGCCCCAGTGGTTGAACCGCCCGGCGGGGGCGTCCTGGGGATCGAAGGCCATCACCGGCAGCAGCTCGATCGCCGTCACCCCCATCGATTGGAGGTAGGGCAGGGTGTCGATCAGCCCCAGCAGGGTGCCCTGCCGTTCCGCCGGCACCGGGCAGCCCGCGCCCCGGGTGAAACCGCCCACGTGCAGCTCGTAGATGACGCTCTTCTGCCAGGAATGGCGCGGCCGGGGGGCGGCATCGAAGTCGAACCGGTCCCGCTCGGTGACCACCCCCTTGAGGCAGGCGGAGGCGTTGGGGACGGCGCCGACGGCGGCGCCCCGCTGGTAGACGTCCCAGCCGGTGATCGCCCTGGCGCAGGGATCCAGCAGTACCTTGGAGGGGTTGAAGCCATGGCTGCCGGGCTGGATCGGGCCGAACACCCGGTAGCCGTAGCAGCAACCGATCCCGAGGCCTTCCACCTCCACATGCCAGTGCTCACCGGAGCGGTGGGAGGGGTCGAGCTCGATCACCTCCAGGGGCTCCCGGGCGGCCCCGTCCGCGAAGATCAGCAGCTCGATGCGGGTGGCCATCGGGGCCACCACGGAGAAATTGACGCCCCGGCGGGTGACGGAGGCCCCCAGTGGCCAGGGATGTCCGATCCGGGTCGCCGACAAATCACTGGCCTGGGTTGCGCCCAGGCTACGCCGGGCCTCCGGAAGCTGCCGCCGGGGGTTCAATGGGGCGATGAACGCTTCCCCCGCCGCCCTGCTGCCGTCCGAGGAGGGCCGTCCGCCCCTGCCGGTCCGGCCGGGGCTGTGGCTGTTCGCCCCCAGCCGCGAGAGCCAGGGGGGCAGTGCCTGGCTGCTGGAGGCCGCCGGTGCGGATCTGCTGATCGACTGCCCCGCCTACACCCGGGCCAACCTGCGCTTTCTGGCCGGTCGGCCCCGCCATCGGACGGCGGGAACCGGGGAGCCGCCCCGGGCCTGGATCCTGCTCACCGGCCGCGGCGGCCACGGCCGCTGCCGCCGTCTGCAGCAGGCCCTGGGATGGCCGGTTCTCGTCCAGGAACAGGAGGCCTACCTCCTGCCCGGTGTGGATCCCCTGCACACTTTCGCCGAGGAGCACCAGCTGGAGCCCGATGTGCGGCTGCTCTGGACGCCGGGGCCCTCCCCGGGTGCCTGCAGCGTGCATGTCGCCCCGGCGGCGGCGGACGGGCGGGGCGGTCTGTTCTGCGGCCGGCTGCTGGTTCCGGTCGCGCCGGCCCGCGTCGCGCCCCTGCGGCAGCGAGGCACGTTCCACTGGGGGCGCCAGCTGCGCAGCGTCGAGCGTCTGCGCCGGTGGCTGCCGCCCGGCTGCCCCGGCTGGATCGCCAGCGGCGCCGGACTGGGGGCCCTGAGGGGCGAGAAGCTGGTGGGGCAGGGCGCCGACTTGCTGGGGGAACTGGATCTGGAGGCCCTGGCCCAGCAGCCCCCCGGGGGCGGTCTGGAGGTTGCCGCCACTACCACGGAACACCCCACAGCGGGCCCGGTGGCCCCCAAACCGCTGTCATGAGTGGACTTCTCCTGTTGCGGCCCTGCCGCAACGCCCATACGATTGGCGCGCTGAACGCACCGGGCGGTCGGGGACTTCCGATTCGCCTCCAACACTCGACGACCCGAACCCCCCGTCATCGCCACCTATCCGGAGGCTTCCCCCGAACAATGAACAAAGCTGATCTCGTCAACATCGTCGCCGCACGCACGGAGCTCACCAAGACCGACGTCTCCCTCGTCGTCGATGCCGCCATTGAAACCATCGTCGACTCGGTGGTTGAGGGCAAGAAGGTGTCCATCCTCGGCTTCGGCTCCTTCGAGCCCCGGGAGCGGTCCGCCCGTCAGGGTCTGAATCCCAAGACCGGCGAGAAGATCAAGATCCCCGCCAAGCGCGTGCCCGCCTTCACCGCCGGCAAGCTCTTCAAGGACAAGGTCCAGGGCTGATCCCCCGCCGCCGCTCTCCGGCCATGGCGGCGGCTGCAGGGGCTTCCACACCGCCCCTGCGGCTTCCCCTCCACCTCCAGGAACGCCTCGCCGCGGGGCTGGAGCTCAGGCGGCAGGGCTACCGCACCCGTTTCGCCCCCTCACCCACCGGTCCCCTGCACCGGGGCAACCTCCGCACCGCCCTGCTCGGCTGGCTCGAAGCCCGGCTGAGGGGCGGTGCTTGGTTGTTGCGCATCGATGATCTCGACGGGCCCCGCAACCGGCCGGGCGCCGAGGCCTCGATCCTCGACGACCTCCGCTGGCTTGGCCTGCACTGGGATGGTCCCGTGGCCCGGCAGAGCGACCACCGCGGGGCCTACGCCACCGTTCTCTCGGCCCTGCGCCAGGCCGGGCGCCTCTATCCCTGCCGCTGCAGCCGGCGGCTGCTGGCCGATGTCTCCGCCCCCCACGGGGCGCTGGCGGTGTATCCAGGCCTTTGCCGCGCTGGTCCGCCCCTGTGGGGTCCCCAGGCCGGGCGCCTGCCCAGCTGGCGGCTGCGCCTGGAGCCCGGTGGCCTGAGCTGGCAGGAACGCTGCGGGCCCGCTGGGTGTCAGGACGGCCCCGCCGAGGTGGGGGACGTGGTCCTGCGCCGGGCCGACGGGGTGGTGGCCTACCACCTGGCCACGGCCGTGGACGAGCTGCTGATGGGCATCAGCGAGGTGGTGCGGGGCGATGACCTCTGGCCCTCCACCGGTGCCCAGGTGGCCGTGATGGCCGCCCTCGGCGCCGATGCGCCGTCCTATGCCCACGTGCCCCTGTGGCGCGATGGCCAGGGGGAGCGGCTGAGCAAGCGGGAGGGAGCCGAGGGGCTGGCCGGCCTGCGCCGCCGGGGCCTGGATGCCCCCGGCGTGATCGGGGCCCTGGCGGCCAGCCTTGAGCTGGTGCCGTCGGGCAGCCGGCTCAGTGCCCGGGAGCTGGCGGAGGGCCTGACCCTGGAGGATCTGCAGGGTTGCCTGCGCCGGGGCCAAGGTGCCAAGGCTTAAGGAAGATTTCGGGATCCAGGGGGTCTGGGCGAGGCACAGTGAGGAGATGAAAACAAACCCCTGCCAAACGGGCCCCGATGCCCAGGTTCCAGCCTCCGGGCCGAGGGGCCAGTCCCTCGGTGAGTGCCGATGTCCCCAGTGCGGGGGCAGCGGCCTGCTGCGCATCGATGATCAGCGTTACCGCACCTGCCTCGATTGCCTCGGCCAGGGCCGCTCCCCGGCCATGGGGGGCGATGGGATCCTCTTCCGGATGGTCACTTCGAGGTCCGTTTCTTCCGCCAGATGAAGAAGGCGGCGGTGGCCACAACCACGGCAAGGGGTGCCGCCGTGAGCAGCAGCAGGATCACGGCGGTCCAGTCGGTGTACATCGGTGCGTGTGCTGAAGCGGTGCCATCATCCCAGCAGATGCCCCCTCCGGTGATGGTCGATGCTCCCCAGCCCAGCGACGTTTCCCGGCCCTGCTTCGGACGTCGGGCGGGTTCCCTGGTCGGGTTTGTGCTGCTCGTTCTGACGGCCGGGGCGGGCAGGGCGCTGGCGAACGTGCAGTTCGAGAATTGCGTCACTGGCGCCGACGGGTCGATCACCTGCGACACGGTGCCGACCGGCAACACCCTGATGAATGACGTGGACGCCCGCTACGGGTTGCTGCAGAACGCCAGTCCCGGCTGGAGTGAATTCGAGCCCTACGAAGGCTATGACGATGACTTCGGTGGCAATGAGACGTGAGGGGTCGGGACGGGCAGGTTGCAACGACATGTGGCGTCCCCTCGCGGCCAGCGGGTCCCCTGGAGTAGTTCAGAAGGGCCACTCATGGGGGTTGTGATGCATTTCTGGGCACCCGAGATCGATCCGGCCCATCCCCTGGAATGCACCCAGGCCGAGCGCTATGTGCTGCAGCGTCTCTCTGACGGTACCTACGTCTCCATCCGTCCTGACGACCAGGGCCTCGGGGACGTGAGCGAACCGACGTCGGCCTATCTCTTCCATACCCATGAGGCGGCCGTGCGCGCCGCAGGTGAACTCAATCGCCTCGGTGGCGACGACTTCGATGTGGTCAAGGTGGAGTGGCCCATCGCCCTCTGCTGAAGCCGTCACCGGTTCGCGTTGGTTCGTGGCATCAATCGGCGAAACCTTTATAGTGTGAGTCGAAAGGTCTTTCCTGCTTCCGATGCTTACCGGATCTGATCTCCTGGCCAAGGTCAAGGAACTGGGCGATGTCTCGAAATCCGATCTGGTGCGTGGTTGCGGCTACGTCAGCACCAAGAAGGACGGGGCGGAGCGTCTGAATTTCACGGCCTTTTACGAGGCTCTGCTGGAAGCCAAGGGCGTCAGCCTGGGCGAAGGTGGTGGCAAGGGTGCCTCCAAAGGTGGCCGCAAACTCAGCTACGTGGCCACCGTCCAGGGCAACGGCAATCTCCTGGTGGGCAAGGCGTACACCGCCATGCTCGATCTGCAGCCCGGTGATGAATTCGAGATCAAGCTCGGCCGCAAGCAGATTCGTCTGATTCCCGCCGGCTCCACCGAAGACGACGACTGAACCTTCAGCCCGGCCCGGCGGGTGATGGCCGTTGTCTCTGGCGATCGCAGGCCACCAGGAACGCTGTCACCCGTTCGCCCCAGTTCACCACCACCAGCAGGTTGCGGGGTGACCGGGAAAACCCCTGCTGCGACAGCACGGCGAACTGGTTGAGGTCGTCGTGGCTGACCAGGGGCAGCCTTCCCTGCACCTGCTCCCAGGCGCCCAGGAAGGTGGCCCCCTCAATGGCGCGGCATCGGGCATAGGCCTCGCCCACCTCGACCCCCTCGCGCCGCAGCCGCACGAAGGCATCCAGATCCGGCCCGAGATGCTCGATCCAGCGCCCCAGGTCCCCGACGGCCACCACCTGGCTCCCGACCGGGCCCATGGTCCGCAGCAGCAGGGCCGTCGTCGCCAGCGACCAGGCCGTTTCCTTCAGCAGGCGTTCGGCGGCCTGGCAGAGGGCCCCGTGGTGGCTCTCCAGCAGCCGTTCATGGCGGGCCTTCAGATCATCCATGGCCGTTCAGGGCAACGCTGCAGCAGCCAAAGGGACCCCCGGGGACACGGAACCCAGGAGACGGCCGGCTGGCAACGGGAGCGAGGTGAGCGAAGAAGCCGGTGATCGGATTTGAACCGACGACCTACTGATTACGAACGGGTCAGAGGCCGCTGTGGCCGCAGTCCGTTTCAGTCCCCGCCTGGGTTCTGACTTGTCGTGATCGGCCGTGATCGGCCAGACTGGGCCGATAACTGGGCACGCGCCCCCGGTTCCGCCCTCCGTGCCCAGCCCTTCATGGCATCTCCCACCCCGAACTGGCTCACCGGGTTCCGCTTCGCCGTCCATGCCATCGCCGGTCGCGGGTGGTCGGTCAAGGAGAGCAGGGGAAGCATCCGCCTGTCGGTCCGCTACGGCGCCGAGGGCAAGGGAACCAGCGTGACGCTGCCCCTCGAATGGGGTGCGCACAGCGTGAAGCCGGCCCTGGACCTGATCGGCAGGCTGCACCACGCCACCACCATCGGCAACCGCTCCCTCCGCGATGCCCTGCGACTCGAGACGGCGCCCGATACCGCCAACGTCGACAGCCGCGGCCAGTGGGCCCAGCTGGTGGACGCCTTCCGCCATGACCTCAAGACCCACGACCGGATCAAGGCATCCACCTGGACCGACACCTACGGCCGGTTCCTCGCCGCGGCCGTGGCTGAGCTCAAGGGCAGCCGGCCGCCGGCCAACGGGTACGACCTGATCACCCGGGCGCTGACGCCCTGGGCGGCGATGCCTCGCAGCAGGGTGGTGGCGGTGAATGCCATCACTCGCTGGCTCGATTTCGGGATCGATCACCATGGACTCAGCGACAGCTGGAGAGTAAGCGCCAGCTCCAGGAAGCGGCTCAAGGGCCGGGTGGTGCCCGGCGACCGGCGGGAGAAGACCACCCTCACCGACACCGAGATCCTGCAGCTGATCGCCAGCATCAGCAACGAGCCGTGGGCGAACGCGCTGAAACTGCTGGCGCTCTACGGCCTCCGTCCCGAGGAGCTGAACCACCTGGAGGCCCGCGTCGACCCCCGCTCCGGCGAACTCCGGATGTGGTGCGGCTACGAGAAGGTCTGTGGCCGTGGCTCGACCCCGCCGCGGTGGTTGTTCCCGGTGCCGCTGCATGATGCCGGCGGTGAGCCGGTGCTCTGGAACCTGGTGGGCGCCATGGCCATCGGCCAGCTGCCACTGCCGCCGCTGTCCGACAAGTACGCCGTGGGCACGTTCCTCCGCCGGTCGCCGGCCTGGCAGCAACTGGTGGAGAGCTACAAGGCCCGCGGCCTGTGGGTGCGCCCCTACTCGCTGCGGGATGCCTACGCCACACGAGCCCACCAGCGAATCCCGAACACCGCGGCGATCTCCACGGCGATGGGCCACAGCCTCAGGGTCCACAGCGACAGCTACATCAGTGCGACGGAGGACACCACCGCCGAGGCGTTCGACGCGATCGGCTGAGCCAGGCCCTGGCCGCTGGGGACGGTTTCACGATCGTCCTAGTGATCCGCTGGCCCCGGTGGGGATCCGGCGACGGCCAACTGCAGGCTCCACCCAGGCCATCCGGCTGCGCATCCCTTCGCCCTGCTGGCCTCTCGGCCAGGTGCGGCGGCATCTCGTGTAAGCCGAAACCGCTATCTAATGCCTATCTCGTTTTACGCGGGATCCATAAAGACATTTACTCTCGTGTAAAAAGGGGCGGATTGTTTGCCAAAACGTGAAAGGTTCGGACGGTGCAGGACCGAAAACGACCGGTAGTGTCTGATTAGTTCTCACCACCTCCACATGGCAACTTCCACCACGCTCCGATGGGTCGATACCAACACGATGGCGGACTCCCTGGGCATGAGTGTCGTCACCCTGATGCGTTACCGCAAGCTCGAAGATGAGCGGCAGTTCCTCATCGAGGGCACGCACTTCCGCCGCAGCTCCCCCGCGCCCCGCTCGCCCTGGGTATGGGATGCCGAGAAGACCCAGAAGGCCTTCGCCGTTGCCAGCCGGGCCCCCAGGGCGGCCAGGGCCTGATCTCCACCAACACGAAAGCCCCCCGCTGTGGGAGGGCTCGCGTCACCGCTGGCAGGGCCGGCAGTTCACTTCTCGCGCTGGGCAGGCGCAGTCACGGCGGCAACCATGACATTCCATCAATCTAACCCGAAACCTGATTATTTCCCGCCCGACGGCATACCTGGGGAGGTTGCCTGATGGTGGCCACACCAGCAACGGCACGGGCCCGCTGGACCAGCTGCAGCAAGCGGACCCCGTGCCCGGTCTGCAACAGGCAGCACGACGGCTCCTGCCGCATCGGCACCGAGATGGTGCTGTGCTGGCGAGGGAGCACCTTCGCCCCGCCGACCTGGGCGCAGCGGCCCGGAGACCATGGCCCCGGCGCTGACGGGGAGGACTGGGCCTTCCTGGGTGATCGTGACGGCTGGGCCATGTTCCGGCCGCACAGGCCCATGGGGCGGGAGGAGCGGCGCAGGCGGCCGCGGAAGCCCGTAGAGGTGAGGCCCCGCTGGGCAGACGGCGGGGAGGTGCAGGCGTTCTGGATGGAAGAGCCGGCGGCGGGCAACTACCGCCCCAGCAACTGGATCGTCGCCGCCCTCTATCAGCGCCACTGCCTCGCCAACGGGTGGGAGGTGCCGCTGTGACGGCCATCCCCGATGACGTGCTGAATGAGCTCGAGCGGGAGAGCCAGCGGCTGGAAGCAGAGCACCAGGCCAGATCGGAGTCCCGCCTGGAGATCGTCAATGGCAGCCGAAGCAGTGCGTGGGAACCGGCGCCTGAAGGGGGCCTGCTGGAGGCACCCTTCCAGGTGATGGGGCAGGCCGGCGACGCATTCGTGTATCGCACCGCCAGCGGTGAGCTGGTCACATTGCCCCGCAGCCGCCATACCAGTGTCTGCCTCGTATCACTGGCGCCCATCGCCTACTGGGAGACCCTCTATCCCGGCAAGACCGGACCGAACTGGCTGGCGGCCGCCAGCTCCCTGTTTGAACAGCAGCGCCGCCTCCCGCCGTTCTCCCTGGATCGCATCCGCGGCCGCGGCGCGTGGATGGATGACAACCGGTCGGTGCTGCACCTGGGCGATCGCCTGCTGATCGATGGCCAGCCGGCGGAGCTCCAGCATCCTCAGACCGCTTACGTCTACGACCGGCGCCCATCGCTGCCGGACCTGGTCCCTGAGGCGCTGGCCGATGAGGCTGGACTACAGGTGATGGAGTTCATCCGCCGCGCCGGTTGGCGCGGTTCGATGGAACACCTGCTGGTCGCCGGGGCCATCGTGTTGGGCCCCGTCGGAAACGCGCTGCGGCTGCGCCCCCAGCTGGTGGTGACGGCGCCCCGCGGCGCGGGCAAGACCGAAGGCGTCCTGAAGCCCGCCGAGGCCCTGATGGGCGGTCCAGACATGGTGCTGTTCGCCAAGGGCTGGACCGCCTCCGCCGTGCGCCAGTCCCTGGCCGGCGACGTGCTGCCGGTGATCTGCGACGAATGGGAGAACGCAGCCAAGACCCCTGAACGCCGCGACCAATGGGGTGAGCTGCTGCGGGTCGCCTACGACGGCGGGGAGTGCGGCCGGGGTACCGCCCACCAGCAGGCCATCCGCCAGAGGGTGAGCAGCTCTTTCATCCTTGCGGGCATCAATGTGGAGGGGATGGACGACGCCAGCCGGTCCCGTGGGGTGATCGTGCAGAAGGGCACCCTCACCCAGGCCGAGATCCACCGGCAGGTGCTGGCCGCCCGCGGGCTGGCAGTGCCCGACCTGGGGCGGCGCCTTGTGCGGCGCACCCTGATGAACCTGCCGGCCCTGCTCCACAACGCCGAGACCATCCATCAGGCCCTGGGCGGCATGGACAGTCGCCGCGCCGACGTGTTTGCCCACCTGCTGGCTGGGGCGCTGCTGATGGTCACCACCGAACCCCTCGACTCGGTTGCCACCGCACAGTCCTGGCTGGCCAGGATTGGCTGGAAGCCCGACGAAGCGGCTGAGGAGGACCTGCAGCAGGACTCCGAGGGCCGCCGGTGCCTGGATCGCCTGTTGCGCCACACCGTCCGGTGGGACGAGCTGGGGGACCGCTCCAGGGAGATCACCGTCAGTGAGCTCATCAGGAAGGCCCTCACCGCGTCCGTGGATGACACCAAGGCCGGCGAGGTGCACAAGGTGCTGGGGCGGCTCGGGGTCAAGGTGGTCGGCGGCAGGAGCTGGGGCATCTACGTGGCGAAGCGCTGCGGCGAGGCCATCTACCGCGGCACCACCTGGGCCGATGGCAACCACCTGGGCCGCCTGCTGGATCTGGATGGAGCGAAGAAAGGACAGGAGTGGTTCCCGGCCATACGGACGCAACGCTGCGTATGGATCCCACAGACGCATGTGGACGACACAGAGCCGAAACCTGCCGCCGAACAGCAGGTGACAGCGTGAGCCCCCATTCCAGCCTGGAAGGTTCGTGGAAGCACAGTGGAATGCGAGATCGCTGCCCCTGCCTCTATTCCTTCCATCCTTCCGGCATTCCAAGAAATAAGTCCCCTCTAGAGAGGGTGCCCGTGTGGAGCCAGCCGGATCAGCACCTTCTCTATGGGGGGTCTGTCCCCCCTGGGAGGTTGGGAGGTTGGAAGGATCCCTGACCCGCACAAGGTTTCCGGCTACCAGAGCACCTTCCAGTCGCCTTCCAGCTCCGGAAGGCATGCCCCCTGATCACCACCCCACCACCGCCATGACCCGCCCCTCCTACTCCTCGAAGACCACCACGCCCCAGCCCAGCCCCGCGGCGCCGATGACCGCTGCCGAGCGCATCGCCCACCGGGAGCGCCTCAGGGCCCCCTGGCACCTGCTGGTGCACTGCGTCAACGCCAACGACCTAGGCAAGCTCATCGAGGCCCCTGAGGAGGCCCCGGCAGCACCCGCCGCCGAGCCCCAGGCATGACGGCCACCACCGTGCTGCGCCCACGTCCCCAGCGGCCGCCCAGGGCCCGCCCGGCGCCTCCGGTGAGCTGGCGGGCGGTGCCCGTGCCGGCGCCGCTCCTGGTGGAGCAGGAAGCGGCCATCGCCGCCGAGCTGCACCGTGCCGAGCTGGTGTGATGCCGGAGAACTGGGATGGGCGGCCCGGTGAGCTGTGGGAGCGGGCGAAGCTGGACCGCCCGGCGCTGGGGCCGGATCTGACCCTCCAGCCCGCTGGAGACTCGAAACCGCGTCATGCGTCACCCGCTTGGCGCGGCAGCGGATCCAGCCGCAACGGTGGCCGCTGCGGCCCCCTCTGGAGCGTCACATCCGGGCCCTGAGGGTTACGCCCGTCACACCGCGTCACGATCGTCACCCGGGGTCTTCATCCAGATCACGACCGTATAGCCAGCCGATCACGATTAAGACGTCAACAGTTACAACAATGGCAGCAACATTGGCCGGTGACGGTTAGACCGGTGGGGTCCAATCACGTCCCGACCGTGAGAGTCCTACACACCATTCCCCAGGCCGCCGAGGCGCTGGGCTGCAGTGAGCGCCACATCAAGCGCCTCATCGCCGAAGCTGACGCCAATCGGAAATCCCGCTGGCGCTTCGGCCGCGAGCTCATCGACCTGGCGCCCCTGGGTGCCCAACGCCGGATGGTGCGCATCAACGTCGCCGCGGTCGTCCCCACCCTCGAGCTGCAGCCGTGATCATCACCGCCACCACCGCCGCCGAGGCCGACCTGCTCCACCGCCGCCTGCCGGCCCTGCGCCACCTGCTCGGACCTGACGTGGAGATCCAGGTGCCCGGGCTGGTGGGCCCCCGGCTGGAGGCCCTGCTGGCGCCCGCCCAGGCCGTCGCCGACCTGGAGCGGTGCCTGCGGGTGCCCGCCTGATCAGCGGCCCGCCCGGTCGGACATGGACTTGGCCTGGAGCCTCTCCTTCAGCACCGCCTGGCGCTCCCGCAGCAGCGCGAGGGACTCTTCGAGTCCGGCCAGTTCTTCCTCGTCCGTCATCGCGTCGGGGTCGGCATCGTCCTGGCCTTGCTGCCTGGGTGCCATCCCGAGATCATCGGGCCATGCGTGTTCGGCGAGTGATTCCCTCTGGCGCCTGATGTCGGCGGCCAGCGGCGGTGCAGCCGGCGCACCTGGGGCAGCAGCCGCCGGAGCAGCAGCAGCCGGAGCGAGAGGCATGAATCGATCGCTCGGCCTCGCGGCGGGGCGGGCCACCGGCTGGCCGGTGCGGAAGTCGCGATCATCGGGCCAGGCGGCCATGCCCAACATGCTCTTGCTGAGCTTGTGGATGTCTTGTGCCACGGGTGAAGAATCGAGGGAATAACGCCACGGCGTCACCGTGAGTTTTCCCGGTGCAATGCGCTAGGATTCGTACAGATCAGCGGGCCGAGTGCGCCGGCTGATCAACAGGAACGACCCCCGAGCGCCACGGCGCCCCCACCGCTGCAGGATCGGCACCCGGCCACCAGCAGGCACTGACGAAAGACCCCGCGGTGGGGACCAGATGGGTGGGACGCCCGCCGAATTGAACCTCGACAATTTCATACCCCGCGGGCGTCGTCCCGTCCCGGTGGTGGCCTCACCCAGGCACCTCTGAGTCCCGCCTGGGGGCTCACCCACACACCGGAGACACCATGGACGACACCACCCGCACCCTCCCGACCGGAGATCCCGAAGTCGACGCCTTGCTGGCCGAGATCGACGGATGTCTGGCCGAGTGGGGACGCCTGATCGAGGCGCAGCAGCAGATCGCGCACAAGATGCTCGACCTGGCCGCCATCGATGAGGAGTTCCTGCTCTGAGGGACCGGGGGCATCCGCCCCCGTGAGTCGATCGATCACACCGGGGAGCCCCCTGGTGGCCGCAGCGCTGGAACCGATGCGCCGGCCGCCACAACATTGCTCCCCGAATCATGAAGAACGAAACCGACACCATCGAGCTGCTGCTGGCGGTCGCCCTGGAGGTGGCCGAGGCCCTGCTGGTGCTCACCGTCGCCCTGGTGGCGCTGGTGCTGACCGTGGCCCGCTGGAGGCCGGCACCGGCGCCGCCGGCTGCCCCAGCCCCTGCCCCGGCCGTACACCCGCTGGCCCTGGTGGCTGCCGAGCTGGAGACGCTGCCCGTCACCACGTTGCGCCCCATGGTCGGCATCAGCTCGAAGCGACTGCCGAAGCGCCAGCTGGTGGCCCTGGCGGTCGCCTGCTGCTGACGGCTGCCCCGGTGTGATCGACCACCGCCGACTGGCACACCATGCCCGTGAGACGGTGAGATTTATGTCCTAGGGGCTTGATTCTGGACACCAGTCTTATCTGTCGCGGCTGAATCCGCCCAGGTGAGACGGCTGGATCCCCGCTGCCCTGGGCTCACTGGCACAGCCAGCGCCGAGTCACTGCTCTCCTGGGACAGATGCTCTGGGTCGGGAATCGGCGGCCGTGTGCGGCGGGAAAACTCAGGCAGCACCCACGCTGTCCGCACCCATGCCCGAACCCAGAGACAGAGCCGTGATCGAAGCCGAGCTGACGGAGCTGCTCTTCCGTAGAACCGATCGGGGGCTCTGGAACGATCCCGACCACAACCGGGCGATCGATGTCCTCTACGCCGAGCTGGAGCGTGACCACGGCGTGGAGCGTCACCCCGCGCCCCGGTCATGATCGACGCCATCGCCCCCGGCCGCCGCGCCAACCTCCGCGCCCGGATCGAAGCGGCTGAGCGGGTGCTCAGCGATGACCGTGAGGAGGCCGAGCTGCGCGCCTTCGCCGCCCGGGAGCTGCAGCGGGCCCGTGCCGCCCTGGCCGAGCTGGAGGCACAGGGATGACAGCCGCTGCTGCCACCGCCGCTCCGGAGCACACCCGGCAGATCCGGGAGCTGCAGGCGCTGATGCTCGACCCCCGCACCGATCGCCGCAGCTGGATGGCTGCCCACCGGAGGGTTCAGCAGATCTACCGCGAGGAGCACCTGCGCCGAAGCGTCGCCGCCGCCACCGCTGCGCTCGAGCGGCTGCAGGGGCGCCCCCGCCATCCGGATCCGGCGCGGCTCCGGCGCCGGCTGGCGGCCGAACTCGCCGAGCTGCGCCAGCTGGAGGGCGCACGATGAGCAGCACGCCACGCCCCTGGACGCCATCCCTGGAGCGTCGCGCCAGGGCACTGCGGGATGCCGGCGCCAACTGGGGCGAGATCTCCCGCCAGGTGGGCATCACGCGTGAGCGGCTGAAGTACCGGCTGGACCCTGTGCTCCGTGCCCAACGGCTGGCCGCCACCCGCACCCGCTACAAGCTCATGGTCGCCGCCCTGGGCCCCAATCCGCCGCGGGAGCCGCTGCGCCAACGGCAGCTGTCGCTCCGGCTGAGCGGCCGCTCCCTGGAGCGACTGGAGCAGCTGGCCGCATGGCGCGGTCTGGGTCTCCACGCCGCCGCCAGGCAGGTGCTGGAGGAGGGCCTCGAGCGTGACGACCTGGCCGAGTTCAACTGAATATCATGAAGATCAGATTCACAGTCGACTACCGAGGCAAGGCAAGACGCGCCTCTGAGCAAGCGGCCGCGGCCGTCTTTCAGATCCTGAACGCAAGATTTCAGGCTGCACTTACCCGGCCTGTGTATGACTGGGACCTGGGCAATACGATCCGCAGTAATGGCCAGGTTGCAGGATCACCGCGAAACATCGTCGACACGGGCCTCCTGCGCCAGTCGAACACCGGCCCGATCATCAAGGGCCTGCGCGCAGAGTTCCGATGGACCGCACCTTATAGCGTCGCCGTGCATGAAGGCGCTCGACTTGTGAACGGCACATTGCTACCTGCCCGCCCCTGGACGTCGGCGGTCCTGGGCACCGAAGTGGTGGAAGGTATCGAGCCGTTCGACTATCGCAAGGCGTTCAAGGATGCCTGGCTGAAAGCGTTCAACGCATCCTGATCTTCAGGGAAAACTAAGTCAGCGTCGCTGGCCTGATTCCGTGCCTGAGTTTGTAGTCGAGGGCGGTCTAGACGACCGGACGATCCTCGAAGGGTTCAAGCGGATCACCGCCGCCGGTGAGGACGCCGGGCGGAAGATCGGGTCCGCCATGGACCAGGCGACGAAGCCCCGGAAGCTCACCCTCACGGCCGACCCGTCCAGCATCGTGGCGATGCGGACGCGGCTGGAGCAACTGCAGGGCCAGCTGGAGCGGGTGCAGGTTGGCTCGAAGAACTTCCGTGAGCTGAGCGCCCAGGTGCGCACCGCCGAGGCATCCCTCGCCCGGGCCCAGACGGCGGCGCAGGGGCTCAAGGGTGCGCTGAGCGGCATCGGCAGCGGCCTGGCGGGCCAGCTCGCAACCCTGGGTGCTGGGGTAGGTCTGGCCGGTCTGTTCAAACAGTCGATCGACCGTGCGGTGCAGCTGGAGACCATCACCCGGAAGCTGAGCAATACCCTCGGTCAGCAGGGCGCGGGCGGGGCGCTGTCGTTCACCAAGGGCCTGGCCGACAACCTGGGCCTGTCGTTCACCACGCTGGCCAGCACCTTCGGATCGTTCACCGCAGCGGCGACGGCAGCCGGCGTGCCGATCGAGACGCAGCGGCAGCTGTTCGCGGCGGTGGCCAAGTCCGCCCAGTCCCTGGGGCTCAGCAACGAGGAGTTGGGCGGCAGCCTGCTGGCGCTGCAGCAGACCGCCTCGAAAGGTGTGGTGAGCATGGAGGAGCTCCGGGGCCAGCTGGGTGAGCGGCTACCGATCGCCTTCGGTGCCACCGCGAAGGGCCTCGGTATCACCCAGCAGCAGCTGATCAAGCTGGTGGAGAGTGGCAAGCTCACCGCGTCCGAGTTCTTCCCGGCGCTCACCAAGGGCCTGAACGAGCTTTCGTCTGGCAGCGGGGGCCCTCTGACGGCGGCGCAGAACTTCGCCATCCTGGGCAACGAGCTGACGAAGCTGCAGACCAGCGTCGGTGAAGGGCTGCTGCCTGGTGTGCTCGCATTCGTTCAAGGGCTCACCGGTGGGCTGCAGGGCCCGCTGAAGAGCGAGCTGAACAGCGTCAACGGCGCGATTGGATTCCTGAAGGAGCAGATCAAGGAACAGGCGGCGTTCGGCCTCGATACCACTGAGGCGACGAAGAAGCTGGAACAGCTTGAGCTGAAGGCTGAGGGCGTGAAGGCTGCCTTGGCCAGCACCAACCGGCAAGAGGAAATCAAGGTTGAAGTTCTAGGGCTGGAGAATCAACGTCGAGAGCTTGAGCGCCAAGGTGTTGCCACTGATGCCGTCAGGGAAAAGATCAAGCTCCTGTCGCAAGAGTTCTTCCTGCTGAGCGGGTCGGCTCAGTCGGTCAATATCGGTCAGATCTTCAATGGCCTGACACAGGAAACGATCAGCATTGTCCCTCAGGTCACCGAGGAACTGAAAAAGACCAAGGCTGAGCAGGACCAGATCAACCAGCAGCTGGAAATCCAGAATGCTGCCCGCCTTCGTGTGATTCGTGCCGGCCGGGATACGACGGTCATCGATGCACGGATCGTTGCGCTGGAGAAGCAGAAGTCTGATCTGGCGGCTGGAATCGGACTGGCGCAGCAGGACATTGCGGCACAGAAGAAGGCGCAGGAGATTGCGGATGAAAACGCCAGGAAGAAAGCCCAGCTGTCTCTCGACATCGACCGCGCCCGCGTGCAGGCCTCCATCCAGCTCAACGCCCTGCGACGCCAGGAGCCGGTGCGGCAAGCAGATGACCAGATCGCGGTCGGCACGCAGCTCAGCGGCCTGGCGGCGGCGGCCGGTCAGCTGGAGCAGGCCCGGTTCGATGTGGTTCGCGCCCGGGTGCAGTTCGAGATCGACAATGCTGAGAAGCTGGGCATCACCCAGCAGGGGCTGGCATCACGAGCGGCGCAACAGGCCGAGCTCCAGCGTCAAGCGCTCATCGCCCGATTCCAGGCACTGCTGCAGCAACAGAAGGTGGAGGAGGCCCTGCTGGCCCTGTCGCAGCGGCGTGCTGTGCTGGACGCGCAGGCTGCTCTGGCCACTGCCAGGGAGACGGCTCTCAAGGCCCAGCTGGCTGTCATCGAGGCGAAGCGTGGTGGCGATGGCAAGCAGATCGGTGCCGCCATTGAGGCGGCCCGGCTCGCGGGGCTGCAGGTGCGGATCGCGGAGGAACGGGTCAACCTGCTGGGCCGGATCGCCCCGATCGAGACGGCGATCAGCAAGGCCACCGCGGAGACGGCCCGCCAGCAGCTGCTGGCCCAGGGGGCCGCCCTGGGCGTGGAGCAGCAGCTGCGGAACATCAACACCGGCGCCGCGCAGGCCAGCCAGCAGGCGACTGGCATCGTGACCGCGTTCAAAGACGCAAGTGGCGCGATCGTTGTCCTGTCGAAACCGTTGCCGAAGGAGGTCCAGGATTCGTACGGGAAGATCAGCGAAAACATCGTCACCCTGGGCGAGGCGATCGATCCGGCCCAGAAGAATGCGAAGGAGTTCGCCAAGTCGATGAAGGCATCGGCGGACAACGCCGAGCGGCTGACAGGTGAGCTCACGAAGGCCGCCAACACCCGGCCGCCGGCCATCCCGGCGCCGGTCCGATCGTTCGTTCGCAATGGTGAGATCGTGATCACCAACACCCCCAGCCGCTTCACCGGGGGGGCCGTGGAGGCCGGCGGCCGCTACCGGATCAACGACGGGCCCGGAGCGGCGTCACTGGGCCAGGAGTCGTTCCTTTCAAGGGCCGGGGACCTGAGCCTGATCAGGAACCCACTCAACAGCACCTGGACCGCGCCCACCGCGGGCATCGTGCTGCCGGCAGCGGTGACCGACACCCTGAAGTCCCGTGGGGCGTTCACTGCCGGCGGCGGTGTCGCCCGCCGTGCTGCTGCAGCAGCTGGTGGGATCCGTGCCGGTGGCACCGACCCTGCGGTGGTGCAGTTGCAGCTGGCGGTGACGCACCTGGCCAACCAGGTGCGGGAGCTCAACAAGAAGGAGTGGACCGTTCGGCAGCGGGTCACCAACTCGGCGGGGACGACCCAGGTTCGGCTGCTGAACGGGCTGATGTGAGCGGGCTGGGCACGGACTGGGCACGCCGCCCGTGGGACGTTCCGGTGATCCTTGAGAAGCCTTGCGGTGTCTAAGCCGGTGATCGGATTTGAACCGACGACCTACTGATTACGAATCAGTTGCTCTACCCCTGAGCTACACCGGCATCGGCCAAGAAATTAGCATTCGTCGGATCACCACCAGCTGGGCTCCACTCCATGGGATCCGACCCGAACAGATCCCTGGATCCGGCGCTGCGCCAGCGTCTGCTCAGCGAAGCGAGGACCCCATGGCGGGGGCTCCGGCGCGCCCTGTGGTTCGCCCTGGTGGCCTCCGCCGGCCTTGGCCTGGCCACCATGGCTCTGCGGGCTTCCGCCGGCTCGGAGGTGGCCTCAGCGGATCTCCTGATCCAGGTCGGAGCCTTCGGCCTCTTCGGGGGGCTGCTCTGGTTCGACCGCAACCGCTCCGACGGCTGAAGCCTCGACGGCTGAGGCCTCGGAATCCGGCAGCTCGACGGCCGGGGTCGGGGGCGGCGCTGGTGGCGGCACCGCTGCGGGCGGCATCACCACCTCGGCCAGCGTCAGGGGCTCGGGCAGCAGCAGTGGCAGGCCCAGGCAGAGGCGCTGCTGCTCCAGTTCCTCCAGGCTGAGGGGACGGGTGGCGGCCACGATCTCGGGGCTGCGGCTCAGCAGCCACAGGGACTGGATCAGCTGCTGCCACTGCCACAGCATCACCGCCAGCAGCAGGGCCGCCAGCAGCAGGGCCACCAGCCGTGGGCAGGAGGCGAAGGGGGTGATGGGCGCGGCCACGGCGGCATGGCCATCGATCCACCACAGCAGGGGCAGGGCGAGGGCGGCGCCGCCGGCGGTGGCCAGGGCCAGCCCCGGGGCCGCCTGCAGCCGGCTCAGACGCCGCTGCAGCTCCCGACGGCCCCGCAGTGGCGTCTGCAGCAGCAGCAGCGACCAGACGTCAGCGGGACGGCGGGCCAGCAGCAGGGAGGGGGCCAGGGCACCGATGGCCCAGCAGAACAGCCGCTCCAGGCCCGGCAGGGGGCCGGGCTCGCTGCCGGCCAGCACCAGCAGCAGCAGCAGCGCCTCGAGCGGCAGCACCCCGAGGGCGATCAGCTGGAGCCAGAGCAGCGGCTCGCCGCGGGGCGTCACGGGATCAGGTGCTGAGGGTCCGGCGCTGGGTGACCAGCTTGAAGGCCTCAACCCGATCCTTCTCCTGCCAGCCGGTGAACCGATCGCAGCCGATGCCGCACTCGAAGCCGGTGGCCACTTCCTTGACGTCGTCCTTGTTGCGACGCAGGGAGTCGAGGTCGCCTTCGTAGACGAGCTCCTTGCCGCGGTGGACGCGGATGCGGCAGTTGCGCTGCAGCTTGCCGCTGGTGACATAACAACCGGCCACGGCGCTCTTGCCGATCGTGAACACGGCCCGCACCTCTGCCTCGCCCAGGCTCTCCTCCACCATCTCCGGCTCCAGCAGGCCCTCCATGGCCATCTGGATGTCCTCGAGGAGCTTGTAGATGACGTCGTAATCGCGCACATCCACCCCGGTGGCATCGGCGGCGCGTTTGGCACCGGAGGCCATCGAGGTGTTGAAGCCCACGATCACGGCCCCCGAGGCGGCCGCCAGATCGACGTCCGTCTCGGTGATCTCGCCCGGTGCCGACAGCAGCACCCGCACCTGAACCTCTTCCTGGGGCAGCTGTTCGAGGGACCCGAGGATCGCCTCGACGCTGCCCTGGACGTCGGCCTTGAGGATCAGGTTGAGCTCCTTGAGCTCGCCTTCGCTGGCCTGGCCCGACATCGAAGCCAGGGAGACCCTCCTGGAGGCCATCTGCTGGGCCAGGCGGGTGGCCCGGGCCTCGGTGGCCCGGTCGCCGACGACCGCCCGGGCGCTCTTCTCATCGGCGTAGACCTCGAACTCGTCGCCGGCGGTGGGCACCTCGCTGAAGCCGAGGGCCTCCACGGCGCTCGACGGGCCGGCCTGCTTCACCCGCTTGCCGGTGTCGTCGACCATGGCCCGCACCTTGCCGAGGATCGGACCGGCCGCCAGCACGTCGCCGGCCTTGAGGGTGCCGTTCTGGATCAGCAGGGTGGCCACCGGACCCTTGGCCTTGTCGAGGTGGGCCTCGATCACCGTGCCGCGGGCCATCCGGTCGGGGTTGGCCTGCAGGTCCTCCACTTCGGTGACCAGCAGGATCATCTCCAGCAGCTTGTCGATGTTCTCCCCCTTGATGGCGCTCACGGGGACCATGACGGTGTTGCCGCCCCAGTCCTCGGCCACCAGATCGAGGCCGGAGAGTTCCTGTTTCACCCGGTCGGGCTGGGCCCCTTCCTTGTCGATCTTGTTGATCGCCACCACGATCGGCACCTCGGCGGCGCGGGCGTGGCTGATGGCCTCCAGGGTCTGGGGACGGACGCCGTCATCGGCGGCCACCACCAGCACCGCCACGTCGGTGACCTTGGTGCCGCGGGCCCGCATGGCGGTGAACGCCTCGTGGCCCGGGGTGTCGAGGAAGGTGATCTTGCGGTGCTCGTCGCCGTGGGGCACATCCACCTGATAGGCGCCGATGTGCTGGGTGATGCCGCCGGCTTCGCCGGCCGCCACGCGGGTCTTGCGGATGGCGTCGAGCAGGCTCGTCTTGCCGTGGTCGACGTGGCCCATGACGGTCACCACGGGCGGGCGCCGGATCAGATGCGCCCTGTCGCTCTCTTCGATCATCTCCACGGTCTTCTTGGCCGCGGCCTCGACGTCGTCCTCGAGGACGGGCACGCCGAACTCCTCGGCCACCGTCTCGATCGTGTGCAGGTCGAGGGTCTGGGTGACGGTGGCGCTGATCCCCTTGAAGAACAGGGATTTGATGATCTCGGAGCTCTCCACGCCGAGGCGGTCGGCCAGCTCCTGCACCGTGAGGTTGCCCTCCGGCACGATTAGCATCTCGGGCCGCTGGGCCTTGGCTTCGCGGGAGGCCCGCAGCTCCATGGCGCGGCGCCGCTGACGCTGGCGGGTGGTCTCCTTCTTGCGCTTGCGCACCGCCACGGTGGGCTTGGCAGCGGTGCCGGGAGCGGAGCGGGGCTTGGCGGGCCGGGCCAGGCTGGCCTGGAGCACCAGGGCTTCCTGCTCGCCGGCGTAGCCACCGGTTTCGGCGGTGAGCGCATCATCGTTTTCGCCGATGATGTGCACCTTCTGGCGCTGCTTCTGGGGCGTGCGGCTGCGCAGGGCCTCCAGCTTGGCGCTGTCGTCCCAGTCGGGACGCCGGGCGCCGGGGGCGCGGGCGCCTGCCGGGGTGGGCGGCCGGAAGCCGGGGCGACGGGGGGCGGCCGGCGGGGTGGCGGTGGGGCGCGTCACGCCCTCGGTCTCGGTGCCGGCCTCGGTGCCGCCCTCGCTGCGGTCGGGGCGCCGCGGCGGCGGAGCGGTGGGGCGACCGGTGGGCTTCTGGAGCTGCATCAGCTCGCCGGGGGCCATCGGCTTGCGCATCCCCGCGGGGATGCCCGGGCGGCCGGGGGCCGCCGGACGGCCCGGCGCCGAGGTGCCGGGACCCGCCGAGTCGCGGCGGATCGGCTTGCCGACCAGTTCCAGCGGGGTGGGGCCGGGTCGTCCTGGGGCCGAGCCGGCCCTGGCGCCGGCGCTGCCGGGACGGATCGGTGCCGGGGCACCGGGACGCTGGGGCCGGGCCGAGGGCGGGGCGGGCCGGCTGCTGGTGGGGCCGCCCTGGCCAGGCTGGGGCCTCCCGACCAGCTGGGGCCGGGTGGCAGGGGGCCGGCTCGGGGTACCGGCTTGAATGGGCCGTCCAGGAGCCGGGGCCGGGGGCCGCTGGGGCGAGCCGACCCGGACCGGGGGCTGGGAGGTGCGGTTGACCGGGGCCGGACTGGTGGGCTTCGGAGCCGCCAGGGGCTTGGCCGGTGGGGCCACGGAGGCCGGGCGGGCGGGCGCCGCCGGGACCGGCCGGGCCGGCGGGCTGCCAGGGGCTGGCGGCGTCGCCGCCGGGCCGGAGGCCGGGGGAGCGGCAGCGGGCTTGCCCATGATCGTGGGCGGCCGGCCGGCCGGTTTGCCGACCTCGACCGGCCGCGGGCGCGCCGGGGCCGCAGCGGGCCTGGGCCGCGCCGCCGCGGGTTCGGGTCGGGCCGGAGCCGGAGCGCTCACCGGAGCCGGAGCCGCCGCCACGGGACGGGGCGCCGGGGGGCGGCTGGCGGGGGGAGCCGGTGGCGCGGCGGGGGGAGCAGCGGTGGCAGGAGCCGCGGGCGGAGTGTTGGTGCGGGGAGCGCTCACGGGAGCCGGCGCGGCCTTCTTGACCGCCAGGATCGCCTTGGCGGGGGGGGTGGGCGTCGGCGGTTCCGGCCGTGCCGGGGACGGGGTGGCGACGTTCACACCGATCAGCGAGCGGATCCGGGAGGCCTCGTCATCACTGATGGAGCTGCTGTGGCTCTTGGCCGCAATGGAGAGCTTCTCGGCGGCATCGAGCACGTCCTTGTTGTCCAGGCCCAGGTCCTTCGACAGCTCGTAGATTCTCACTTTGCCGCTGCTGGTCATTCAGAAAGGTCTCCGTACGGTGGGGCCGAAAGGACCCCGGGGCCGCACGCACGTGGCGACCATGGTTCATCTTGCCTCAGAGGTCGCGGGGCCGATCGCTCGAGACGTGCCTCGAGGCTGGCGAGGATCGCCTCGCTGACGGCGCAGCGAAGGCCGCGCTGGAGGCGGCGACGGCGGCGGGCTTCCTCCAGGCAGCTCGGTTGCGGGCACAGATAGGCCGATCGACCCATCCCGCCATCCAGGCTCACCGTCCCGTCGGCCTGACGCACCACCCGCCAGAGCTGGCTGCGGTCGCACAGGCGGCGGCAGGAGACACAGCGCCGCAGCACCGGCCGCCCGTTGGGCGGCGTCACCGAACGTCCTCGCCGGGGGTTTCCTCGGTGGCCTCGTCGACCGGCGGCTCAGCCCCATCGACGGCCTCCTCTTCGGATGGGGCGACCTCCTCGCCGTTGTCCTCGCCTCCCTCTTCGCCATCCCCTTCCCCGTAGGACTCCTCGTCCTCCGGCAGGGGGTAGAGCTCCCGCAGGCGGGCGTCCTCCTCGGCGCGGGTGGCCTGCTCGGCCTCCAGACGGGCCTCGGCCTCGGCCTGCAGCGCCTCCTCCTCCTGGCGCTGGGCGATCAGGGTTGCCACCCTCTCGTCCTCGCTGATCTGGTCGTACTCCTGGGCATCCTTGATGTCGATCTTCCAGCCGGTGAGGCGGGCGGCCAGGCGCACGTTCTGGCCCTCCCGGCCGATGGCCAGGCTCAGCTGATCGTGGGGAACGAGCACATGGGCGTGGTGCCCTTCGGGGTCCACCAGGCGCACCATCTCCACCCGCGCCGGGCTGAGAGAGTTGGCCAGGTACTGGGCCGGGTCCGGAGACCAGCGGATCACGTCGATCTTCTCGCCCCGCAGTTCGTTCACCACCTGCTGGATGCGGGAGCCGCGGGCACCGATGCAGGCCCCCACCGGATCCACCTCCCGTTCGACGCTGTCGACAGCGACCTTGGTGCGGGGGCCGACGGCGCGGGAGGGGGGATTGGCCTCGCGGGCCACGGCGACGATCCGCACCGAACCCTCCTGGATCTCGGGTACCTCGTTCTCGAACAGGTAGACCACCAGGCCGGCGTTGGCCCGGGAGACGAACAGCTGGGGACCACGGCGGGGCACCTCGCTGACCTCCTTGAGGAACACCTTGAAGGTGGCGTTGGCGCGGTAGTTGTCGTTGGGCAGCTGGTCGCGGCGGGGCAGTTCCGCCTCCACCTCGGGCCGGCCAAGGCCGCTGCTGACGGCCATGATCACGCTCTGGCGCTCGAACCGGATCACCCGGGCGGTGAGCACCGGATCCTCCAGGTCGGCGAATTCCTCCTGGATCATGCGGCGTTGCTGGTCGCGCAGCTTCTGGGCCAGCACCTGCTTGGTGGTGGCGGCGGCCATGCGGCCGAAGTCGTCCTTCTCCGGGGTCACATCCAGCACCACCGTGTCGCCGATCTGGGCGTCCTCCGCCACCTGGCGCACTTCCTCGATGGCGATCTGGTGGTCGTCACTCTCCACCTCCTCGACGATGATCTTGCTGGCGAGCACCCGGTAGCCCTCCTCCTCCAGATCAAGGGCCACATCGAAGTTGCTGAAGTAGTCCTCTTCGAAGGGGTCCTCGCTGATGCCCAGGTAAAGGGTGCGCCGGTAACGCTCGTAGCCCTTCAGCAGTGCCTCCCTCAGGGCCGCCTCCACCACCTGGGGAGCCAGCTTCTTCTCGTCGCTGATGTCCTCGATCAGGTTGTTGAGACCGGGGAGCAGAACCAGGGCCATGGACTCGGTGGCGTGGGGGCAGGAAGGGAACAGGGGTGAACCGGAGCGGTTCAGGAATCGGGAGGCGCCTGGGTGAGCCGCACCCACAGGACGTCGTCGCGGGGGATGCGCAGGATGCGGCCGCGCTCGTTGAGCTGCACCACCGCGTCATCGCGACCGAGCAGGAGGCCCGTTCGCCGCACGTCCGCACCGTCGGCGTCCCGGCGGAGCACCTCCACCGGAAAGCCCCGGAAGCTGGCGAAATCCCGGTCGGAGTGGAGATCCTCTCCGATGCCGGGGCTGCTCACCTCCAGGACGTAGGCCATCGTCAGCAGCCCGGAGGCCTCGATGGCCTCGGCGAGGGGACCGCTCACGGCGGCACACTCATCGAGATTGACATCGGTGCCGTCGGCCCGCTGCACCCGCACGACGACCGTCAGGGGGATGCGGTGGGCCAGCACCTCGACCGATTGCACCTGGAGATGCGCCGCCGCGACCACCGGCCGAGCCAGCGTCTCCAGGTCGTCAGTGAGGGGATGGGGCAAGGACGGGCGGCGTAGGGAGAGGACTCCCGCTGGCGGGATGGTCCGCCGCGCGCTGCAGTGTTCACTGCCCCCAACCGCGAGGCTTCCTCCCGTCAGGGGGAAGGCCGTGCAGAACAAGGGTGAGGCCCGGCGGGCACCAATTCACCCTAGAGGATTGGCCTCCGGCGGGCTGGGAATCTCCAGGATCGGAGCCTCCGCGTAGTAGTCGTTGGCGGTGACTTCGCCCCGCTGGCTGAGGTCCTGGTTGAGGCACTGGCCGCACTGCTCGGGGGTGCGCAGGTACTGACACACCCGGGCCCAGAGCTTGGCGCGGCTGCCCGGGGCCCCCTGGCTGAAGTGGACCAGGTCGTTGCCTCCAGCCATCCCCTGGATCTCCACCTTGCAGAGGGTGCAGCGCTGCCGCGTGCCGGGGGGGATCGGGGCCATGGCCTCGGGGAGGAGTGGGGGCAAAGTTAAGCCGATTCAGGTCACGTGGTCCCGCCCCGGGCCGGCCGGAGCCGTCTCCGATGCGAATTCTTCAACTCAGCGATCCCCATCTGCTCGCCGACCCCGCCGGTCGCTGCCACGGCCGGCCGGCGCTGACCCTGCTCCGCCACGGGCTCCGCGAGGCCCTCGGCCAGCTCCGCAGCGCCGGCGAGGCCCCCGATCTGCTGCTGATCAGCGGCGATCTCTGCGATGACGAGAGCTGGGGCGGGTACGCCCGCCTCGGGGCGCTGCTGCAGGAGATCCCGCTGCCGGTGGCCCTGCTGGCGGGCAACCACGACCACCCCGCCCTGCTGCGGGCGGCCCTGGGGCGCCGCGCCGTGGTCGCTCCGGCCCTGATCCGCTGCGGCAGCGGCCAGCTGCTGCTGCTCGACAGCCACCGCAGCGGCGACACCGCCGGCGAACTGGGCCGGATCCAGCTGGACTGGGCGCGGCGCCGCCTGGCCGCCGGATCGGCCGATGGGGAGCGGCCCCTGGTGGTGGCGGTGCACCACCCCCCGGTGCCGATCGGCGATGCCGAGATGGATGCGATCCGCCTGCGGGACGGCGACGCCCTGCTGGATCTGCTGCGGCCGGTGGCCGCCCTGCGGGGGCTGGTCTTCGGCCACATCCACCAGCACTGGCAGGCGGGGTTCCCCGGGCACCCGGCGGTGCCCCTGCTGGGTTGCCCCTCCACCCTGCGCAGCTTCGGGCCCGTGCAGCCCTGTCCCCTGGGGCGGCCGGCCGACCCCGGCGGACGCTGGCTGGTGCTTGGGGAGGACGGCGTCCTGGGGCAGCGGTTGCTGCGCTGGGCACCATGCGACGGCCCTAGCCTCCGCTGATGCAACGCCCCTTCCCCCTGTCTTCCCTGATCCGGCGGCTGCGGGGCCTGACGGTGCTGGCCCTGCTGCTGGCGTTCGTCGCCCTGCCCCTGCCGGCGGCGGCCCTCGAGGAGATCCCCCCGGTCCTGACCCCCCACAGCTTCGTGGCCGACGCCGCCCGGCGGGTGGGGCCGGCGGTGGTGCGGATCGACACCGAGCGCGACGTGGCCCGGCCCCCGTTCGATCCGGCCCTGCTGGATCCCCTGCTGCGGGATCTCTTCGGCGATCCCTCCGGCAGCACCCGGGAGCGCGGCCAGGGCTCGGGTGTGGTGATCGACAGCCGCCGCTCCCTGGTGCTCACCAACGCCCACGTGGTCGACAGCGTGGATCGGGTCACCGTCACCCTGGCCGATGGGCGCCAGCTGGACGGGACCGTGGTGGGCACCGACCCGGTGACCGATCTGGCGGTGGTGCGCCTCACCGGCCAGGGCAGCCTGAGCGCCGCTCCCCTGGGGGATTCCGAGGCCCTGGAGGTGGGCGACTGGGCCATCGCCCTGGGCAGCCCCTATGGCCTCGAGCGCACCGTCACCCTGGGGATCGTCAGCAGCCTGCATCGGGACATCAACAGCCTGGGCTTCGCTGACAAGCGCCTCGACCTGATCCAGACGGACGCGGCCATCAATCCGGGCAACTCCGGTGGCCCCCTGATCAACGCCGCCGGTGAGGTGATCGGCATCAACACCCTGGTGCGCTCCGGACCGGGGGCCGGGCTGGGCTTCGCCATCCCCATCAACCTGGCCAAGAAGGTGGCCGACCAGCTCGGCGACGGCGGCACGGTGGTCCATCCTTACCTCGGCCTCCAGCTGGTGCCGCTCACGGCCCGGATGGCCCGGGACAACAACCGGGATCCCGATGCCCTGCTGCAGCTCCCCGAGCGGGACGGCGCCCTGGTGCAGCGGGTGCTGCCGGAAAGCCCGGCCGAAGCGGCCGGGCTGCACCGCGGCGATCTGGTGGTGGCCATCGCCGACCAGCCGGTGAACACCCCCTCGGTCCTGCTCCAGCAGGTGGAGCGGGCCCAGGTGGGCCAGCCCCTGCCGCTGAAGGTGGTGCGGGGCCAGCGGGAGCTGCAGCTCTCGATCCGGCCGGCGGCCCTGCCCCAGGCGGGCTAGGCGCCGAGGCGGCCAGGACAGTCCCCCTTGCTACGGTCTGCGCCATTTCCGGCAGACCACGATGTCCGATCTTCAGGACCGCATGAAGGAGGCCGTGGCCACGGCGGCGGTGGATCAGATCCGTGACGGCATGGTGGTGGGCCTGGGCTCGGGCTCCACGGCGGCGCTGATGATCCGCGCCCTCGGCCGCAAGCTGCAGCAGGGCGAACTCAGCGACATCGTCGGGGTCACCACCTCCTTCCAGGGGGAGGTGCTGGCCGCCGAGCTGGCCATCCCCCTGCAGGCGCTGAACGCCGTCCAGCGGATCGATCTGGCCATCGACGGCGCCGATGAGGTGGATCCCGCCTTCCAGCTGATCAAGGGGGGTGGTGCCTGCCACGTGCAGGAGAAGCTGGTGGCCCGCCGGGCCGACCGCTTCGTGGTGGTGGTGGATGCCACCAAGCTGGTGGAGCGCCTCAACCTGGGCTTCCTGCTGCCGGTGGAAGTGTTGCCCGGGGCCTGGCGCCAGGTGCGCGATGAACTCACCGCCATGGGCAGCCGCGTCGAGCTGCGCATGGCCGTGCGCAAGGCCGGTCCGGTCGTCACCGACCAGGGCAATCTGGTGCTGGATGTGGCCTTCGACGGCGGCATCGGCGACCCCACCGCCCTGGAGGCGACGATCAACAACATCCCCGGGGTGCTGGAGAACGGCCTGTTCGTGAACCTCGCCGATCAGGTGCTGGTGGGTGAGGTCGTGGACGGTGAGGCCGGGGTCCGGGATCTGCCCCGGCCTTGATCGGCCTGAAGATGGATCGGCGCGGCGTCAGTCGGCCGAGAGCCGCTGCCGCACCGATTCGGCGTGGCTGTGCAGCCCCTCGCTCTCGGCCAGGGTGACCACGGCCGGTCCGGTGGCCTCCAGGGCCGCCCGGTTGAAGTGGATCAGGCTGGTGTGGCGCAGGAAGGTCTCGACGCTGAGGGCGCCGGCGAAGCGGGCGGTTCCCGAGGTGGGCAGGGTGTGGTTGGGGCCCGCCAGGTAGTCGCCCACGGCCTCGGGCGACCAGGGGCCGAGGAAGATGGCGCCGGCATGGAGGATCCGATCCGCCAGCGGTTCGGGATCGTCCACCAGCAGCTCGAGGTGTTCCGGGGCGAAGCGGTCGCTGAGGGCCGCCGCCTCGGCGAGATCGCCGCAGACCACGATCAGGCCCCAGTCATTGAGGGCCTGCAGGGTGATGGCGGCCCGCGGGTGTTGCTCCAGCTGGGCTTCGATGGCGGCCGGCACGGCGGCGGCCAGTTCCTCGCTGGTGGTGATCAGGATCGCCGCCGCCAGGGGATCGTGCTCCGCCTGGGCCATCAGGTCGGCCGCCACCTGGGCGGGCCGGGCGGTGTGGTCGGCGATCACCAGCACCTCGCTGGGGCCGGCCAGGGAATCGATGCCCACCGTTCCGTAGACGGCCTTCTTGGCCAGGGTCACGTAGAGGTTGCCGGGGCCGCTGATCACATCGACGGCGGGGATCGTTTCGGTGCCGTAGGCCAGGGCCGCAACCGCCTGGGCCCCGCCCACCCGGTAGACCTCCTCCACCCCGGCCCGGTGGGCGGCGGCCAGCACGGTGGCGTTCGGCTCGCCGCCGGGGCCGGGCGGGGTGACCATCACCAGCCGTTCCACGCCCGCCACCCGGGCGGGAATCGCATTCATCAGCACCGTGCTGGGGTAGGAGGCCCGGCCGCCGGGGATGTAGATCCCTGCCCGCTGCACCGGGCGCCAGCGGCGCCCCAGCCGCTCGCCGTGGGGGCCCACCACCGCCAGATCCGCCGGCATCTGGCGGCGGTGGAACTCCAGGATCCGGTCGTGGGCCAGGTCCAGGGCCCGGCGCAGGGGTTCGGGGCAGTCGTTCCAGGCCTGGACCAGCCGCTCGGGTGGCACCCTCAGGGGATCGGGCCGCAGGCCGTCGAAACGCTCGCTGAAGTCGAGCAGGGCCGCGTCGCCGCGCTCCCGCACCTCGGCCAGGATCGCCGCGACCCGCGCCTCCTCCTCGCGCATCCGGCTGCCCTCGGTGCGGGCGGCGATCGCTTCGAGCCGTTCGCCGGCCCGCTGGAGGTCCCGCAGGCAGCTGATCCGCAGCGCCGGCCGGTCCCCGCCTGTGTCACCGATGGCGGCAAGGGCGGCGGCAGGGGCGGGGGTGCTGCCGGCAGGGCTGCTGCCGGTTGGGGTGGAAGCGACCACGGGGGCGGTGCCGGAGGCGGAGGGCTGCCTTGAAACTAGGGCCTTGGAACGGCCCCAGGGCCCACGCGGTAGGATCCGCGTTTGCCGAGTCAGCGCCCCTACGCCTGTGGCCAATAACAAGTCTTCGAAGAAGCGCATCGAGATCGCCGAACGCAATCGCCTGCGCAACCGCACCTACAAGTCAGCCCTGCGCACCCTGATGAAGCGCTGCCTCACCGCCTGCAGCGCCTATGGCCAGCAGCCCGGTGAGGAGGCCAAGGCCGCTGTTCAGACCAGCATGAACGCCGCCTTCAGCAAGATCGACAAGGCCGTCAAAGTGGGTGTGGTGCACCGCAACACCGGCGCCAACCAGAAGTCGCGCCTGAGCGTGGCCGTGAAGAAGGTGCTTGAGCCCACCGCCGCCGGCAGCGTCGGCGCCTGAGGGCTCCCCGCCCCACCCGTTGCGCCCCAGTCCCAGTGGAACGCCCATCACCGGTGGAAAGCCCAGAGCCAGTGGAGACCCCGGCCCTGGTCGACAGCCACTGCCACATCGTGTTCCGCAACTTCGAGGAGGATCTCGATGCGGTGGCCGATCGCTGGCGTGAGGCGGGGGTGAAGGCCCTGGTCCATGCCTGCGTGGAGCCGGCGGAGATCCCGGCGATCCGGGCCCTGGCCGATCGCTTCCCCGAACTGCGCTATGCCGTCGGGGTCCATCCCCTCGACACCCAGCACTGGCACGACGACACCGCCGCCACCCTCGAGGCAGCGGCCCGTGCCGACGAGCGGGTGGTGGCGATCGGCGAACTGGGCCTCGACCTGTTCAAGGCCACGAACCTCGACGAGCAGCTGGCGGCCCTTGGGCCCCAGCTGGATCTGGCGGTGGCCCTGGACCTCCCGGTGATCATCCACTGTCGGGACGCGGCCGAACCGATGCTCGCCGAACTGCGCCGCCGCGAGTCTGAGGGCCGCTGCCCCCGCGGCGTGATGCACTGCTGGGGGGGCACCCCCGAGGAGATGGCCGGCTTCCTTGAACTGGGGATGTTCATCAGCTTCAGCGGCACGGTCACCTTCCCCAGGGCCGAGCCCATCCATGAATGTGCCCGGAGGGTGCCGGCCGACCGCTATCTCGTCGAGACCGACTGCCCCTTCCTGGCGCCGGTGCCCCGCCGCGGCAAGCGCAACGAGCCCGCCTACGTGGCTTCGGTGGCCGCCCGGGTGGCCGACCTGCGGAGCGAAACGCTCCGGGCGGTGGCGGCGACCACCACCGCCAACGCCACCCGTCTTTTCCGGCTGCCCCTCCAGGTTGTATGATGTCTTATTGGCCTGGAAGCGGAAGCGCTCCTTTTGTCCACGACGGCATCCATTGAGTCGGCATACCAGCAGCGAGCCCTGTAAGCGCCCTCGCCGGATCGTTCGTCCCTGTTCCAGGGGCGGACGTTTCGGCTGAGCGCCTATTGGCATGGCCCGTCCAGCCGATCCGTCCCCGTCCAGGTCCGCCCCACCACCTCGTTCCTGCAGGTTCACCGCATGAGCAGCGCGATCCAGGTCGCCAAGACCGTCACTTACCTTCCCGATCTCGTGGAGGTACAGAGGGCGAGCTTCAAATGGTTCCTGGAGAAGGGCCTGATCGAGGAGCTGGACAGCTTCTCCCCGATCACCGACTACACCGGCAAGCTGGAGCTGCATTTCATCGGCGATCAGTATCGCCTGAAACGCCCGCGCCACGACGTGGAAGAGGCCAAGCGTCGCGATGCGACCTTCGCCTCCCAGATGTATGTCACCTGCCGCCTGGTCAACAAGGAGACCGGTGAGATCAAGGAGCAGGAGGTCTTCATCGGGGAGCTCCCCCTGATGACCGAACGCGGCACCTTCATCATCAACGGCGCCGAGCGGGTGATCGTCAACCAGATCGTCCGCAGCCCCGGCGTCTACTTCAAGGACGAGCAGGACAAGAACGGCCGCAAGACCTTCAACGCCAGCCTGATCCCCAACCGGGGCGCCTGGCTCAAGTTCGAGACCGACAAGAACGATCTGCTGCATGTGCGGGTCGACAAGACCCGCAAGATCAACGCCCACGTGCTGATGCGGGCCATCGGCCTGTCCGACAACGACGTCCTCGACAAGCTGCGGCACCCGGAGTACTACCAGAAGTCGATCGAGGCCTCCAACGAAGAGGGCATCTCCTCGGAAGATCAGGCCCTGCTGGAGCTGTACAAGAAGCTGCGTCCCGGTGAGCCCCCCTCGGTGAGCGGCGGCCAGCAGCTGCTGCACAGCCGCTTCTTCGATCCCAAGCGCTACGACCTGGGCCGGGTGGGCCGCTACAAGATCAACAAGAAGCTGCGTCTCACCATCCCCGATGCGGTGCGCACCCTCACCGCCGAGGACGTCCTCTCCACGATCGACTACCTGATCAACCTGGAGCTCGATGTGGGCGGCGCCTGCCTCGACGACATCGACCACCTGGGCAACCGCCGCGTGCGCTCGGTGGGCGAGCTGCTGCAGAACCAGGTGCGCGTTGGCCTCAACCGCCTGGAGCGGATCATCAAGGAACGGATGACCGTCGGCGAGACCGAATCGCTCACCCCCGCCCAGCTGGTCAACCCCAAACCCCTGGTGGCGGCTGTCAAGGAGTTCTTCGGCTCCAGCCAGCTGAGCCAGTTCATGGACCAGACCAACCCCCTGGCCGAGCTGACCCACAAGCGCCGCATCAGCGCCCTCGGCCCCGGCGGCCTCACCCGGGAGCGGGCCGGCTTCGCCGTGCGCGACATCCACCCCTCCCACTACGGCCGCATCTGCCCGATCGAGACCCCCGAAGGCCCCAACGCCGGCCTGATCGGCTCGCTCGCCACCCACGCCCGGGTCAACGAGTACGGCTTCATCGAAACCCCCTTCTGGCGGGTGGAAGACGGCATCGTCCTCAAGCAGGGCGATCCCCTCTACCTTTCCGCCGACCTGGAGGACGAGTGCCGGGTGGCCCCCGGTGACGTGCCCACCGACGCCACCGGCCGCATCACCGTCGACCTGGTGCCGGTCCGCTACCGCCAGGACTTCGAGAAAGTGCCCCCCGAGCAGGTGGACTACGTCCAGCTGTCCCCGGTGCAGGTGATCTCGGTGGCCACCTCCCTGATCCCCTTCCTCGAGCACGACGACGCCAACCGGGCCCTGATGGGCTCGAACATGCAGCGCCAGGCCGTGCCCCTGCTGCGCCCCGAGCGGCCCCTGGTGGGCACCGGCCTGGAAACCCAGGTGGCCCGCGACTCCGGCATGGTGCCCATCACCAAGGTGAACGGCACCGTCTCCTTCGTCGATGCCACCGCCATCGTCATCCGTGACGAGCAGGGCCGGGATCACACCCACTTCCTGCAGAAGTACCAGCGCTCCAACCAGGACACCTGCCTCAACCAGCGGCCGATCGTCCGCCAGGGCGATCCGGTGATCGCCGGCCAGGTGCTGGCCAACGGCTCCGCCTGCGAAGGCGGTGAGATCGCCCTCGGGCAGAACGTGCTGATCGCCTACATGCCCTGGGAGGGCTACAAC
The DNA here is from genome assembly GCA_943367705.1 of Synechococcus sp. UW140. Lineage (GTDB taxonomy): Bacteria > Cyanobacteriota > Cyanobacteriia > PCC-6307 > Cyanobiaceae > Cyanobium. The sequence goes on from CALRJV020000003.1 coordinate 59,831, forward strand.
TACGAGGACGCCATCCTGGTGAGCGACCGGCTCGTCCAGGACGACCTCTACACCTCGGTGCACATCGAGAAGTACGAGATCGAGGCCCGCCAGACCAAGCTCGGTCCCGAGGAGATCACCCGGGAGATCCCGAACGTGGCCGAGGAGAGCCTGGGCCACCTCGATGAGATGGGCATCATCCGCATCGGTGCCTATGTCGAATCCGGCGACATCCTGGTGGGCAAGGTGACCCCCAAGGGTGAGTCGGATCAGCCGCCTGAGGAGAAGCTGCTGCGCGCCATCTTCGGTGAGAAGGCCCGCGACGTCCGCGACAACTCCCTGCGGGTGCCCAGCACCGAACGGGGCCGGGTGGTCGACGTGCGCATCTACACCCGCGAGCAGGGCGACGAACTGCCGCCGGGCGCGAACATGGTCGTGCGGGTCTACGTGGCCCAGCGCCGCAAGATCCAGGTGGGCGACAAGATGGCCGGCCGCCACGGCAACAAGGGCATCATCAGCCGCATCCTTCCCCGGGAGGACATGCCCTATCTGCCCGACGGCACCCCCATCGACATCGTGCTCAACCCCCTGGGGGTGCCGAGCCGCATGAACGTGGGCCAGGTGTTCGAGTGCCTGATGGGCTGGGCCTCCTCCCACCTCGACTGCCGCGTCAAGGTGGTGCCGTTCGATGAGATGTACGGCCCCGAGAAGTCGAAGCAGACGGTGCAGGCCTACCTCGAGGAAGCCGCCAAGCTGCCCGGCAAGGACTGGGTCTACAACCCCGCCAACCCCGGCAAGATCCAGCTGATCGACGGCCGCAGCGGCGAACCCTTCGACCAGCCGGTGACCGTGGGCTACGCCCACATCCTCAAGCTGGTGCACCTGGTGGACGACAAGATCCACGCCCGCTCCACCGGCCCCTACTCCCTGGTGACCCAGCAGCCCCTGGGAGGCAAGGCCCAGCAGGGCGGCCAGCGGCTCGGGGAGATGGAGGTGTGGGCCCTGGAGGCCTACGGCGCCGCCTACACCCTGCAGGAACTGCTCACCGTCAAATCCGACGACATGCAGGGCCGCAACGAGGCCCTCAACGCCATCGTCAAGGGCAAGCCCATCCCCCGGCCGGGCACGCCGGAGTCGTTCAAGGTGCTGATGCGGGAGCTGCAGTCCCTCGGCCTCGATATCGCCGTCTACACCGACGCCGGCGAGGAAGTCGACCTGATGCAGGACGTCAACCCGCGCCGAAGCACCCCCAGCCGTCCCACCTACGAATCCCTCGGTGTCGCGGATTACGACGATGACTGATCGCTTGATTCACCGGCTCTGATTTCTCCGTCTCTATCGATCACCCTGCGTCCCCGCCATGTCCAACAGCAACCTCCGCACCGAAAACCACTTCGACTACGTGAAGATCACGCTCGCTTCCCCCGAGCGGATCATGCAGTGGGGGCAGCGCACGCTGCCCAACGGACAGGTGGTGGGTGAGGTCACCAAGCCGGAAACGATCAACTACCGCACCCTCAAGCCCGAGATGGACGGGCTCTTCTGCGAGAAGATCTTCGGCCCCTCCAAGGACTGGGAATGCCACTGCGGCAAGTACAAGCGGGTGCGGCACCGCGGCATCGTCTGCGAGCGCTGCGGCGTTGAGGTGACCGAGAGCCGGGTGCGGCGTCACCGCATGGGCTTCATCAAGCTGGCGGCACCGGTGTCCCACGTCTGGTACCTCAAGGGCATCCCCAGCTATGTGGCGATCCTGCTCGACATGCCCCTGCGGGATGTGGAGCAGATCGTCTACTTCAACTGCTACGTGGTGCTCGACAAGGGTGACCACAAGGACCTCACCTACAAGCAGCTGCTCACCGAAGACGAGTGGCTGGAGATCGAGGACCAGATCTTCGCCGAGGATTCGGAGATCGAGAACGAGCCGATGGTGGGCATCGGCGCCGAGGCCCTCAAGCAGCTGCTTGAGGACCTCGATCTCGAGAAGGAGGCCGAGCAGCTCCGCGAGGACATCAACAACTCCAAGGGCCAGAAGCGGGCCAAGCTGATCAAGCGCCTGCGGGTGATCGACAACTTCATCGCCACCAACGCCCGTCCCGAGTGGATGGTGCTGGATGTGATCCCGGTGATCCCCCCCGATCTGCGCCCCATGGTGCAGCTCGACGGCGGTCGTTTCGCCACCAGCGATCTCAACGATCTCTACCGGCGGGTGATCAACCGCAACAACCGCCTGGCGCGTCTCCAGGAGATCCTCGCGCCCGAGATCATCGTCCGCAACGAGAAGCGGATGCTGCAGGAGGCCGTCGATGCCCTGATCGACAACGGCCGCCGCGGCCGCACCGTGGTGGGGGCCAACAACCGGGCCCTCAAGTCGCTCAGCGACATCATCGAGGGCAAGCAGGGCCGTTTCCGCCAGAACCTGCTCGGCAAACGGGTCGACTACTCCGGCCGTTCCGTGATCGTGGTGGGCCCCAAGCTGAAGATGCACCAGTGCGGCCTGCCCAAGGAGATGGCGATCGAGCTGTTCCAGCCGTTCGTGATCCATCGCCTCATCCGCCAGAACATCGTCAACAACATCAAGGCGGCCAAGAAGCTGATCCAGCGCGCCGACGATGAGGTGATGCAGGTGCTGCAGGAGGTGATCGAAGGGCACCCGATCCTGCTCAACCGGGCCCCTACCCTGCACCGTCTGGGCATTCAGGCCTTCGAGCCCAAGCTGGTGGATGGCCGGGCCATCCAGCTCCATCCCCTGGTCTGCCCCGCCTTCAACGCCGACTTCGACGGTGACCAGATGGCCGTGCACGTGCCCCTGGCCATCGAGGCCCAGACGGAGGCCCGCATGCTGATGCTGGCGAGCAACAACGTGCTCTCCCCCGCCACCGGCGAGCCGATCATCACCCCGTCCCAGGACATGGTGCTCGGCGCTTACTACCTCACCGCCGTCGACCGGGAGAAGGCGCAGCCCGCCTTCGGCGACCGGTCCCGCACCTTCGCCGACCTCGAGGACGTGATCGCCGCCTTCGAGGAGAAGCACCTCACCCTGCACGACTGGGTCTGGGTGCGCTTCAACGGGGAGGTGGAGAGCGACGACGAGGACAACGAGCCCGCCTCCATCGACACCCTCTCCGATGGCACCCGCGTCGAGCAGTGGAAGTTCCGCCGCGACCGCTTCGATGAGGACGGTGCCCTGATCAGCCGCTACCTGCTGACCACCGTGGGTCGGGTTGTGATCAACCACACGATCATCGACGCCGTGGCCGCTTCCTGAGTTCCACCGGCCGGGCCGAGCCCCGCGCCCCGTGTCTTCCGATTCCATCCAGCCTTCTCCATCGCGCGCCGCCATGACCGCCACCCCCGCCAAGAAGATCAGCAAGAAGAGCGCCAAGGCCGCCGCCGAACTGGCCGCTGCCACCGCCGCCGCCGAACTGGCCGCCTCGGCCCTCAGCAAGCAGGCGCCGCCGTTCCGCAACCGGATCATCGACAAGAAGGCGCTGCGCAACCTGGTCTCCTGGGCCTACAAGCACCACGGCACCGCGGCCACCGCGGCGATGGCCGACGAGCTGAAGGATCTGGGCTTCCACTACGCCACCCAGGCGGCGGTGTCGATCTCGGTCGACGACCTGCGCATCCCCGGCGACAAGGCCGTCCTGCTGGAGGAGGCCGAGGAGCAGATCACGGCCACCGAGGAGCGCTACCGGCTCGGTGAGATCACCGAGGTGGAGCGTCACACCAAGGTGATCGATACCTGGACCGAGACGAACGAGCGCCTGGTGGCGGCCGTGCGCCGCAACTTCAACGACAACGATCCACTCAACTCGGTGTGGATGATGGCCAACTCCGGCGCCCGGGGGAACATGTCCCAGGTGCGTCAGCTGGTGGGCATGCGCGGCCTGATGGCCAACCCCCAGGGGGAGATCATCGACTTGCCGATCCGCACCAACTTCCGTGAGGGCCTGACGGTCACTGAGTACGTGATCTCCTCCTACGGCGCCCGCAAGGGCCTGGTGGACACGGCCCTGCGCACCGCCGACTCCGGCTACCTCACCCGCCGTCTGGTGGACGTGGCCCAGGACGTGATCGTGCGGGAGGAGGACTGCGGCACTCACCGCTTCATCCCCATCAATGCCGATGAACGGGGCCGCTACGGCACCAAGCTGGTGGGCCGTCTGGCGGCCCAGCCCGTCGTCGACAGCGACGGCGTCGTCATCGTCGACCGCAACGGTGAGATCGACCCGGCCATCTCGGCCGCCATCGAGAAGGCGGCGATCGCCACCGTGATGGTGCGCTCGCCCCTCACCTGCGAGGCCTCCCGTTCGGTCTGCCGCAAGTGCTACGGCTGGGCCCTGGCCCACAACGAACTGGTCGACCTGGGCGAAGCGGTGGGCATCATCGCCGCCCAGTCGATCGGTGAACCGGGCACCCAGCTCACCATGCGCACCTTCCACACCGGTGGTGTGTCCACAGCCGAGACCGGCGTGGTGCGCTCCCTGGTGGATGGGGTGGTGGAATTCGGGCCCAAGGCCCGGGTCCGCGACCACCGCACCCCCCACGGCGTCGAGGCCAAGCTGGCCGAAACCGATTTCACCCTCACCCTCAAGCCCTCGGGCAAGGGCAAGGTGCAGAAGATCGACATCACCAACGGCTCGATCCTGTTCGTGGCCGATGGCGATCCCGTCGCCAACGACATCATCCTGGCCCAGATCTCCTCGGGCTCGGCGGTGAAGAAGAGCGTGGAGAAGGCCACCAAGGATGTCATCTGCGACCTGCCCGGCCAGGTGCGCTTCGAGGATGTGATCCAGCCCCGGGAGGTCACCGACCGCCAGGGCAACATCACCCACAAGGCCCAGCGTCTCGGCCGCCTGTGGGTGTTCAGCGGCGACGTCTACAACCTGCCGCCCAACGCCCTGCCCGTCGTCGAGACCGACAAGCCGGTGACCGCCGGCGATGTGCTGGCCGAGAGCCGGCTGCAGAGCGAATACGGTGGCGCCGTGCGGCTCCGCGAGTCCACCGGCGACTCCCGCGAGGTGCAGATCGTCACCGCCAGCCTCACCCTCAAGGACTGCAAGCTGGTGGGTGAATCCAGCCACACCGGCGAGAGCTGGCACCTGGAGGGCAAGGACAACACCCGCTACCTGGTGAAGACCCAGCCCGGCACCAAGATCGGCGCCGGGGAGGTGATCGCCGAACTCACCGACGACCGCTTCCGCACCCAGACCGGCGGCATGGTGAAGTTCGCCCCCGGCCTCTCGATCAAGAAGGCCCGCTCCGCCAAGCACGGCTTCGAGGTGAGCAAGGGCGGCACCCTGCTGTGGATTCCCCAGGAAACCCACGAGATCAACAAGGACATCTCCCTGCTGATGATCGAGGACGGCCAGTGGATCGAGGCCGGCACCGAGGTGGTGAAGGACATCTTCAGCCAGACCGCGGGCATCGTCACCGTCACCCAGAAGAACGACATCCTGCGGGAGATCATCGTGCGCTCCGGTGAGCTGCACCTGGTCTCCGATGCCAAGGTGCTGGCCCGCTACGGCGAGGACGGCAAGATGGTCAACCCCGGCGAGGAGATCGCCCCTGGCCTCAAGGCCGAGGTGATGAAGTTCGTCGAGAAGGTCGACACCCCCGAGGGCGGCGCCCTGCTGCTGCGCCCCGTCGAGGAATACGCGATCCCCGATGCCGCCCACCTGCCCGAGCTGTCCACCGTCAAGCAGACCGGCGGTCCCTCCCTGGGGCTGAAGGCCACCCAGCGCCTCACCTTCAAGGACGGCGAGCTGATCAAGTCGGTGGAGGGGGTGGAACTGCTGCGCACCCAGCTGATCCTGGAAACGTTCGACACCACCCCCCAGATGACGGTGGATGTGGAAGCGGTCGCCGACAAGCGGGCCAAGACCATCGAGCGCCTGCAGCTGGTGATCCTGGAAACCCTGCTGGTGCGGCGCGACACCCTCTCCGACGCCAGCCACGGCTCCACCCACACCGAACTGCAGGTGGAGGACGGCATGACCGTCAAACGGGGCGATGTGGTGGCCACCACCCAGATCCTCTGCAAGGAGAACGGTGATGGGGTGGTGCAACTCCCCGAACCCGTCGTCGGTGAACCCATCCGCCGCCTGATCGTGGAGCGGCCCAACGACACCCTCAGCCTGGATCTCGGCACGGCCGCCCCGACGGTGGCGGTGGGCGATCGCATCGTTGACGGCAAAGTGCTCGCCGACGGGGTGCTCTCCCCCTGCTGCGGCCAGGTGGAGGCCATCGACGGCAAGACCCTCACCATTCGCCTCGGCCGGCCCTACATGGTGTCGCCCGATTCGGTGCTGCACGTCCGTGACGGTGAACTTGTCCAGCGGGGCGATCCCCTTGCCCTGCTGGTCTTCGAGCGTCAGAAGACCGGCGACATCGTCCAGGGTCTGCCCCGGATCGAGGAACTGCTCGAAGCCCGCCGTCCGCGGGAATCGGCGGTGCTCTGCCGCAAGAGCGGCACCGTGCAGATCAAGCAGGGCGAAGACGACGATTCGATCACCGTGTCGGTGATCGAGACGGACGACGTCATCACCGAGTACCCGATCCTGCTGGGGCGCAACGTGATGGTCTCCGATGGCCAGCAGGTGAGTGCCGGCGAGATGCTCACCGACGGTCCGATCAACCCCCACGAGCTGCTCGACTGCTTCTTCGAGGACCTGCGCAGCCGCAAGCCCACCATGGAGGCGGCCCAGGAGGCGATCTCCAAGCTGCAGTTCCGCATGGTGACGGAGGTGCAGAACGTCTACAAATCGCAGGGGGTCTCGATCAGCGACAAGCACATCGAGGTGATCGTGCGCCAGATGACCAGCAAGGTCCGCATCGAGGACGCCGGCGACACCACCCTGCTGCCCGGTGAGCTCATCGAGTTGCGCCAGGTGGAGCAGGTGAACTCCGCCATGGGCATCACCGGCGGCGCCCCCGCCGAGTTCACCCCTGTGCTGCTGGGCATCACCAAGGCCTCGCTGAACACCGATTCCTTCATCTCGGCGGCCTCCTTCCAGGAGACCACCCGGGTGCTGACCGAAGCGGCCATCGAGGGCAAGAGCGACTGGCTGCGGGGCCTGAAGGAGAACGTGATCATCGGCCGCCTGATTCCCGCCGGCACCGGCTTCGGGGGCTTCGAGGAGGAGCTGCGCGCCGAGGCCGGTCCCCACCCCGACATCCTCGAGGAGGAGGCCGCCGGCTACCGCCGCAACCAGAACCTGCGTCCCGACTACACGGTCGAGATGCCGGCCCCGGCGGCCACCGCCGCCGTTCTGGATGACCCCTCCGAGGAGGATCTGGAGGCCACCCGCAGCCGCCACGGCATCGAGGCGGCCGCCAGCGGCTTCGCCGCCTTCGCCCGCCCCACCGCCGAGGAGGGACTGGAGGAGGAGCTGATCGCCGATCCGGCGGCCCTCGAGGGCCTGCAGGAGGAGGGACTGCTCAGCGATGACTGATTCCGCCGTCGCCACCCCTGCGGCCCCCTCCCGGCCCACCCCCGTGCCGGTGCGCCGGCTGCCGCGCTTCGGCTTCCACACCCACACCGAGCGGCTCAACGGTCGGGTGGCCATGCTCGGCTTCATCGCCCTGCTGGCGGTGGAGTGGAAGCTGGGCCACGGCCTGCTGATCTGGCCCTGATGGCCGGGCCTGCCCCCCTGCTGGGCATGGGCCAGGCGGCCCTGGAGGCCTGGGCCGGTGACCAGGGTCAGCCGGCCTTCCGTGGCCGGCAGCTGCACGACTGGATCTACGCCAGGGGGGCCCGCAGCCTCGACGCGATCACGGTGCTGCCCAAGGCCTGGCGCGAAGGGCTGGCGGCGGGCGGCACCGGCATCGGCCGCTCGGCCCTCCTGCACCGCAGCGACGCCCGCGACGGCACCACCAAGCTGCTGCTGGCCACCACCGATGGCCTCGGCATCGAGACCGTCGGCATCCCCATCGGCGACAGGCTCACGGTCTGCGTCAGCAGCCAGGTGGGTTGCCCCATGGGCTGCCGCTTCTGCGCCACCGGCAAGGGGGGCCTGCAGCGTTCCCTGGCCGTGCACGAGATCGTCGACCAGGTGCTGAGCATCCGTGAGGCCATGGACCGGCGCCCCTCCCACGTGGTGTTCATGGGCATGGGCGAACCGCTGCTGAACACCGAATCGGTGCTGGAGGCCATCGCCTGCCTCTGCACCGACCTGGGCATGGCCCAGCGCCAGATCACCGTCAGCACGGTGGGGGTGCCACGCACCCTGCCTACCCTGGCGGAGCGGGCCCTGGAGCGGCTCGGCCGGGCCCAGTTCACCCTGGCCGTGAGCCTCCATGCCCCCGACCAGCGCCTGCGGGAGGAGCTGATCCCCACCGCCCACGCCTACCCCCTGGAGGCGCTGCTGGACGACTGCCGCCACTACGTGGCCATCACCGGCCGGCGGGTCAGCTTCGAGTACATCCTGCTGGGGGGCGTCAACGACCATCCCCGCCAGGCCGATGCCCTGGCCCGCCTGCTGCGGGGCTTCCAGAGCCACGTCAACCTGATCGCCTACAACCCGATCGCCGAGGAGGATTTCCGGCGCCCCGCCCCGGAGGCGGTGGAGGCCTTCCGCGCCCAACTGGAGCGGCGCCATATCGCCGTGAGCGTGCGGGCCAGCCGCGGCCTCGACCAGGATGCCGCCTGCGGCCAGCTGCGCCGGCGGCTGATGGACGCCCCGACGGCGGTGTGATCGCCATCCCGGTGCCGCCGCGCGCGCTCCCGGCCCTGGCGGTCCTCCTGGCCGGCGGACTGGCCTACGGGGCCCTGTGCGGCCTTCTGTTCCTGCGCCAGCGTTCTTTCCTCTACTTCCCCCAGCCCCGCGCCGCCGATGCGCCCGGCGAGCTGCTGGCCCTGCCGATCACAGGCGGCCCGCCGGGGGGCCGGGTGCTGGCGACCGTCCGCCGCCGCCCCGGCCCGCAGGCGCTGCTGTACTTCGGCGGCAACGCCGAGGACGTGGCTGGCCAGCTGCCCCTGCTGGAGGCTGCCTTTCCGGAGCACGCCCTTTACCTGCTGCACTACCGGGGCTACGGCGGCAGCAGCGGCCAGCCCTCGGAGCGGGCCCTTTTCGCCGATGCCCTGGCCCTCTTCGACCGGGTGCGGGCCGACCATGGGTCCATTGCCGTGATCGGCCGCAGCCTGGGCAGCGGCGTGGCGGTGCACCTGGCGGCCCGTCGCCCCGTCGCCCGGCTGGTGCTGGTCACGCCGTTCGACAGCATCGAGGCGGTGGCGGCCCAGCGCTTCCCCCTGGTGCCGGTGGGGCTGCTGCTCCAGGACCGGTACCGCTCCGCCGCGGCGGCTCCCCAGATCGGGGCGCCCACCCTGCTGATCGCCGCCGAACGGGATGAGGTGATCCCCCGCGCCCACACCAACGCCCTGCTGTCGAGCTTCCGGCCCGGGGTCGCCACCCTGGTGGTGCTGCCGGTCGAGGGGCATAACGCGGTGGAGGGCTCCCCCCGCTACCTGGCGTTGCTGCGGGGATTCCTGGGCCCGGACCCAGCTGGGGAGGCGCCGGGGACCGGTCCTCAGCCGCCGTCCCGCTCGGCGCTGTAGGCGCCGCGGGCGCCCTGGCCGTTCCAGGGGGTGAGCCGCAGCATCAGCAGGAAGGCCGGCAGGGCCGCGGCGGTGGTGGCCAGAAAGAACCCAGGCCAGCCCAGCCGCTCCGCCACCAGGCCCGCCGGAGCGGCCAGCAGGGAGCGGCTCAGGGCATAGACGCCCGAGAGCAGGGCGTACTGGGTGGCGGAGAAGCGGGGGTTGCAGAGGCTCATCAGCAGCGCCACGAAGGCGGCGCCCACCATGCCGCCGCCGATGTTCTCCAGGGCCACGGCCGTCAGCAGGGCCGGCATGCCGCCGTCGAAGCGGGCCAGGCCCCAGTAGGCCAGGTTGCCCGCCGCCCCCACCAGGGCGAACAGCCACAGGGAGCGGTTCATGCCCAGCCGGCCGAACAGCACGCCCCCCAGCACCGTGCCCACGATGGTGGCGCCGATGCCCCAGCCCGCCAGCACCGACCCCACCACCTCGGGGCTGAAGCCCTTCTGGATCAGGAACGGCACCGCCATCAGGCCGAGCAAGCCGTCGGGCCAGCGGTAGAGCAGCACCAGGGTGAGCAGGGCCACGGCCCGGGGGCCGCCGCTGCGGTGCAGGAACTCCCGCGCCGGCCCCAGCACCGCCTGGCGGAGGCTGCTCACCGGCACCGCCAGGGGCTCCAGCCGCGGCGCCGTGAGGGTGAACGGCACCACCACCAGCATCAGCAGGGCCGAGAACAGGAAGGCCAGGGGCCAGTCGAAGCGGCCGGCCAGGATGAAGCCGCCGGCCCCCACCGCCAGCATCGCCGTGCGGTAGCCCAGGTTGGAGGCGGCGGCCCCGGCGCCCCGCTCCAGGTCGGGCAGCAGGTCGGTGCGGTAGGCATCCACGGCGATGTCCTGGGTGGCGCTGACCACCGCCAGCAGCACCGCCATCACGCCGATCGCCGTCAGGCTGGCCGGATCGCTCGACGGCCGCAGCAGGGCCATGGCGCCGATCACCGCCACCAGGGTGAGCTGCAGCACCAGCAGCCAGCCGCGTCGGCGGTCCGGCCAGGGCAGGGGCCAGAGGTCGAGGGCCGGCGCCCAGAACATCTTGAGCGTGTAGGGCAGCTCCGCCAGCCCCAGCAGGCCGATCAGGCCCAGGGGGATCTGGCTGGCGGTGAGCCAGCCCTGCAGCAGCTTGGTGCCCACCATGTAGGGGGTGCCGCTGGCCACCCCCTCGGCGGCCACCGCCAGGAGGCGACGCCAGGGGCGGACGCTGCTGGAGGCAGGGCTGGCCATGGCCGCTCGCGGGTGGCCGAACCCTAGGGGCGACCGGTCGGACCACAATGCAGCCAGCCCCGCCGTCCCGCCTCCCCCATGTCCTTCCTGCGCTCCACGCTGCTGCCGGTCGCCATCGTGCTGCTGTTCGCCCTGGCCCTGTTCGCCGTCAGCGCCCGCATCTGGCTGCCCGGCGACATGGCCGCCCCCGCCCCGCTGGGCTGATCCGCTTCCCCCCGGCCGATCCGGCGGCCAACCGGCTTTTACGATGCCCTCACCTGGATGGCTCCATGCCGGACGACGGCCTGCCCTTTCCCGAAACCACCCACGCGCTGGCCCTCGATCCGGAGGTGCTGGCCCGGGAACTGGCGCAGGAGCTCCTGGGTGATCCCCTCGATGAGATCGACAGCGTCGCCCCCTCCAGTTCGGACGTGGCCGCCGAGTGCGACCTGGGCATCGCGCTGCTGAAGGGGGGGCGGGAGGAGCGCCTGCAGGGCCTGCGCATCTTCTGCGAGCACCGCGACCCCCGGGCCATTCCCCTGCTGTTGCCGCTGCTGAAGGCCGGCTGCCCGATCGTGCGGATGAGCGCCGTCTACGCCCTCGGCCGCAACCCCCACCCCCTGGCGGTGGAGCCCCTCCTGGGCCTGCTGGCGGCCGACGACAACGGCTACGTGCGCAAGGCGGTGGCCTGGAGCCTCGGCAACTACCCCGAGGCCCCGGTGCTCAACCCGCTGATCCGGGCCCTGGAGCTCGACATCGCCGCGGTGCGGCTGTGGGCGGCCAGCTCCCTGGCCGATGCCGGCGCCACCGGCGTGGCCAAGGCCGACCCCGCCGCCGCCCAGCTGCTGCTCAGCCTTCGCATCGACAGCGAGCCGGCGGTGCGCAGCAACTGCGCCTGGTCGCTGGGGCGCCTGTACACCGACCTGGTGGAGCCGCGCCAGCGGGACGTGGTGGAGGCCCTGCTGCACACGATGCTCCACGACGGCGACCCCACCGTCCGGGACGAAGCCCGCATGGCCCTCGAGCAGCTGGAACAGCCCGAGGTGCTCGAACGGCTGCAGACCCTGGTGGACGAGGGACTGATCAGCTGACGGGCGCCGGCCGGGGCCATCCGGCGGCCGCGAGCTCCGGAAATCGCGGTTAAGATCCCGGTCTCACCTGTGCAGCCCATCCGGGATGGCCCAACGCACCATCCGCTTCCGCATTCGCCCCGACGGGCGCGTGGAGGAACTCGTGGAGGGCGTGCAGGGCGAGGGGTGCTCCCAGCTCACGGAGCGGATCGAGGCCCGGCTGGGCAGCGTGCAGCAACGACGCAGCACCTCGGAAGCGTTCCAGACGCCCCCCCTCGTTCTCCAGGACCCCCAGGTGGTCGTCCAGCACCACGGCCCCTGAGCCCCCGCTCCCCCTTCCCTTTCGTCCCATGTCGCACTTCAGCACCGTCAAGACCGAGCTGCGCGATCGCCAGGCCCTGGTGGACGCCCTCCGCGACCTGGGCCACCCTCCGGCCGAGGGCTCCTGCCAGGTGCGCGGCTACCGCGGCCAGACGGTGACCGCCGATCTCGCCATCCCCCAGGCCGACGGCGTCGACATCGGTTTCCGCTTCAACCCCGATAGCGGAAGCTACGAGCTGGTCACCGACCTGGAACTCTGGAAGCAGCCCATCCCGGTGGAGCGCTTTCTGGCCAAGCTCACCCAGCGCTACGCCCTGCGCACCATCCTGGCCAGCACCGTCGAGGAGGGCTTCCAGGTAAGCGAGCAGACCAGCCACCAGGACGGCAGCATCGAACTGGTGGTGACCCGCTGGGACGCCTGATCCCGTGAGCGCGACGGGTTCCTCCGCCGGTCTCGACCCCGCCCTGGCCTTCCGCACCGCGGCGGCCCCGGAGGCGGCGGCGACCGGCCTGGAGCCCGTGCTGGGCGGGGCCCTGCGCCAGCAGGCCGTCTGGGTGGATGAGGCCGTCTGCATCGGCTGCCGTTACTGCGCCCATGTGGCGGGCAACACCTTCGTGGTGGAACCCGACTGGGGCCGCTCCCGGGCCCTGCGCCAGGACGGCGACAGCACCGAGCGGATCCAGGAGGCGATCGACACCTGCCCGGTCGACTGCATCCACTGGGTGCCCTACGAGCAGCTGCCGGCCCTGAGGGTCCAGCTCGACGAGCAGGAGATCCAGCCCCTGGGGCTCCCCTCCCACGGGCGCCGCCGCCGCACCCTGCCCCGCTCCGTCCCGCCAGCGCCGTGACCATCCCCAGCCGCCGTTTCGGCCGCACGGGACTGGCCATGCCGGTGCTCTCCCTGGGGGGGATGCGCTTCCAGCAGAGCTGGAGCGACCTGCCGCCCGAGGCGGTGGAGGCCGGCAGCCAGGCCAATCTCGAGGCCACTCTGCGGGCCGCCATGGCGGCGGGGATGCACCACATCGAGACGGCCCGCCACTACGGCACCTCGGAGCGGCAGCTGGGCTGGCTGCTGCCCCGGCTGCCGGATCCCCGGCGGATCCTCCAGACCAAGGTGCCCCCGGCCGCGGACCCGGCCGCCTTCGAGGCCGACCTGCGCACCAGCTTCGAGCGGCTGGGCCTGGAAAGCGCGGGGGGGCAGGACGGTGAAGCGGGGCGGGTCGATCTGCTGGCCATCCACGGCCTCAACACCCGTGAGCTGCTCGATCAGACCCTGCGGCCCGATGGCTGCCTGGCGGTGGCCCGCCGCTGGCAGGAGGCGGGCCGGATCGGCCACGTGGGTTTCTCCACCCATGCGCCGCTGCCCCTGATCCTGGAGGCGATCGCCAGCGACCAGTTCGACTACATCAACCTCCACTGGTACTTCATCCGCCAGGACAACCGGGCGGCGATCGAGGCCGCCACCGCCCACGACATGGGGGTGTTCGTGATCAGCCCCACCGACAAGGGGGGCCATCTGCACAGTCCGTCCCAGCGTCTGTGCGAGCTCTGCGCGCCGCTGCATCCGATCGTCTTCAACGACCTGTTCTGCCTGTCGGCCGCCGGCATCCACACCATCAGCGTCGGCGCCGCCTCGCCTCAGGATCTGGAGCTGCACCTGGAGGCGGTGGCGCTGCTGCCGCGGGCCGGTGAGCTGCTGCCGCCGATCCTGGAGCGTCTCGAGCAGGCCCGCCGCCGGGCCCTCGGGGACGACTGGCTGGCCAGCTGGGACCGGGGCCTGCCGGCCTGGGAGGACACCCCCGGCCGGATCAACCTGCCGGTGCTGCTCTGGCTGCACAACCTGCTGGAGGCCTGGGATCTGGAGGCCTACGGCCGCGCCCGCTACGGCCTGCTGGGCCAGGGCAGCCACTGGTTCCCGGGAGAGAACGCCGAGGCCCTCGATGGCAGTGTCAGCGAGGCCGAGCGGCTGGCGGTGCTGCAGGCCAGCCCCTGGGCCGCCGAGATCCCCGACCTGCTGCGGCGTCTGCGGCAGCGGCTGGGGGGCGAGGCCGTCAAGCGGCTGCAGGTGGCCTAGGCGCCTGGCGCGCTGGCCTGGCCCCCCGGCGTGATCGGAGTTTTCTGGGGCACCCCCACGGCCCGGGGGTAGGCGGCCGGACAGGGGCCGGCCGGCCGCAGCCAGAGGCCGTGGCGCACGCCCCGGCCCGCCGGCAGGTCGCGGCGCTGCACGGGATCCACCGACGCCCGCAGCACCCCCACGGCCGCCTCCAGATCCCGCTGGTCGTCGGCGCCCCACTGGCCCCGGTAGAGCAGGGCGAGGCCGTCGGGCTTCAGCAGGGGCACCAGGTATTCCGCCACCACCGGCGCGCTGGCCACGGCGCGGGCCATGGCGCGATCGAAGCGTCCCCGGCAGTCGCGGGCGCGGCCGGTGCGCTCGACCCGTTCGCAGCGCAGCAGCAGCCGCTCCTCCAGCCCCAGGCTGCGGGCCATGGCCCGCACCGCCTCCAGCTTGCGGCCCACCGAATCCACCAGGGTGATCCGGGCGGTGGGCAGGGCGATCGCCAGGGCCAGGCCGGGGAAGCCGCCGCCGGTGCCCACGTCGATCAGCTCCAGGCTGTCCGGAACGCCGCCCGGGGCCGTGAGCAGGGGCACCCAGGGCCAGAGGCTGTCGAACACCTGGGCGATCCAGAAATCGTCGCCTTCCACCAGCCGGGTGAGGTTGACCCGGCCGTTCCACAGCCGCAGCTGCTCCTGCAGGGCCACCAGCGCCGCCAGCTGGCCGTCGTCGGGGGTCCAGCCCAGCGCCTGCCAGAGGCCGGCATCGGGGGGGGCGCTGGGGTCGGGGCTGGCGGCCATCCGCTACGGCAGTGGTGCTTCTCCCTAGGATCCCTCACGCCGGGCAGGCTGCCACCGCCGCCTCAGGGACCATGTCCTCCACAGCCAAGCCCTCCACCCCCACCCACTACCAGGTGCTGCAGCTGCAGCCCACCGCCACCGATCAGGAGCTGCGCCAGGCGTTCCGGGGCCTCAGCAAGCGCTACCACCCGGACACCACCGCCCTGCCGGCGAGCGAGGCCGAACTGGCCTTCCGGCAGCTGCGTCAGGCCTATGCCGTGCTGAGCGACCCGGCCGCCCGCCGCCTCTACGACGCCGCCCTGGCCCAGCCGGCCCCCCCGGCGCCACTGGGGCCCGCCCCGGCGGCCGTCGTCCGGCCCGTGCCGGTGCGCCGGGCCCTGTCCGGCGGCGAGTGGTTCGCCCTGCTGCTGCTGGCCGTGGCCCTGGTGCTCAGCCTGGTGCTGGGCCTCGGGGTGGCCTGGGCCCGCGGCACCGAACTGATGGCCTGGCCCAGCTGGTGGTCGGAGCTGGAGGCGGCATCGGCGCCCCCGGCGCCCCTGGAGCCAGCGCCCCCGGCCCCGCTGGCTCCAGCGCACGAGGCGCTCCCGCTCCCCGAGCCGCCCGCCGCCTGATCCTCCTTTTCCCTGCCGATCCGATGGCGACCCTGCCCCCCGCGCCCACCCCCCTCTACAACCACCCCCTGCCCGCCCTGGAGGACTGGCTGCGGCAGCTCGGCGCCAGCCAGTCGCGCAGCAATGTGGCCCACTGGGACCTGCACCGCCCCGAGTGGAGCGCCCGGATCGAGATGGAGGTGGAGGAGCTGCGGGTGAGCTGGCACCAGGAGGGCCGCACCACCGCGCGTCAGTTCCCCTATGGACTGTCGCGGGCCGATGTGGAGGCGGCGATCCTGGCGGGCCCCTGAACCCTCGGCCCCGCGCCCTCACCCAGCATCCGGCGGCCGCTCAGAGGCTGGAGAGGGCCACCTCGATCACTGCGTAGCAGTGGGCCAGCTGGTCGTCGTCGATGCAGAGTGGCGGCAGCAGGTAGACCACCTGGCCCAGGGGCCGCAGGAACACCCCCCGCTCCAGGGCCAGCCGCCGCAGCCGCTGGCCGACGGGATTGAGGTAGCCGGGGGCATCGGTGGCCACCTCGAAGGCGGCCACGCTGCCCAGCAGTCGCGGCCGCCGCACCAGGGGGTGGCGCGCCAGGGCCTCCAGGTGGGGGCGGTGGCGCGCCTCAAACCCCTGGTGGCGCTCCGGGCGCTCCTGCAGCAGCTCAAGGCTGGCCAGGGCGGCGGCGCAACCGAGGGGGTTGGCGGTGAAGCTGTGGCCGTGGAAGAGGGTCAGGCCGGGGGCGGTGCCGATGAAGCCCTCAAAGATGGCCTCCCGGGCCAGGGTGACGCCCATGGGCAGGAAGCCGCCCGTGAGCCCCTTGGAGAGGGCCATCAGGTCAGGGCGGATGCCGGCCCGCTGGCAGGCGAACAGGTGGCCGCTGCGGCCGAAGCCGGTCATCACCTCATCGGCGATCAGCAGGGCGCCGCTGGCGCGCACCAGCGCCTCCACCCGGCGCAGGAACGATTCGCGCACCAGGGCCATGCCGCCGGCCCCTTGCAGCAGGGGTTCGAGGATCACCGCCGCGGTGGGCGTTTCCAGCAGCTGCTCCAGCCGCTCCAGGGCGGCGGCCTCCCGCGCCTCCACCCCGTCGTCGCCCCACCAGGTGGCGGGCCAGGGGGCCCGGGCCACGGCGAACAGCAGCGGCTCGAAGGCCTCGGAGAACAGGGAGCGCTCCCCCACCGCCATGGCGCCGAAGGTGTCGCCGTGATAGGCCCCGTCGAAGGCGATCAGCTGCCGGCGCGGTTCGCCCCGGTTGCGCCACCACTGCCAGGCGATCTTGAGGGCCACCTCCACCGCCGTGGAGCCGTTGTCGGAGAAGAACAGCCGCTCCAGTCCGCTGCAGGCCGCCAGGCGCTCGGCCAGCTGCTCGGCGGCCGGGTGGCGGAAATCGGAGAAGCCCACCTGCTCGAGGCTGCGGGCCTGGCGGGCGACGGCGTCGGCGATGGAGGGCTCGGCGTGGCCGTGCAGGGTCACCCACCAGCTGCTGATGGCATCGATCAGCCGGCGGCCGTCCTCCAGCTCCAGCAGGGCCCCCTCGCCGCGCACCACCCGCAGGGGTGGGTCGGCGGTGGCCACCTGGGTGAAGGGGTGCCAGAGGTGGGGGTGCCAGCCGGCGCGACTCAGCGACACAGCTCCGAACGGCGTTCGCCTCCGGTGGCGAATGGCCCGCAGTTGACCCAGCGGGTAACGCTGGTCTCTATGTCGGTGAACAGCACCAGGATGCCCGCGCAGAGCACGGCGACAGCGCCTGTGACCAGCAGATGCTTACGGCTCATGGCTGCAGGTTACGGGCCAGGCCACTGCGCTGCCATTGCCGCGCCAGACCCTCCCGGTCGAGGGGATCCAGGGGCGGCAGCTCCGCCAGCACCGGCACCCCGCCGAGGGCCGCCAGGGTGCGGGGATTGTCGGGGTGGGGATCGCCGTTGAGCACCAGCCCGAGCACGGGGATCGAGCGCCGTGAGAGGGCCTCCAGAGACAGCAGGGTGTGGTTGAGGGTGCCCAGGCCGCTGCGGGCCACCAGCAGCACCGGCAGACCCCAGACGGCGATCTGCTCGATCTGCAGCCAGTTGCGCCGCAGGGGCACCAGCAGCCCCCCCGCCGTCTCCACCACCAGGGGGCCGTCCACCGCCGGCAGGGCCAGCCGGGCCGGATCGATCGTGACCCCATCCCGCTCGGCCGCCCAGTGGGGGGAGACCGGGGCCGTGAGGCGGTAGGCCTCCGGCCACACCCGCTCCGGGGGCAGCCCCAGCAGCTGCTGGACCCGGCCCGTGTCGCCGCCGCCCTCTAGGCCGCTCTGCACCGGCTTCCAGTAGGTCGCCCCCAGCCCCTGCACCAGCAGGGCGCTCACCACCGTCTTGCCGACGTCGGTGTCGGTGCCGCAGACCACCAGCCTCATGCGATCCTCCGGCCCACCAGCAGCAGCACGTCCCACGAGATTGCCGCACCGCAGGGCCAGTGGCGCAGCAGGCGGCGCAGCTGGGCGGGGCTCAGCGGCGCGGTGCGGCTGCTGCCCGCGCCCAGATCGCGCAGGCGCCGCAGGGTGGCCAGGCCGTTGCCGGCCGGGCGGCTGAAGCGCAGCCGTTGCTGGAGGGTGGTGGCCAGGCCGGCGCGGCCCAGGGCGCCGATCAGTTCGTCGGTGTCGGGCAGCTCCAGGGCGGTGCAGGGCACCCCGGCGGCGGCGGCGGCCTGGCGCCACTGGGGAAAGCTGCCGCGCACGGGCACCGCCAGCGCCAGCCAGCCGCCCGGGGCCAAGGCGCGCCCCCAGCGCTCCAGTTCCCGGGCCGGCGCCTCCAGCCACTGCAGCGCGAAGCTCGACACCAGCAGCCCCGCCGGTTCCAGGGCGGCGGGCAGGCCGCCGTTGAGGTCCCACACCAGCGGCGGCGGGCCGGCGGTGGCGAGGGGGTTGCGGGCCAGCAGCTCGGGGCAGAGATCGAGCTGCACCAGGGGACGGCTGGCGAGGCCGGGGCAGTGGTGCAGGAGGGCGCGGCTGAGCAGGCCGCTGCCGGCGCCCAGATCGGCCCGGGGGGCCTCGGGCGGGGGGGGAGGCAGGTCGCGGCAGTGGCGGGCGAGCCGCCAGGCGATGCCCCGCTGCAGGCCGGCCTGGCCCTCGTAGTCGGCGGCGTGGCGGCCGAAGGCCCCGACCACCTGCAGGGGGAAGGCGGTCATGGGCCGAGGGTGTCCGTGATCCAGCGGCGCAGCTCCGCCGGCAGGGGCGCCTGCAGCAGGCAGTGGCCCGCCCCCTCGAAGCTGAGCACCTCGGCGTGGGGCAGGCGTTCGCGCAGCAGGGCCCGCGCTTCGGGCCCCACGATCCGATCGGCGCCGGCCTCCACGATCAGCACCGGCACGTCCTCGGGAAAGCCGGGCGGCAGATCGGCGCAGGCCGCCAGACGCTCCAGGTCGTCGCGCAGCCGCCGCCGGCCCTCGGGCCCCACCGGCTGGCTGGCGGGGCCGTGGGGCAGGAGTTCGGGCGGATCAGGGGAGGCCGCCTGCTCCAGGAAGGCCTGCAGCATGCGCTGGGCGCGGCGGGCCGTGTCGGACTCGTCGGGACCTTCGGCGAGCTGGGCCGCCATGCCGGCGAGGGCGGTCTGCAGCCGGCGGCCTTCGCGGCCCGGGGGCAGGAAGCGGGCGAAGCTGGCCAGCAGCACCACGGCCTCGGCCTGGGCCAGCAGCGCGGGGGGCAGCAGGTGGGGCCCCATCGAATGGCCGATCAGCAGCCGCCGGCCGCCGGGGGCCCACTGGGGACGCTCGGGCGTGCGGCCGCCGTAGCCCCGTTCGCCGCACTGCCAGTGCCAGTCCGGCGCGGCGAGGGCCTGGCGCAGCAGGTCCCAGCCCAGGCCGTCGCCGGCCCAGCCGTGCATGGCGATCACCTGCAGGGACGAAGCCGGGGCGGCCTCAGGGGGCGAGGGCATGGCGGGGGGCGAGGGGACCGGGCCCGAGCGCGGCCAGCAGCCGCTCGAGGGAGCCGGTGGGGAGATCCTGGCGCAGCACCAGCCGCAGCCTGGCGGTGCCTTCCGGCACGGTGGGCGGCCGGATCGCCACGGTGAGCAGGCCAGCCGCCTCCAGCCGCTGCTGGGCCGCCAGGGCCTCGGCGTCGGCGCCGAGGAGCAGCGCCAGGATCGGCCCTTCGCCGGGGGGCCGGGGCCAGCCCGCGGCTTCGATGGCGTCGCGCCAGCGGGCGGCCCGCTCCGCCAGGCCCAGCCCCGTGGACGGTGCGGCCTCCAGGTGGCGCAGGGCCGCCAGGGCGCCGGCCGCCAGCGGCGGGGCGAGGGCGGTGGTGTAACGGAAGGCGCCGCTGCTCTGCAGCAGCCAGTCGCCCACCAGGGCGTCGGCGGCGAGGAAGGCGCCGCCGCTGCCGAAGGACTTGCCGAAGGTGCCGCTCACGATCGCGACGGAGCCGACGCCATGGGCGAGGCCGCGGCCGCCGGGGCCGAGCACGCCGAGAGCATGGGCCTCATCCACCAGCAGGGGCGCGTCGTGACGGAGGCAGAGGGCCGCCAGGGCGGCGACGGGCGCGCTGGTGCCTTCCATGCTGTAGAGGCTTTCGCAGAGCACCAGCAACCAGCCATCGGGCCGTTCGCGCCGGGCGGCGAGCAGACGGCGTTCCAGATCCGCCGGGTCGTTGTGGGCGAAGCGCTGCAGGCGGGCCCCGCTGGCGCGCACGCCCACCAGCAGGGAGTGGTGGATGAGCCGATCGGCCAGCACCAGGGTGTGGCGATCCGCCAGGGCCGCCACGGCGGCGAGGTTGGCCTGGAAGCCGCTGGGAAAGAGCAGCACCCGCTCGCGGCCGAGCCAGGCGGCCAGGGCGGCCTCCAGCTGCCGGTGGATGGGCCGGGTGCCGGTGACCAGGCGGGAGGCGCCGGCACCCAGGCCACTGGTGGCCAGTTCGGCCGCGGCGGCCGCGAGCACGGCGGGGTGGCGGCTGAGACCGAGGTAGTCGTTGCTGGCCAGATCCAGCAGGGGGCGCGCGTCGCCGGGGGGTGAGGGCCGGAGGCTGGCGGCGCCGGCGGGCTCAAGGGTGCGCAGGGCGCGTCCGCGGGCGGCTGGAAGGGCCGAGAGGGCGTCGCGCAGCTGCTGGCGCCAGGGGGGCTGGGGGGCGGTGGGGTCGCCGCTCTCCGTGGTGGGGGGAGGAGGGATCAGGGCGACCCGATACCAATGACAGGGGGCAGTCTGGGATGGGGGGTGGGTGAAGGCTCGGTTTGGACGTTGATGGGATTAACGCGTGGGCTGCGTCACTGCAAACGTGCACCCCACAGGTGTAGCCCGGGATACCTCTGGTTCCCGGGTCCGAGAACCAGAGGTGAGCACTTCATGGGTGGGGTGGATACCTTATGGGCTGACTGTGCTTTGGCCGTGCCGATGTTCGATGTGCACCTGTGGTTCTCGGAAAGGACAGGCGACTGGGGCGTGGTTCTCGGAACCGTCTAATGACTAGTTAGGCGTATGCACATCTTGACTTGGAATTGCAACGGTGCCTTACGCAACAAGATTGAGGCGTTAGCAACCTTACAGTTTGATATCGCAATCATACAAGAGTGTGAAGATCCCAATCGCTCCAATAGTCTTTCGTATAAGGCATGGGCGAAGAACCACCTGTGGACCGGAAAGAGTAAGAACAAGGGTATTGGAGTGTTCGCCGCACCTGGAGTAAAGCTAGCTCCTGTTGATCTTGAATTAGGTCAGCTCGAATCGTTTCTTCCCTGCCGGATTAACGATAACTTCTTGTTGCTGGCTACCTGGACTCGGCAAGCAAACTCACCCACCTTCCAATACATTGGACAGCTCTGGAAGTTCATTCAAGCTCACCGCGCCGTGCTTTTAACGCAGCCAACGGTGATTGCGGGAGATCTGAACAGCAATGTTCGCTGGGACAAATGGGATCGGTGGTGGAACCACACTGATGTAGTCAGAGAGCTCTCGGAAATGGGCCTGGAAAGCGTCTATCACCGAAGCCGTGGAATTCCGCAGGGTTCAGAACCGGAGCCAACATTCTTTTTGCAGCGGAATCTGGCCAAGGCCTATCACATCGATTACGCCTTCGCGCCTGCTGCTTGGCTAGATCAATGTTCAGCTTGGATCGGTGATTCTGAAAAGTGGTTGCAATGGAGCGATCACATGCCTCTTGTAGTACGAGTGGATCTGCCTGATGACGCCTAACAAGCCCCTCGAGTGGACAGGCCACCGCCGATTCTCTGCTTGCGTTTTAGACTACCTGCCTGCCACTCAGGGGCAGCGTTGGAAGGACGGCTAAGCTTGATGGCCATCTATGGACACCATTTGATACAAACCATCAATCCGAGAGCCGCTAACGTGAGATTTGAAGGTGTGTGAACAGATGCGCGAAGACAAAGTTGACGCGATTCAAGCCGCATGCCTTCTTGTGGAGACCGGCGATATCGCCGGAGCGAATGGTGTGATAAATGCTAGGTATCCGTTCCAGCCGTTATCCAAGTCTGGTAGAAGCTACACACCAAGAACAATGACGAGGATCTTTGTGCGCGACGGTTTTATTGACCGCTACACGGGGGATAGGTTGGTATATCCGCCGGCGCTACGCGTGCTCTCTCATTATCTGCCCGAAGCCTTTCCGTACCATAAAAATGGAAAGATGACCGTCGGTCACTATGCATACTGGGAGCTCTTTCCCACGATTGACCACATTAAACCTGTGGCGCTAGGTGGGCCTGACATTGAAGAAAACTGGGTTTGCTGTTCGATGCTGACAAATAGTATCAAGTCCAACTGGACGCTGGAGCAACTGCGATGGACTCTTCTGCCCTCAGGTGACTTTAATTCATGGGACGGGATGATTTCCTGGTTTGTGGGACGTGTTGCACAAGATACTCATGTTTTGAAGTCTTCTTATCTCCAGAGCTGGTATCGAGCTGCTTTGGACATTCTCCAAAAGGGCAATTCTCGCTCACTTGAGCAATACACAATCTAGATTTCAAGCTTGGTATGACTGGTCAATGCCTCCCAGCAACCCACTACAGCTGTCGAGCTCATAAATCTCCGGATCCCCAATGAGAAGTTTGCCACTGACACTTGCCCGTAGCTGAGTGGGAGCGTTCAACTTGTCAACAAGCCCGGTATCTTTCTCAGGCTTCCGCCTGATCAATACAGCTCAGGTGTGCCTTCAGGCGATAGGCACATGCTCCACAAACACAAGCCTTCGGCCAGTCTTGGTGCTCGTCATGCTGTCGCGCGGGGCTGGACCATCGATGGCGTACTCCTCATACTCCGCGATGACTAGCCGTAGCTCTGCGCCGTCCGGCTCGGGCAGGTCGATCCGCCCGTCCCAGAGCGGTGGGCGCAGCCAGAGCTGTTCCGCCCCCACCCCAAGGGCCAGGGCTTCGGTGGAGCGATCACCCCTCCACCACCGGTTGTGGCGCCACCGGCGTGACCTGATTCACCTGCCCGCTGAGAACGTCGATTTCGGAGCGCGGCCGCAGCTCGCGCGAACGTCCGCCTGCGGCGTCGCGGCTCCGCACCCAGCCCACCGTCTCGGGGCCTTCCAGCGCGATCGCCTCCATCAGGGCCGCTGGCCGAGCTCAGGGGCAGGCGTGCTGGTGCTCAACCGCTTCTCGCGCACCGGCTCCCACGGCGCCTGAGCCGTGCCACCCGGGGCGGCCGCGCCATAGGATCCCCCGATGCCTTCCAGCCCCACCGTCGGCTCCGCTGACACCACCACCGGTGGCGTGCCGTCGCTGGAGCAGCTGTTCCCCTTCCCCCTCGACGGTTTCCAGCTCGAGGCGATCGACGCCCTGAACCAGGGCCACTCGGTGGTGGTGAGCGCCCCCACCGGCTCTGGCAAGACCCTGGTGGGCGAGTACGCCATCCACCGGGCCCTGGCCCATGGCCAGAAGGTCTTCTACACCACCCCCCTCAAGGCGCTCTCCAACCAGAAGCTGCGGGATTTCCGCGAGCAGTTCGGCCACGAGCGGGTGGGCCTGCTCACCGGCGATCTCAGCCTCAACCGGGAGGCCCAGGTGGTGGTGATGACCACCGAGATCTTCCGCAACATGCTCTACGCGGAGATCGACCACCTCGACGACGACCCCCTGGCCGATGTGGAGGCGGTGGTGCTCGACGAGTGCCACTACATGAACGACACCCAGCGGGGCACGGTCTGGGAGGAATCGATCATCCACTGCCCGTCGCGGGTGCAGCTGGTGGCCCTCTCGGCCACGGTGGCCAATGCCGGCCAACTCACCGACTGGATCGAGCGGGTGCATGGCCCCACCCGGCTGATCCACAGCGACTTCCGCCCCGTCCCCCTGGCCTTCAGCTTCTGCAGCGCCAAGGGCCTGCATCCGCTGCTCAACGACGAGGGCACCGGCCTGCACCCCAACTGCAAGGTCTGGCGCCCTCCGAAATCCACCCGCCGCAAGGGACCGAAGGAACCGCGGCCGCCCCAGCCGGAGGCGCCGCCGATCGGCTTCGTGGTGGCCCAGATGGCGGAGCGGGAGATGCTGCCGGCCATCTACTTCATCTTCAGCCGCCGCAACTGCGACCGCTCCGTCCGCGACCTGGCCAAGGTGTGCCTGGTGGATCCTCAGGAGCAGGCGCGGATCCGCCAGCGGCTGGACGCCTTCATGGCGGTGACCCCCGAGGCGGTGCGGGAGGGCGGCCATGCCGACGCCCTGCTGCGGGGCATCGCCGCCCACCACGCCGGCGTGCTGCCGGCCTGGAAGGAGCTGATCGAGGAGCTGTTCCAGCAGGGGCTGATCAAGGTGGTGTTCGCCACCGAGACCCTGGCCGCGGGCATCAACATGCCGGCCCGCACCACGGTGATCTCGGCCCTCTCCAAGCGCACCGAGCGTGGCCACCGGCCCCTGATGGGCAGCGAGTTCCTGCAGATGGCGGGGCGCGCCGGCCGCCGCGGCCTCGACACCCAGGGTTATGTGGTGACGGTCCAGAGCCGTTTCGAAGGCGTGCGGGAGGCCGGGGCCCTGGCCACCAGCCCGGCCGATCCGCTGGTGAGCCAGTTCACCCCCAGCTACGGCATGGTGCTCAACCTGCTGCAGCGCTACGACCTGGCCAAGGCCCGGGAGCTGGTGGAGCGCAGCTTCGGCCGCTACCTGGCCGGGCTGGATCTGGCCGAAGACGAGGCCCGCATCACCGAGCTGATGGCCCAGCTGGCCAGCCTGGAATCCAGCGGCGGCGAGGTGCCCTGGGACGATTTCGAGGACTACGAGAAGGTCCGCGGCCGCCTGCGGGAGGAGCGGCGCCTGCACCGGATCCTGCAGCAGCAGGCTGAGGAGACCCTCGCCCACGAGCTCACCCTGGCGCTGCAGTTCGCCAGCGAGGGCACCCTGGTGAGCGTCAAGGCGCCGGCCCTGCGCAGCCGGGTCACGCCGGCGGTGATCGTGGCCAAGGTGCCGGGCTCCGGCCAGTTCCCACTACTGCTCTGCCTCACCGACGAGAACGTCTGGATCCTGCTGCCCTGCCACGCGGTGGTGACCCTGCACGCCGAGCTCAGCTGCCTGCAGGTGGATCAGCTGGAGCCGCCGGAACTGCACCACGCCAATGAGCTGCGCCACGGCGACAACGCCAGCGGCGGCCTGGCCCTGGCGGTGTCCTCGATGGCCCGCCGCCACGACATGCACACCCCCCGCTACGACCTGGCCGGCGAGGTGCGCCAGCAGGGCGAGCTGGTGCAGCAACTGGAGCAGGAGCTGGAGGCCCACCCCGCCCACCGCTGGGGCGACCGCAAGCACCTCAAGAAGCACCGCCGCCGCATGGAGGAGCTCCAGGAGGAGATCGGCGAGCGGCAGCGGCTGCTGCACCACCGGGCCAACCGCCACTGGGACACCTTCCTGTCCCTGATCGACATCCTGCGCTTCTTCGGTGCCCTCGACGGCGAGGAGGGACTCGAGCCCACCGAGGTGGGCCGCACCGTGGCGGCCCTGCGGGGCGACAACGAGCTCTGGCTGGGGCTGGCCCTGATGAGCGGCCACCTCGATGCCCTCGATCCGGCCGAGCTGGCGGCGGTGCTGGAGGCCATCTCCACCGAAGTGAACCGGCCCGACCTCTGGTGCGGCTACCCGCCGCCACCGGCCTCCGAGGAGGCCCTCCACGACCTGCGCAGCCTGCGGCGCGAACTGCAGCGCCAGCAGGAGCGGGCCTCGGTGGTGGTGCCGGTGTGGTGGGAGCCCGAGCTCACCGGGCTGGTCCACGCCTGGGCCCGGGGCGCCAGCTGGAACGACGTGATCGCCAACACCTCCCTCGACGAGGGGGACGTGGTGCGGATCCTGCGCCGCACCGTCGATCTCCTGGCCCAGATTCCCTACTGCGAGGCGATCAGCGAGCAGCTGCGCCGCAACTCACGGCTGGCCCTCAAGAGCATCAACCGCTTCCCGGTCTGTGAGATCGAGGATCTGCTGGCGGGCGGCAACGGCAAGCTGGATCCGGCGACGGAGCGGCCGCCGGCGGCTTAGGGGGCGGCCGCACCCATCAGATCCCCAGCCGCTCCCAGATCACGTCCAGATTCGCCCGGTGCAGGTCGGTGGCGAAGCAGGCGTCGAGTTGCTCCGGGCCCAGTTGGCTGGTGACGGTGGGATCGGCCGCCAGGTTGGCGCGGAAGTCGCCGCCCTCGGTGTTCCAGGCCGCGTGGGCATGGCGCTGCACGATCCGGTAGGCCTCCTCCCGGCTCAGCCCCGCCTCCACCAGGGCCAGCAGCACCCGCTGGCTGAACACGACGCCGCCATACACATTCATGTTGCGGGCCATGTTCTCCGGGTACACCCCCAGCCCCTCCACAACCGCGGTCATCTCCCGCAGCATGAAGTGCAGGGTCACCGAGCAGTCGGGCAGCATCATCCGCTCCACCGAGCTGTGGCTGATGTCCCGCTCGTGCCAGAGGGCCACGTTCTCCAGGGCCGCCACGGTGTAGCTGCGCAGCACCCGGGCCAGGCCGCTGATGCGTTCGCTGCGGATCGGGTTGCGCTTGTGGGGCATGGCGGAACTGCCCTTCTGGCCCTTGGCGAAGTTCTCCTCCACCTCCAGCACATCGGAGCGCTGCAGGTTGCGGATCTCGGTGGAGAAGCGCTCCAGGGAGGTGCCCACCAGGGCCAGGGTCTGGACGTACTCGGCGTGGCGGTCGCGGCCGATCACCTGGGTGCTGGCGGTGTCGGGCTCCAGGCCCAGCAGCCGGCAGGTGATCGCCTCCACCTGCGGATCAGTGTTGGCGTAGGTGCCCATGGCACCGCTGATCTGGCCCACGGCCACCACCGTGGCGAGCCGCTCCAGCCGTTCCCGGTTGCGCTCGGTTTCGGCCAGCCAGCCGGCCACCTTGAAGCCGAAGGTGATCGGCTCGCCGTGGATGGCGTGGGAGCGGCCGATCATCACCGTGTCCTTGTGGGCCCGGGCCAGCCGGCGCAGGGCGTCGGCGAGGCCATCGAGCTCGGTGCGCAGCAGGGCCACCGAGGCCTTCAGCTGCAGGGCCAGGCCCGTGTCCAGCACGTCGGAGCTGGTCATGCCCACATGGATGTAGCGGCCCGCATCACCGACGTGTTCGTTGACGTTGGTGAGGAAGGCGATGACGTCGTGGCGCACCTCCGCCTCGATCTCCAGGATGCGGGGCACCTCGAAGGCCGCCTTCTCGCGGATCGTGGCCAGCGCCTCGGCGGGCACCCGGCCCAGCTCCACGTTGGCGGCGGTGGCGGCGATCTCCACCTCGAGCCAGCTCTGGAACTTCGCTTCCTCGCTCCAGAGGCGGCCCATTTCGGGCAGGGTGTAACGCTCGATCAAGGGCCGGGCGGTGGTGAACGATCCCCCAACCTATCGAGCCGCCCCCACCGGCTCAGGCGGCGGCGGTCAGGCGGCGGTAGGGCAGCTCCAGGTGCACCATCGACCCCCAGGCCTGCTGGCGCACCCAGCAACGGGTGCCGCGGCGGCGGATGAGCTGGAAGGGGGGCAGATCCTCCGGATGGTCCCGCAGCCTCACGAAGCTGCCGGGGTGGAGCAGCTCCACCACGTTGGATCCGGGGGCAGCCATGGGAGGAAACCGGAGAACGACTCGAGCCATCCTGCGACTGTTCCGCGCCGAACCGTCTGGCCATCGGTTTTTGTTCGGTTTGGATCGCTGTTCGGTGACAACATGCCGGTGGAGCGGCAGGACCCATGGCCGAAATGCAGGATGGCCCGTAAGCAGCGGCTCGATCGCCGGCTGGTGGATCTGGGCCTGGTGGCCAGCCGCCAGCAGGCCCAGCAGCTGATCCGGGCCGGCCGGGTGCGTGGGGGCGGCCAGGTGCTCGACAAGCCCGGCACCGAGGTGGCCGAGAGCCTGCCGCTGGAGGTGGAGCAGCCGCCCCGGTTCGTCTCCCGGGGGGGCGAGAAGCTGGAGGGGGCCCTGGCGGCCCTGCCGATCCAGGTGGCCGGCCGGGTTTGCCTCGACGGCGGCATCTCCACCGGCGGCTTCACCGACTGCCTGCTGCAGCACGGGGCTCAGCGGGTGTACGGCATCGATGTGGGCTACGGCCAGACGGCCTGGAGCCTGCGCACCGATGAGCGGGTGGTGCTGCGGGAGCGCACCAACCTGCGCCACCTCACCCCGGAGCTGCTTTACAGCGACGGCGACCCCTGGCCCGACCTGGCCGTGGCCGATGTGTCGTTCATTTCCCTCACCCGGGTGCTGCCGGCCCTGCGGGCCCTGCTGCTGGGGTCGGGAGAGGCGCTGCTGCTGGTCAAGCCCCAGTTCGAGGTGGGCCGCCAGCGGGTGGGGAAGGGGGGCGTGGTGCGGGATCCGGCGGCCCACGCCGATGCCATCGCCACCGTGATCACGGCGGCATGGGAACTGAACTGGCACCCGGCGGGGCTGGTGGCCTCCCCCCTCACCGGACCCGCCGGCAACCATGAATACCTGCTCTGGCTGGTGCCGGCCGAAGTCGGCGCCGAAGGCGCCAGCGACGGCACGGACTGGTCCGGCAGGATCGCAGAGTTGGTGAAGGAGACTCTGGCGAAGGACAACCTTGCCAAGGACACCCTGGCCGGGGCCTGAGGGGCCCACGGCCAGAGTCAGGAGGGCAGGGGGGTGGCGCTCAGATGGCGCCGCTGTCGAGGTCGCCGGTGCGGATCCGGATCACCGAATCGACGGTGCTGATGAAGATCTTGCCGTCACCGATCTCGCCGGTGCGGGCCGCATCCTGCACCGCCTGGACCACGGTGGCCACCCGGTCGTCGTCGACGACGATCTCCAGCTTGAGTTTCTGCAGGAATTCGACCGTGAATTCGGAACCGCGATAGCGCTCCACCTGCCCCTTCTGACGGCCGAATCCGCGCACCTCGCTCACGGTCATGCCGACGATGCCCGCATTGACAAGGGCGATCTTCACGTCCTCGAGTTTGAAGGGGCGGATGATGGCCTCGATTTTCTTCATGGCTGTGCTGCGGTCAGGAAGGCGACGGTTGGAGTCTCTCAGAGTCCCCGCCAGGGAGGGGACGGCTCCATTACCGCCGAGCCTTGCCGGGGTCGTCGTAACGGTTGCTACGTGAGCTCCGGGGCGCTGACGGGCGGCCCGGGCCGCTGAAGGGAGCTCCGTGCCCTCCGCCAGCTCCTGTACGGTCAAAATCCGTTCCCCTCTCCCCCTGACCATGGCTTCCGGTGTCGCCGACGAGCCCCAGACCGTGACGCCCCTCTACGGCGAGCGGGCCATCGCCGAGGCCCAGCTGATCTGTTTCCCCAACCCCCGGGTGGGCCGGGCCTACGAGGTGGCGATTGAACTGCCGGAGTTCACCTGCACCTGTCCGTTCTCCGGCTACCCCGATTTCGCCGTGCTGCGGCTGCTGTACCAGCCCGGCCCCAGGGTGCTGGAACTCAAGGCCCTCAAGCTCTACGTCAACAGCTACCGCAACCGCTCCATCTCCCATGAGGAAGCGGCCAACCGGATCGTCGACGACCTCGTGAGCGCCTGCGATCCCCTCTGGATGCAGCTGGAGGCCGATTTCAACCCCCGCGGCAACGTCCACACCGTGGTGCGGGTCAGCCACGGCGAACGCCGGCCCTGCTGAGTCAGGGCTGGGGTTCCAGCCGCTGCAGCAGCGCCGGCAGCTCGGCGGCGAAGGCGGTGAGGTTGCGGTTGCACAGGCCTGCCACGTGCAGCCGGCCGCCGGGGCCATCGGCGATCGCCCAGAGCTGGCGGGTGGCCACCAGGCTCAGGGCACCGCCCGCCAGGGCGATGGCGAAGCCGGTGTACACGAGCGGCACGCCGGGGTCCCGTTTGAACAGGATGCCGCTGGCGGGCAGCACGCTCGCCACCCGGATCGGCAGCCCCTTCACCTCCTGGGCCTCGCCGCCGGGCACCAGCTGGGCCAGGGCCACGCCATCGGGGCCGAACACCTGCACCGGCCCCTGTTCGCTGGTGAGGCTCAGCAGCACCGGCTCGGTGCCATCGGGGCGGGTGGGCAGCACCAGCCCCCAGAGCTGGTCGCCCAACTGGGGGAAGGTCTGCAGGGGCAGCTCCAGCACCGGGCTGCGCCCCAGCTGCAGGCTGATCGTCGCCAGGGACCAGTCGGCCTGGTAGAGCGTCATGCCCCGGTACCGCAGCGGGTGGTTGACGCTGATGGCGGCGGGAGTGGTGGGGGCGCCGTCGCCGGGGGAGATCAGCCGCAGGCTGGAGGAGAACTGCTCCGGGCGGCCGGCGGGATCGCGCTGGATGCGGAAGTCGTCGAGGGCCAGGGTGACCTGGGTGCTGCCGCGGCTGTCGAGCAGCTCCAGCTCCCGGCCCGGGGCCAGGAAGCGCTCCAGCCGTTGGCCCCCCAGGGCCCCCCAGGCCGCCCCCACCATCAGCACCACCATGCCGGCATGCACCAGCAGGGGGCCCACCCGGCCGAGCACCCCCCGGCGGGCCGCCAGGCGGTCGTCCTGGCGATGTATCTGCCAGCCCGAGCTGCGCAGATCGGCCTCCAGCCGCTCCAGGCCGGCGACGGGCTGGTCGGTGACAAGGGTTTCGGCCACGCTCAGCTTGCTGAGCTGGCGGGGGCTGCGGTAGTCGATCCAGCGCAGGGAGGCCTGCAGGGCGGGCCACTGGCGGCGCCAGCTGCACAGGATCAGGGACAGGCCCAGCCAGGCCAGCAGGGCCAGGAACCAGCCGCTGGAATAGACGTGGTCGAGCTGCAGACGCAGCACCCCGTCGCCGTCCAGCACCCCCAGCCAGGGGTGGGGGTCATAGAGCTGGTGGTAGAAGGCGGCCTCCTCTTTCTGGGGGACGGCCGTGCCGATGCCGCTGGCGATGGCGATCACCAGCAGCAGGCCGATCGCCAGGCGCAGGTCGGAGATCCAGGCGGCCAGGCGCTGCAGGGGGCGCCAGGGCGAGGCTGCCGTAACGCTCATGGCAGCACCGACAGCAGGGTGAGGCCGCCGCTGGCGAGCAGCACCACGCCGCTGATCGGCGGCACCCACTGGCCCAGGCGGCGCAGCTGCAGCAGTCCGGGCAGGGAGGCGGCCACCGTGCCGGCCAGCAGCAGGGGCATCACCTGGCCGGCCCCGAAGCTGGTGAGCAGCGCCATGCCCACCAGCGGCTTGCCGGCCTGGGCCATCCAGGCCAGCAGCACGGCCAGCACCGGGGTGGTGCAGGGGGTGGCCGCCAGGCCGAAGGCCAGACCGGCCGCCAGCGGGGCCAGCGGCGCCGGCACCCGCCGCCGCCAGCGCTCGGGGTCGGGCCCGGCCGGCAACGGCAACCGCAGCAGGCCCAGCAGGTTGAGGCCCATCACCACGGCCACGACGGCCACCAGCAGCGGCAGCTGGCCGGGGATGCGGCCGTAGAGGCGACCCATCAGGCCGCTGGCCAGGCCGAGCAGCACCAGGGACGCCACGATCCCGGCCGCGAAGCTGGCGCTGCGCTGCCAGGGGGGACGCCCCCGGTCCTCAGCGCCGAAGCCCGCCAGGTAGGCCAGGGTGACGGGGAGCAGCGAGAGGGAGCAGGGGCCGAGGCTGGTGAGCAGGCCGCCGCTGAACACCACCGCCAGGGTCAGGGGGCCGGGGTGGGCCAGGGAGCCCTGGAGCAGCAGTTCGCTGCTGCGGGCCCAGTCGGCGAACGGCAGCCCGGGGCTGAACATGGCCGATCCAGATTTTCAGCAGGGCTCAGCCTATCGGGGCAGGCCGGGGGGCCCGCCGCCGGGGGCGGACCGGCTCAAGTCCGGAGGACTCCAGGGAGCAGCGCAGCAGCAGGCCGGCCAGGAAAAGGCTGCTCAGCAGGGAGTTGCCGCCGTAGCTGATCATCGGCAGGGGCAGGCCGGTGGTGGGCATCGAGCCGCTGGCCACGGCGATGTTGAGAATCGACTGGCCCACCAGCAGGGTGGTGCAGCCGATGGCCACCAGGCGGTGCTGGTTGCTGCGGCAGGCCATGGCCACCCGCAGGCCCACGAAGCCGAAGATCATCAGGAACAGCAGCAGCATCACCGAGCCGACGTAGCCGAACTCCTCGGCGAAGACCGCGAAGATGAAGTCGGTGGTCTGGATGGGCAGGTACTGGAGCTTCTGGGTGGAGAGCCCGAAGCCCGAGCCGAGCACCCCGCCTGAACCGATGGCCAGCAGGCTCTGCACCAGCTGGTAGCCGTCCCCCTGGGCGACGCGCCAGGGGTTGAGGAAGGAGGTGACCCGGTCGAGCTGGTAGGGGTTGATCATGATGCTGATGCTGCCGAGCACGATCCCGCCGCCGGCGGCCCCCAGCAGCAGCGTCAGGGGCAGGCCGCCGGCGAGGGCCATCAGCCACAGCAGCAGGCCCAGCAGGGCGGCGGTGCTGAGGTTGGGCTGTTTGAGGATCAGCAGGATCACTGCTCCGAAGATGCCGATCCAGAGGAGTTTCTGGTCGAGGGCGATGCGGCGCCAGTGGGAGAAGATCACGGCCCCCTGCAGCACGATGAAGGGCTTGATCAGCTCGGAGGGCTGCAGCTGCACCGGGCCCAGCACCAGCCAGCGGCTGGCCCCGTTGACGGTGGTGCCCACCACCAGGGTGGCGGCCACCATCAGGGCCCCCACCAGCAGGGCGGGCGCCGCCAGGTGCAACCAGCGGCGCATTGTGGTTCGCATGGCCAGCCACAGCAGGCCCCAGCTGGCCACCAGCCAGATGGCCTGGCGCTTGATGTAGTAGGCCCCGTCCCCCATTTCCCGCTCGGCCACCCACCAGCTGGCGGAGGTGAGCACCAGCAGGCCCACCAGGCTCCAGAGGGCCACCAGGCCCAGCAGCAGGCGGGCTTCCGCGGGCCACTGCTGCCAGGGCAGCGGCAGGTAGCCGGCGCCGGGACGGCCGTGGAGCAGGCGGGGTGCTGGGGTGGACAAGGCCGCGGGAGGGTTCCGGGAATGGCCCATTCAGCCGTGACCGGGGTGGGTTTGTCGAGTCGCGGTGAACAATTCGCTGCCTGCAGCGCAGGGGCCCCTCGAGGCCAACAAAAAAGCCCGGCCTGGGGCCGGGCGGAGGGGTGGGAACGCCGTGGGCGTCCTCAGTTGCCGCAGTTCTGCTGACGACGGCCGGTGGCCAGTTCCACCTTCAGGATCCTGCCGCCCTGCTTCATGATCCGCTGCTGCTCAGCGAACCAGCTGTGATAAGGCACCCACTTGGTGAAGTAGGTGTTCTGCAGTTCCCTCTGGCTGCGCACCTTTTCGGGGCAGGGGATGCAGGCCGTGATCTTGAACAGGCGCATGGAGTGATCCTCGGAAAACGTGCCGTGGGGAGGGCGTTGCTGGGGATCAGTTGCCCAGGCCGGAGCTGATGTAGTCGAAGTAGACGCCCATCTCACGACCGGCATCCGGACCGACGAGGGAGGCGGTGGCTTCCTTCATGGCCTGGATCGACTGCACCGTTGCGCCGATGGGCACACCCAGGGAGTTGTAGGTCTCCTTGAGGCCGTTCAGCACGCGCTCGTCGAGGATCGACGTGTCACCGGCCAGCATGGCGTAGGTGGCATAGCGCAGGTAGTAGTCGAGGTCGCGGATGCAGGCCGCGTAACGACGGGTGGTGTACATGTTGCCGCCCGGACGGGTGATGTCCGAGTAGAGCAGGGCCTTGGCGACGGCTTCCTTGATGATGGCCGAAGCGTTGGCGCTGATCGTGGCGGCGGCACGCACCCGCAGCTCACCGCTGGCGAAGTACTGCTCGAGGCGGCCCATGGAGCTGCCGTCGAGATAGAGCCCCTGGACGTCGGCCTGGTTGATGACGTTGGTGATGGCGTCTTGCATGGATCCTGGGTTTGATGGCTTTGGACGATAGGGAGGTGAAACCTCAGGAGAGGGCGCCGACCACGTAGTCGAAGTAGAAGCCGGCCTCTTCGGCGTCGGACCCGGTGAGGAGGCCCGTGGCTGCGGTCTTCATCTCGCGCACGGCTTCCGCCATGGCTTCGAGGGGGGTGCCGAGGGCGCGATACATCTCGCGGGCCCCGATGACGCCGATCTCTTCGATAGGCGTCACATCCCCGGCGACCACGCCGTAGGTGACCAGGCGCAGGTAGTAGTCCATGTCGCGCAGGCAGGAAGCCGTCATCTCCTCCCCGTAGGCGTTGCCGCCGGGGGAGACGAGATCGGGGCGCTTCTGGAAAAGCTGGCCTCCGGCCTGCTTCACGATGCGCTCCCGGCTTTCAGCCAGGACCTGGGCGACGCGCAGACGACGCTGACCTCCTGCCACGAACGACTTGATCTGGTCAAGTTCGCCAGGGCTGAGGTAGCGGGCTTCGGCGTCCGCGTTGATGATCGAGTTGGAGACGATGCTCATGCAGTTCTGCCTCGAAACAAGCGGTCACCGTGAAGGAGACCGGTATCCGGTGGGTAAGGGTGATCGGCTTGGCCGACCGTCGCATCATTCTGTGGCAAGGGCCGTCGCACCCATGGCAGCCGGTAACAGTTCTTCACGGCGGATTGGCCCGCGAGATCCCTTGGCTTGCAACGGCTTTGGCCGGAGTTGTTATCACCGTCCAAGCGCAGCAATTGTTCATCTTTTGATCTCGCCGTCCATGGCGTCGCAAGTGCATCGACAGCCCAATCTCTCCGTCTCGTTGTAGAGACGGACCAAAAGAAACCCCCCGGGACTGACCCGGGGGATCATCGGATGCGCCGCAGGGGCGCCGTCAGGGGCGACCCGGGATGGCTCGGGGGCGAATCAGATCGCGCCCTTCACGGAGGGGGTGAGCCCGGCGTTGCCGCCGTAGAGGGCGGCGGTGCGGTTCACGGTCGTCAGGGGCACGCCGTCCTCGGTGCCCAGGCCGCGCAGGTAGGGCACGGTGTCCTGGCCGAAGGCGGTGGCGTATTCCTGGGCGTTGAGCAGTTCGGCCACGGCGGCCTGCTGGCCGGCAGTCGCGCGGGTGGCGAGGAACCGGCTGACCTCGCCCGGCATGGCGGCACGGCCGAGCAGGGCCAGGTAGGCGGCGGAGGCCGCCCGCAGGGGAGCCATCCGCTGGAGCCGCTGCTGGAAGAGATCGCTGCCGGCGATCTGGGCCACGAACTCGGCCACCGAGAGCTGGCCGTCCCGCAGCTGGGACTCGGGATCCATCTGGCGCTCGGCCGCGAAGGGCACGCGGTTGAGGAGCTGGCGGTAGACCGCCTGCACCACTTCCTGCACCTGGGTCTCGCTGGGATCGCGGAGCAGCTGCACGGGCCTGGACAGGCTCTGACGGCGACCGAAGCCCTGGGGGGCGCCCGGTCGCAGGGCCTTGGCCATGGCGCCGTCGGGGGCTGGGGCGACACCGCTCAGGAGGTTGGTTCCCACCAGGGCCTTCCAGCCGCTGGCAAGGCCGATGCTGGCGGGGGCCACGTAGCCATTGCCGCCGCCGGCGCTGGAGACGCCGCTGCGCCAGACGGGGGCGGCACCGCCGCCGGGCTGCCAGGGGGACTGGCTCCAGCTGCGGGTGGGAGCCGGGGGCTGCCGGAGGGTGCCGGGACCGCTGGGTACGCCCGTGGAGGCCGACGCAGTCTGGCCACCGGCCACCTCCGCCTTCCACTGGCCGCGCACCTTGGGCCGGGCCGGCAGGTTGCGGGGGACCAGATCGCCGACGGTGCGGATCTCCTGGGCCACCGGCACGGTGGGCCGCTGCAGGGGCGTGATGTCGGCGACCGTCTCGAGGGTGCGCACCAGGCCCGGGACGCGGCGGGCGTTGCGATCGGCCGGGGTGATGAAGCGCTCGTAGGGGACGGTGTCCTCGCCGAAGCACTCGTTGTATTCGCGGCCTTCGATCATGGCGTCGACGACGCCGTAGAAGCCCTTGCGGGCGGCGGTGTCGAAGTAGGCGTTGATCTCCCAGCGGCCGAAGGTGGGCCGGCCGAGGATGCGGCGGTGCATCACCTCGATGGCCTTGGTGATGTACAGGCCGCTCCAGTAACGACGGCGGAAGGCGTTGGAGCGGGCCACCTGGCGCACGAACTCCCGCAGGCTGATGTCGCCGTTCTCGAGCTTGATCTCCTCGACCTTGTTGCGCTCACCGGCGTAGCCGGCGGTGCCCAGCACCTGCACGTAGACCGCATTGATGACGGCCTGGGTGCTGGATTCGGTGCCGCGGATGCTGGGCTGGCCGCCCCGGCGGGGGGTGGAACTGCCGCCGGTGGCGATCTGGCGCAGGCGGACCACCTTCGGCCCCACCCGGCGCGGGGTGGCCTTGCGGAACTGGGCGCTGTCCATCGGCCCGGGCTGGGCCATGCCGTTGCCGATCAGGATCCGGCGGGTGTCGTAGCTGAACGGGGCCGGGCGGGTGGCCACCGACGCCGTGCTGGACGGGAAGATCGCCCCGTAGGTGAGGGCCAGGGGATCGTTGCCGCCGCCATACGGGTGCTGGTCGGCGAGGGGCTGGCGGTAGGAGGCGTAGAGGGTGATGTATTGGGGTGCCCCCTCGAACGGGGCACTGAAGCGGAAGAGGTTGCGGTTGGATCCCCAACCGGCGCTCTCCTGGGCCTCTTCGCCGATGTCCCGGAGGTAGGGCACCGTTTCCTCACCGAAGACCCGGGCGTACTCCATGCCGTTGACCAGGGCATCAACGAGGCCGTTGAGCCCCTTGGCGCTGACGATGGCGAAGTACTGGCGGAACTCCTCGATCGAGCTCACGCCGCGGCCGAGGAAGTGGCGGAAAGCGAGCTCCACCACCCGGCTGTTGGAGAAGCGGCCGTAGAACTGGCGGCGGTAGACCTTGCTGCGGCCGAGGGCGCGGATGAACTCCCGCATCGAGAGCTGGCCCTGGCGCACCTGGGTGGCCTCCACCGGGCAGACCACCTGGGAGTAGCCCTTGACGATGTCCCGCTCGAACACCTGGCGGTAGGCGGCACGGATGATCTCGGCCTTCTCGGCCCCGGAGAGACCCGGCCTCATCACGAAGCGCTGGGCGCCTTCGGCGGCGAGGGCGTAGGTCGCCGGCAGTTGCAGGCCCTGGTTGACGGGGCTACCGAGGCGGGCCCGGGTGGAGGGGGTGGGGATCTCGAGCTCCTTGAGGAGCACGTTGAAGCAGTCGATCACCAGCTGGCGGGAGTCCGGCTCCCCTTTGAACAGGCCGGCGGCGGCGGCGCGCATCTCCTGCAGGGCCACGTTGGTGGCGGCCAGGGAGCAGGCCTTCTCGAGCACGTCGCGGAGGCCGCGGGTGTTCACCGCCAGGATGCTGGGATCGCCGGCGATCACGGCGTAGCCCACGTAGCGGAGGAACCAGGCCAGGTCCCGCAGCGACTTGCGCATGCGGGCGTTGCCGTAGATCGCCACCGAGATGGGGTTGAAGCCGCTGGGCAGCACGACGCGCACGTCGGCGTCGGCCTGGACGCCTTCGAGGATGCGGCCGAGCAGGCCACTGCCGCCGGAGCCCTGGGCGAAGGTGCGCACCGAGCGCTGGAACGCGGCCTGGTCGGCGGCGAGGGCGACGCCGTCAGCGGCGCCAACGGCCGGGGTGCTGAGGGGAGCGTCGAGATAGGAGAGGGGCGTGCCGCCGGTGAAGATCCGGTTGGCGGCCTTGGCCACGATCGCGTCGGCGTTGGCGGAGATCCGTCGGGCGGCTTCGACGCGGATCTGGCCGCTGCGGAAGAAGGTGGTCAGGGCGTCCAGTTCGCCGCCGTCGGGGAAACGGTCCTGCTGCTCCGCCTTCCGGACGCTGGAGAGCGGCAGGGTGTCGTAGCGCTGGGGGGCGACCCTGGTGCTGCCGCTGCTGGCGGTCACGGTCATGAACGAGAGCGAGCCGGGCTGGGTCACGTTACGGCTGGCCCCCTGGCCCCCCGGGGCGGCATGAACAAATGTTTGCAGCCATCCGGCAGGTTCCTGCTGAACGGCGGTTCGCGCCGTGGAATGCTGCCCGGACCTGCACCGCTGCACGGATGGATCACCCCCCGGAGGCCCCGCTGGATGCCGCCACGCCGGTGGTGAGCGCCTTCTACGACCGCTTCCCCTACCCGGGGGACCCGCTCCAGGACGGCCCGCCACCGGGATACAACTGGCGCTGGTGCGTGGACAGCGTGGTGGCCGCCGTGGACGGGGCCCTGGCGCCGCCGCCGCGGCCCTGGCGGATCCTCGACGCCGGCTGCGGCACGGGGGTGAGCACCGACTACCTCTGCCATCTCAACCCCGGCGCCACGGTGCTGGCGGTGGACATCAGCGCCGGCGCCCTGGCGGTGGCCCGGGAGCGCACCGCCCGCTCCGGCGCCGCCGCCCAGGTGGCGGCGCTGCGCATCGAGCAGCGCAGCCTGCTCGACCTGGCGGGGGAGGGCCCCTTCGACTACATCAACTCGGTGGGGGTGCTCCATCACCTCGACCGGCCGGAGGAGGGCCTGCGGGCCCTGGTGCCCCTGTTGCGGCCGGGGGGCCTGCTTCACCTCTTTCTCTATGCCGATGGGGGGCGCTGGGAGATCCACCGCACCCAGCGGGCCCTGGCCCTGATGGGGGTGGGCACCGGGCCGGCCGGCCTGCGGCTGGGGCGGGAGCTGTTCCACACCCTTCCCGAGACCAACCGCCTGCGGCGGCACCACGAGCAGCGCTGGGCCCTCGACACCGCCGCCGATGCCAACTTCGCCGACATGTACCTCCACCCCCAGGAGACCAGCTACGACCTGGAGCGCCTGTTCCGTTTCGTCGATCAGCCCGGGGTCCGCTTTGCCGGTTTCTCCAATCCCGAGGTCTGGGATCCGGCCCGGTTGCTGCAGGGGGAGCTGCTGGAGCGGGCCCGGGCCCTGCCGCCGGCGCAGCAGTGGGCCCTGGTGGAGAGCCTCGATCCCGACATCAGCCATTTCGAGTTCTTCCTGCGGCGCCAGGACGGCGACGGGGCAGCAGACCCGGCGTCGGAGTCCTGGAGCGATGAGGCCCTGCTGGCGGCCGGTGGCGCGTGCAACCGCTGCCTGTGGGGCTGGCCCTCGACGGCCCTGCTGGGTCCCGACCTGCGTCCGCTGACGATCACGGCGGAGGAGCTGGCCCTGATGGAGGCCCTGGAGGCGGCCCCCGCCGGCACCCCGATCGGGGCGCTTCCCCTGGCCCAGGGCCCCGCCGAGCGGGTGGCGGCGGCGCGGCGGCTGCTGGCGGAGCGGGTGCTTCTGTTGCTTAGAGCCTGAACGGGCCGAGTGATAAAGTCCGCACGCCAAGACGGAGCCTCGTCGGTTGCAGGCTGCCCTGACCCCCTCCCCGGATGCCGTCCCCCCCGTGGAGACGTCGACCGAAGAGGTCGCAGTTCATCCGACCATCGAGCCTCCCCCCCAGCCTGAACTCTCCGCCGCTCCGGCGACGGTGAACAACGGCATGGACGGTTACCTGCGGCTGCAGCGCCGGATGCTTCTTTCCACGGTCTGTGCCACCGCCCTGGCGGTGCCCCTCACGGCCCTGTGGTTCGACCTCCCCACCGCTTTCAGCCTGCTGGTGGGAGCCCTGGCAGGACTCCTGTACCTCCGCCTTCTGGCCCGCAGCGTCACCCGCTTCGGCGTCGAAACCAAGGGGGTGGGCAAGGCCCAGCTGCTGGTGCCCGTGGTGCTGGTGCTGGCGGCCGCCAGGCTCCCCGTCCTCGAGATCCTCCCAGCCGTGTTGGGATTTCTCCTTTACAAGCCCGCTCTGATCGTTCAGGCCGTCCTCGACACCTGATCTCTGCTTCAGCCGCCCCGGCGGCCCTCTTCAGCCGCCCCGGCGGCCCTCTTCAGCCGCTCCGGCGGCCCCGACGTTCCGCCAGGTCCTCTCCCCGATGGCTCCGTTGCCCCTCGCCCTTCCCTTCGCCGCCCTCGAGGTCGGCCAGCACCTGTACTGGCAGCTCGGCAATTACAAGATCCACGGCCAGGTCTTCCTGAGTTCCTGGGTCGTGATCGGTGCCCTGCTCGCCGTTGTGGTGGTCGGCACGCGTCGCCTGGAGCGCGATCCCAGGGGCGTCCAGAACCTTCTGGAGTTCCTCTGGGACTACCTGCGCGACATCGCCCGCGAATACATCGGTGAGAAGGCCTACCGCGACTGGCTTCCCTTCATCGGCACCCTGTTCCTATTCATCTTCGTGAGCAACTGGGGCGGGGCCCTGATTCCCTGGAAGCTGGTCCACCTGCCCAGCGGTGAACTGGGTGCCCCCACCGCCGACATCAACACCACCATCGCCCTGGCGCTGCTGGTGTCACTGGCTTACTTCTATGCGGGCCTGAGCCGCAAGGGTTTCCGGTACTTCGAGTACTACGTGGAACCCACGCCGATCATGCTCCCCTTCAAGATCGTCGAGGACTTCACCAAGCCCCTCTCGCTCTCCTTCCGTCTGTTCGGCAACATCCTTGCCGACGAACTGGTGGTGGCGGTGCTGGCCTTCCTGGTGCCCCTGGTGGTGCCCCTGCCGGTGATGTTCCTCGGCCTGTTCACCAGTGCCATCCAGGCCCTGATCTTCGCCACCCTGGCGGCCTACTACATCGGAGAGGCCGTCCACGAGGAGCACCACTAGGTCTCCCTCTCGCCAGCCGGTACCCCCGGTCTGGCAAACTCTCTGCGCGCAGGTCCGGCTCGATCCGGGCCCGCCTACCCAGGTGTCCCCGGCGCAGGGTTCTCGACAAGGTTCCTTCCGCGCTTCCCCGGCGCCCCACATTTCTAACCCCACCATGGATTCCCTTACTTCCGCTGCGTCCGTCGTGGCTGCTGGTCTTGCCGTCGGTCTCGGCTCCATCGGTCCTGGCATCGGCCAGGGCACCGCTTCCGGCGGCGCCGTCGAAGGCATCGCCCGTCAGCCCGAAGCCGAAGGCAAGATCCGCGGCACCCTGCTGCTCTCCCTGGCCTTCATGGAATCGCTGACCATCTACGGCCTGGTGGTCGCCCTGGTGCTGCTGTTCGCCAACCCCTTCTCCTGATCGGAGGCCATCGCGGGGATGACAGGGCCGCCCGTCCGTTGCGGCCCTTCTCCACCCCCGGCTCCATCCACGCCTCCACCACCGCCCGCCTTATTGCCCCATGACCAGCTGGCTTCTGCTTGCCGAGGCAGGTGCGACCGCAGGGTCGCCCGAGGGAGGTCTGTTCGACCTCGACGCCACCCTGCCGCTCATGGCGCTGCAGGTGGTGATCCTCACCTTCATTCTCAACAGCCTGTTCTTCCGACCCGTCGGCAAGGCCGTCGAGGACCGTGAGGGCTACATCGCCACCAGCCGGACCCAGGCCAAGGAGAAGCTCGCCCAGGCCGAGCGCCTGGAGGCCGATCTCAAGGATCAGCTGAAGGGGGCACGGCTCGAGGCCCAGAAGGTGATTCTGGAGGCCGAGCAGGATTCCGACCGTCTTTACCGCGAGGCCCTGGCGGTGGCCCAGGCGGAGGCCATCGCGAGCCGCGAAACCGCCCGCAGCAAGATCGATGCTCAGCGCGCCCAAGCCCTGAGCGCACTTGAGGCCGATGCCGACAGGCTCGCCGACCTCATCGTCGACCGTCTCCTGACCGCCTCATGATCACCTCCACCCTCCTGACGCTTCTGCCGTCGCTCTTCGCGAGCCATGGCAGTTTCGGCCTCAACCTCGACATCTTCGAGACCAACATCATCAACCTGGCGATCGTGATCGCCGGGCTGGTGTGGTTCCTGAGGGGGTTCCTCGGGGGCATCCTGGAGCGCCGCCGTGAGCGGATCCTGGTGGAACTCAAGGACGCTGAGGAGCGCCTGAATGCGGCGACCGCCTCCCTCGCCGAGGCGCAGAAGAGTCTGGGTGAAGCCCGCACCCGCGCCGAGAAGATCCGCGCCGACGGAAAGGTCCGTGCCGAGGC
The DNA here is from genome assembly GCA_943367705.1 of Synechococcus sp. UW140. Taxonomy (GTDB): domain Bacteria; phylum Cyanobacteriota; class Cyanobacteriia; order PCC-6307; family Cyanobiaceae; genus Cyanobium. The sequence continues at coordinate 101,560 of CALRJV020000003.1, forward strand.
CATCCGCTTGGAGAGTGAAAAGCGCACCGTCGAGGAGATGGCGCGCCTGAAGCAGGACTCCCAGTCCGACCTGGATTCGGAGGTGTCCCGCGTCAGCCGGCTGCTGCAGCGCGAGGCCGCAGAGATGGCCATCGCCAAGGCCCTGGTCAGCCTTCCCGGCCGCCTCGACGCCAGCACCCAGGCCCAGCTGATCGATCAGTCCATTCAATCGATGGGGAACGCCTGATGCCTCTGCTCAACACCATCACCACGCCCTACGCCGACGCCTTCCTGCAGGTGTGCGACGCCAACGGCGACACCGAGGCGGTGATCGATCAGGCCCGGGCGATCCTCGCCCTCTGGCACGACTCCGGCGACCTGCGTGAGGCGATGGCTTCCCCGGTCCTTGAGGTCGAAGGCAAGAAGGCGGCACTCGAGCAACTCTTCGGCAAGGACATCTCCCCCTCCTTCCTCAACCTGCTCAAGCTGCTGGCCGATCGCCAGCGCATCGGCTTCCTCGATGCCGTCCTGGAGCGGCTCCTGGATCTCTACCGCGAGCAGAACCAGATCGCCCTGGCCACCGTGACCTCGGCGAGCCCCCTGAGCGAGGAGCAGCAGGCCCTGCTCGCCGAGAAGGCCAAGGCAGTGGCCGGCACCGACAAGGTGGAGATCAGCCTCGCGGTGGATCCTGCCCTGATCGGCGGCTTCGTCCTCAGTGTCGGTTCCCGGGTGATCGACGCCAGCCTCGCCGGCCAGGTGCGGCGCCTCGGCCTGACGCTCGCCAACGTGAGCTGACGCCTCCTTCCCTCCCCCCCACTCCTCCCCACTTCATCGCCTCCCCTCCGGGGACTCCCACCCATGGTTTCCATCCGCCCCGACGAGATCAGCGCCATCCTCAAGAAGCAGATCGCCGACTACGACAAGTCGGTCTCTGTCAGCAACGTCGGCACCGTCCTGCAGATCGGTGATGGCATCGCCCGGGTCTACGGCCTCGAGCAGGTGATGGCCGGCGAGCTGGTGCTGTTCGAAGACGGCACCGAGGGCCTGGCACTGAACCTGGAGGACGACAACGTCGGCGTCGTGCTGATGGGCGAGGGTCTGGGCATCCAGGAGGGCAGCACCGTCAAGGCCACCGGCCGCATCGCCGCCGTTCCGGTGGGTGACGCCATGCTGGGCCGGGTGGTGAACGCCCTGGGTCAGCCGATCGACGGCAAGGGTGAGATCCCCACCACCGAGACGCGCCTGATCGAGTCGATGGCGCCCGGCATCATCCAGCGCAAGTCGGTGCATGAGCCCATGCAGACCGGCATCACGGCCATCGACGCCATGATTCCCATCGGCCGGGGCCAGCGTGAGCTGATCATCGGCGACCGCCAGACCGGCAAGACCGCCATCTGCATCGACACCATCCTCAACCAGAAGGGTGAGGACGTCGTCTGCGTCTACGTGGCCATCGGCCAGAAGAACGCCTCGGTGGCCAACGTGGTGGAAGTGCTCCGCGAGCGCGGCGCCCTCGACTACACCGTGGTGGTGGCCGCCAGCGCCTCGGAAGCGGCCGCCCTGCAGTACCTGGCCCCCTACACCGGCGCGGCCATCGCCGAGTCCTTCATGTACAAGGGCAAGGCCACCCTGGTGGTGTACGACGACCTCACCAAGCAGGCCCAGGCCTACCGCCAGATGTCCCTGCTGCTGCGCCGTCCCCCCGGCCGTGAGGCCTACCCCGGCGACGTCTTCTACTGCCACAGCCGCCTGCTTGAGCGGGCCGCCAAGCTCTCCGACGCCATGGGCAAGGGCAGCATGACCGCCCTGCCGATCATCGAGACCCAGGCCGGTGACGTCTCGGCCTACATCCCCACCAACGTGATCTCGATCACCGACGGGCAGGTGTTCCTCAGCTCCGACCTGTTCAACTCCGGCCTGCGGCCCGCCATCAACGTGGGCATCTCCGTGAGCCGGGTGGGTGGCGCCGCCCAGACCAAGGCCATCAAGAAGATCGCCGGCACCCTGAAGCTGGAGCTGGCCCAGTTCGACGAACTGGCGGCCTTCTCCCAGTTCGCCTCCGACCTCGATGCCGCCACCCAGGCCCAGCTGGCCCGGGGCAAGCGCCTGCGCGAACTGCTCAAGCAACCCCAGTTCAGCCCCCTGATCCTGGCCGAGCAGGTGGCCGTGGTTTATGCGGGCGTCAAGGGTCTGATCGACAGCGTGCCCGTGGAGCTGGTGCCCCAGTTCGCCCGCGAACTGCGGGAGTACCTCAAGAACAACAAACCCGAGTACATCAACAAGGTTCAGACCGACAAGGTGCTGAGCGACGAGTCCGAAGCCATGCTCAAGGAAGCCATCGTCGAGGTCACCTCCTCGATGCTGGCCGCCGCCTGAGGAGTCCCTATCCATGGCCAATCTCAAGGCAATCCGTGACCGGATCAGTTCGGTCAAGAACACGCGCAAGATCACCGAAGCCATGCGGCTGGTGGCCGCCGCCAAGGTGCGTCGCGCCCAGGAGCAGGTGCTGCGCACCCGCCCCTTTGCCGACCGCCTGGCCCGGGTGCTCCAGAACCTCGAGTCCCGCATGGGCTTTGAGGGAGCCGATTCGCCGCTGCTGGCCGAGCGCCGGCCGGTGAGCACCATCACCCTGCTGGTGGTCACCGGCGACCGGGGCCTCTGCGGCGGCTACAACGCCAACGTGATCCGCCGGGCCGAGCAGCGCTTCGCCGAGCTCAAGGGCCAGGGCTTCACCGTGGACATGGTGCTGATGGGCCGCAAGGCCATCACCTACTTCACCAACCGCTCCTACCCGATCCGGGCCACCTTCACCGGTCTGGAGCAGGTGCCCACCTCCCAGGAGGCGGGCGAGATCGCCAACGAAGTGCTCGCCGAGTTCCTCTCCGCCAGCACCGACCGCGTGGAGATCGTCTTCACCCGCTTCATCAACCTGGTGAGCTCCCAGCCGGTGGTCCAGACCCTGCTGCCCCTCGATCCCCAGGGCATCGCCAGCTCCGACGATGAGATCTTCCGTCTCATCACCCGTGACGGTCGCCTCGGGGTGGAGATCGGCAAGGTGGAGAACACCGAGCCGGCCCTGCAGCCGGACTTCGTGTTCGAGCAGAGCCCGGAGCAGCTACTCAATGCCCTGCTGCCCCTCTATCTGGCCAACCAGCTGCTGCGTTCCCTCCAGGAAGCGGCCGCCAGCGAACTGGCCAGCCGGATGACGGCCATGAACAACGCCAGCGACAACGCCAAGGCGCTCGCCAAGACCCTCACCCTCGACTACAACAAGGCCCGCCAGGCGGCCATCACCCAGGAGATCCTGGAAGTGGTGGGTGGCGCGGCAGCGATGGGCTGACGCTCAGCTCCAGGTGGCCGGTGGCGGGATCCCGCTGCCGGCCCAGCTGCCAGCCTTCCGGGCAGAGCAGCAGGATTTCCATCGTGGTGCGCACGCGGCTTCCGTGGCACAGGTGGCCGCCCAGGGTCCGGCCATGGCGGTCGGCCACCACCAGGTGCAGGTGGGCCCCATCCCTGCTCACGCTGCCCGCGAGCGTGATCACCTCCTGCGGACCGGCCAGCACGACCCCCTGGACCTGGTCGGCGAAGCGCAGCACCGGACTCTCGAGGCTGCCGATGCCACAGACGATGAAGCCGCAGAACGCCGGATCGGCCTGAGACATCCTTTCGAGTTCGCCGCGAAGATCCACGCCCGGCGGCAGACGGAGGGGGAGGTACGGCATGGTGCGCGGTGGCCCGTCAGGCTCCAGGACAGGCGCAGCGGTAGCCCTTCTCCCGGAAGACCCGCAGACAGGCGTCCACCACGGAGGGGTCGTAGAACAGTCCCCGGTTTTTCTCGATCTCCGTGAGGGCGGCCTCGGTGCCAAGGCCGGCCCGGTAGGGACGGTGGGAGCACATGGACTCCACCACGTCGGCGACGGCCACGATGCGGGATTCGGGCAGCAGTTGCTCGCCCGTCAGGCCGTTGGGGTAGCCACTGCCATCCATGCGCTCGTGGTGCTCATGGACGATGCGGGCGATCGGCCAGGGGAAGGCCACGTCCTTGAGGATCTGGAAACCGGCCTCGGCATGTTCCTTGATCAGGTTGTACTCCAGGGAGGTCAGCTTGGTGGGCTTGCAGAGAAGTTCCGCCGGCACCATGATCTTACCGATGTCGTGGACGGATGCGGCCAGCCGCAGGCCATCCAGCTCCATGGGTGCAAGCCCCAGCTCCGCCCCGATGGCGACCGCCAGGTTGGCCACCCGCTTCTGGTGACCGGCGGTGTAGGGGTCCCGCATCTCCGCCATCCCCCCCAGCACCGAGACGAGCTGCCGGTAGAGCAGCTCCTGTTCCCGAAGGGTGTCGATCAAGCTCGCCTCCGCCAGCTCCCTGGCGACGAGGCTGCCGAGTCGGGTGGCGATCGTGTCCAGCAGGAAGCGTTCTTCCGCCAGGAAGGGCCCTTCGCTGGCCTCCTCGAAATGGCCGGTGTAGCCCACGTCCACCGAGCCGTAGACCCGCTCGTGGGCCCTGATCTCGGAGGATTGCACCGATGGGCAACGTTCCAGATCACCCGTCTGGTAGAGGCGTTCGCCGTGGCGGATTCTGGCGATGGCGCTGGCGGGATGCAGCCAGGCCGCGGGAATCGTCGTGACGATCGCCGCCATCATGTCGTCGATCGTGCCCTCGCTGGTGCTGATGATCCGCTCGATCTGCTGGAGGCAGTGGAGCTCCTTCATCCGCTCGATCAGGGCCTGCTCCACGGGCAGCGCCAAGCCTTCAAAGGAGCGGGTCGCCACCCTCTTTCCCCTCCTGCCATGGGGTCCGTATCGCTTCCGTATGCCAGCGTCCATCTCGCCGTCACTCCCAGAGGAGCAGAGCAGCACGATGCACCTGCAACGGCGGTCGATGCTTTTCTGTTGTTTTCACGCTACACCTGGCTCAGCGACCGCGCACCTGTCTGGGGATCCCGTGGGGCAACGCGGCTGCGGGGAGGAAAACGGCCTCCAGCGGGGGAGCGACCGCATGGCCGAGAACGTTGATCCCTTCCCGTCCGAGCAGCTGGGCCTGGCTGTCGCCGCTGGGATCGCGCTTGGCCACGCCCAGGCTTCCGTCTGCTGACACGACGCGACACCAGGGAACGTCCAGTTTCGTGTTGTCGTCCAGCTGGCTGAGGATGTAGGCCACATGCCGGGGCATCACCGTTAGATGCTCCCCGATGGATTGGTAGGTGGTGATCTTCGCTTCGGGTATCGCCGCGACAATCTCGAGCACCTGAGCCTTGATGCGGGCGAAAGCCTCGGACTTCGCCATGGGGGACTAGTTCTGGTCGCGCACAGAGATGATGACATTACCCTTCTTTCGTCCCGTGTCGACATAACGGTGGGCTTCCACGATCTGCTCAAACAGATAGATCCGATCGATCACGGGTTGGAACGCTCCCGCCTCAGCCAGGGCGGCCAAGGTGCACAGATCGTCGCGTTTCACGGTCGCGGGTCCGGCGATCACGCTGAAGCCAGTTGTCAGCGACACCCACAGCCCCTTCAACATGTCGGGCAGCCCAGCGAGCACCAGCAGCAGACGCCCCCCTGGCTTCAGTGAGCGCCGGCAGCGGGAAAAGGGCGCCGTTCCGGCGGTGTCGACAATCACGTCATAGGTTTCGCCGTTGCGGGTGAAGTCCTCCCGGGTGTAGTCGATGACCTGGGCCGCCCCCAGGGAGCGCACCAGATCGAGGTTCGCGGTGCTGCACACCCCGGTGACCTCGGCCCCCGCGTGGCGGGCCAGCTGGATAACGGCGCTGCCCACCGCCCCGGAAGCCCCGTTCACCAGCACCGTCTCCCCGGGTCGCAGCCTGGCCCGGCGCAGGACATCCAGGGCCGTCGTGCCGCCGAAGCACAGCGCGGCGGCCGTCTCGTCCGAGAGGCCGGGCGGTGTGGCCACCACCATGCCGTCTTCGGACAGGCAGAGGTATTCGGCATGGCAGCCCATGGCCATGTCGCTGAAGGCGAAGACCCGCTCCCCCACCTGGAATCGGGTGACGTTCCTGCCGATCGCCGCGACAACCCCGGCCAGCTCTGAGCCGAGGATCGGCTGCCTGGGCTTCCGCAGGCCGAACACCAGCCTCATGATCAGAGCGAAGCCCGCCGGCACCGTCTGGCTCCGAATCCGCCAGTCGGCCGCGGTGACCGTGGTGGCATGGATCCGGATCAGGATCTCATCGGCCTTTGGCCTCGGTGTGGCGATCTCGCGGATCTGCAGCACCTCCGGCGGCCCGTAGCGTTCGGCGAGGACGGCTTTCATGGCAGAGGGGATCCGAGAAAGGAGGAATAGGCCCTGGCGAGGGCTTGCTTGCCGCCCGTCTCGAGCACGGCGCCTTGGGCCACGATCACCCGGTCGAAGTCCCACTGCAGGAGAGCCTGCATGGCCCTGCCCAGCGAAGCTCTGTCCGAAGTGGCGAGGCGCTCGAGAATGGTGGGCTCCAGGCGACCGTAACCACCGCCGATCCGCGTGAGGCAGCGGGTGAGCCACGCGGCGGAGGCATCGAAGTGGAAGGCGCTGTCCGTCAGGACGAGGGTCCGGCTGGGGGTGTGGCAGAAGGCCACCTCGTGCAGCGGCGATGGGCCGGTGGGCCCCAGGGTGTGGAGCCCGCTGAGGCCGCACAGCAGCAATCCCGGCCATGGGGAAGGCTCTTGCGCGTTGATCAGTCGGTCCAGCTTCAGGTGGGGGCACTTCTGCCTCAGGAAGACCGGACCCCAGACGGTGGCCTGGGGAAAGCGCTGCTGGAAGGCCTGGAGGTGGAGATGGTGGAAGGCATTGGGCGCCACGATGTCTGTGACGACCCCGTTGGCGGCCAGTTCGATTTCGAGCTCAGGGGTTGGCTGAATCGGCGAAAGAATCACCATCCGGTTGCTGTTCTCCAGGCGGATCACGGTCATCCGGGTGCCGATGCTCAGGCCGAAGTACCTCTGCGGTTGTTCGGCCACCCAGAGATCATCGGCGAGGCGCCGCAGCACGGGGGATCCCGACGAGCTGGTTCAAGCTAGAGGAGTCCAGTTGTGGATGGTGATGTGTCCTGGCTGGGAACGCACCCGGGCCAGCCATTCCCGGATGGCGGGATAGGCGCCCAGATCGAACCCTCCCTCCCCGGCCATGTGGGTATAGGCGTACAGCGCGATGTCGGCGATGCCGTAGCGCTCTTCCACGAAGAAGCCGCGACGGCTGAGGTGCCACTCCATCACCTGCAACGCGGCATGTCCGAGCGCGTGCTTCTGCCGCAGGAGGTCCGTCTCGAATGGCGTCAACGGAGTTCCGCGGATCGACAGCCAGAACCGCGCCGTCGCGGTGGCCGGTTCATGGCTGTACTGCTCGAAGAACATCCACTGCAGCACCTGGGCCTGGGCCAGCGGGCCGCGGGGCCAGTACGCGGTGTCCTGGGCCAGCCAGTGGAGAATCGCGTTCGATTCGAAGAGGAACGTGCCGCCGTCATCGGGGTCGCCGATCCAGCGCCATGACGACAATCGAGGCTGACGGGGAGGTCATCGGGAGCAACGGCAGGAGAGACCACAAGGGGAGCGGACGGTCGTGGTGCCCAACGCTCCAGACCAGAAGCGGGCATGAATCTCGGCATAGAAGACAGCCATCGCTCCCGCCTTCTGTATCTGGATGTTAGAAGGTGCCATCTTTCAGGCAAGCAGATAGGATATCAATAAGTTGGCAAACAACTTCTGAAAGATTGGAATGGGTGAGATGGCCAGCAACTCCAAGAATGAGCGCCTCATTGGCAGTGAAGAGCTTGGTGCCACGGATGAAACTGTCTCGCTTGATGCCTCCGGAGAAGAAGTCGGACTCTTTGAGGGACAAGGCATGAAGATCGCCATATTGCTTGCTGGTGATCTGGCATAGCAGGAAATCACCTCTGCCCGCTTCAGCTAAAACCAGAGCAGGTCTGCGCTTGGATTGCGATAGATCAGAATAGGGAAATGGGATAATTACAACATCCCCTACTGAAGGTGCGTCCATGCTTCATCTTCATCTTGATTGAGCCAATCGTTTGAAAGCGAGGGTTCGCTTAGGGCAATTCCGCTGAAAGCTGAATCCTTTTCGCTTCGTGGCACTGCGACCAATACCTTGAGGCCCTTTTCTAGGTGAACTGATGTATTGAGCCGTATTCTTCCGTCAGGCTCAACGACAGCTTCATAGAGGTTTTCCATTCCCTTCTTTGGATCTCCCTTGCATTCGTGCTCCACCCTAGCCAGGAAATCATCAAACAGCCTCCCCCTGGCTTGCCAAAGGGAGCCTGGGCATGTCTACCCAAGGGATTGAGTCGAAGGCCTTCCACCCATCCTTCTAACGCTCAAGATCAGAAGCGGGCAGCAGCTTTGAAGTTGCCATAGCCCTCTGCTCCCGTCTTCTGTATCTTGATGTTAGAAGGTCAACTCATCGGTAGACATCTCTTCTGTGGCCAACCTTAACAACGTCGACAACTCGCGTCTCATCATCAACGGAGTAAATGACCCGATAGTTGCCTTGGCGGACACGATAAAGATTGGGTCTGCCCGCGAGCTTTTCAGACCCTGATGGGCGCGGCTGTGTGGCCAGAGATTTTACCTTTTCAATCAATCGGTTCAGCGTCGCCTTGTCTGATATCGATTGTAGTTCTTTAGCGGCTGATGGCTTAATCGAGAGACTATAGTCGGCCACTATTTCTTAGGCTTGTGACAAACTCTTCGAAGCCAGAGCTTGGCTCATCTTGCCTCTGATCAGCGTCTCTCAAATCATCAGCATCTTCGGCCAATGTCATGCGCACTGCTTCATTGACCATGTCCGATATTGATCGGTTACATGCAGCAGCTCTCAAGCGCAGTGCACGATGAACTTCCGCGTCGAAGTAGATGGTGGCCCGTTTCGTTTCATCCATTCCTCGACATTAGCGCTTTGACGTCAAGGCGTCAAGACCGCGACGCTTCCGGTTTTCCTTTGATCCTTCTAACGCTTGCCATCACCTAGCCGCAGAGAGTGTGTGTCACGAACCCCCCCCTAGGGCGTCGATGGTGATCGGGGGCGGCTCAGGTGAATGGCTGTGTTAGCCAGGCCGCTACACAGCAAACATAGCCTGCAAAACACTGAGCACCTCAATCAGCGTGTCTTCGTCCAAAACGCCTAGGTGCTTAATCAACCGGTCTCTATCGACAGCCCTGAGCTGATCGGCAACCACATGACCATCTTTATCATCAAATCGGCATCGTATGCGAAAAGGATAGGGATGCCCACCTGTTGTAAGTGGCGCAACGATAAACGTGAGGAGATGGGCATTCAGCTCATCTGGGGAGACGACAACGCACGGCCTCGTTTTCCTGATTTCTGATCCTCGCGTGGGATTAAGAGAAACAAGGTAGATATCCCCTCTTGAGACAGCTTCTTCAATTACCACGACCACTCTTCGTCGTCAAAGCGGGTGCTGCTCATTCCATCGAGAAGGCCATCTGGGTCGACTGCTGCTGCCGCTTCTGCCCAGCCTGCTCTTGGATGCGCAGATGGTCTGATAGTCAGCACGCCTGGCGCAGCCTCGATTTCGACCTCATCAGAAAGCCCCGCAACCTCAAGTAACGGCTTCGCGAGACGGATGCCCCGCGAGTTCCCAATTTTGACAAGCTTCGCCCGAACCATGGCGACCTCAGACATGTGTGCTCACATTGTAGCCACCTCTGCCGTCATCAGCCATTGCCTCAGCTCTGGCTAACGCTCAAGATCAGCGGCGGGCAGAAGCTAGCTCATTTCGGCAAGCATTTCTAGCCCCGTCCGCTGGATCTTGATGTTAGAGAGTGGCATTCACCCTCGGCTTCAAGCAAAGAAGGAATAATGGCGCTTCTTATTGCAAACAACACAAACGGGAGCCCTAGTCTCCTTGCTCGTAAGGGTAAAACCTCTGGTTGACCAGAAAGAACTACTTCAACTATCATAGAACAAAACATACTATCTTTTCCTATCGTCCCTTGCATTCCGTCCCGCTATCCTTACTCCTGAAATCTTATAGATGTTGATGCACAAGGCTAGCCAAAGAATGCCAACGCCGTATCCAGCTAGAATGTCGGTTGGAAAATGTACGCCCAAGTAAATGCGACTAAACCCAATTAGAGCAACTGTGCTGGTTGCGATTCCATAGATCCATCCTGACTGACGGGGATACCAGCAGGCAAAGACATAAGCCAAAAAGCCGTAAAGAACGAGCGAACCCAGCGCATGACCGCTTGGAAAGCCATAGGATGTTTCATTGATTAAGTGGGGCCATAGAACTGGGCGAGGACGGGCAAACACAAGCTTAAGCCCCAGATTTAACACCAAAGCACCAGCACAGGCTACGATTAGCATTAACGCCGTAACTCGCTTTCCTCGTGCAAGAAACCAGCCTAAATTAACCAGGACTACACTCACAACAATTTCTGGATCGCCCAAGCGGGTAACTCCGATCATTGATTTGTCGAGCAAAGGCGTAGACCACTGATGAACCCACATCAAAAATGCTTTATCAAACGAAAAGGCCTCCCTCTCCCATACCTCTTGGCAAAGCCAACCCAATGCAGCCAGAATAAGCAAGCAGATGAACAACCCCAGAAAACTAGCGAGGCCTAGCGTGGAGAATGAGTGAAGCAAGCCCCTGTTTCTTTGCTTCATTGAGGAAGAAGACTGAAGAAAGTTGCACGACCATAGCAAGCAAAGATCAAGATGTTGCAAAGAGGACCCTTCAAGAAACCAGGGTTGAGCTTCAATGCCGGTACGGTTGTCTACCGCAAGCTCCTCATCAAGATCAGGCCACTGATCGATCGCCGGAACACCGAGTGCGGTGGCAGACGGGAGACCATCAGCGCATGCCTTCAGCGCAACCCCGAAGCACCTTCATCGATACCTACACGGCTCCAGGAGAAGCTGAGACCTTGACAGTGGCCAAAGCGGTATTGGTCTGCGCGGCTTTGTATTCCCTTGATAATCAATGGATAACTTTCCCTTGTTGCCAGAGTTCCAACGGAGCCGGCACGTTCACAGCACACACAAAAAGGAACCTGTCATGATCAACCAAAAGACACTGTTTGGCACCGGAACCATCGCGCTGCTGATCCTCGGCGGCGTGACGCTCTTCACCTCGTCGGCCTTCAGCCAGGCGGCTTCCAAAGGAGCGCGGATGCTCAAAGGAGCCGAATATGACCTGAATGCTGCTGCTGAGAATGAAGACGATGGCGATACATTATTGCCAGGCCTTCAATCAAAGGCGCGGATCAGCTTGAATGATGCGGTCCGGATCGCCGAAAGCCAGGGGGAAGGGAAACCTTACAAGGCCGAAATGGAGGCAGAGAACAACGCCTTGATCTATTCCGTGTCATCATCAATCGGGGAAACGCTGATTGATGCCGGTGATGGGAAGGTACTGACTATGGAGTCGAAGGGAAACAGAGAAACCGAAAGTCACTGGAAAGGAAGCCTGAAGGTGTCCGAGAATGCGGAGGGCGGTGGCGAAACCACAAGTGAAGGCTGAACGATCAACCTGTTTACCGCATACGCAAATCCATGAATCCATCCCTCAGTCAGCAACAAGCGCCTCAGCGTCTGAGCAAAGTCCCACAGATCACGCTCTACTTCTGGATCATCAAGGTGCTCTCCACAACCGTGGGGGAGACCGGCGCCGACTTTCTCTCGACAACCCTTGGATATGGGCTGAAAACAACCTCACTCATCATGGCATTGTTGTTGACGGGTGTAATGATCAACCAAATGCGGTTGAAGCGCTACATCCCCATCAGCTTTTGGCTGGTGGTGATCCTGGTGAGCGTGGTGGGTACCTTGGTGACGGATCTGTTGGTGGATCAGCTCGGCATCACTCTGATCAGCGCCAATGTGATCTTCGGCATTGCATTGCTCATCGTGTTCGGCATCTGGTACGCCAAGGAGCACACGTTGGCCATGAAATCCATCAACACTCTTCCTAGAGAGATTTATTATTGGACTGCGGTGCTTTTTACATTCGCGATGGGCACGGCCACCGGGGATCTAGTGGCGGAGAAGTTGAACCTAGGCTACGGCCTCTCCACCCTCTTCTTTGCGGCTCTGATCGTGACCATTGGCTTCTTCCATTTCAAGTTTCACTTGGATGGGATTCTTGCCTTCTGGCTGGTGTTTATCCTTACCCGTCCCTTGGGTGCCTCCCTGGGTGATCTGCTGTCTCAACCAAAGGCCAATGGGGGCTGGGGCTGGGGTCCAACTGGCACGAGCGTGATCTTTTTGAGCACGATCAGCATTCTGGTGATTTATCTCTCGATCACCAGGAAGGATGCGTTACCAACCGCATAGACTGACTAAGCAACCTTGGTTCGCTCGTTGGGTTCTCCTTCAGCAGAGCCCAACGACAGTGCAGGCAAGCGCACCGCAAAGCAACTACCCTGGCCCGGCGAACTGTTTACCTGAATGGTCCCCCGATGCTTCAATAGAATGGCTTGGACAATTGAAAGACCGAGGCCATAGCCGCCTGTGTTGTACTGGCGGGCTGCATCGGCACGCCAGAAGCGATCAAACAGAAAGGGAACCTGATCCTTGGCGATGCCGATGCCGTTGTCCTCCACCAACACCCGCACGCTCTGGTGATCAGCGTCGGCCGTGATCTGGACTCGCCCACCATCCGGGGTGTAAGTGAGTGCATTCTCAATCAGATTGGCGAACAGCAGGTTTAGGTCGTTGCTGGAGACGTTCACCTGCAGCATGGCCTGCGGCGGGAGTTGGAGTTGAAGGCCGATCGCATGCTGCTGGGCTCGGGGACGAAACCGATCCACCTGATCCCGCAGCAGGGCGCCCAAATCCACAGGGCCAAAGCCTTCAGAAGGCTGATCCTCAGCCCGAGTGAGCTGGAACAGGTGCTCGGTCAGCCCCTTCATCTGCTGCGCCGTGGCCGCAATGGTTTCGAACTTTTCCTGGTCGCCAGCGCGCATGCCAGCTGGATAACGCAGGGCCACCTGGGCATTGCTGGAAATTGCCATGATCGGAGAGCGAAGTTCGTGGGAGGCATCGCCCACGAACTGCTTCATCCGCTGGAAGCTGGCTTCAATGGGCTCCATCGCCTTTCTGGTCATCACGAATCCAGCCAGGGCGCCGAAGCCCGTGCCGATGGCGATCGAAAATGCCAGGGCCATATCCAACCGTGCGATCGCCTCCTGGTTTTCCTCCATGGACTGACTGGCCCTCACCCTGCCGATCGTCTGTCCGCTTTCACTGTTCTGAAGGGGCAAAGTGATGGCCCGGATCGGCGGATCACCGTCCTGATCCTGAATCGTTGGGCTGGCAGGAAGAGGCAGGTGCAAGATGAATCTTCCTTTGGAGAAGAGGCGATTCCCTGATCTGTCGAACCACTCCAGGCCCTGCTCCTTGGTGAGGTAGGAATTCAGCGGAAAATCCGTGGAGATGTGCATCCCCTCCTCATCATTCTCAACGCTACGAGAAGCCCCATGGGCGAGCAAACGCAGCTGTTCGTCTGCACGCTGGTTGAGACTGTGAACGAAGAGCATCCGGAAGGCAAGGGCGAACCCGGCCATGCAGACCAGAAACGAGAGCACATACAGAGCCAGGAGTCTGGAGCGGATGGCCTGGAACATCGCCCCTAACCAGTTGCCGATAAACGATAGCCAGCACCATACACAGTACCGATTGGATCGCGCTTCAAACCCGCCGCATGCAGCTTGGCCCTGATGTTGGCTATGTGGGTGCGGATCGTGGCGTCGCTGGAGGTGGTGTCGATGTCCCAGAGCCGATCCAGCAGCTTAGAACGAGTGAACACACGCTCCGGCTGCAGCAGAAAACATTCCAGGATCATGAATTCCTTCGTGGTCAGGAGGACGGGTCTCCCATCCACGTTCACCTGCTGCCTCAGCCTGTCCAGGCGCAGCGGCCCATGGCTGATCATGTTTTCCTGGAGCGCCGGCGGACGCCGCGCCAAGGCCCGGACACGGGCAGAGAGTTCCTCCAGATCAAAAGGCTTGGCCAGATAGTCATCGGCGCCTGCATCGAGGCCCAAAACCTTGTCCGGGGTCTGATCACGGGCCGTGATGATCAGGATATGGCCCTGATGACCCCGGGCCCGGAGCCTGCGGCAGAGGCTGACGCCATCAAGGCCAGGCAGCATCCAATCAATCAACAACAGGTCGTAGTCCGTGGCCTCGGTGTAAGCCAGCGCCCGCCTTCCATCGGCCACATGATCCACGACATGGCTCTGATGGGTGAGCTCCTCGATGATCGGCCGGGCGATACGATCATCATCCTCCACAAGCAGGATTTTCATCTGATCACGAATAAGACATACTCATGAGCTAACACTATCTTCCGAAGCCCCCACTGAACGTCAGGTTGGTGCGGCATTCTAACCCCGGGGCTGGGACTACACACCTGGCTGCGTGTTTCCAGTGCTCGGCTTCGGCTATTCAGATTGCATGCGCCTTACAGCTGTGTATAGCGCAATGCGCTCCGTCTCCATCTCTCTAACGCTGAAGATCACCTGCACGCAGGTATTTATGTAGGACTCCAGAATCCCCAAGGAGGCGTGCCAGGTGGATCTTGATGTTGGATAGACCTGATGAATTCCGAGATCCACAGAAACCAGCGACGAGTTAAAGAGCAGCAATACGCCGATAGAGTTTTCCAAGGAATCGCCTGAGCCGGCCTCGCAGTGGCTCGGGATTGTGCGCACTTTCACCCTTGCAAGACTCCAATTGGCGATAATGTCTTGAATAGATTATTTCTCCTGTCGAGATATCCAGGACTTTATCTCTGAAGTAGATAGCATCAATGGCAATGTCAGACGCCCTGGGCGTAAAGAAGTCGCATCCGTCGAAATAGTAGTGCGATACCTGGCTGAGGCGGGTGCTTTGAGGATCAACGATTGGTTCGCCGCCATGAAGAAGGTTGGCGGCCCAAACTAAGCAATCCCCTTTTCGAGGAAGGAAGCACTCTTTTTCCAAGCCGGCTATAGCGATCAGCTCTTGAATTGCAGTCTCGTAGTTGCAATACTGATTGTTTAGCGCTGATGAGTCATTTGCATCTAAGATTGGAAGCCGATGAGATCCTGGGTAATAGTGCAGCGGTCCATTTAGCTCAGTGACATCCTCCAAGGCCACCCAAACGCCACACATCCATCTTTGAGGCCATGAACTAAAGTGGAAAGAATCAGAGTGAGTTGACTGCTCGGTACCACGAGGAAAGTTTAGAGTTTGAAAAGGTATTGGCCTACGCCCATAAAGCTGTTCCAGCATCGACAGCACCGCGGGATGCGTTGCCAGACGTGATACGCATGCTGACTCCTGGAAGGCATCCTGTATTCGGCCTTGACCATTCATATCTTCCTTAGAGGACCGCATCCTTGTCCACTCCCTCACCGTGTCAATCAATGCCTCCTCGAACAAGCCGCTCTTGATCAGATATCCATTTGTGGCCATGAGCTCAAAGTCATTCTGCGGTTTGAGCGAAGGAGGTACTATGTCAATCAATGGCAGCAGCAACTTCGAAGGTGGCGACATATTCGAGGCACCCATGCGTGAAATTAAGGTGGCAGTGTAAATATTACTACGCTTTGCCAGGGATGATCGCTTTTTGAGCTATCCAACGCTGGAGCTGAGCGGCGCGAAAGCGACCGCTCAAGCGAATTGTTCGATTGTCAGCCTCTTATGAACAAACTTCCGAACATCGCTGAGCACTTCTTCAGACTCAGACCGGTAAATCGGCCTTGACTCAACGCCTATACGTGCATCTCGAATAACCCTTTCTGAGGACGCATCAATCAGTTCCGTCAGGCTCTTGGGTGGTTGACACAGATGGGAGGGTTCACGATCCATACGAGCAACAGAGGGGCCCCCTTTGTCGGGATAGTGGCCGGTATAGAGAGGGGTTATCTCTACAGCTAGAACACCACGGCTTCCTTCCAAGCATTAATGCTCATGTCTGGCCCGGCGGAAATTGCAGAAGTTGCAATCTGGCTAGCGAGATCCTTCTTGCCATTAAGATTATGGCGTATTGCAAGGGGCGGCGCAATGGCATGGCAGAGTTTTCTTATGGTCCTGATTTGGTCAGTCTATGGGTCGCTTCTGCTGACAGTTGGATTTTTCAGGATAACCTGGCCTGTTGTTGTGTTCGCACTTGCCTTGCTCCTAGTATCTCGCTCGGTTTCGTTTCAACCATCTTGGTTGGCGAATAGAGATGCGGCATCTCGGTGGTCACTACCATCTTTGGTCGTAAGGAGGGGTTTCGTTTTCCTATCCGTACTTCCTGTGCTAACTATTGTGGCTGCCATGGTACTGGGCCAGGTCTGGAAAGACTTTTCTGGCCCTCATCGCTTCCTCATTCCACAGGAAGTCGCAGTCAATCTCGCAATGGTCCTGACGTTTTTGCAGATCCCAATGGCAGTTTGGACAGTGATACGATTCAGGCCAATCTCCCCGATGGAGGCAGCAGTGACCATTGTCTCGCTCCTATGGGCGTACTCCTGCTTTGGTATTGCTGCGATGGGACTAGGGGGAGCCGCTTTCTGAGGAGGGTGTTCTGCTTCCCGAACATCTTGGAAATTCTCCATGAGTGAAGTGTCCTCATGAATTGCGGATATCAGGCTTCGCCACCACGCTGTAACGATCCATAGAACGCTGCCCCTGAGTGGCAGGCAAGGACTTTACATCGCAAGCAGAGAATCGATGGAGGCCTGTCCACTCGAGGGGCTTGTTATCCGTTCCTCTATGCTGTGACACTTCTCTGGAGTGCTTCCTGAGCGAGCGAATTGAGACTCTTTCCTTGCGCCTCCGCAGTCATCGCTAACTTCTCATGTAGTTCAGGCGGAATCCGAAGATTGAACCTACCTGAATAGTGTCTGCGGGGCTCGACTCCTTGCTCCTTGCAGACCTCAAGAAAGACGTCCAATGACTTTTTGAATTCTTGGCGAAGCTCCTCAGCACTGGACCCATAAAAGTCCGCTCCTCCAGAAAGCCCAAGAATTTCCCCGCGAAACAGATCCGTTTCCTCGTCGTAGTCAATTTTGGCGTGGTAGCCATCCACATTCATGAGATTCATGGTGTCACTCCGTGCTCTTCAAACCATTTGCGGATCGAAGCAACAGCACCCTTGTCTGTATCAGGCGATGGGTGGGGTCTATGGAAGACCCTGACTTCGCCAAACAGAACGACCGCGACTCGGCTGCCCGCCCTCTCACTGACATCCCCACCAAGCTCCTGAAACAGGGCTTCGATGTCCCTCCACGGCAAGCTGCCGCTTAAGGGACGGGAGAAGATCAGCTCAAGGGTGCGCTGGTGCTTCCGCTTCATTCCAGCATGGTACTGCCTCCCGGTACCAGACGCGGCTTCCGTTTAACGGCTTGCTGGATACGGATAACGCTCAAGATCAGCGGCGGGCAGAAGCCCATTGCCTTCACCGAGACAGCAGCAGCCCCGCCCGCTGAATCTTGTTGTTATGCATTCCATTGTGAACTAAGAGCGAAGGGTCATGAACATCTCATTAGGACTTCTCAGAGTCCTTCATCATTTCTTGGTAAATGGCCGATAAATGCTCGCCAGCCGGTGTCAGCGAAAAATGCGTATCATCACCTCCAAATACATACTGATACATTAGGCCATTCGCCTGAAGACGATGGACCGCCGAAAACTTGACTACCTCAGAATCAAGGACTACGAGAGAAGGAGTCGCAGTCACGAGAAACTTCAGGTCTTCAAGTATTATGCGATCGACTATTGCGCACAAGGTCATTGCTTCCGAGTATGATAATTCCCCATTGAGGAGGCATCCAATTACATGGCCATGCAGCCTGGGCTTGCACATGTCATCGGCCTTATCTAGCAGAAGCATTAGCGTCTCGCCCAGTCTCTGTCGATTCTCATCTCCTCCAAAATTGATGAGTGCCTGCTCTTTTTCCTTCTTGGACGGGCCTGATGACTTGGCTGCAGCTCGAAAGAATTCAAGCAGCTTCTTCGCATAAAGACCCTCTCGTATAACCGTGCCAACTCTGTAGATGCCTGCAAGAGTCTTGATAACAGGAATCTCGTCAATGATTACATCAAATGGGGCTGCATCAAGTCCAGCTTCAGCCAAGTCACCGAGCCCATCAATCAATTCGCGCCCTGCACTGGCAGCTATGTCTATATTCTTGAAGCCGTCCTCATTGTTCATTTTAAGGTGTCGTCAGCATCCGGAGTCCAGGATAGGCATAACAACTAAATGGATGGTTCCGTGATGCACGCAGAGGGCTTCGCAGGTTGCCGCCTATGCAGAGGGCTTCGCAGGTTGCCGCCTATGCAGAGGACTGTTAGGCCGTACGTCGGAGCGGGCTTAGCGGTCACTGGGTTCCTTGCCATCCTTGCTCGTTGACTTGCATGCATCTCGTAGCCGTTATGCACCCAGAAAAACTCCTTGGCAAGGGTCGGTGCCTCTGGTGGGTCCAAGCGCTGGCCTTCCGTCTGGATCGGGTTGCTGGTCTGCTGCCCATGCAGCCACCATTCGCCGTGGATGTCCTTCAAAGCGGTTCCCTGGTCCTTTTTCGGCGTCCCCGGCACGGTGAGTGGCGAGCTCCATGGCTCCGGCGATGCACCTTGCTCGTCCTGGGGGTGGTTTGCCGCAGCGCACGGCATCGACGTCCGGCTCACAGCATGTCGGCGGGGCTGCGCACGCCGCAGGGGCCGCGGTTGAGCACGTGCGTGTAAATCATCGTGGTGCGCACGTCGTTGTGGCCGAGCAGCTCCTGAATGGTTCGGATGTCGGCGCCTCTCTCCAGAAGGTGCGTGGCGAAGGAGTGGCGGAAGCTGTGGCAGCTCACCCGTTTCGGGATCCTCGTGGCTTGCACCGCCCTGCGCACCTCTTTCTGCACGATGGAGGCATCGAGGTGGTGCCGTCCTTCCCTGCCATTGGATGGATCCCGCCAGCGGCGGCTTTGGGGGAAAACCCATTGCCAGCCCCATTCCCTTGCCGCATTTGGATACTTGCGCTCCAGCGCATTGGGGAGCAGCACACGTCCCCAGCCGGCGGCGAGGCCGTCGCCATGCACCTGGTGCACCTGCTCCAAGTGCACTCCCAGAGGAGCCACCAGCCGCTCCGGCATCAGGGTCAGGCGGTCCTTGTCGCCCTTGCCGCTGCGCACCGTGATCTGCCGGTGGCCGAAGTCAAGATCCTGCACCCGTAGGCGCAGGGCCTCCATGAGCCGCATTCCGCTCCCGTACAGCAGCGACACCACGAGGCCCGTGGTGCCTTCCAGCTGGCTCAGCACCAGCTGCACTTCCGCCGGCGTCATCACCACCGGCAGCCGCCGTCGCACCCGGGCGCGCACCACCCCAGATAGGTCGCCCGGATCCGTCCCCAGCACGTGCCGATAGAGGAACAGCAGCGCCGAGAGGGCCTGGGTCTGGCTGGAGGCGCTCACACCCCCCTCCACCGCCAGGTGCGTGAGGAACGCATTGATCTCCTCCTGCCCCATCTCCCGGGGCGGCCGCAGTTTGTGGAAGCGCAGAAACCGTCGCACCCATTGCTCGTAGGTCCCTGCGGTGCGGCGGGCGTAATGGCGCACGGCCAGTTCCTCCCGCAGCTTCTCCAGCAGGCGCGGCGCTCGTCGCGGGGTGGTGGGTGGCGGCTGAATGGCTCGGAGTCGGACCCTTGGGGCAGCATTCCCTGGCCCGGACACTGCTCTCCCCATGGCTGAGGCCACCACCCCCACCGAGCTGGCGATCGAGCCCCTGTTCCCGATGGCCCTGGGCCGGGTGCAGCTGGCTCCCGATCCGCTCGACACCGCCCTGCTGCTGCAGCGGGTCCTGGAGCTGCGGGAGCGGGATCCCAGCGAGGAGGGGGTGGCCTGGACCGGGGATGTGAGCGGCGCCGGGGAGCTGCACCGCGACCCGCTGTTCGCCCCCCTGATCGGCCGGCTGGCGGGCCATGCCTGGGCGTATCTGGCCGCCCTGGGGTTTGATCGCCGGCGCCTGGCCCTGCACGTGCAGCGCAGCTGGCCGGTGATCAGCGAGGCCGGCGAGCAGGTGGGGCGCCACCACCACCCCAACGCCCACCTCAGCGCCATCTATTACCTCAATGGCGACGGCAGCGGCCGCAGCGGCTGCCTGCGCCTGTTCGCCCCCCGCCAAGTCAATGAGCTGGTGCCGGGGCTGGCGGTGGGCCAGGACGGCCCGATCGCCGCCGATGCCGCCCTCAACCGCCCCTGGCACGACGTGGCCCCCCGGGCGGGGCTGCTGCTGCTGTTCCCCGCGTCGGTCGACCATGCGGTGCTGCCCAACGAAGATCCCGACGACACCCGCTTCTCGCTCAGCATCGACTTCGTGCTCACGGCCCGGGCGAACGCGCCCGATCCGGGCGAGTACCTCGCCCCCCATCCCAATCGCTGGCTGGCGATCGGAGAAGATGGGCCCGAGCCGGGAGCCTGAGCCGCCCTGCCGACGCCGCCCCTCCCCGACCCCCCTCCCCCGTGTCCGAGACCACCCCAGCGACGAGCCAAGCCACCTCGCCGGAGATCCCCGTCTTCCAGGTCAGCGCCAGCCTGGATGGCACCTCCTACAGCTTTCCCTGCCGCAGCGACCAGACGGTGCTGAGCGCCGCCGAGGCCGCCGGGGTGCCCCTGCCCAGCTCCTGCTGCTCGGGCGTCTGCACCACCTGCGCCGCCCTGCTGCGCAGCGGCACGGTGCACCAGCCCGATGCCATGGGCGTGAAGGCCGAGCTGCAGGCCAAGGGCTATGCCCTGCTGTGCGTCTCCTATCCCCTCGCCGATCTCGACCTGCTGGCCGGCCAGGAGGACGCCCTCTACGAGGCCCAGTTCGGTCAGTTCCAGAAGTGAGCGCCCTGGTGCCCCTGGAGCTGTGGTTGCAGGCCTGCCCCGGTCCGCTGCTGCCCCAGCTGCGGCAGGGGCTGGCGCGGGAGGCCCGCCGCCTGGCCGGTGAGGGCGCCGAGCCCCTGCGCTGGGCGATCACGGCGGTGGATCCCCGCCGCGGCTTGCGGCTGGAGGGGGTCGTGGTGGCGCCGATCCCGGCCCCCGGCCCTTGAGCGCGGCGGCCCCGCCCCTGCCCACCCTGCTGGTGATCCCCACCGGGGTGGGCTGCGCCGTGGGCGGCTTCGCCGGCGACGGCCTGCCGGCGGCCCGGCTGCTGGCGGCGGCCAGCGGCTGCCTGATCACCCACCCCAACGTGATGAACGCCGCCTCCCTCTACTGGAGCGACCGGCGCCTGCACTACGTGGAGGGCTGGAGCCTCGACCGCTTCGCCGCCGGCGAGCTGGCCCTCGCTCCGGTGCCTTCCCAGCGGGTGGGCGTGCTGCTGGATGCGGGCATCGAAGCGGAGCTGCTGCTGCGCCACCGCCAGGTGATCGACGCCTGCCGCGCCAGCCTGGGGCTGACGATCGGCCCGGTGCTGAGCAGCGACGTTCCCCTGGAGGTGAGCCTTTCCGTGGGGCCCAGCGGCAGCAGCTGGGGGAGCCTGGGCCGCCCGGACGCCCTGCTGCGGGCCGGTGAAGCCCTCCGGGACGCCGGGGCCACGGCCATCGCCGTGGTGGCCCGCTTCCCCGATGAGCCCGGCAGCGACGCCCTGGCGGCCTACCGCCACGGCACGGGGGTGGATGCCCTGGCCGGGGCGGAGGCGGTGATCAGCCACCTGCTGGTGCGCCACCTGGGGCTGCCCTGCGCCCATGCCCCCGCCCTGGCGCCGCTGCCGCCCGATCTCGGGCTGGATCCGCGGGCGGCGGCCGAGGAGCTGGGGCACACCTTCCTGCCCTGCGTGCTGGTGGGCCTGAGCCGGGCCCCCTCGCTGCGGCCCGAGCCGGCCAGCGGCAACGGGCTGCTGCACGGCGCCGATGTGGGGGCGGTGGTGGCGCCGGCCGGGGCCCTGGGGGGGGAGGCGGTGCTGGCCTGCGCTGAGCGGGGTGTGCCGGTGATCGCCGTGGAGGGCAACCCCTGCCTGCTGCAGGTGGATGGCGCCGCCCTGGGGCTGCCGGTGATCCCGGCCGCCAGCTACGCCGAGGCGGCCGGAATCGTGCTGGCGCTGAGGGAGGGCCTCGATCCGGCGGCGCTGCGGCGGCCCCTGCCGATCCTTAATGGCCCCTGCTGAGGGTGGGGCTCAGGGTTCGCCCAGGAAATCCCGCTTGCCAAGTTCCACGCCGTTGTGGCGCAGGATGTCGTAGGCGGTGGTGACGTGGAAATAGACGTTGGGCAGCACGAAGAACAGCAGGAAGCTCTGACCGCTGAAACGGAGGGTCTCGCCCCGGATCGGCAGCTCGATCGGCCTGGTTTCGGTGCCGTCGATCTGCTCGGGGGTGAAGGCCTCCAGGCTGGCGAGGGTCGTCGCGATGCGACCGATGAGGTCGTCGAAGCTGGCTTCGTTGTCCTCCATCGCGGCGCTTTCCACCCCGGCCAGCCGGGCCAGGCCGCGGCGGGCGATGTCGGTGGCGATCTGGACCTGGCGCACCAGGGGGAACATGTCGGGGTAAAGGCGGGCCTGCAGCAGCACGGCCTGATCGATCCCTTTGGTTTCGGCGTGGGCGGCCGCCTTGGCGAGGATCGCCGTCAGGTTGCGCAGGCTGCGGGCCAGGGGCGGAACGGCCGCCTCGAACATCGAGAGGGTCATGGCTGGGGCGAGGGCCGGGGGCAGGCGAAACGGACTGTAGGCCGGTCGAGCGGGTGGCCCTGGAGCGGCGATGAGCAAAAACACTCAGCCGGTTTCCCCCCTAAGGCGGACCGAGTGCGAGTTAAGCTCTCTGCGAACGCTGCTCCGGGCGGCGCGTCGTCAAGTCGTTCTTCACACATTCACATGGCTGCCATCGAAAAGGTCCCCAGCGTCGTCTTCAAGACCCGTGTGCGCGATGAATCCGTGCCCGGCCCCAATCCCTTCCGCTGGCAGGACCTGACCACCGACGACATCTTCAAGGGCAAGAAGGTGGTGGTCTTCTCCCTCCCCGGTGCCTTCACCCCCACCTGCTCCTCCAACCACCTGCCCCGCTACGAGGCCCTGTACGAGGAGTTCAAGGGCCTGGGTGTGGACAGCATCGTCTGCGTGTCCGTCAACGACGCCTTCGTGATGTTCCAGTGGGGCAAGCAGGTGGGCGCCGACAAGGTGTTCCTGCTGCCCGACGGCAACGGTGAGTTCAGCCGCAAGATGGGCATGCTCGTCGAGAAGGACAACCTCGGCTTCGGTGCCCGCTCCTGGCGCTACTCGATGCTCGTCAACGACGGCACCATCGAGAAGATGTTCGTGGAGCCCGGCCTCGAGGACAACTGCCCCACCGACCCGTTCGAGTGCTCCGACGCCGACACGATGCTGGCCTACCTGAAGGGCACCGCCCCCGCCGGCGTCTCCGCCCCCAGCCGTGAGTTCATCGGCTGAGGCCGCCGCAGCGCTGAGATTCTTACCCCCGTTCCGTCCGCGGATCGGGGGTTTTCCATTGGCGGAAGGATGTCCCACCAGTGTCGTTTCGCCAGCATGGGCCCATCGGACGACGGCAGGCGAAGAGGTGGGCGAAGAGGTGGGCGAAGAGGTGGGCGAGGAGGGGAACCGTGCCTTCGGCACCACCACAACGTTCCGTTTCCGGCCCGTCGGCCCCGGTCGCTTCTTCGTGGCGGCGTTCCTCTTGTTCTGGCTGTGCGGCTGGCTGGCGGGGGAGCTGTTCGCCCTCTGGGCTCTCTGGAGGATCCTGGGTGCGTTTCTGGCCGGCGGTGAAGGGCCCCTGCCGGTGGCCCTGTTCCTGCTGGTGTGGCTGGGCCTCTGGACCCTCGGTGGCGCCGCCGCCCTGCGGGAGCTGCTGCGGGCGCTCTGGTCGGAGGACCGGCTGACCGTCCTGGCGGATGGGGGGCTGGAGCGCCAGGTGCAGCGGGGACCCTTCCGCCGCCGGCAGGCCCTGATCGGCCGGGAGATCCTGCGCTTCCAGCTGCGCGGCGAGGGCGCCTGGGGTGGGCCGCTGGTGGCCGAGCTTTCGGGGCGCAGCCTCGAGATCACGCGGCTCGGCAGCCCGCGGCAGCGGCAGGAGGCCGCCGAGCAACTCAACCGGCGGCTGGGTCTGCGGCCCCTTGCGGAGCACCCTGCCGAGGACCGGGCGCAGACCAGGATCCCCGCCGTGCCGGTCCTGCCGGCGGGCTGGCAGGAGCTCACCCCCTCCTTCGGCAGTCCGCTGCTGGTGCCCGACCTGGCCCTGCGGCGGCAGCAGCGCCGCTTGATGGGCCTGGTCAATCTGCTGCTGTGGGGCCTGCTGGCCCTGCTGCTGCGGGGCGGCCCCGGCTGGCCGGGGTTCTGGGCCCTGGGGATTCCGCTGGCGCTGCTGGCCCTGGCCGGCGGCTGGGGTCAGCTGTGGCTGGCCTTCGGGCGCCTGGAGTGGCGGCTGGAGCCCCGGGTGCTGGTGCTGCAGCGCCGTTTCGGCCAGCACCTGCGGACCCTGGGGGAAGCCCGGGCCCTGGAGCTGGTCGAGCGGATCGATTCCGACGGCGACCGCTCCTACCGGTTGCAGGCCCTCCGGCCCCCCGATCCGCCCCTGCGGGTCGAGGACCATGCCACCGATCCGACCCCCCTGCGCCATCTGGGGGCCTGGCTGGCGATGCGCTGCCGCCTGCCCTTCGACGACCGGGTACCCAGCGAGGAGCAGCGGCGCCAGCAACGGCGCGCCGAGACGGAGCGACTCCGCCAGCAACTGGCCGGCTCCGGGCGACTGGGGCGCTGGGCGGCCCGGCAGCTGGAGCGGGCCGAGGCGGCAGCGCGCCGGCCCGAAGCCTGATGGGTCCGGATCCTGCGGGGAAGAACCAACCGCGGGCCCCAAACATCTGCCGGGGATCCATTGCTTCTCCCGGTGCCATCGGCGGGTCCGTCACGGTGGCTGAAGCGGAAAGATCGGCTAGCATTTATTCATGATCTCTGCAGATTTGCCGCAGAAGCGCTTCTTTCCCCCAGTGCTTCTGCCCCGGATCTGCATCACGCCCCATGGAGATGGTGCACGGTGGCCATGGGTTTTTCCGACACGTTTCCGTTCATGCATTCGGTTGCCCGGCGGCGAAATCGCAAAAAGGTGATCAGCGATACCGCCGGCAATTGTGAACCTCTTCTGGAGAGCCTGCGGGCGATTGCTGAGTCCCAGACGTCCCCCTTTTCGGACACCCCCTGGCCGGCTGCGGGCGCGGCGGTCGGCCCCCATCCTGTTCTCGACGCCCTGCCGGATCCGTTCCTGTTGCTGCAGCCCCAGAGGGGCGCCGCCGGCACCATCACGGATTTCATCTGCATCTATGCCAACGGGGCGGCCTGCTGCGTCCATGGCTACCAGCAGGACCGGATCGTGGGGGCTCGGCTGCTGGATCTCCACCCGGCCCCCCGCTCCGGCGGCCTGATCGAGCAAGGTGTGCGGGCGTTTGCGTCAGGGGAGACTGTGGAGGTCATGGCCCCCGGCCGCCCGGGAGAGGCCCCGGTGGCGCCACGCCGCCTGCGCCTGTTCCCCGCCGGCGGGTGGCTCTGCTGCCTCTGGAGCGGGGCGAACGACACGGCCGACCTCCCCTGCCGGTTGTCGGAGCGTGCCCACAGCCAGCGCCACGACGACGTCACCGGCCTGGCCGTCCGCAGCGTCGCCCTGGCCCGCATCCGCCAGGCCCTCGATCGTCCGGCGGGCACCGGCTCGATCCTGGCGGTGCTCAGCATCGGCGTGGACGGCCTCACCCCGGTGAACGACGCCCTTACCCATGCCGGCGGCGACCAGCTGATCGCCTTCCTGGCGGGGAGGATCGTCCGGGCGATCGGCGATCCGGACCGGGTGGCACGCGGCACCAGCGATGAATTCATCGTCCTGCTCAGTGACCTGGCCTCCACGGCCGAAGCCGCCCACAGGGCCGAGAGGATCCTCGCGGCCTGCCGGGCGCCGGTCACCATCGGCGGGCAGCCCATCGATCCCACCGTGAGCATCGGCATCGCCACCACCGCCGCCGGCGCCCTCCCCGACGAGCTGCTGCGGGACGCCAGCCTCGCCATGCGCCAGGCCAAGGCCCGGGGCCGCAACTGCTTCGCCCTGCTCGACGACGCCCTGGCCACCGAGGCCCACACCCGCCTGTTGTTTGCGGCCGAGATTCAGCGGGGGCTGGTGATGGAGGAGTTCGCGGCCTGGTTCATGCCGATCGTCTGCTTCGAAAGCGGCGAGGTCACCGGCTACGAGGCCCTGGCCCGCTGGGTGCGTCCCGATGGCATCGAGGTCGGTCCGGCCGAGTTCCTGCCCTGCGCCGAGCGCCGCGGCCTGATCGCCAGGATCGACAGCCTGGTGCTGCGCCAGGCCCTGGCGGCCCTCTCCCGGCTGCCCGAGGGGCTCACGATGGCGGTGAACGTGTCGGCGGCCAGCCTCGCCCAGCCCGATCACCCCCAGCTGGTGGTCGAAGCCCTCCAGGCCGCCGGGGTGGCCCCGGAGCGGCTGCACCTGGAGGTCACCGAAACGGCCCTGCTCAGCGTCACCGACCGGATCCGGCAGCAGATGCAGCAGCTCGCCGGCCGTGGCGTCCGCTGGTACGTGGATGATTTCGGCACCGGCTATTCCTCGATCAGCCATCTCCGGGATCTGCCCATCGCCGGGCTGAAGCTGGACCGTTCCTTCACCTTTGCGATGCGGGCGAAGGACACCAAGAGCCTGCGGCTGTCCCAGGCGCTGGTGGGGGTGGCCGAAGGCCTGGAGCTCGACACCGTGGCTGAAGGGGTGGAGACTATCGAGGAGGCGCGTCTGCTCACCTCCCAGGGCTGGCTGCGGGGCCAGGGCTGGCTCTACGGCGAGGCGTCTCCCCTGGAGCCGTAGGCGCTCGCTTCAGGCCAGTTCCGCGCAGCAGGCCGCGAAGGCGGCCGCCGGCTCGGCGGCGCCGCTGATCGGGCGGCCGATCACCAGCTGGCTGGCGCCGGCCGCCACGGCCTGCGCCGGTGTCATCACCCGCCGTTGATCGGCCGTGGCACTGCCGGCGGGGCGGATCCCGGGGGTCACCAGGGTGAAGGGCCGGGGATGGGCGGCCCGCAGCCGGGCCACCTCCAGGGGTGAGCACACCGCACCGGTGAGGCCCGCCGCCGCCGCCAGCGCCGCCAGCTGACCCGCGTAGGCCTCCAGTGGTGCTTCGATGGCCAGCTCGCGGCGGAAGCGGCCGGGGTCCCAGCTGGTCAGCACGGTCACCGCCAGCAGGGTGGGGGGGACGAGGCCTTCAAGGGCGGCCCCTTCCTCGGCCGCGGCCTGGGCGGCGGCGAGGGCCTCGCTGCCGGCACAGGCGTGCACGGTGATCAGTTCCGCCCCCAGCCGGGCGGCGCTGCGGCAGGCGCCGGCCATGGTGGCGGGGATGTCGTGGAACTTGAGATCCAGGAACACCCGCAGGCCCCGCCGCCGCAGCTCCCGCACCACGCCGGGTCCGGCGGCGGTGAACAGCTCCAGGCCCACCTTCACCCAGCGCAGCTCCGGGACCGCCGCCGCCAGGGCCAGGGCCGCGTCGGCGTCGGGGCGGTCAAGGGCGAGGATGATCCGCTCGGCCGGGTCAAGTGTGGGCTCCATGGCCCTGGGGTTGCGTTCGCTGTCCGCCATCAGGCCACCAGCCGCCGGAAGGTTTTCTTGCCCAGCTGCAGCACCTTGCCGTCCAGTTCCTCGGCGCTGGCGAACTCCTGGTTGGGGTCGCTGAGCTTCTCGCCGTCGAGCTTGACGCCGCCCCCCTGAATCTGGCGCCGCCCCTCGCTGCTGCTGGCGCAGACCTGCAGGGCGCTGAGCAGGTAGAAGGCCTTCAGCGGGAAGGCCAGCCCGGCCAGGGAGGCCTCGGGGACGCTGTCCGCCTGGAGTCCGTCCCCAGTCACCCCCGCTCCGGCGAGGCCGGCGCCCACCAGCCCAGCCGCATCGGCCTGGGCCCGCAGGGCCGCGTCGCGGCCATGGCGGCTGGCGGTGACCTCCAGGGCCATGGCCTTCTGCCGCTCCCGGGGGTTGGTGGGCAGGGCCGCCGTGTCGAGATCGGTGAGCAGGGTGAGGTAGTCCTCCACCACCGCGTCCGGCACCTTCTCGAGCTTGGAATACATCGAGAGGGGGTCCTCCATCAGCCCCACGGTGTTGCCCAGGCTCTTGCTCATCTTCTGCACCCCGTCGAGGCCGGGCAGGATCGGCAGCAGCAGCCCGAACTGGGGCCGCTGGCCGAAATGGCGCTGCATGTCGCGCCCCATGGCCACGTTGAACTTCTGGTCGGTGCCGCCCAGCTCCAGGTCGGCGGCGACGGCCACTGAGTCATAGCCCTGCAGCAGGGGATAGAGGAACTCGTGCAGGCTGATGGGGGTGCCCGAGCCGTAGCGGTTGGCGAAGTCCTCCTTGGCCAGCATCTGGCCCACGGTGCTGATGCCCAGCAGCTCGATCACCTGGGGCAGCGCCAGGCCGGCCAGCCACTCGGAGTTGCGGCGCACCTCCAGCCGGCCGGGGGTCTCGAAGTCGAGCAGGGAGCGCTCGGGGGGCTGGCCCTGGCCCAGCTGGGCCAGGTAGGTGGCGGCATTGGCCTCCACTGCCGCCGCGTCCAGCTGCACGCGGGTGCTGCTCTTGCCGGTGGGATCGCCGATGCGGGCCGTGAAGTCGCCGATGATCAGCACCGCCGTGTGGCCGGCGTTCTGGAAGGCGCGCAGCTTGCGGAACAGGATGCTGTGGCCGAGGTGGATGTCGCTGCCGGTGGGATCGATGCCCAGCTTCACCCGCAGGGGGCGGCCCTGGCGTTCCGCCTCCGCCAGCCGGGCCTCGAGCCGCTGATCCGGGTCGGGATCCTTGCCGGCGGGGAACAGGTCGGCCATGCCCCGCGCCAGGGCGTCGGCCAGCGGTGGCACCGTTAGCGTTGCTCCCTGATTCGCGTGCTCCGCTTCCCCCATCGACACCAGCCGCCTGCCTGGGGGGGATGGTAGGCAGCCGGGGTGCCCCGATCGCTCAGCCCAGCAGGGCCACCACGTCGGCCGCGGCCCGCTCGCCGCTGGCCACCGCCCCCTCGAAGAAGCCCGGCCAGCGCTCCGCCACCTCGGTGCCGGCCCAGAACACCCGGCCGTGGGGCCGCAGCAGGGCGTCGCCGCTGCGGGTCCACAGCCCGGGGGGCATCCAGCCGGCAAAGGCCCCGCCGACAAAGGGCTCCCGCGGCCAGTCCTTCTCCACATAGTCGAGCGGCTCCAGCGCCATCGGGCCGAGGTAAGCGGCCAGATCCTCCAGGACCGCCGCCCGCCGCTGCTCCGGCCCAAGGGCCGACCAGCGCTCCTGGCGGCGCCCCGCCACGAAGGCGGCGATCACCCCCAGACCGATCTCGGGATCGGAGCTGTCGGCGCAGAGTTCCACCCAGGGGCGATCGCCGATGCCGATGCCGGCCAGCCCGGCCTCCCGCCACCAGGGGCGGTCGTAGGCGACCAGCACCTTGGTGCAGCGGCCCATGGCCATGCCCTCCTGGAGGGCGAGCCGATCGGCCGGCAGCTCGGGGGTGAAGCGGATCGCGGCCGCCATCGCCGGCGCCATGGCCACGATCACCGCCCGGCCGTTGTGGCTGCCGATGTCGGTGGTCACCGTGATGGTGCCCTGCGCACCGGGGCCGGTGGGACCCTCGCTCTGGTGGATGGCCCGCACGGGCTCCCCCAGCACCAGGGCGTCCCCCAGGCCTTCGGCCAGCAAGGCCGGCAGCTGGCCGGCACCGCCGTGGATCAGCTCCTCCTCGGGGTGGTCGCCCTGGGAGGCCGTGCGCTGGCCCCAGGCCACGTGCAGCAGCGACACCTCATCCGGCTCCGCCGGCCCGAGAAAACCCACCGCCCGGCAGAAATAGGCGAAGTACCAGGCGGCGAAGGGGGTGTGGGTGTGGGCCCCGATCCAGTCCTGGAAGCTCAGCCGGTCGAGGGCGTCGGCGTCGGGATGGTGATGGGGATGGCCCTCAGGAAGGGAGGCCACCAGTGCCTGGAACCGCTTCAGGGCCTGCATGGCGTCCTCCCAGTCCGCCTGGGGCACCGAGGGCGGCTGCCCCTCCGGAAACCCCTGGAAAAAGCCGCTGAAGGTGCAGCGATGGGAGCCGAAGCAGAGGACGGTTTCGCCCTCTTGGGGGGAGGGGAAACGGCGCAGGCCGTGCTCCTCGAGCAGGGACCGGAAGCGGGCGTGGGTGGCCCCGAGCCACTGGCCGCCCAGGTCGATCCAGGCGGCGGGCCGGGTCCCGGCTGGCCCGGCCCCCTCCAGCGGCAGGGGTGCCCGCACCATGCGGCCCCCCACGGCCGGCGCCGCCTCGATCACCTGCACCGACAGGCCGGCCCTGCGCAGCTCCCGGGCGGCCACCAGCCCGGCCAGCCCCGCCCCGACGACGATGACGTCCGTCACCCCGGATCAGCCCGCCGCATCGAGCTGGCCCTTCATCCGCTCGAGGGTGAGGGTCATCTGTTCGAACATCTTCTCGGGGGTGAGGCCGAACTGGCCCAGCTGGGTGCGCAGCTGTTCGACGGTGAGCTTGGCCTGGAAGTCCTCGGAGAGTTCGAAGCGCTTCATGAACACCTGATAGCGCTCCATCATCTCCTCCATCCGCTCGATGTACAGCTTCTTGCCCTCCCGGTCGAACTTGCCGTATTCACTGCCCAGCTGCATCAGCTGCTGGTAATCGCTGAACAGCCGCTTCGCTTCGTCCTGGACGATCTCGGAGTCGAAGAAAGCCATGGGGGACGTCTGCTCCGGACTGCGGGAGAGATCGATTCTGCAGAGACCAGGCACGCCTGGGGAGTGCGGATCCACGTATCGCGGTGCCCGGCTCGCCATGGCCGATACCGAAATGGAGTCGATCCCCTGGCGAGGATGGCCGCCCCCCATCGCTGGGGTGTCCTCGCGACTGCGCCCGTGGACCTCACCCCCCTGCTGCCCCAGGTGCGTGACGACCTCAGCCGGGGGCTGGCGCTGCTCGACGGTGTCCGGCTGGTGCTGTGCCTGGGCAGCCGGGCCCAGATCACCCTGCTCATGGGCACGCCCGCCCGGATCCTGGGGGCCGCCACCACCGCCGCCGAGGGGCTCGCCCAGGTGCGCCGCCATCGACCCGCCCTGCTCCTGGTCAGCGACCGACTGGAGGAGGGATGCGGCGTGGAGCTGGTGGTGCAGGTCAAGGCCCGCCACCCCGAGGTCCGTACCCTGCTCGTGGTCTGCCAGGAGCACCGCCCTGCCCGGATCCGGCAGGCCCTGCAGGCGGGCTGTGACGGCATCGTGCCGGAGTCGCGGCTGCTCCAGGGCGCCGGCCTGCAGGCCCTGCACGCCGTGCTGAGCGGCGGCCTTTACCTCGACCGCGCGCTGGTGGGGGCGGTCCTGGCGGACCAGGAGCCCGGCGGTGACGCCGCTGAGCCGCTCAGTGCCCGGGAGCGGCAGGTGCTCGAGCGGGTGGTGCACGGCCTGACGAACCACGAGATCGCCCGGGAACTGATGGTTTCCGTCGACACGGTCAAGACCCATGTCCGCAACGTCCTGCTCAAGCTGCGGGTCCGGGGCCGGATCCAGGCCGTGGTCATCGGCCTGCAGCTGGGGCTGGTCGACTGGCCCCGACCCGGAGGCACCCGCTAGCTTCAGGCCCGACCTGCGCGCGCTCGGGCCTCCATGGCAGGACGCCACTGGCTGGATCCCCTGGCCCGCCGCCTGCTGGAGGCCACCGGCCAGCTGCCGCCCCTGCCGCCGCAGCCAGGGGCCGTCGGGATGGGGGCCGCTGGGATGGGCGCTGAAGAAGCGGTCGAACGCGAGCTGCTCGCCCTCAAGCTGGCCCTCAACCCGGCGCTGCGGTTCCGGGATGGGGCCGAGGTGCGCCAGGCGGCCGCCCTGGGCTGGAGCCTCGAGGTCAACGTCGCCGAGGCCGGCGACTGGCTGCGGCTGCCCGGCTGCCCGCCTGAGCTGGTGGATCGGCTGATCCGGCTCCAGGGCGAGGGGGAGCAGTGGTCGGGCCCCGGGGATCTGGCCGCCGGGCTCCAGGTTTCCCCCGCCCAGGTGGGGGTCTGGCTGCCCGTGCTGCGCTTCCGGCGCCGTGGCCGGCCCCGGTTTGCGCCGCTGCCGCCGCCGCTGGCGATCAACCAGGCGTCCGAACGGCTGCTGCAGGAGCGGCTCGGCCTGGGGCCGGAACGCTGCCGTTGGCTGCTGCAGGAGCGGGCCCGGGAGCCCTTCCGGGATCTGGCCGATCTCCAGCACCGCCTGGAGCTCTCCCCCGGGCAGGTGGAGCGCTGGATCGGCCGGTTCCGCTACGACGCCGCCCCGGGGCCGGTGCTGCCGCCGGCCCGGAGGCGGGCCCGATGAGCCGGCAGGGGGAACTGTTTCCGGCGGCCGCGCTGGCCGGCGGGCCGCCGGCCCCATCGCTCCCCCTGTGGCGGGAGCAGCTGCTCGCCTGGCAGGCCCGCCTCGCCGACCATCAGACGCCGCTCTACGCCGCCACCGGCGCCGCCGCCCCTCTCCAGCAGGGGCAGCTGTTCCCCGTGCCCGCCGACCCCGGCGATCCCCTCGAGCAGGCGCGGCGCCTCGATCCCCTCTGCCTGAGCCCCCAGAGCCTGTCCTTCTGGCGCTGGCCCCGGCTTCCCCAGCAGGGGGCGGCCCTCTATCTGGTGATGGATCGTCCCCCCCAGCTGCCGCTGCCCCTGCTGCTCTACGTCGGCGAGACCGGCCGGGCCGACCAGCGCTGGAAGGGCGACCACGACTGCAAGGACTACCTGGCGGCCTACGGGGAGGCCCTGGCGCGTGCGGGCCTGGAGGCGCGGCCGAGCATCCGCTTCTGGTCAGACGTGCCTGCGGCGGTCGCCCCCCGCCGGGCCCTGGAGCAGGCCCTGATCCGGCGCTGGCTGCCCCCCTTCAACAAGGAGACCCGGGACCGCTGGGCCACCCCGTTCACGGCCGACCCCGCCTGAACCCCAGGCCTGAACTGGCTACGATCACGGGTCGCCTGCGCTGGGTCCATGGAGTTTCGCTGTCTTGCCGTTGACCGGGACGGCCCACGTCCCCTCACCGGGAGCTGGACGGGGGACACCCTGGTGGTGGGGCTGTTCGCCGGCGGCGGCAGCGGCGACGGGCGGGGCCTGGCCGAGGAGCTGGTGGGGGAAGCCCTTGAGGGCTGGCTGCAGCGCCGCCGCTTCGAGGCCAAAAGTGGCCAGACCCTCACGCTGGAGAGGCCCGGCGGCACCCCGGCCACGCTGATCCTGGTGGGCCTGGGGGATCCGGCCGAGTTCGGCCTCGACGCCCTGCGCCAGGCCGGTGCCGGTGCGGCCCGCACGGCCGCCGGCGCCGGTGCCGAGGACCTGGGCCTGTGGTTCCCGCTGGAGGGGCTCGAGCCGGCGGCGGCGGCGGCGGCGATGGCGGAGGCGGTGCGGCTCGGCCTCTATGACGACCAGCGCTTCAAGAGTGAGGCCGAGCCCCGCCCCCTGCCGTCCCGGGTGACCCTGCTCGGGCTGGGGGAGGCCGCGGCGGCGGGCCTGGCCCATGTGGCGGCCACCTGCAGCGGCGTGGAACTGGCGCGGCGGCTGGTGGCGGCTCCGCCCAACAAGGCGACGCCCCAGTCGCTGGCCGAGGAGGCCGCCGCCATCGCCGACACCTTCGGCCTCGAGCTCAAGGTGCTGGAGCGGGCCGACTGCGAAGCCCTCGGCATGGGGGCCTACCTGGGGGTGGCCCAGGGCTCCGATCTGCCCCCCAAGTTCATCCATCTCACCTGCAGGCCTACGGGTGAGGTGACCCGGCGGGTGGTGCTGGTGGGCAAGGGGCTCACCTTCGATTCCGGCGGCTACAACCTCAAGACGGCCGGCTCCCAGATCGAGATGATGAAGTACGACATGGGCGGCAGCGCCGCGGTGCTGGGGGCGGCCCGCGCCATCGCCGAGATCCGCCCCGCCGGCCTGGAGGTGCACGTGATCGTGGCCAGCTGCGAAAACATGATCAGCGGCGGCGCCATCCACCCGGGTGATGTGCTCACCGCCTCCAACGGCAAGACCATCGAGATCAACAACACCGATGCGGAGGGGCGCCTCACCCTGGCGGACGCCCTCGTCTATGCCTGCGGACTGGAGCCCGATGCGATCGTCGATCTCGCCACCCTCACCGGCGCCTGCGTGATCGCCCTGGGCGAGGAGATCGCCGGACTCTGGTCCCCCAGTGACGGCCTGGCGGAGGCCCTGATCGCCGCCGGCAGGGCCGGTGGCGAGGCCCTCTGGCGCATGCCCCTGCGCGGCTCCTACAGGAAGGGGCTCAAGAGCCACGTCGCCGACATGAAGAACACCGGCCCGCGGCCCGGGGGCTCGATCACCGCCGCCCTCTTCCTGCAGGACTTCGTGACCCGGGGGCTGCCCTGGGCCCACCTCGACATCGCCGGCACCGTCTGGAGCGACAAGGAGCGGGGGTTGGATCCGGCGGGGGCCACCGGCTTCGGTGTGCGCACCCTGGTGGCCTGGCTGGTGGCGGGCGCCGCGGCCTGAACGGCAGCGCCGCCGTCCCCGGCGGCTGTGGCGGCCGGAGCTTGCGGCCTAGGTTTGCTTCCAGACCAGACAACGCATCGCCCCATGGCCGTTCACAAGATCCGCTGGTACGTGAAGGCCCAGCTCGGTGTGCTCCTGCTCCCCGCCGGACTCTGTCTCTTCGGGGAGGGGGTGATCCGCAAGGGCATCCAGACCTGGTCGGCCCTGGCGGCGGCGGCCGACCAGGGGCAGTCGCTGCCGGAGGCCGGCCCCTGGGTCTGGTACGGGGCCTTGGGCCTGATCCTGATCAATGCCGGGGTCGGGCTGATGATTGAGAGCGGTCTGCTGCGCGGCTATCCCCGCAACCCGCCCCGGGCCTGAGCCACCGGTCAGACGGCCACCGGTTCGGTGTCGCCCCTGCCGGGGATGGGGGCGTGCAGTTCGGCGGGGGATTCCAGGCGGTGGATCTGCCAGGTGGCCTTGTCACCGAAGCTGGCCTGGAGCTTGTCGAGATCGTCGGACGCCTGCCTCGGGCTCCCGTAGGGCCCGATGTGGCGCGTCTGCAGACCGTCCCGGATGGTCAGCAGATACATACAGAAGCCCTCCGGTGATGGATCAAACGCTAAGGCATTTTCCCGGTGGCGACAGGGGGCCAGGCCCGTTCGGTTTCCCCTGCGGCTGATCGGCAGCACCGCCGATGTCGGCGATGCCAGCGGCCCGTCGGACGGGCTCCGGCGATGGCTCAGCCGCCCTGCCAGCGCTGGCTGGTGCGGGCCCGCCGGCCCCAGACCGTGTCAAGGCGCCGGTCGCGGCCGCAGGACCAGCGGTAGTAGTTGTACCGGACGCCGTTGCGTTTGGCGTAGTTCTGGTGGTAGCCCTCCGCCGGCCAGAACTTCGCCAGGGGCCGGATCGTCACCTTGATCGCTGCCGCCGGCTTGCCCAGCTCCCGGGCGGCCGCCACCAGGCTGTTGCGGGCCTCCACGGCCTGGTTGGCGCTGGTGGTGAAGATCACGGGTCGGTAGGAATCGCCGCGGTCGCAGAACTGGCCGCCGCCGTCGAGGGGGTCGATGTTGCGCCAGTAGGCCCGCAGCAGGGTGTCGTAGCGGATCTCGGTGTTGTCGAAGCGCACCCGCACCACTTCCTGGTGGCCGCTTCCCCCGGCGGAGACCTGCCGGTAGGTGGGGTTGGCCCCCTTGCCGCCGCTGTAGCCGCTCTCCACGTCGAGCACCCCGGGGAGCACCTCGAGATCGTGCTCCAGGCACCAGAAGCAGCCACCCGCCAGCACGGCCTCTTCGGTGGCCGCCAGGGCCGGTGCCACCGGGCCCCCCAGGGCAAGCAGCAGCCCCAGCAACAGCGCAATCAGTCGCATCGGGTGTTTCAGGAGAACGGTTCCAGGATCGCCGTTGCCGCCCGGCGGGTGACGCCGGGCTCTCCCAGCTTCTGCCGTAGCCGACCGTAGCCCTCCTGCACCCGCTGCCGTGCCCCGGAGGCGGGATCGAACAGGGGAAGCAGGGCCGCCAGGATGGCCTCCGGGGTGAAGTCGTCCTGCAGCAGTTCCGGCACGAGCCTTTCGCCGAGCACCAGGTTCACCGGGGAAATGTGGGCCACGTTGAAGTGGATCACGTGTTTCGCCAGGAACGCCGTCGGCCGGCTCACCCGATAGCCGGTCACCTGGGGCACGCCCCGCAGGGCCAGCTCCAGGTTGGCGGTGCCGGACTTGGTCAGGGCGGCATCGGCGGCGGCGCACAGCAGCGGCCGTAGCGCGTCGGCCTCACCGGCCGGGATCACCCGCACGGCGGTGGCCCCGGCGGCCTCCATGGCGTTCTGCAGGGTCGCCTCGAACCCCGGCAGGCCGGCGGGAAGCAGCACCTGTAGGTCGGGATGCTGCCGCTGCAGCAGGGCCACCGCAGCGGCCATCGGCGGCAGCACATAGCGCAGCTCCTGCCGCCGCGAGGCTGGCAGCATCAGCAGCACCGGCGCCTCGGCCGGCAGGCCCAGCCGCTGGCGGGCCTCCTGGCGCTGGGGTCGTTGCTGGAGGGTGTCGATCAGGGGATGGCCCACCCAGGTGACCTGGGCGCCGCGTGCGGCGTAGAAGCTGGCCTCCTCTGGGAAGATCGCCAGGATGCGGTCGGTGAAACCGATCAGCCGGGTGGTGCCGCCGTCGCCCAGGCGGAAAGCCCATTCCTGGGGGGCGATGTAATAGGTGATCGGCACCTGGGGATAGAGCCGGCGCAGGCGCAGGCCCAGGTTGACGTTGGCCCCCATGTAGTCGATCAGCACCACGGCGTCGGGGGGGTGCTGCTTCAGCCAGCGCCGCACCCGGGCCTGCAGCCGCAGGGTGGGCAGGACCAGGGGGATCGGTTCCCACAGGCCGATGGCCCCGAGCTTGGTGGTGTCCGCCAGGAGCTGGGCTCCGGCCCGTTCCATGCGGCTGCCCCCGAGGGCCACCACATCCAGGTCCAGTGACCGGCGGGCGGCCTCCTCGTGCAGGGCCTGGACCAGCAGGGATCCCTGCAGATCACCGGAGACTTCCCCGGTGCTGACCAGCAGTCGCACCATCAGCGCTGGGCCGGCAGCGGTCCGCGCCGGCCCGGCCCCACCGAGGCCTCCAGAAAGGCGCAGAGCTCATCGGCCGCGGCCAGCAGGGGCTTCTCCCTGGCCTGGCGCAGGGCGGCGGCCAGCACCAGATCGCTGCGGTAGATGAGGGTCCAGAGATCCTGGAGCTGGCGAAACTGGGCGCCGTCATCGAGCTGGGCCATGCCGCTGCGGCGCAGCCCGACCCGGTTCAGCCCCCGGATGCGGCCGGGGTGGCCCTCCACCGTCATGAAGGGGGGCACGTCCCGGTCGATGCGGCTCATGCCGCCCACCATCGCCAGGCTGCCGATGTGGACGAACTGGTGGATGCCGAGCACGCCGCCGATCACGGCCCGCTCACCGATCACCACGTGGCCCGCCACGGCCACCCCGTTGGCGATGACGATGCGGTCGGAGAGCTGGCAGTTGTGGCCGATGTGGCTGTAGGCCATCAGCAGGTTGCCGTTGCCCAGCACGGTCCGCTCGCCTTCGGCGGTGGCGCGGTTGATGGTCACGCACTCCCGGATCGTGTTCTCATCGCCCATCACCACTTCGGTGGGGGCACCGCCGTACTTGAGGTCCTGGGGCTCGAGGCCGATGCAGGCCCCCGGGAAGATCCGGTTGCCCTTGCCCATCCGCACCCTCCCGTCGATCACCACATGGGGACCGATGCGGCTGCCCTCGCCGATCTCCACCTCCGGACCGATCACCGCATAGGGACCGATCTCCACACCGGAGCCCAGCCGGGCCCTCGGATCGACCAGGGCGGTGGGATGCACCGATGTCGTCATGGCTGCACTCGACATCGCGTCAGTCCACGAGCGAGAACATCAGCTCGCCGGAGCAGACCCGCTCGCCATCGACCGTGGCGGTGGCCTGAACCTTGCCGAAGCGCTTGCGCTTGAGGCTGAGCAGTTCGCAGCTGATCAGCAGCTGGTCGCCGGGCACGACGGGCCGCCGGAAGCGGACCCCGTCGATGCCGGCGAAGACGAACAGTCCCTTGGGCAGATCCGGCATCTGGGTGACGATCAGGCCGCCCACCTGGGCCATGGCCTCGACGATCAGCACACCCGGCATCAGGGGCCGGCCGGGGAAATGGCCCTGGAACTGCGGTTCGTTGAAGGTGACGTTCTTCAGGGCCACCGCCCGCTGGCCCGGTACGTACTCGATGACCCGGTCCACCAGGGCGAAGGGATAGCGATGGGGAAGCAGGTTGAGGATCTGTTCGCTGCTGAGCACCACGGCCCGGGCCGTGTCCGCAGCGGGGGCAACGGCCGTGGCGGCCTCGGGAGCGGCGGAGGGAAGAACGGTCAAGGATTCAGTGGGTCGGTACGGGTACGGGCAGGCGGGGCGCCTGGGCCGCAAGGGCCGCGGCCATGGCGGTGTGCAGGCCATGGGAACCGCGGTAGGCAAAGACGTGGGCCCTCGGCAGGCCCACCAGCGCCAGATCTCCCAGCAGGTCCAGCAGCTTATGGCGCACCGGTTCGTCGGCGAAGCGCAGGGGCGGATTCACCCAGTCGTCCCCATCACAGACCAGGGCATTGTCGAGGGCGCCGCCGCGGATCAGGCCCGCGGCCAGCAGCTGCTCCACCTGCTCCCGGAAGCCGAAGGTGCGGGCCGGTGCGATCTCGGCCACGAAGCTCTCGGGGGTGAGATCGAGGGCATAGAGCTGGCGGCCGATGGCGCCCTGGGGAAACTCGATCGCCGCCGCCAGACGCAGCCGGTCGTTCGGCAGGGCGGCCACGAACCCCAGCCCCTGGCCGAGGGTGAGGGGCAACGGGGGCAGCGGGGGCTCGGCCCGCTCGCCCCGGTCGCTGAGGCCCGCCTCGGCGATCGCTTCCACCCAGGGCAGGCCGGAGCCGTCGAGCAGGGGGATCTCCTCCCCTTCCACCCACAGTTCCGCCTGGCTCACCCCGGTGCCGGCCAGGGCCGCCAGCAGATGTTCCACCGTTGCCAGGCGGCGATCGCCGACCTGCAGGCAGGTGCAGAGGCGGGTGTCGCTCACCTGGTTGGGGCCGAGACGCTGCAGGGGCCGCTCCGGCGCATCCAGCCAGCCCAGCCAGTAGCCGGGCCGCTCCGAAGGGCCGAGGCGGACCCGGGAGACGGCGCCGCTGTGCAGCCCGACCCCGGAGCGCTCCACGCTGGAGCGCAGGGTCCAGGCCTGGCGATAGTCGCTGGGCCAGCTGGTCACTAGAACTTCCAGCCCACGCCGAGGTTGAAACGCCACTCGCCGGTGAGGTCCTGGCTGGCCACCTCCAGGCGCAGCGGGCCGACGGGGGTGGTGACGATCAGGCCGGTGCCGATCGAGAAGCCGGAGCCCGGCTTGTCGAGCAGGCCGCCGAGGTTGCCCGGCACCTTCGTCTGGCTGCCGAAGGTGGTGCCGCCGTCGATGAACAGCTCGCCGCTGACGATGCTGAACAGGGGGAAGCGGTACTCGATGGTGGCCTCGCCGAAGCTCTTGCCGACACCCAGATCGCAGTCGAAGTAGCCCCGCACCGAGTTGCCGCCGCCCAGGCAGAAGGCCTCGTAGGGCGGCAGGTTGCCGATCACCGTGCCGGCGGACACCTGGAAGGCCAGGGCCTGCTTGCAATCCTCCGTCTCGCCGGCCTTCGGCCGACAGCCCTTGTAGAACTTCAGCCAGCGCACCGGGATGTAGTGGGTGAAGCTGCCCCGGATCCGGTTGAAGGTGGGGGAATCGGGGCCCACGGAGATGAATTGTTCGGTGCCGATGCTGAGGAAGTTGCCCTGGGTGGGGTTGCGGGGATCGTTGAGGGTGCTCATCGTCGCCGCCAGCCGCAGGCCCACCAGTTGGTTGCGGGCGGCGCAGTTGTAGGCGAGGCAGATGAACGAACTGGTGGGGGCGGCCAGCAGCGAAGTGGATTCGTTCGGGGTGGCCAGAGCGAAGCGACGGGAGGTGCCGGAGAAGTCCATCGGCGTGGCCACCTGGCCGGTCAGCCCCAGCAGCACGGTCCAGGGCGCCTTCTTGAAGGGGTTGCCGCCGTTGAGGGGGCGGACGAACTGGATGTTGGCCCCGACGCGCTGGATCAGCACGCTGTTGCCGTCGAACTGGAACCAGCTGAGGTTCTGGCCGCTGGCCTCGGAGGCGATGCGGGCCGCCGTCACCGACGGGAAGACGTCGAGGAGGGGGTTGAACGGCGAGAAGATGTTGTAGGCGACCTGGGTGCCCGGGGCCTGGTAGAAGTCGGAGACGGTGAAGAAGTTGCCGTTGTTCTGGCTCTGGAACACCTGGGGGGCGTCCCGGCTGACGAAGGCCTTGAAGCGGAAGGCGGTGCGGTACTTGTCCCCCTTGATCCAGGGGTCGCTGAAGGAGATGTCGGCCAGGCCGCCGAACTGGCCGTAGGTGAAGCTGGTGGAGAGGTCCCAGGCCCGGCCGAACAGGTTGCTGTCCTGCACCTGGATCTGGCCGAAGACCCCCTGGCTCTGGCTGTAGCCCAGACCGCCGGAGAGCGAGCCGGTCGACTGCTCGACGACCCCCAGCACGATCACCACCGAGCCGGGATCCTCCGGTTCGGGGCGCAGGGTCACCTTGACGTCGCTGAACAGGCCGGTGCCGTACAGGCGCTTGAGGTCGTCCTCCAGGTTGCGGCGGTTGAAGATCTCGCCGGTCTTGATGGAGATCTCCCGGGTGATCACCCAATCCTTCGTCTTGCCCTTGATCGGCTGGCCCTTGTCGTTGGTGGCCGATCCCTCCTTGTTGAGGAACTGGACCTCGACGCCCTTGACGGTCCCCTGGCGCACCAGCAGCTGCACGTTGCCGTCGGGGCCGATCCGGGAGGGGCCGGTGACGCGGGCCAGGGAAAAGCCCTGGTCGGCGTACCACTTCTGCAGCTCCTGCATGCGGCCCTGCAGGGTCACCAGGTTGAGGGTCTTGCCGTAATCGCTGGCGAAGGTGTCCTGCACCACCATTTCCGGCACCTTGGCGTCGGCCGGATCCAGGCTCACCTTGGTGAGCACCGGGTTGGGCACCACCGAGACCACCAGCCGGACCCCCAGGGGGCCGTCCTGGGGCTGGATCCGCACGTCGGAGAACCAGCCCGTGGCGTAGATGGCCTGCAGGTCGGTTTCCAGCTCGCTGCGGGTGATCGCGTTGCCGGGGGTCACCGCCATGGCGGCATAGGCCGCCAGCTCGAGTCGCTCGCGCTCGGGGTGGTCGGCCAGGCCTTCGATCACCACCTCGCTGATCAGCACCCGGGGTTCGGTGGAGGCCGAAGGGGTGGGGGCCGGGCCCAGGGAGGGCTTGCCGGGCCGGTCGTCGCGGGCGGCGGGGGGGCTGGGCGTGGCGCCGGGGGTGGCGGCTGGTGCCGGGGCGGCCGAGGGGGCCGGGCTTGCGGGGGTGGCTCCGGGGGCGGGCGTCACCGGGGTCGCCCCGGCCGGCGGGGTGGCGTCCGCCGGACCGGCGAAGGGATCGGCGCCGGCCTGGGCCACGGGGCCTGCGGGTGTCTGGACCGCGGCGCCTGCGGGCGTTTGGCCCACGGGGGCCTGGCCCTTGCCGGGGGGACTTTCGGCCGCCCGGGCCTGGCCACCGGCCAGCAGCAGGGCCACCAGCAGGGGCAGGGAGGCGGTCGCCGCCCGCGGCGTGACGCTTCGAAGGATGTGGGGCCTGCCGAGGCGAACGCCAATCATGGATGTCGTCTGCAGAGCGGCCAGGCCGCAAATTCCGCTGACCTTACCCGTAGACCCGCGGTTCGGGACAGACCCCTTGGACCCGTTTGAGGACCTCCCCGTAGGCCTCGACAACGCCGCCCAGGTCCTGGCGGAATCGGTCCTTGTCCAGGATCCGCTCCTGGGCATCGCTCACGGCCCGGTTCCAGAGGCGGCAGGTGTCGGGGCTGATCTCGTCCGCCACCACCAGTCCGCCATCGGCGGTGAACCCCAGTTCGATCTTGAAATCCACCAGTTCAAGCTCCACCCGGGCGAAAAGATCACGCAGGGCGTCGTTGACCCGGAAGGCCAGTTCCCGGATCGCCCCCAGCTGGTCGGGGCTGAGCAGCTGCAGGCGCTCCAGCCGCGCTTCGCTGAGCAGGGGGTCCCCCAGGGCGTCGTCCTTGTAGTACAGGTCGAGCAGGGGCGGATCCAGGGGGGTGCCCGCCGGGATCGGCATCTGGCGGCAGAGGGACCCGGCGGCCACGTTGCGCACCACCACCTCCACCGGCACCACCCGCACCGGCCGCACCATCATCCAGTGGTCCCCCTGCAGGCCCAGGTAGTGGGTGGGCACCCCCAGCCGCTCGAGGTGCTCGAACAGCAGGGCGGAGATGCGGCAGTTCAGGGCCCCCTTGCCCAGGAGCTGGGCCTTCTTGAGGGCATTGAAGGCCGTGGCGTCGTCCTTGTACTCGACGGCCACCAGGTCGTCCTGGTCGGTGGCGTACACCCGCTTCGCCTTGCCTTCGTAGAGGAGGGGGCCGGTGGCAGGGGAGAGGGTCATGGCGCAGGGGAAGGGGTCGGGGCCGGAATCGGGGTCGGGGCCGGGGTCGGCACCGGAAGATCGGCGGCGTGGCCGCCCGGATCCCGGGGGGAGCGCAGCAGGATCTCCAGCTGGCGGGTGCGCGCGGCCGCCGCGGGATCCTCGCGCCGCCAGCGCCATTCGCCGTAGGCGTCGTCGATGCGGCCGCTGAGCCGCAGGCGGCGGGCCACGGCCCGCTCCGACGGCAGGGCGGCCTGGGTGTCCAGCAGCTCGGCCACCAGCCCCCAGGCCTTCGCTGCCGCTGCCTGCTCCAGGACCTCCTCCAGCAGGGCCTCCCGCTGGGATACCGGCAGCTCCGCCAGCAGCGCCACCGCCTGCTGCAGCCGCAGGGCCCCGCCCAGGCCGCCCTGGCGGGCCCTCACCAGCAGTTCGCCGCCGACCCGGGGGAAGCCCCT
The DNA here is from genome assembly GCA_943367705.1 of Synechococcus sp. UW140. Taxonomy (GTDB): domain Bacteria; phylum Cyanobacteriota; class Cyanobacteriia; order PCC-6307; family Cyanobiaceae; genus Cyanobium. The sequence goes on from CALRJV020000003.1 coordinate 144,367, forward strand.
CGATTCCAGGTGCAGGGCCAGCAGCTCCAGGGCCGGACGGCTGATCACGGTGCCATCCTCCCGGCGCTGCAGCGGCAGGGCGATGGCATCGAGGGACGTGCCGCTCTCCTTGCGCAGCCGCTCCAGGGCCAGGGCCGCCCGACGGTGGTCCAGCCCGGCGGCGGCGGCCCGCCACTGCAGCTGCAGCCACTGGACCCGCTCGGCTCCGGCGGCCGGGCCGTAGCGATTGAGCACGTCCATGGCCTCGCTGGGCGCCCGGCAGCTGAGCAGCACGTCGGCGTTGGCCAGCACCACCTCCAGGGGCTGGGGGGCCGGATGCAGCGTCAGCAGCCGTTGCTGCAGTTGCCGGAGGCGCTCGAGCTGGTCGGCCTCGGCGCTCTGGCGGCAGGCCGCATCGAGCAGCTCGAGATCCCCATCGCGGAGCAGGTCGGCGAATTCCGCGTCAGTGAGGAGTGGCGGCCGCTCGGCTTCGGCCTCGGCCGTGGGTTCCGCGATGGGCGTCGGTGCCGCTGGGGCGGCGGGTGCCGGTGCCGCTGGGGGACCGGGGGCCGCGGCACGGGCTGCCGCCGGCCCGATCCCCGTGAGCAACCCCGTCAAGGCCAGGACTCCGAGGCCGCCCGGAACGGACCAGCGGCGGCTCCGCCGGGGTGCCGGTGGGCCGGAGGTCGGGCCGGATCCGCTGGGTGGCACGGCGGTCGAGGCGGCGGTCGGGGAGAATGGCAAAGGGGAGTGGCAGTCAGGCTGGTGAGGGCGACCGGTGCAGCACCCGTGCCGGCGCACAACCTAGGGGAGCTCTCCTCTCCGATCCACCCCCGTTCCGCTCCCCCTCCGCCCCATGGCCCCGTTGACCGCTTCCGACGCTCCCCCCCCGTCTCCGGTGCCGGCCCGGATCCTGGTGGTGGGCGGCGGTGGCCGCGAGAACGCCCTGGGCTGGGCCGTGGCGCGCTGCCCGGGGGTTGAGCAGGTGCTGGTGGCCCCCGGCAACGGCGGCACCACGGCCCTGGCGGGCTGCCGCCAGCTGGCCATCGCCGAGACCGACCATGACGCCCTGGCCGCGGCCTGCCAGGCGCACGCCATCGATCTGGTGGTGGTGGGTCCGGAAGCGCCCCTGGCAGCGGGCCTGGCGGACCGGCTGCGCTCGGAGGGGCTGGCGGTCTTCGGTCCCGGGGCCGATGGGGCCCTGCTGGAGGCCAGCAAGCGTTGGGCCAAAGACCTGATGCAGGAGGCGGGCGTACCCACGGCGGGCTACTGGGCGGCAACGTCCCGGCAGGAGGCCCTGGAGGCCCTGGAGCGGCACGGCCGACCCCTGGTGGTGAAGGCCGATGGCCTGGCCGCCGGCAAGGGCGTGACGGTGGCCGACAGCCTCGAGCAGTGCCGCGACGCCATCGAGGAAGTGTTCGCGGGCCGCTTCCAGAGCGCCGCCCCCGGCGTAGCCGCCGCCGCCCCCTCCCTGGTGCTGGAGGAGCGCCTGCACGGCCCGGAGGTGTCGGTGTTCGCCCTCACCGACGGTCGCTCCATGGTGCTGCTGCCCCCGGCCCAGGACCACAAGCGCATCGGCGAGGGGGACACCGGCCCCAACACCGGTGGCATGGGGGCCTACGCCCCCGCCCGGCTGCTGGATGCGGCGGGCATGGAGCAGGTGCGCCAGCTGGTGCTGGAGCCGATCCTGGCGGCCCTGCGGGCCCGGGGCATCGACTACCGCGGCGTGATCTTCGCCGGCCTGATGCTCACCGAGGCCGGCCTGCGGGTGATCGAGTTCAACTGCCGCTTCGGGGATCCGGAGTGCGAGACCCTGATGCCCCTGCTCGGCCCGGAACTGGCCGGGGTGCTGCTGGCCTGCGCCACCGGCCGCCTGGAGGAGGCGCCCCCCCTGACGATCGAGCCGCGTTGCAGCGCCTGCGTGATCGCGGCCGCCGAGGGCTATCCCGGTGAGGTGCGTCGCGGTGATCCGATCCATGGCGACCTGGGGGACGCCCCTGACCTGCAGCTGTTCCATGCCGGCAGCCGCCGCATCGAGGCGGGCCCCGTGGTCACGGCGGGCGGCCGGGTGCTGGCGGTGGTGGCCCAGGCCGACGACTTCGACACCGCCTTCGAGCGGGCCTATGACGGCCTGGGACGGGTCGGATTCAAAGGCATGGTCTACCGCCGCGACATCGGCCACCAGGTGAGGACGGGACGCCCGGCCCTGCCATGACCCGATCCGCTTCCGGCCCCACCCCGGGCGGCGGCGAGGCCGCCGATTCCTTCAGTCTCTGGCGGGCGCGGCTGCAGCGCTGGTGGGCCGAGTTCAGCCTCCAGACCAAGCTCCTGGCGGTCGCCACCCTGGTGGTGAGCCTGCTGATGACGGGCATCACCTTCCTGGCCCTCAACGGCATCCAGCGGGATGCCCGCATGAGTGACACCCGCTTCGCCCGGGATCTCGGGCTGCTGCTGTCGGCCAACGTCACCCCCCTGGTGGCGGAGGGCAACGACCGCGAACTCGCCTCGGTGGCCGAACGCTTCTGGCAGTCCAGTCGAAGTCTCCGTTACATCTTCTTCGCCGATTCCGATGGCGTGATCTACCTCGGCATCCCGATGGGCGGCAGCACCGGCATGGGCGAGCGCGTGCTCAGCCGACGCCTGGAACTGCCGGCCGATATCCAGCGCCGCCCCGACAACCCCCTGATCCGCCAGCACCTCACCCCGGACGGCCAGGTCACGGACGTGTTCGTGCCGATGGTGAGCGATGGGCGCTACCTGGGGGTGGTGGCCCTGGGCATCAACCCCAACGAGACGCTCCTGGCCAGCGCCGCCCTCACCCGGGAGGTGACGGTGGCGGTGTTCATCTCGATCTGGGTGCTGGTGATCCTGGGCTCGGTGTTCAACGCCCTCACGATCACCCAGCCGGTGAAGGAGCTGCTGCGGGGGGTGCGCTCGATCGCCGGCGGCAATTTCGAGACCCGCATCGCCCTGCCGGTGGGGGGTGAACTCGGCGAACTGCTCAACGGGTTCAACACCATGGCCTCCCAGCTGGAGGTCTACAAGGCGGCCAACATCGAGGAGCTCACCGCCGCCCAGGTGAAGCAGCAGTCGCTGATCGCCACCATGGCCGATGGCGCCGTCCTGCTCGATGCCGAAGGGCGGATCGTGCTGGCCAATCCCACGGCCCGCCGCCTGTTCCGCTGGGAGGGCCGCAACCTGGAGGGCAGCGAGCTGGCCGCCGAACTGCCGGACCGGCTGGCGATGGAACTGCACGATCCTCTGGAGAGCCTGATCATCAGCGAGCGGGACACCACCGAAGTGCGCTGCAGCTTCGGTGATCCCCCCCGCACCCTGCGCATCGTGCTCCAGTCGGTGCGGGATGCCAGTGGCGAGAGCCTCAAGGGCATCGCCATGACGATCCAGGACCTGACCCGGGAGGTGGAGCTGAATGCGGCCCAGAGCCGCTTCATCAGCAACGTGTCCCACGAGCTGCGCACCCCCCTGTGCAACATCAAGAGCTACGTGGAGACGCTCCATGACATGGGCGACCTGCTCAGCGCCGAGGAGCAGAAGGAGTTCCTGAGCATCGCCAACGCCGAGACCGACCGCCTGTCGCGGCTGGTCACCGACGTGCTGGACCTGTCACGGCTGGAGTCCGACCGGGTCTGGCAGCTGGAGCCCATGGACCTGGCTCCGGCGATTGAACAGACCCTGCGCACCTACCGGCTCAACGCCGAGGAGAAGGGGGTGATGCTGCTGTTCACCGGGGATCAGCACCTGCCCCGGGTGCGGGGCAACTGGGATCTGCTGCTGCAGGTGTTCGACAACCTGGTGGGCAACGCCCTGAAATTCACCCGCAGCGGCGGCCAGCTGCTGCTGCGCGCCTACCCCTGGCCCGATCACTGCCCGCTGGATCCCAACGGCGAAGCCGAGCACCATCCCTCCTGCACCCTCACCTCGCGCCTGCCGCGGCTGCGGGTCGAGATCGCCGACACCGGCTGCGGCATCTCCGAAGCCGACCAGGCGCGGATCTTCGAGCGCTTCTTCCGGGTCGAGAACGCCGTGCACACCGAAGCCGGCACTGGGCTGGGACTCTCGATCGTGCGGGGCATCCTCGAGAAGCACGGCAGCCAGGCCCGGATGGCCAGCGAGCCCGGCGTGGGCACCACCTTCTGGTTCGACCTGCCCCTGGAGGAGGCCGACGGCGATGAGTTGCGGGTCCAGGCGGAGCGGTCCGCCTCCCTGGCCGAGATCGAAGCGGAGCGAAGAATCGCCGCCTAGGTGCCGCTGGTCGGGTTCAGCTCTCCCCGTCGACGCTGCGCATGATCCGGCCCAGGTCGGCCCGTTCGTCGGTGGTGATGCGGTGGGGAACGCCGCTGATGATGCGCTCGAAATTGGCGAAGGAATCCTTGATCTCCGGCCCGTTGCCGGTGATGACGAATTCCCGGATGCCCTTGTCGTGCCAGGAGCCGCGCATCTTGAACACATTCAGGGCCCGGGCCATTTCGCCACGGATCTCCACATACTGCAGCAGCAGAATGGTGTCGGTGATGGTGGAGATGTGGGAGTCGGTGATCGAATGGCTGCCCATGAACTCCTCGGAGGTGTTGGTGAAGAAGCCAGCGATCTCCTCCTGCTTGGCATAACCCGTCACCCCGATCACAAACTGGCGGAAGGCGTTGTGGCTCACACCCCGGGCCAGGGCGGAGAGGGAGTCGATCGCCATCCGGGACGGCTTGAACTGGCTGATCTCCGTCTTGATGATCTGCAGGTGATCCTCGAGGCCGGTGGATTCCGGGTAGGCACAGATGATCTTGAGCAGGCCGTCCTGCTCCATCTGCTCGAAATCGATGCCCCAGCTGGTGGCGTTGCGCAGCAGCTGGGCACGGGATTCCTCATAGGCGAACAGGATCGCCCGCTCCTTGCTGCGGCAGGCATCCTCCACGAACTTGCTGACCAGCAGGGTCTTGCCGGTGCCGGTGGCACCGGTCGCCAGGATGATGGAGTCCTTGAAGAAGCCGCCTCCGCACATCTCATCGAGCCGGGGAACGCCGGAGCTGAGGCGCACGTTGGAAGAACGCTGGGTGAGGCGCATCGCTCCCAGTGGGAACACACTGATGCCGTGGCTGCCCATGGTGAAGGGAAACTCCCCCTTCATGTGGGTGGTGCCGCGGAGTTTGAGCACCTCCACCGTGCGGCGCCGCCGTTCCCCCTCCAGCACGTTGCGCAGGATCACCACGTTGTCGGAGACGAACTCCTCGACGCCGTAGCGGGCGATGGGTCCGTACTCGTCGACCCGTTCGGTGGTCATGACTGTGGTGACGCCGATCTCCTTGAGCCTGGCGATCAGCCGGAAGATCTCCCGGCGTACCACGGAAATGGCGTCGTACTGCTGGAAGACGGCGGTGATCGAGTCGATGGCCACCCGCTTCGCCTTGTATTTACGAATTGCGTAGTGGATCCGCTCGATCAGGCCGGAAAGGTCGAAGCTTCCCGACACCTCCTGACCATCGGGATCCGGGGAGGCATCGAGGACAAACAGCTTGTTCTGCTCGACCATGTCCTGCAGGTTCCAGCCGAAGCTGGAGGCATTGCGCAGGATGTCGAGAGGCGACTCCTCAAACGTGACGAAAATGCCGTGTTCGTTGAACTGGCGGATGCCGTTGCAGAGAAAATTCAGCGAAAAGACCGTCTTGCCGGTTCCCGATGTTCCGCTGATCAGGGTTGATCGGCCGATCGGCAGCCCGCCATGGCAGATGTCATCGAAACCTTCGATCCCCGTGGGGAGTTTCTGCATCTGCATCCGATTGGCAGCGGCGTCGTGGTCGTTGGGATCCGGCATCGAAGAGATGGAAGCGCGAGGGGTCTGAGGGGAATCGGGGTTGACGCTGGGATGGCCGGGCCCGAATAGTGGCGGAAGGCCTCGATCAGGGCTCAGGAGGTTTCCGGCGGCGAGGGCACACCGCCGGCTTCCAGATCATCGATGTCATGCTTGAAGTCATCGGTGAGCTCTTCGTAGAGCAGATCCAGGCCGATCAGCACCCGGTCGCGGTCGGAGAGATCGCCGATGATCCGCCGCACGGGCGGGGGCAGGATTTTCGCCAGGGTGGGGGTGGCCAGGATTTTGTCCTCCTCCGCCAGCTGGGGATTCTTGAGCACATCGATCACCTTGAGGGCGTAGACGCCGCGGAATTCGGACTCAAGGATGTCGCGCAGCGTCTTCAGGGCCCGCATTGAGTTGGGGGTGTTGCCCGCCACGTAGAGCTTGAGGATGTAGGTCTTGCGGAAGGTCATGGCTGGGTCTCAGGCGGAAGGGCTGGAGGATTCGATCGCGGCGGTGGGAACGATCGGCAGATCGGGGGGGATGGAGCGTCGATACATTTCGCAGAGGTGGGCCATGACATCCAGAAGGGCCAGCCGGTAGTCCTGGAGAAAATCATTCTTCTGGCCTTTGAGCATCAGCAGTTTTCGAAACTCCTCGATCAGGTTCACGTGGATCTCCACCATTCTGGTGATCGGCAGATCGGCGAAGAAGGCCGTGTTCACGAAGCTTTCGATCGCCTGGTTGGCCGCGGCGGGATTCTTGAAATAACTGATCAGCAGGTCCCGGTAGGTGCGCCGCAGGGAGTCCAGCAGCTCGTTGCGGTCCTCGGCTTCCAGGTTGCGCAGGAAGCGGGAGGGGTCCCGCTTGTAGTACACGCTCAGGTAGCCGAGCCGTCCGTTGAGCCGGTTCGGCAGTTTCCAGCCGTCGGGGGTGGCGGCCTTGGCTTCGCTGTCGGCCGGCAGGGTGCTGCTGCGCAGGAAGCGGGAGACGGCCGCATCCAGGCTGTAGCTCAGCTGCTCCAGCTGGTCGGGGGGCAGGCGGACCTCGGCGTCGTGGAATTTCACCTCCCCGTCCACCGGCCCGATCAGCACAGCCGGCAGTTCCAGGCCCTGGTCGTGGAGGCTGCCGAAGAAGGCCCCGTCGACGGCGCCCTCCTCCAGCAGGATCCCGTCGAAGTCCTCGCGGCGCTCTTCCAGCTGCTCGAGCAGGCCGGCGGCGGGATCGGCGGGCACCAGCTGGTAGCGACCGCCCCTGAGCCACTGCCCGCAGGCCTCGGCCAGGGCCGGGGTCTGGATGAGGGAAAGAATGTTGAGAACCGGTTGGGGCATCGACCGCTGCGGCGGGGAGCTCCCCTGGCCGGGCTGATTCTTGACGGAAGGGAGGCCCGGACGGGAGGATCTTAGTTCTGTCTTTCGATTCCGTGCGTCCAGGCCCAATGGTGGCTTCCTGCCACCAGCCTGGCCACGCCCCCTGAGCGATGACCCAAGCCCCCCAGAAGGAAGCCTCCGAGCAGGAGCCCCTGAGTGCATCCGCCGCCGGTGCCCAGTCTGACGCCACCGGCGCCTACGCCATCGTCGAGGCCTCCGGCCAGCAGTTCTGGCTCCAGCCTGATCGTTACGTTGATCTCGACCGCATCAACGCCGACGTCGACAGCACCGTGACCCTGGAGAACGTTCTCCTGGTGAAGGATGCCTCCGGCACCACCCTGGGCCAGCCCTACGTGCAGGGCGCCACGGTGGAGCTCAAGGTGATGGCCCATCGCCGCGGCCAGAAGATCATCATCTACAAGATGCGTCCCAAGAAGAAGACCCGCCGCAAGAACGGCCACCGCCAGGAACTCACCCGGGTGATGGTCCAGTCGATCAAGGTGGGCGGCAAGGCGATCGCCTGATCGAGCCCCGGCCCCCGTCCAGTTCCCTCCGTTTACCCGTCTCCTCGTTCCCATGGCCCACAAGAAAGGCACAGGTTCCACCCGCAACGGCCGCGACTCCAACTCCAAGCGTCTCGGCGTCAAGCGTTACGGCGGTGAGACCGTCAGCGCCGGCTCGATCCTGATCCGCCAGCGCGGCACCTCCGTGATCCCCGGCGTCAATGTGGGCCGCGGTTCCGACGACACCCTGTTCGCCCTGGTGGACGGCGTCGTCAGCTTCGAATCCATCAAGCGTGGCCTGCGCAACCGCAAGCGCATCAACATCGCCGTCGGCGCCTAGGCCCCCGACCGGGGGGCGGCCGCCAGTTCGGCGCCGTCCCCCGGCACCTCCAGATACCGTCTGAGCCAGCCCACCAGCAGGTAGAAGGGCAGGGTGTCGGCCAGGGCCGCCACCAGCTTGAACACATAGCCGCTGGCGATGAACACCCCCAGCTGGGGGAGCACGGGCTCACCCGGCCGGATCGGCAGGACATGGGCGGCGTAGTGGCTGATCAGCACCACCGCCGAGGTGTCCACCACCTGGCTGATCAGGGTGGAGCCGTTGTTGCGCAGCCACAGGGCCTTGCCATTGCTGAAGCGCTTCCAGAAATGGAACAGACGCACGTCCGTGAACTGGGCGGCCATGTAGGCGGCCATGGAGGCCCCCACGGCGCCGAAGGCCAGCCGGCGCACTTCGAAGAACACCGGCACCCCCTCGGCGTGGGTGTCAGTCGGCAGGCCCACCACCCCACCGAATCCGTCCAGGCCCGGCAGGATGCCACCGAGCCACAGCACCAGGACGATCCAGCCGTTGAGCATCAGACCCACCCACACCACCTGGGAGGCGCGCCGTTCGCCCCAGATCTCGCTGATCAGGTCGGTGCAGAGGAAGGTGACGGGGTACGGCAGGGCCCCCACCGCCACGATGATCGGGAAGGTCCCGATGCTGCCCAGGTGGAGGAACCGGGTCAGCCCCAGGATGTTGAGCATGCCCATGGTCCCCAGGAAGATGCCGGCCAGCACCAGAAAGGTGACCTCGCGCCGGTCCTGCAGCGTCATCGGCGCCTGAGCATGGGAGAAGGTCCCTCCAGGCTGCCGCCTTCCCCCCCGTCGCGCCACGGCTGCGGTTTCCTGGTGCTCGACAAGCCCGCCGGCCTGACTTCCCACGACGGCGTCGCCAGGGTGCGGCGGGCCTACAGCCTGCGGCGGGTGGGCCACGGAGGCACCCTGGATCCCGCCGTCACCGGCGTGCTGCCGATCGCCCTTGGCCCGGCCACCCGTCTGCTGCCCTACCTGCCCGGCGACAAGACCTACCGCGGCACCGTGCAGCTGGGCGTACGCACCGGCACCGACGACCTCGAGGGGGACGTGCTGGAGCGCTCGGCCGTTCCACCCCTCGACCCTGAGGCCCTGGAGCGGGCCCTGGCCCGGTTCCGGGGCGAGATTCTGCAGGTCCCTCCCCAGGTTTCGGCCGTCCATGTGGATGGCCAGCGGGCCTATGCCCGGGTCCGGGCGGGAGAGCAGCTGGAGCTGGCGGCGCGGCCGGTGCGGATCCATGGCCTCGACCTGCTGGGCTGGGACGCCGAGCGCGGCCGTCTTGAGCTGGAGGTGCGCTGTTCCGCCGGCACCTACGTCCGCGCCCTGGCGCGGGATCTGGGCGAAGCCCTCGGCTGCGGTGGGGCCCTGGCCAGCCTGCGTCGCACCGCCGCCCTCGGTTTCGGCCTGCACCAGGCCATTTCCATGGAGCGCCTGGCGAGCGGCCCCCTGCCGCCGCTGCTGGATCCCCTCGACGTGCTGGTGGATCTGCCGCGCCAGCGCCTCGACCCGGCCCAGCTGTCCCCGTGGCGCTGCGGCCGGTCCCTGCCCCGTACGGTGGAGCAGTTGCCCGAGGGGGCGGTCGCCGTGCTCACCCCGGATGGCAATCTGGCGGGCATCGCCCGTGCCGATGGCAAGGGCCTGCTCCTGCCCCGGCTGGTCTTCGACGCCGCCGGTTGAACCCCCTGCGACCTCGCGATGGCCGGCCACAGCAAATGGGCCCAGATCAAGCGCACCAAGGCGGTGGTGGATGCCCGGCGCGGGGCCCTGTTCACCCGGCTGGGACGGGAGATCACCGTGGCGGCCCGCGGCGGAGCCGATCCGGCCGGTAACTTCCAGCTCCGCACCGCCATCGAGAAGGCCAAGGTGGCGGGGCTCCCCAACGCCAACATCGACCGGGCGGTGGCCAAGGGCAGCGGCCAGGGGGGCGGCGGGGCCGACCTGTTCGAGGCGGTGCGCTACGAGGGGTACGGCCCGGGGGGCGTGGCGGTGCTGATCGAGGCCCTCACCGACAACCGCAACCGCACCGCCGCCGACCTGCGGCTGGCCTTCGGCAAGCACGGCGGCAACCTCGGTGAGACCGGCTGCGTCAGCTACCTGTTCGAGCAGCGGTCCGTGGTGCGGCTGGCCCTGCCCGGCGCCGACGAGGAGCGGCTGCTGGAGGACCTGCTGGCCCTGGAGGCGCGGGGTGGCCCGGCGGCGGCGGGCTACGAGATCGACGCGCAGGGCGTTGATGTGTTCGGCGCCTATGCCGACCTCGAAGCCCTCCAGGACGGGCTCCGGGAGCTGCAGCTGCCGCTGGCCGGCTGGGAGCATCGCTGGATCGCCTCCCTGCCCTGCCGCCTCGAGGACGCCGCGGTGCTGGCCGCCTGCCTTCGCATGCTGGATGTGCTCGAGGACCTCGATGACGTGCGCTGCGTCACCAGCAATCTCGAGGCGGATGACGCCCTGATGGAGGCGGCCCTGCCTGGCTGAGGGGGCCGTTCAGCCCATGGCCTCGGCGTCGGCGATCACCGTGAGGGCGGGGTGGTGCTGCAGCCAGCTGGCGGGCAGCTCCGGCGAGGGGGGCTCCCCCAGGGCGCGGCGCAGGATCGCCGCCTTGGCGCCGCCGGTCACCACCAGCAGCACCCGGCGGGCCGCGAGGATCTCGGCCATCCCCAGGGTGATGGCCCGCTGGGGAACGGCGCCGGGATCGCCCCCGAAGGCGCCGGCGTTCTGGCGACGGGTGGGCCCGCTGAGGGTGACGCAGCGGCAGGCCACGGCTGCCGCCGCCGGGGGTTCGTTGAAGCCCACATGCCCGTTCAGGCCCAGGCCCAGCAGCTGCAGGCCGATGCCGCCGACGGCCGCCACGGCGGCGCCATAGCGCTGCGCTTCGGCCTCAGGATCGCCGGCCCGCCCATCCGGGAGCCGCACCCGCCCGGGATCCAGGCCGAGGGGTCCCACCAGCTGGCGGGCCATGGTGGCGGCGAAGGAGGCGGGATCACGGGGCCCCAGCCCCACGTACTCATCGAGGTTGAAGCTGCTCCAGCCCGCGCGCACCTGCGCCGCCAGGGCGGGCTCCAGGCGCCCCAGCCGCTGGGCCAGGGCGGCATAGACGGGTTCCATGGTGCGTCCGGTAGCCAGGCCCAGGGGCCGGTCCGGCCGCAGCCGATCGGCCAGCAGCAGGGCCGCCACCCGTTCGGCCACCGCCGCCGCATCGGCCAGCACGACCGGCGCGATGGTGGCGCTGGGCCTCAAAGCGAGGAGTAGGGCTGGATCCTGGCCCCTTGGTAATAGTGCTGGAGGATCTGCCGGTAGTCCTCACCGCGCAGGGCCAGGGCGTAGGCGCCCCACTGGCTCATGCCCACCCCGTGGCCGAAGCCCCGGCCGCTCACCAGCAGGGTCGGCGCGGCCGGCGGGCGGGGGGCCCGCCAGGGGGCCTGCACCAGGCCGGAGGCCAGGGACCGGATCCCCTCGGCGGTGAAGACCCCCTGCAGGGACGGCAGCGGGGGCGGGAAGGGGGCGGCCTGGGGTGTCGCCTCGAAGTCGAACCGGGCCAGGGTGCTGCGCAGGCCCAGCCGCTGGCGCAGCTCGGGGCCTGACAGCAGCAGCGATCCCCCGGGGCCCGTCACCCGGGCCTGGCGGATGCGCCCGGAGCTGGTGGTGGAGAGCACCTCGATGCGGAAGGCCCCGTCGATCTCGCGGAAGGCCCGGGCGAGCTTGTCGGGCTCGACCCGCAGCTGCCAGACATGCACCGGGCTGGCCTGGTCGTAATCGGGCACGCTCACCAGGTAGGGCATTTGCTGGCGCCAGATCTCGCCGCTGTTTTCTGTGAGGCCGCCACTGCTGCTGTGGAAGACCGCATTGATCAGGGCGGAACCGTGCATCAGCACCTGGGAGCGGGTGCTGCGCACCGCTTCGCGGGTGGAGTCGGTTTCGGCCTCCACCCCCTTGTAGACCTGGCTGGAGACGGTGGCCTTGAGGTCGAAGGGCTCCTCCGGCCGGCGCTGGCGCAGGGCGTAGGTGCGGGCCGCCACCGCCTGGGCCCGCAGGGCCGCCAGCGGCCAGCTGGCCGGCATCTCGCTGCCCACCACGCTGGGCAGGTAGCTCTCGACATCAATCAGATTGATCGCCTGCAGCCGATCGCCCTCAGCCCGCACCAGCAGGCGGCCGCGGTAGCGGCGCTGCTCCAGGGTCAGCACGGCCTCGCCGCCGGTCCCCTGTCCAGGGGCGGGATCGATCCAGGCCTGGCCCGACGGCAGCGCCAGCCGGCGGGGTGGCCCGGTCGGTCCCTCCAGCCGGGCCTCCAGGGCCGGGCCGCTGCGCACCAGCTGCAGCCGTGCCCCCGGGGCCAGCTCTGCCAGGGTGCGTCCCGTGGCGTCGCCGAGGCGCAGCACGGTGCTGCCGGCCTCCAGCTCCAGGGTGGGGGCCTCCCGCAGCAGCACCCGCACCACGGGAGCCGGCGCCCTCGCCTCCGTGGGGACCGCTGCTGCGACGGAGACGGGAAGCAGGGCCAGCGAGAGGCCGGCGCGCCATCCGAAACGGAGGAGGGTCACGAGTGTGCGCGAGCGACAACGGCTCATTTTGGACGGGTCATCCTGCGGGCGCCATGGCGCCAGCCAGCACACCGGCCGGCGGCGTGGCAGCATGCGCTCTGAGGCAGCCAGGGTGTGCAGGTCACCTTCCTGGGAACCAGCTCCGGCGTTCCCACCCGCGCCCGCAACGTCTCCGCCGTCGCCCTGCGGCTGCCCCAGCGGGCCGAGCTGTGGCTGTTCGACTGCGGCGAGGGAACCCAGCACCAGTTCCTGCGCAGCGACCTGCGGGTGTCCCAGCTGCGCCGGATCTTCGTCACCCACATGCATGGTGACCACGTCTTCGGTCTGCCGGGGCTGCTGGCCAGCCTGGGGCTGGCGGGCAGCTGCGCCGGCATCGATCTCTACGGCCCGGACCCACTGCGCGATTACCTGGAGGGGGTGATGCGCACCTCCTCGACCCGCATCGGCTATCCCCTGCGCACCCACCGGGTGAAGGAGGCCGCAGCCCGCGGCACCCTGGTGCTGGATGACGACGACATCACGGTGCGCTGCACGCCGCTCACCCACCGGGTGCCGGCCTACGCCTACCGGGTGGATCAGAAGCCCCGGGCCGGCCGTTTCGACGTGGAGCGGGCCAGGGCCCTGGGCATTCCCCCCGGGCCCGTCTACGCCGAGCTCAAGGCCGGTCGCAGCGTCACCCTCGACGACGGCCGGGTGATCCGCGGCGAGGCCCTGTGCGGGCCGCCCCGGCCAGGCTGCAGCGTCGTCTACTGCACCGACACCGTGTTCAGCGAGGCGGCGGTGGCCCTGGCCCGCGGCGCCGACCTGCTGATCCACGAATCCACCTTCTCCCATGGCGAGGCGGAGCTGGCCATCGCCCGACAGCACTCCACCAGCACCATGGCCGCCCAGACCGCCCTGGAGGCCGGGGTGAAGCAGCTGGTGCTCACCCACCTGAGCCCCCGCTATGTGGCGGGAAATCCCATGACCCCCGACGACCTGGTGGCCGAGGCCCGGGCCATTTTCCCCGAGACGGTGGTGGCGAAGGACTTCCTCAGCCTCTCGGTGGGAACGGGGGGCTGAGCCTGCAACAGTTCGCATGATTCCGTTCCGGGGGACCCGTCGCCCGTGATACAAGGTCTCAGTTGCGGTCCGACCGCCATTCCGCCGGCTTCTCCCATGGCCCCCCTCCTTCGCTCAGCCGCCCCGCTGTCAGCCGCCCGTCGCCCCGCTCCCCTGCGCACCGCCCTCCGTGCCGCGGTCCGGATGCTGCTGATCCTTCCCCTGGCCCTGCTGGTCTGTTTTGCGGGCCCCGCGGCCGCAGCCCAGTGGAGCACCGAGGATCTCACCGTGCCGGTCTCCCCCGACGGCACCCTGGTGACCTTCAGCGAGAAGGAGGTCAAGACCGGCCGCAAGCTCTTCAACGAAAGCTGCGGCACCTGCCATGCCGGTGGGATCACCAAGACCAACCAGAACGTGGGCCTCGACCCCGAGACCCTCGCCCTGGCCACCCCGGCCCGGGATTCGGTGGACGCCCTGGTCGACTACATGAAGGACCCCACCTCCTATGACGGGGAGTACAGCATCGCCGACGTGCATCCCAGCCTGCGCAGCAGCGACGTGTTCGTGAAGATGCGCGATCTGGACGACGAGGACCTGCGCCTGATCGCCGGGTACATCCTGGTGGCCCCCAAGGTCCAGGGCGTCCAGTGGGGCGGCGGCAAGATCTACTTCTGATCCCCCGGCCCACCCCCGCCGGCCGGCCCCGCACCGGCCGGCTTTTTTGTGCCTGGACGCCGGCGCCCCAGGACATCGGGGCGGGCGGGTTCAGGCGGCGGGCGGTGGCGGGGCCAGGTTGGCGGCCTCCAGCGACCCCGGCAGCTTGCTGTACCACCACTCCTGCAGGGCGGGAGCCAGGCGCTGGGGGAACAGGGTGATCACGGTGCGGGTGGGACGGGCCCCCGGCTGCAGCAGCTCCACGGCGTAGGAGGGGCAGCGGCGGGCGGCCAGGTCGGGCACGAAGCGGCGGCCGACGCGGCGCCAGCTGGGCTCCTTGCTGCGCCAGGCCAGCCGGCAGCAGGGCCAGGGCAGCTCCTCCCGATCGAACAGGCGGCAGCAGGGCCCCAGGACCCGGTAGCTGTACTGGCCGCCGGGGCTGGGATGCTCGCTGCCGGGGGCCAGCACAGTGTCCACCTGAAGTGCCATGAAAAAGCCACCCCTGAGGGTGGCGAAGAAGAACGCGGGGTTCAAGGGGGCGATCCGACCGGACCGCCCGGCGAGGAGCTCAGTAGAGCTCTTCTTCGGTGTGGGTCTTGATGGTGCAGTCGGAGGTGGGGTACGCGACGCAGGTGAGGACGAAGCCGGCCTCGATCTGGTCGTCGTCGAGGAAGCTCTGATCCGACTGGTCGACGGTGCCGGAGGTGAGCTTGCCGGCGCAGGTGGAGCAGGCGCCGGCGCGGCAGGAGTAGGGCAGGTCAATGCCCTGCTCTTCGGCGGCGTCGAGGATGTACTGGTCGTCGGGAACCTCGATGGTCTTGTTCAGCCCCTCGCTCTCATTGACGAGGGTGACCTTGTAGGAAGCCATGGAAGAGATTGGAGCTCACAGACACCCGGCAGCCAGGGCCTGTAGGACCCGCCCTTCCTACATCCGACAGGGGGCTTTCCCGGCGATCTTGGGCTCGCAGGCCGGGAAGGCCAATCAAAGCCAGGACACAGATCAGCGTGCCTTATGCAACATCCGATGCCGAACGGATTCGCAGCAGGCCCCAGCGGTCCTGCTCGACCCGCCCCTCCACCCGCCAGCCCGCCGCCGCCAGATCCCTCTCCAGGCCTGGGGCCTGATCCACCAGCAGGCCGCTGAGCAGGCCCACGCCCCCCGGGCTCAGCAGCTGTCTGAACCAGGGGATCAGGGCCTCGATCACCGGCGCCAGGATGTTGCACAGCAGCAGATCCGCCGGACGGCCCCCCAGCAGCGCCACAAGGGCCTCGGCCGAGCCCGTGGTGACCGCAAGCGCTGCGGGCTCCCCTGGCGCCGGGGGGGAGGGCCCCAGGCCGTTCAGGGCGGCGTTCTCCCGGGTCGCCCGCTCCGCCAGGGGGTCGGTGTCGGCGGCGGCCACGCTGGCCGCCCCCAGCCGCAGGGCGGCCAGGCCCAGGATGCCGCTGCCGCAGCCCAGATCGGCCACCCTTAGCCCCTCCAGGCCCGCACCCAGTCCCGCCCGTTCCCGCTCCCCGGCGAGGGCCTCCAGGGCTTCCAGGCAGAGGCGGGTGGTGGGATGGCTGCCGGTGCCGAAGGCACTGCCCGGATCGATGCGGATCACCAGCCGCCCGGCCTGCTCCGGCGGCACCTCCAGCCAGGCCGGCAGCACCAGCAGCCGCTCCCCCACCGGATCGGGCCGCCAGTGGCTCTTCCAGCTCAGGCTCCAGTCCTCATCGGCCTGCCGCTGCCAGTGGACCTGTGGCAGCGCCAGGTCGAAGGGCTCCCCCAGCGGGGCCAGGGCCCGCTCCAGCTCCTGGCGCTGGTCGGCGGGCCAGTCGCTCTCCGGCAGCCAGGCCAGCAGCTGACGCTGCTCCGGCGCCTCGGGGGGGTGCTGGAGCGCCACCCGCGCCACCCCCAGGAGCGGCAGCTTCCAGAGCAGGGACTCCTCCAGTTCGGCCGGGGCGGCCATCTCCAGCCGCCACCAGACCAGGCCCATCAGAGGGTGACCGGGTGGGCGGCCTGGATGCCGTTGATGCCGTGGATCACCGCCAGCAGGCTGGGGGGGATCGGGTCGTCGAGGCTCAGCACCATCACGGCGTCGCCGCGCACGATGCGGCGGCCCACCTGCATCGAGGCGATGTTGACGTTGTGCTCGCCGAGCAGGGAGCCCAGCTGGCCGATGATGCCGGGCATGTCCCGGTGGCGGGTGAAGAGCATGTGACGGCTGGGCGTCACGTTCACCGGGAACTCGTCGATGGTGGTGATGCGCAGTTCACCGTCGGTGAACACCGCCCCGGTGACGCTGTGGTTGCCCCGCGGGCTGCGGGAGCTGAGCTGCAGCGAACCGCCGGCGAAGTCGCGGCTGGCGTCGTCCTTCACCTCGAGCACGTGGATGCCGCGCTCCTTGGCCTCCAGGGTGGCGTTGACGTAGTTGATGCTGTCGCCGAGGGCGGCCGAGAGGATGCCCTTCAGGGCCGCCACCACCAGGGGCTGCGCGGGGTGGGAGGCGAATTCGCCCTGCAGGCGCACCTCCAGCTCGCTGATCTGGCCGCCGGCCAGCTGGCTGAGCAGCAGGCCGAGGGTTTCGGCCAGCTGCAGATGGGGCTTGAGCAGTTCCATCACCTCGGGGGTCAGGCCGGGGATGTTGACGGCGCTGCGGGCCGGAAGGCCCAGGAGCACGTCCCGAATCTGCTCGGCCACGTCGATGGCCACGTTTTCCTGGGCTTCCTCCGTGGAGGCGCCCAGGTGCGGGGTGAGGATCAGCCGCTCCTTGACCAGGCGCAGGGGGGAATCGGGCGCCAGCGGCTCCTTCGCGTAGACGTCGAGGGCCGCGCCGGCGATGACGCGGTTCTCGACCGCATCGGCCAGGGCCTGCTCGTCGATGATGCCGCCGCGGGCGCAGTTCACCAGGCGGGCCGTGGGCTTCATCGTGGCCAGCAGCGCCGCGTTGACCAGGTTCTCGGTGTCCGGGGTGCGGGGCAGGTGCAGGCTGATGTAGTCGGCTTCGGCGAACAGCTGGGGCAGGGGCAGCAGCCGGACCTGCAGCAGCTGGGCGCGCTCCGCGGAGATGAACGGGTCGTAGGCGGCCACGTCCATGCCCAGGGCCCGGGCGACGCGGGCCACGTGGGAGCCGATCTTGCCGAGCCCCACCACGCCGAGGGTCTTCTTGTAGAGCTCGTTGCCGACGTAGGTCTTGCGGTCCCAGCCACCGGCCATGGTGCTGGCGTGGGCGTGGGGCACGTGCCGCGACAGGGAGAGCATCAGCGCCAGGGCGTGCTCGGCGGCGGCGATCGTGTTCCCCTCCGGGGAATTGACGACGATCACGCCGCGCCGGGTGGCGGCGGGCACATCGACGTTGTCGACCCCCACGCCGGCCCGGCCGATGATGCGCAGATGGCTCGCGGCCTCGATCACCTCGGCGGTCACCTGGGTGCCGGAGCGGATCATCAGCCCCTCGTACTCACCGATGCAGGCCACCAGCTGCTCCGGGCTCAGGCCCGTGCGCACGTCCACCTGGGCGACCTGGGAGAGGATGTCGATCCCCGCCTGGTCGATGGGGTCGGAGACCAGAACCTTCGTCATGTCCGGCAGCGGTGGGGAGGGCGGGGGGTGCGCCCCCAGGGGGGCAGGCCGGAGGTGCAGTGTAGAGAGCGGTGTGGAGACGAGCCCATGTCCCTGAGTGTGGTGGTCGTGCTGGACGACCGGGAACGGCTGCATGCCCTGCGGGACCGGTTGCAGGCCCTTCAGCCGGCCCCGACCCGGGTGCTGGCGATCGGCCGTGGTGAGGCGACCATGTCGGACGTGGAGCGGCTCGATCCGGCCACGGCCCGGCGGCGGCGCCAGCAGTCGATGGTGCGCTGGCTGCTGCCCTTCGGTTTCCTGGCCGGGCTCACCTTCACCCAGATCACCGATCTGCACACGTTCAGCTTCGCCGGGGCCTACGGGGAGCCCCTGATCGGCGGCCTGCTGGGCATGGGCTCCGGCTGGATGGGCAGTTTCGCCGCCGCCGCCAGCGTCAGTTCGGAGGAGGACGACCGCATCCGCATCCTGCGCAACCGGCTCGACGAGGGCTGCTGGCTGCTGCTGCTGGAGGCCCCCGCCGGCCGGGAGATCCCCTGGACCACCATCCAGCTGGCGCGGCCGACGGCGGTCGTGCGGCTGGACGACACCTGAGGCGCGGGGGCCATGCTTCCACGACGGGACCTGCTGGAGGGGAGTCGCCACCCGGAGGAGCTCGGGGCCCTGTTCAGCCTGGCGGAAACGGCCCTGCGCACCTGGGAGCCCCAGGTCAGCGGCTTTCTTGCGGCGGCGGTGCGGGAGGAGGCCGAGGACCGGCTCGGTGCCCTCAGCGAGCTGAGCCTCGCCAGTGACGGCGGCCACCCCGGCGCCGAGCGCCGCTGCCTGCTGCTGGCACGGTCGGGACAGGAGCCGGCGGCCCCCGCCCTGCTGGGGCTGGAGATCAGCGGCAACTTCCTCTTCGATCCCGCCGCCGCGGCCGACATGGCCGAGGGACTGGCCGCTTCCGGCGCCGGGCCCGCGGAGCTGGGTGACCTGTGGCTGCGCGGCGATCGGGGCGGCCAGGCGATCGTCAGCGAGGCCCTGGCCCGGCGGCTGGACGGGACCGAGGGCCTGGTGCGCACGGTGCCGGTGCGGTTCGAGGCCCGGCCCATCGAGGCGCTGCAGCTGCCGGCCCGCCGGCTGCCCCGCCAGCTCACCACGGTGGAGGCCTCCCTGCGGCTGGATGCCCTGGCGTCGGCCGGCTTCGGGCTGTCCCGGAATCGCATGGCCACCCTGATCCGCCAGGGGGCCGTCCGCCTCGACTGGAAGGTGGTCAGCAGTCCCAGCCAGCCCCTGGCCGTGGGGGCTCGGGTCCAGCTGGAGGGGCGGGGAGAGCTGGAGGTGCTGGCGATCGAAGCGACCAAACGGGAGCGTTTCAGGATCCGGCTGGAGCGCCATTGAGGGCCCGGCGGCGCAAGTTGACAGGAGGGAAGGCCGGCGAGTAGGAAAAGTCCTGGTTGGGGACGGATCCGACGGATCGACTGTGAAAGGTCAGCTGTCGGTGAAGGTTTCTTTCTCCCGAGAGCTTTCCATCTCGAGGACCAGCCAACTCAGCGGCAATCCATTCCGGCTTTCATTGGCTAATCGATGGTTGTTGTCTGAAATCGGCGCCGCTTCGGTGATCCCGAACGCGGGCGATTAGCTCAGAGGTAGAGCACTACCTTGACACGGTAGGAGTCACTGGTTCGATTCCAGTATCGCCCATTGAATGATTTGAGATCTCTCGATTCGAGCCCGCTTCGGTTCAGCGATGCCTTCGCTGCTACCCTCGGCCGATCATGAGCATGAGCCAGCCAGCGTGAGTCTCGCCGAGGCCGTTGCACCTCTTTCCTGCACGGTGGTGGTGGGTCTGGGACGATCCGGTCTGGGAGCGGCCCGTCTGCTTCAGGCCCGCGGCGAAACGGTGGTGGTCATCGAGAGCGGTGACACGCCGGAGCACCGGGCCCTGGCGGCCCAGCTGGAGCGCGAGGCCATCGCTGTGCGGCTGGGGGTGCCCCTGAGCCTGGAGGCGTTCCGGGATCTGCCGCTGCCGCCCTCGGTGATGGTGGTCAGCCCGGGTATCCCCTGGAACCACCCGGTGCTGGAGGCGCTCCGCTCCCGGGGGGTGCAGGTGCAGGGGGAGATCGTGCCCGCCTGGCAGGCCAGCGGCGACGTGCCCTGGATCGGCATCACCGGCACCAACGGCAAGACCACCGTCACCTGCCTGGTGCACCACCTGCTGGAGCAGGCCGGGCGGGATGCGCCCCTCTGCGGCAACGTCGGCATCTCCGCCGCCGAGGTGGTGCTGCAGCGGCGTCTGGAGCAGGGGCCCCGCCCGGACTGGCTGGTGGTGGAGCTGAGCAGCTACCAGATCGAGGCCGCCTCCGCCGTCGCGCCGGCGATCGGCGTCTGGACGACCCTCACCCCCGACCATCTGGAGCGCCACGGCACCCTGGCGGCCTATCGGGCCATCAAACGGAGCCTGCTGGAGAACTCCAGCGTCCGCATCCTCAACGCCGACGACCCCGACCTGCGCCACCACGCCGACAGCTGGGACCGGGCCGACTGGATCACCGCCGGCCCCAGGGAGGCCCTGCCGCCGGGCCTCGATCCGGTGCTCTGGATCGACGGCGACGACCAGGTGCGGGGCCGCCAGGGCCCCCTGTTCCCGGCCTCCGCCCTGGCCATGCCCGGGGCCCACAACCGCCAGAACCTGCTGCTGGCCGTGGCGGTGGGGCTCCATGCCGGGCTGGAGCCGGCGGTGATGGAGGCCGCCTGCCGTTGCTTCCCCGGCGTCCCCCACCGGCTCGAGCGCCTCCGCAGCCTCAACGGGGTGGCCTGGTTCAACGACAGCAAGGCCACCAACTACGACGCCGCCGAGGTGGCCCTGCGGGCCCTGGAGGGTCCCCTGGTGGTGCTGGCCGGCGGCCAGTCGAAGCAGGGGGAGGCCAGGGCCTGGCTGGAGCAGCTCCAGGAGCGGGCCGCGGCGGTGGTGCTCTACGGCGCCGCGCGACAGGAATTCGCCGGCCTGCTGGAGTCCAGCGGCTACGGCGGTGTGGTGCAGCAGGAGGAGGGCCTGGAGGGCGCGGTGGCCCTCGCCGCGGCCCTGGCCCCCGCCCTCGGCTGCCGGGGGGTGCTGCTCTCCCCGGCCTGTGCCAGCTTCGACCAGTACACCAGTTTCGAGGCCCGCGGTGACCACTTCCGTCGCCTGGTGCTGGCCCTCGACACCGACAGCTGAGGCGGACGCACCATGGCCTGGTGGTTGATGAAGAGCGAGCCGGATGTCTACGGCATCCACCACCTGCAGGCGGAGGGCACCACCCTCTGGGACGGCATCCGCAACTACCAGGCGCGCAACTTCATGCGCGCCATGCAGATCGGCGACCGGGCTTTCTTTTATCACTCCAATGCCAGCCCCCCGGGCATCGTCGGCCTGATGGAGGTGATCGAGACGGGGCTGGTGGATCCCAGCCAGTTCGATGCCGCCTCCAAGTACTTCGATCCGGCCTCCAAGCCAGAGGCGCCGCGCTGGGACTGCGTGCGCCTGGCCTATCGCGCCACCTTCCCGGCGATGCTGAGCCTGGAGGCCCTGCGGGAGCAGTTCAGCGTTGAGGAGCTGGCGGTGGTGCGCCGGGGCAATCGCCTCTCGATCCTGCCGGTCAGCGACGCCAGCGCCGCCCGGCTGTTCCAGCTGCTGGGGGTGGCGCCGGACACCTGAGCCGGGCCCGTCAGGCTGCCGGCGCCGAGAACGCCTGGTGGCCGGGAAACAGGTTGGCCAGGTAGCAGCGGGTCACCCCGCGGTTGCGGATCCCGTTCTGCACCAGAAAGCCCGCCAGGGCGGCCTGGAACAGCCGGTACTGGTCCCAGTTGGGGTGTTGCTCGATGAACTCCCGCATGGCCGCCAGCAGCGGCGCGGGCACATCCGCCCGCAGGCTCACCAGAGATTCGGCCCCGTCCAGCGGCAGTGTTCTCGGGCGGGACATCGCGGATTCCTGGCTGGGCGTGAGCCAGTTCTCCACACCCTGGGGGCCGCGTCAAACGCCGCCGCCGGCGGCCATCCGTCCCCCGTCCCAGCCTGAGACACCAGCCACCGCAGGGGCTTTCGAGCGTCCACGGGACCGCGGCCGGCCCTCAGAAGGGCTGGCCATCCCCTGTCAAGCGGCGGCGGCGACACGGGCCGTTTCTCCCCATCCGGGGCCGGGGGCCAGCGGCGATCGCCGCCGCCCTGGGGAGAAACGGTGCAAAACCGGGGGGCCGGCTGCGGAATCCGCCAACGATCACCAATCCTGATCCCCGTCGCCTTGCTCAGCGGGTCTCAGTCGCTCCAGCGCGGCGCTGAACGCCTCACTGGCGGCGGCGCTCCAGCCCCCTTCGATGCCCCGGCCTCCCGGGGCGGGGGTGAGCACCAGCTGCAGCGTCCATTGCAGCCGGTCACCCTCGAGGCCCAGCCACAGGGATCCGCCGTCGCCGGCTTCGGGGTCTCCGATCGGCAGCTCCACCTCCATGGCCACGGCCTCTTCAGCCATCAGGAGGTCGGCCATGGCCCTGTGCTGGGCGGTGAGGCGGCCGGCGGCCTGCTGCAGGGCGCCCAGCTCTGCGGCGGTCAGTTCACTGGCCCAGCCGTCCCCGCCGATGAGGGCGATGAAGGGGGCCCGGGCGGGGTCGACCACCAGCCGCCAGCCGGGGCCTTCGCAGATCTCCACGGCGGTGTGGCGGCGGCGAGCCTCAGCCGGGCAGCAGGTCGGGCTGGTCCTGCTCGTCGCTGAGCTCGATGATGGCCCGCTGGACCGGCTTGATCATCGAGTCGTCGAGCAGGCCGTCGAAATCATCGAAGCGGCGCTGCTTGGCCCGGAAAGCGATGCGAACGGTGGTCAGGTAGCGGTTGCTGGAGTGGCGGATCAGGCTCTCACCCCGCTGGGCCAGTTCCTTGGCGTTGAGTTCGCTGCTCGGCATGCGGGCCTGATCATCAGTCTCAACACCCTAGATCAGCCCACCGGCCCGCCCTTTCCTGCCGGCACCGGCCTAGAAGGGGAGCCGTCCGTGCCCCTGCGCCGTCTCCGGCACCGCCGCCCGCCGACCCATGCCCGGAACCCTCGCCATTGACCTGGGCAGCAGCACCACCGTGGTGGCCTGGCAGGACCGCCAGGGCCCCCCCGGCCTGTTGCCCCTGCCGCCCTACAGCTGCGGCGACCCCTGTGTGGTGCCCAGCCTGCTGTGGCTGGAGGCCCCCGACGCCGAACGGCCCCTGATCGGCCGGCAGGTGCTCGAGGCGGCCCTGGCCGATGGCGACCACCCCGGCCTCTGCCGCGACTTCAAGCGCCACATCGGAGCTCCGGCGTCGGGCTCCTCGCCGGGCTGGCTCAGTGCCGAGAGGGCGGGTGCCCTGCTGCTGGAGGGGCTGTGGCGGGCCCTGCCGGCGGAGCTGGTGCCGGAGCGGCTGGTGCTCACCGCCCCGATCGAGACCTACCGGGGCTACCGGGCCTGGCTGGAGCGGGCCAGCCGCGACCTGGCGGTGCCCGAGCTGGCCCTGGTGGACGAGCCCACCGCCGCCGCCATCGGCGCCGGCCTGCCCCCCGGCAGCCGGGTGCTGGTGGTGGACATGGGCGGCGGCACGATCGATCTCTCCCTGGTGGCCCTGGAGGGCGGCGAGGGGCGGGCGGCGCCGATCGCCCAGCTGCTGCGCTTCGCCGGCCGGGACCTGACCCGCAGCGGCCAGACCTTGCGCTGCGCCCGGGTGATCGGCAAGGCGGGAGTGGCCCTGGGCGGGCGGGACATCGATCGCTGGATCGCGGCCCACCTCTCACCGGACGGGCCCGCCGACGGCGGCCTGCTGCAGCTCGCCGAACGGATCAAGTGCCAGCTCAGCGACGCTCCCGAAGCCCGCCAGGTCCAGGCGACGGCCGGCACCTTCCGGGAGCTGACCCTCACCCGGCCGGCCTTCGAGCGGCTCCTGGAGGAGCGCGGCCTGCCCCAGCTGCTCGACGGCCTGCTGGAGGCGGTCCTGGCGGCCGCCCGCCGGGAGGGTCTGGGGCTGGGCGATATCGACGCCGTGCTGCCGGTGGGGGGCAGCAGCCGGATCCCGCTGATCCGGCGCTGGCTGGAGGGCCGTTGTCCAGGCGTGCCCCTGCGCGGCGAGCGGCCGGTGGAGGCCGTGGCTCTGGGGGCCCTGGCCCTGACCCCCGGCGTCCGGGTCCGGGACGTGCTGGCCCGCGGCGTTTCCCTGCGCTGCTGGGACCGGCGCAGCGCCGCCCACCGCTGGCATCCCCTGTTCGTGGCCGGCCAGAGCTGGCCCACGGAGCAACCCCTGGAGCTGGTGCTGGCCTGCAGCCGGGACGGCCAGGAGGAGCTGGAACTGGTGCTGGGGGAGCCCCTGCCGGAGGAACGGGCCGAGGTGGTCTTCGAGGCGGGGCTGCCGGTGCTGCGCGAGCGCCCGGCCGGGGCGGCCCCGGTACGGCCCTGGTCGTCATCGCCGGTGACCATCCCCCTGGCCTCCCCCGGTCAGCGCGGCGTCGACCGGCTGCGGCTGACGTTCTCCATCGATGCCCGGGCCCAGCTCCTGGTGGCCTGGGACGACCTGGAGGCCCCCGCCGACGGCGGCCGCAGGGAGCTGCCGCCGCTGGGACCGGTGCGCTGAGCGCCCCAGGGTCCGGCCGATCGCCGCCCTGTCGCGGTGGACGCCGACCAGGCTGCCCCCGCAACCGGGCGCCGGTGGCCGCCGTTGCATACAACAGTGGAGAACCGAGCTCTCTCTCCCCCCTTGGCCCTCCGCCGGCACAGACTCCCGCGCTTCTGGCTGGCCATCACCCTGGGTTCGGTCGCCGCCGCCGTCGGCCTGGGCTACTGGTGGGAGCGCCAGCTGCCCGTGCGCCTGGAGCAGGCTTCCGCCACCGGCCGTCTCGACGACTGCCTCCGCTACAGCGAGCAGCTGGCGGCCCTCAGCTGGCTGCCCGGTCGCACCCCCTTCGATCGCGGCCGTTGTCTGCGGGCCAAGGCCGACCAGCTCTGGGGCCAGGAGGAGTGGAGCGAGGCCCTGCGGCTGCAGCGGCAGGTGATCAACTCCCGGGCCGGCACCCCCTCCGACCGCGAACGGCTGGCGCGCTGGCAGCGCCAGCTCCGGACCCTGGCCCGCAACCGCTTCCAGGACGGCGATCTGCAGGGTGCCCTGGCGGCGCTCGCCCCCCTGGGGGAGGAGCGCAACGACGACGGCAGCGCCATGGGCGACGACCTCCAGGCGATCTGGAACCGCAACCGCTCCCAGCTGGAGCGGGCGACGCTGCTGGTGAAGCAGAAGCGCTGGTGGGAGGCCCTCGACAGCCTCAACCGCATCGACCATCCCTGGTGGCGCCAGCAGAGCGAGCCCCTTCGGCAGGAGGTGAAAAAGGGCCTCGACCAGCTCAAGGGCAAGGACCGGGAGCACGACAGCCACGGTTCCCTGCCCCACACGGTGTCCGGCGAGAAGCTGGATGGCCTGGTGCAGCGCCGCATCGCCGCCGGCATGGACGAATGGCAGGCCTTCCAGGAGGCCTGCAAGGAGCTGGGCGGACGGGTGGTCGAGGCCGGGCCGGAGAGCGCCTGCCAGCGCTGAGCCCCATGACAGGATGGCCGCGCAGAGCGTCCCGGTGGACATGCAGCCAGGTGATCAGGTCAGGGTGTGCCGCAGTGTGGTCGTCTACAACCACCCCCAGCATCGGGGTGAGGCCTTCGATATGGAAGGGCAGCAGGGCGAGGTGTTCAACGTGCTGAACGACTGGAAGGGTCGCCCGATCAGCCCGACCCTGCCCGTGGTGGTCGCCTTCGGCAAGTTCCGGGCCCATTTCCGCGAGGACGAGCTCGCCACCGTCTGAGAACGCCTGAGTTGCGCAGGAGTCAGTCGCGCAGCAGGTAGACCCCCTCCTCCCCATCGATGGCCTGGAGGCAGAGCTGGATCGTTTCGTGGCGCGCGGTGGGTACCACCCGGCCGCAGAAGTCCGGCTGGATCGGCAGTTCCCGGTGGCCCCGGTCCACCATCACCAGCAGCCCCACCCGGCGCGGCCGTCCCCAGCCCTGCAGGGCTTCGAGGGCGGCCCGCACCGTGCGGCCGGTGAAGATGACGTCATCGACGAGCACCACCTGGCGTCCGTCCACCGACACCGGCAGCTGGGTGGCCTCCACCAGACGGGTCCCCACCCGCTCCAGGTCGTCGCGGTGGAAGGTGGGGTCGAGGCTGCCGTGGGCGATCGGATGGCCGCAGATCGCCTCCAGCCGACCGGCCAGCACCCGCGCCAGGGCCACACCGCGGGTGGGAATGCCCAGCAGCACCAGGTCGCGGCTGTCGGCCACCGCCTCCAGCACCTGGGAGGCGAGCCTGTCGAGGGTGCGCCCCAGATCCTGGGCGGAGAGCAGTTCCAGCCGGTCGGAGGGGCCCGTTCCGGCCTGAGTTCTGGCCACAAAGCGTATGGCGTGTAACCAAAGCCTGACGCATCCGCGCCGGAAGAAGGTGATATCTGGGGAGGGCTGTAGGTTGGCGTGGCGTTGAAACGTGCAGATTTTCTCGCTGGTGAAAGCAGCTCCCTCCCAGAAGCAGTCCGCCAGCGGCACCGGCGAACGCGTCTCCTGCGAGACGGCTGCCCCCGTCGCCCCCATGGTTCTGGCGATCCTCGATGGCTGGGGATACAGCCCCGAGAGCGATCACAACGCCGTGCGGAAGGCGGATACGCCGGTGATGGATGCGCTCTGGCACGCCTATCCCCACACCCTGATCGAAGCCAGCGGCGCCGCCGTGGGCCTGCCCGATCACCAGATGGGCAACTCCGAGGTGGGCCACCTCACCATCGGCTCCGGCCGGATCATCCGCCAGGAGCTGGTGCGGATCGGCCAGGCGGTGCGCAGCGGCTCGATCGCCGGCAACCAGGCCCTCAACATCCTGGGTGACACCCTGCTGGCCAGCGGCCGGCCCCTGCACCTGATCGGCCTCTGCTCCGACGGCGGCGTCCACAGCCATGTCGAGCACCTGGGCGGTCTGCTGCGCTGGGCCGCCGGCCGCGGCCTCACGGACGTGCTGATCCACGTGGTGACCGATGGCCGCGACTCCGCTCCCCATGGGGGGCCGGGCTACCTGGCCCGGATCCAGACAATGATCGACGAGGCCGGCGTCGGCCGCATCGCCACCCTCTGCGGCCGCTACTGGGCCATGGACCGCGACCAGCGCTGGGAGCGCACCGAGAAGGCCTATCGCCTGCTCACCGAGCCGTCCGAGATCTGCCCCTTCACTCCGGAGGAGGTGCTGCAGGGTTCCTATGCGGCGGGCATCACCGATGAATTCCTGGAGCCGGTGCGCCTCAGCGAGGGGCTGCTGGAGAGCGGCGACGGCCTGATCTGCTTCAACTTCCGCCCCGACCGGGTGCGCCAGATCATCCGGGCTCTGGTGTTGCAGGAGTTCGACGGCTTCCCGCGGGAGTGGCTGGGCCCCCTGCATGTGGTCACCTTCACCCAGTACGAGCAGGGCCTGCCCGTGCAGGTGGCCTTCCCGCCCGAATCCCTCGACGGCCTTCTCGGCCAGGTGGTCTCGGAGCACGGCCTGCGCCAGTTCCGCACCGCCGAAACCGAGAAGTACCCGCACGTCACGTACTTCATGAACGGCGGTATTGAGCAGGCCTTCCCCGGTGAAGACCGCCACCTGGTGCCTTCCCCCCGCGTGGCCACCTACGACCAGGCGCCGGCGATGTCGGCGGAGAAGCTCACCGACAGCTGCATCGCCGCCATCGGCAAGGGGATCTATTCCCTGGTGGTGATCAACTACGCCAACCCCGACATGGTGGGCCACACCGGCCAGATGGAGGCCGCCACCGAAGCCATCGCCATGGTCGACCGCTGCGTGGGCCGCCTGGTGGAGGCCACCACCCGCATGGGCGGCAGCCTGCTGATCACCGCCGACCACGGCAATGCCGAGGTGATGCAGGGCCCCGATGGCCTCCCCTGGACCGCCCACACCACCAACCCGGTGCCGGTGATCCTGGTGGAGGGCGAGAAGCGCAAGCTGCCCGGCCACGGCAACGACGTCACCCTGCGGGACCACGGCGGCCTGGCCGACATCGCCCCGACCCTGCTGGAGATCCTGGGTCTGCCCAAGCCCGCCCGCATGACCGGCACCTCCCTGGTGGTGCCCGCCTCGGTGCCCGCCGCCCGCATCCCCCAGACCCTCGGCGCCTGAGGCTCCGGGTCTGCGGCCGCTAGGCTGGCCACCATGGTCAAGAACATTGTCTCTTCGCTCTGGATGCTCAGCGGTGCGCTGCTGATCGTGAGCGTGCTGCTCCACAGCCCCAAGGGGGATGGCATGGGGGGCCTGGCCTCCAGTGGCGGCTCGATGTTCAGCAGCGCCCGCAGCGCCGAGAACACCCTCAACCGCATCACCTGGACCCTGCTCTCCCTGTTCCTGGGGCTGGCCGTGGTGCTGAGCGCCGGCTGGCTGGGCTGAACCGGATGGACCGCCGCAACTTTCTCTCCAGCCTGCTGGCCCGGCTGGGGGCTCCCCTGGCGGGGCTGCTGCCCTTCCTTCCGGCCGCGAGGGCTCAGGCGGCCGCCAAGGCCACCGATCCCGCCTGGCAGCTGACCCCGGCGGAATGGCGCAAGCGCCTCAGCCCGGCGGCCTATGCCGTGCTGCGCGATGAGGGCACCGAGCGTCCCTTCAGCAGCCCGCTCAACAAGGAGAAGCGCAGCGGCACCTACGTGTGCGCCGGCTGCCGCCTGCCCCTGTTCTCCTCGAAGACCAAGTTCGACTCGGGCACCGGCTGGCCCAGCTTCTGGCAACCCCTGCCCAACGCGGTGGCCACCAAAACCGACTTCAAGCTGATCCTGCCGCGCACCGAATACCACTGCCGCCGCTGCGGCGGCCACCAGGGCCACGTGTTCGACGATGGGCCCAAGCCCACCGGCAAGCGCTACTGCAATAACGGCGTGGCCCTGGCCTTCATCGCGGGCGGCTGAGCCACCGGCGCCGCCGCAGGCGGTACGGCGAGTGGATCGTGGCCCAGCTGGCCGCCGATGCGCTCCCGGGCCAGTTGGCGGTACGCGAAGACGTGTTCACCGGCGGCGCAGAGGCCCAGATAGAGGGCCAGCAGGCGGGGCTGCTGCCGCGCCATCTGCCCCAGCTGCCGCCAGAACTGGCCGCGGAGTTCAGGGCGGCGCAGGCCCTGGTGCCAGACCAGCAGGGCCAGCAGCCGCACCGCCCGGGCCGGTGGCACGTGCATCTGCTGGGGGCAGTGGGGATGGGGGGTGATGGCGAGGCAGTGGCGCAGGCAGCGCTCCAGATAGGTGGCGGGCTCGTACATCCGCCAGAGGGCCTGCACGTACTCGCGGCCGATGTCCTCGGGCGGACGGGAGGGCACGAAGTTCATCAGGGTGTTCTGGTCGCCGCAGCAGCCATCGGCATCCGGCAGCAGCCGTCCCTCCTGCTCCAGCCGGGTCCACAGCGCCGTGTTGGGCGGGGCCTGGAGGATGCCCAGCATCGGCTGGGGAATGGCCGTCTCGGCGACGAAGGCTTCGATGCGCTGCCCCGCGCCCGCCCGTTCACCGTCGAAGCCGAGGATGAAGCCGGCGTAGATGACCAGCCCCGCCGCATTGATCGTGCGGCAGGCTTCGGCGAGGGGATGGCGGGTGTTCTGCTGCTTGCGAGTGAGCTCGAGACTGTCCTGGTCGGGGGTCTCGATGCCCAGGAAGACCCCGAAGAAGCCGGCCTGGGCCATGAGATCCAGGAGCTCGGGCTGTTCGGCCAGATTCACCGAGGCTTCGGTGAGGAAGTTGAAGGGGTAGCGATGCTCCCGCATCCAGGGAATCAGATCGTTCAGCAGACGCTTGACGTTGTGCTGGTTGCCGATGAAGTTGTCATCCACCATGAAGATGGAGCCCCGCCAGCCCAGGTCGTAGAGGGCCTGAAGTTCCGACAGGATCTGGTGGTTCTCCTTGGTGCGCGGCTTGCGCCCGTACAGGCTGATGATGTCGCAGAACTCGCAGTTGAACGGACAGCCGCGCGAGAACTGCACCGCCATCATCAGGTAGGCGTCGCGTTGCAGCAGGTCGAAGCGGGGCCTGGGGCTGTGGGTGACGTCCGGCTTCTCCGTGGCCCGGAACACCCCGCTGGTTTCACCCCGTTCGAGGGCCGCCAGGAAGGCGGGAACGGTGATCTCGCCCTCATCCAGGATCAGATAGTCGGCGCCTGATTGCAGCGCATGCTCCGGCAGGGAAGTGGCATAGGGGCCGCCGACCGCCACTTTTTTGCCCATCGCCACCGCCTTGCGGATCAGATGGTGAAAGTCTTCGCGCTGCACCATCATCGCCGAGACGATCACCAGGTCGCACCAGTGCCAGTCGGCCTCCGGCTCCTCGGCCACGTTCCTGTCGTGAAAACGCAGATGCCAATGCGGCGGCAGCAGGGAGGCCACCGTGAGGATCCCCAACGGCGGGATGAAGGCCTTCACGCCGGCCATCTCCAGGAACCGGTCGAATGACCAGAAGGTTTTCGGGAAGTGGGGATAGAGCAGGAGGGCGTTCATCACATCTGCAGCACGATGGCCATGGCCCGGCCGCTGGTGCCGGTCCGATCCTTCCCATCGAACGTAGGCAGCTGGAGAAGAATCACGCTGCCGTCACATCTTTCTTGTGTCCGCTCACCGGCCGGTCGCTGGAGCGGAAGCGGCGAATTCTTGCCGCCCTGGCTGATTCACATCTGCGCCGTGATTGCAGCTGTTCCATAGCGGATTCCCGGCACTCCGCCCGCTCATTCCCACTGCGTTGGACGCGAAGCCAAAAAAAAGCGCCCCTGCAGGGGCGCTTGGTGCTGAAGGCGAAGGAAGGGTGCTCCGACGCTGATCGCAATGGCGATCAGTAGTCGAAGTCGCCGCCCATGCCGCCGCCGCCGCCGGCGGGAGCCGCTTCCTTCTTCTCGGGCATGTCGGCCACGATGCACTCGGTGGTGAGCACCATGCCGGCGATCGAGGCGGCGTTCTGCAGGCCGGAGCGGGTCACCTTGGCGGGATCGACGATGCCGGCGGCCAGCATGTCGACGTACTCGCCGGTGGCGGCGTTGTAGCCCTCGTTGAAGGGCTTGTTGCGCACGTGCTCGGCGACGACGGCGCCGTTGACGCCGGCGTTCTCAGCGATCCGCTTGAGCGGGGCGGTGAGGGACGAGGCCACGATGGTGGCGCCGATCAGCTCCTCGCCGGAGAGATGGGCGGCCGCCCACTCCTCGAGGGCCGGGGCCAGGTGGGCCAGGGTGGTGCCACCGCCGGGGACGATGCCTTCTTCAACGGCCGCCTTGGTGGCGTTGATGGCATCTTCCAGGCGCAGCTTCTTGTCCTTCATCTCGGTTTCGGTGGCAGCGCCCACCTTGACCACGGCCACACCGCCGCTCAGCTTGGCCAGACGCTCCTGCAGCTTCTCCTTGTCGTAGGAGGAGTCGGTTTCGTCCATCTGCTTGCGGATCTGCTCGCAGCGGGCCTTGACCGCCGCCTCGTTGCCTTCTGCGACGATGGTGGTGGTGTCCTTGTTGATGGTGATGCGGCGGGCGGTGCCCAGCATCTCCAGCTTGGTGTTCTCCAGCTTGAGGCCGGCGTCCTCGGTGATCAGCTGACCGTTGGTGAGAACGGCGATGTCCTCGAGCATGGCCTTGCGGCGGTCACCGAAGCCGGGAGCCTTGACGGCGGCGACGTTCAGGACGCCGCGCAGACGGTTCACCACCAGGGTGGCGAGGGCTTCCTTCTCGATGTCCTCGGCGATGATCAGCAGGGGCTTGCCGGTGCGGGCGATCTGCTCGAGAACGGGCACCAGGTCCTGGACGAGGCCGATCTTCTTGTCGGTGAGCAGGATGTAGGGCTCGTCGAGCACCGCTTCCATCCGCTCGGTGTCGGTGGCGAAGTAGGGCGAGATGTAGCCCTTGTCGAAGCGCATGCCTTCGGTGACCTCCAGTTCGGTGGTCATCGACTTGCCTTCCTCGAGGGAGATGACACCCTCCTTGCCCACCTTGTCCATGGCGTCCGCGATCATGCGGCCCACCTCTTCGTCGTTGCCGGCGGAGATGGTGCCCACCTGGGCGATGGCGTTGGAGTCGGAGATCGGCTTGGCGTGCTCCTCGATCTTGCCGACGAGGAACTCGGTGGCCTTGTCGATGCCCTTCTTGAGGGTGATGGCGTTGGCGCCGGCGGCCACGTTGCGCAGGCCCGCCTTGACCATGGCGTGGGCCAGGACGGTGGCGGTGGTGGTGCCGTCACCGGCGGCGTCGTTGGTTTTGCTGGCGGCCTGACGGATCAGGGCCACACCGGTGTTCTCGATGTGATCCTCCAGCTCGATCTCCTTGGCGATCGTCACGCCGTCGTTGATGATCTGGGGAGCGCCGAATTTCTTCTCCAGCACCACGTTGCGGCCCTTGGGACCCAGGGTGACGGCAACGGCTTCGGCAAGGATGTCGATGCCCCGTTCGAGCGCCCTGCGGGCTTGCTCGTTATAGATGATGCGTTTGGCCATGGAAGGCAGAGATTACGGGTTTGAGTTCGATGCAGACGGGTGAAGAACCGTCGGCTCAGTTGACGACGGCCAGGATGTCCTTCTCGGACAGGAGGACGTACTCGTCGGTGCCGAGCTTGATGTCGGTGCCGGCGTACTTGCTGTAGAGGACCTTGTCGCCCACGCCCACTTCGGGGGCCTGGCGCGAGCCGTCGTCGTTGCGCTTGCCGGGACCGATCTGGACCACTTCACCCACCTGGGGCTTTTCCTTGGCGGTGTCGGGCAGGAGGATGCCACCGGCGGTTTTCTCCTCCGATTCGGACACCTTGATGAAGACGCGATCTCCGAGGGGTTTGACCGTGGAGACGCTGAGAGAAACGGCAGCCATGAATTGACGCGATGGATGGACGCGAAGGCAGCGACGGATGACGACCGGGGCCGGCGCGTCGCTGTGATGGGGCGAGTTGGCACTCGCGCCCTTCGACTGCCAACGTAGGTGGCGCCTGGGCTGCGCCGCCATCCCCGGGCTGTGCGGGTGACCGAACCCCAGGCGGCCAGGTCCCCTGCAGTGGTAAGGTTGCGCCGCTTCAGACGGGTGGTCGGATCCCGCTGGGCAAACCACGTTCCCTCCCTTCCTATGGCTGCTGCCGCTCCCGCCGTCCCTGGTACCAAAGGCACCGTGCGCCAGGTGATCGGCCCCGTCCTCGACGTGGAATTCCCTGCGGGCAAGCTGCCCAAGATCTTCAACGCCCTTCGGATCGAAGGCAAGAATTCGGCCGGCCAGCAGGTGGCCCTCACCGCCGAGGTGCAGCAGCTGCTGGGCGACCACCGCGTCCGCGCCGTGGCCATGAGCAGCACCGACGGCCTGGTGCGCGGTATGAGCGCCCTTGACACCGGCGCCCCCATCTCCGTGCCCGTGGGTGAGGCCACCCTGGGCCGCATCTTCAACGTGCTGGGTGAGCCCGTCGACGAGCAGGGCCCCGTCAGCAGCACCATGACGGCCCCGATCCACCGCCAGGCTCCCAAGCTCACCGAGCTCGAGACCAAGCCCCGCGTCTTCGAGACCGGCATCAAGGTGATCGACCTGCTGGCCCCCTACCGCCAGGGCGGCAAGGTCGGCCTGTTCGGCGGCGCCGGCGTCGGCAAGACCGTGCTGATCCAGGAGCTGATCAACAACATCGCCAAGGAGCACGGCGGCGTCTCGGTGTTCGGCGGCGTGGGCGAGCGCACCCGCGAGGGCAACGACCTCTACGAGGAGTTCAAGGAGTCGGGTGTGATCAACGCCGACGACCTCTCCAAGTCGAAGGTGGCCCTCTGCTACGGCCAGATGAACGAGCCCCCCGGCGCCCGCATGCGCGTCGGCCTGTCGGCGCTCACCATGGCCGAGCACTTCCGTGACGTGAACAAGCAGGACGTGCTGCTGTTCATCGACAACATCTTCCGCTTCGTGCAGGCCGGCTCCGAAGTGAGCGCCCTGCTGGGCCGCATGCCTTCGGCCGTGGGCTACCAGCCCACCCTCGGCACCGACGTGGGTGAGCTGCAGGAGCGCATCACCTCCACCCTGGAGGGTTCGATCACCTCCATCCAGGCTGTGTACGTCCCCGCCGACGACCTCACCGACCCGGCGCCCGCCACCACCTTCGCCCACCTCGACGCCACCACCGTGCTGAGCCGCGGTCTGGCCTCCAAGGGCATCTACCCGGCGGTGGATCCCCTCGATTCCACCAGCACCATGCTCCAGCCCGCCGTCGTGGGCGACGAGCACTACCGCACCGCCCGGGCCGTGCAGTCCACCCTGCAGCGCTACAAGGAACTGCAGGACATCATCGCGATCCTGGGTCTGGACGAACTCTCCGAGGACGACCGCCGCACGGTGGACCGGGCCCGCAAGATCGAGAAGTTCCTCTCCCAGCCGTTCTTCGTGGCCGAGATCTTCACCGGCCAGTCCGGTGAGTACGTGAAGCTCGAGGACACCATCAAGGGCTTCAACATGATCCTCGCCGGTGAACTCGACGACCTGCCGGAAGCCGCCTTCTACCTGGTGGGCAACATCGACCAGGTGAGGGCCAAGGCCGCCAAGATCCTCGCCGACGCCAAGTCCTGATCCGGGAAACCCCATGACCCTCACCCTGCGCGTCCTCGCCCCCGATCAGAGCGTCTTCGACGGCACCGCCGACGAAGTGATCCTGCCCGGCACCACCGGCCAGCTCGGCATCCTCACCGGCCACGTCTCCATGCTCACCGCCCTCGACAGCGGCGTGCTGCGGGTGCGCGAAGGCGCCAGCTGGCAGTCGATCGCCCTGATGGGGGGCTTCGCCGAGGTGGTGGCCAATGAGGTCACCGTGCTCGTCAACGGTGCCGAGCTGGGCAGCAGCATCAATGCCGCCGCCGCCCAGACCGAATTTGAAGCGGCCCAGCAGGCCGCGGCGGCCCTGGAAGGCTCCGACTCCAGCCCCGAAAAGGTGAAGGCCCAGCAGGCCCTGGCCCGCGCCCGCGCCCGTCTCCAGGCCAGCAAGGGCGCCTGATCGCGCTCCAGCGGAGCGCGACGCCGCGGCCATGGGCAAGGGTCGGGAGCTGGGTCTGCAGCTGCGCGAGTGGATCACCAGCGGTTCCGTCAGCCTGGACAACCCGCAGGCCCTCGCCAACCGCCTGATCGACGCCCTCGGGGCGGAAGAAACTCTGCGCGGTCCCGTCCGGGACCTGGCCACGCAGCCCCTGCTGCAGCGCGTGCTGCAGCTCCAGGGTGGACCCCCGCGCAGCGCCATCACCGCCCTCAGCAGCCATCTGGCCGGCATCTATGCCCCGGCTGTGCTGGCCGAACTGCTCGACCTGCTCGAAGCCTGCTCCGGCGTGGCCCCCACCAGGCCCGGCGCCGCTGGGTCAGCGGCCGGCTCCCCTGCCGCCGCGTCCCTCCCCCTGGGTCGGCTGGAGACCCTGCGGCCCCTCGGACCGGGGCTGGCCCTGGCTGCCGCCTCGGCCCCGGTGCTGTTCTGGGCCGGCGGGGAGCTGGATCGGTGGTTCTTCGATCCCTGGGGCTGGAGCAGCGGCCTCGTGCTGGTGGTGGTCCTGGCCCTGATCCAGGCCCTGGCCCTCGGTCCCCTGAAGCCCCTGCGCCGCCGCTGGCCCCTGAGCCTGGAGGCCAGCGGTGATCCCCATCGCGCCTGGTGCTGGATCACGGCCCCCTGGATCCATGCCGCCAACGGCGAGGCCCTGCTCAACCTGGTGATCCTGGTGATCGTGCTGGGCGCCTCGCCGCTGCCGCTCTCCTCCCTGCTGCTGCGCTACGCCCTCGTCGCCCTGGCCACCACGGCGCCGGCGGTGCTGGTGGCCCGCCGGGCCCGGGTGTTGCGGCAGTGGGACGGCGCCTGCGGGCCCATCGCCGGCCTGATCGGCCTGGCCTGCACCCTCAGCCTGTTGCACTGGAAGGCCCATCCCTTCGTGGTGGGTGCGGTGGCCATCCCGGCCTGGGTGCTGCTGGTGGTCTACGGGGGGTTGCAGCTGGGCTGGCAGCTGCCCCGCCGCGATCCCCAGGACACCAGCACCCCCCTGGCCCGGCTCCTGAGCAGCCCCTGGTGCTGGGGCACCCTGGCCGGCATCGCCTGGGCCCTGGTGACCCGCGCCCAGGAACTGGGCAAGGGCCTGGGCTGGCTGGGCTGAGCGTTGGGTCCGTGCCCCCTCAGCCCGCCAGGGCCCGCATGTACTGCCCCCAGAGCTGGGCCACCAGGGCACCGGAGGCGGCCTCGGCGGGGCGGTTGTCATCGTTGCCCATCCAGATGCCGGTGAGGATGCGGCTGGAGGGGGAGTAGCCCACGAACAGCACATCGACGCCGTTGTCGGTGGTGCCGGTCTTGCCGCGGGCATCGGCCACCACCCCGGCGGCGCGGCCGGTGCCGCCGCTCACCACCCCCCGCAGCAACGCATCCATCTCGGCGGCCACCGCCGGTTCGATCAGCTGCTGGGGCTGCTCGCCGATCGGGGTGGTGACGCCGGCGGGCGGACAGGTGGCCAGGGAGCGCACCGAGCCGCAGATGCCCAGGTCGTAGATGCGCGTCACGCCGTGCAGGGGCACCGAGCGGCCGCCGTTGGCCACCACGGCATAGGCCCGGGCCAGCTCGTAGAGGTAGGTCTCCTTGCCGCCCAGCACCATCGAGAAGCTCTCCTCCATCGGCGTGCTGATGCCGAGCCGGCGGGCCTTGGCCACCACCTTGTTCAGGCCGGCCTGCTGGGCCAGCCGCAGGGCCACCACGTTCTCGGAGCTGGCGAAGCCCGCCGCCACGCTGGTGCTGCCGCCACCGCCCCGGCAGCCGGCCACATAGGCCAGGGGAGCGCAGGAGACCGCATCACCGGGTTTCGCTCCGGCCTCCAGGGCCGCCAGGAAGGCGAACAGCTTGAAGGTGGATCCGGGCTGACGCAGGGCCTGCACCCGATCGAAGCTCGAGCGGCTGTAGTCGCCGCCGCCGACGTAGGCCAGGATCGCGCCGGTGGCGTAGTCGATCGAGATCAGGGCGCCCTGGGTGAGCCCGGCCCGGCCCCCTGGCCCCTCGAGGAACGCCTTCAGCTGCTTCTGGGCGATGGCCTGCAGGCGCGGATCGATGCTGCTGATCACCGCGTAGTTCCCCCGGGCCTCCGCACTGCTGAGGTCGAGGGCGAAGCGCCGTCCCTCCAGCTCACCGATCACGTAGTCGCTGAAGAAGGGGTAGCTGGAGTAGGTGGATTCACGGCAGGCGGAGGGGTCGATGTTCAGCGGCCGGCGGCGGGCGTCGATCAGCGCCTGGTCGGAGAGGAAGCCCTCGGCGTGCATCCGTCCCAGCACCAGGTCGCGGCGCTCCCGGCCCCAGGTCGGGTTCTCCCGGTTGCAGGGGCTGTAGCTGTTGGGGCTGGGCAGCAGGCCGACCAGGAACGCCGACTCGGCCACGTCCAGGGCGCTGGCCGATTTGCGGAAGTAGAGCTGGGCCGCCTGCTCGAAGCCCTCCGCCCCCAGGCCCAGGTAGGCCCGGTCGAGGTACATCTTGAGGATGCGGTTCTTGCTGAAGCCCGCCTCCAGCTGCCAGGCCACCCACAGCTCCCGCAGCTTGCGGGCCACCGACACATCCGTGCCCACCGCTGGGTAGACCATGCGGGCCACCTGCTGGGTGAGGCCGCTGCCGCCGCCGGTGCCCCGCACCAGGGAGCGCAGGGTGCCGAACAGGTCGATGCCGCTGTTCCAGCCGAAGCGTGAATCCTCCGAGGCGATCAGGGCCTGGCGCAGGTGCAGCGGGTAGTCGGCCAGGGTGGGCAGGGCGGTGGAGGAGCCCTCGGCCGCATCGATCTGGCGGCCGTCGGTGGAGAACACCTTCACCGGCCCGCTCACCGAGCGGATCGAGGAGCCGCCGGCGACGGTGGTGGCCAGCAGCAGCCCCCCCAGGGCAACGCCCGAGCCCACCAGGGCGCCGATGGCACCCCAGTGCACCAGCTGCCCCAGGGGGCTGCGGGGATGGCGGTACACCAGGGTGGGCGCCTCCCCCTTGAGCGGGGAGCCGAGCTGGAGCCGGTCCCCGTCCCGCAGGCGGATGGCGCGGATGCGGCGATCGCGGTGGAACAGGCCGTTGGCGGAGCCGAAGTCCTCGCCCACGTAGTCCCGATCACCGGGCCGCTCCTGCTCCACGATCGCGTGCACCCGGCTGACGCCCGTGGCGTCGGCCTGCAGCTCGCACAGGGGATCCCGGCCGATGCGGTAGCGCCCCCCCTCCAGCGCCAGCCGCCGGCGGCACTGCCCCCCGATCCAGAGTTCCAGCCAGGCGCCGTGGTGCCTCAGCCCCCCCAGGGCCGCCGTCAGGTCACGGCGGCGGCCGCCCGGGGAGCGGGCGCTCAGGGCCCGCCAGAGGGCGGCCCAGCCGGCGGCCGGGGCCGGGGCGGCGGGGGAGTCGGTGGCTGGTGCGGTGCTGGGCGCGGTGTTGGATGCGGCGTTGGATGCGGCGTTGGATGCGGTGCTGCCGCCAGGCGACGCCTGCTCCGTCGTCCCCACCATCCCCGGCCCGTCCGCCTTGCTCCCATACGCTACCCGCAGCGATCGGAGCGGCCGTCCAGGTGGAGCAACGCCGGGATCCATGGGCACTCTTCCGCATCTGGACCGCCCTGACCATCGGGGTCTATGCGGTGCGGGCCAGCTTCGCCGCCACCTGGGTGGGGGCCATACCGGGTTGGGTGCTGCTGCTCCTGCTGCTGGTGGCCCTGCTGCTGGCCAGCTGGGCGCTGCTGTTCCCCGGGCGGGTCGTCCCCTGGCGGGAGGGGGAACCGGTGGGCTGGTGGGGCCGGTTCCTGGCCGATCGCCGGCTCGGCCGCCGTGGCGGTGCGCTGGACGACCCCTGATGAGCGCCCTGCCCCGCCTGGTGCTGCGTGACGATCCCGGCCGGAGTGTGCCGCTGGATCCCCGCACGCCCCTCTCCATCGGTCGGGATCCGGCCACCGGTCTCTGCCTGGCCGAGGCCCGGGGCGTCTCCCGCCACCATGCCCTGGTGCGGGTGTCGCGCACCCGGCCGGGCCAGTGGCTGCTCTGCGACCTGGGCAGTGCCAACGGCACCTATCTCGAGGGGGCCCGGCTCAAGGACTGCCGCCCCCTCTCCGACGGCGACGAGATCCGCCTGGGCCTGAACGGACCGGTGCTCCAGTTCCGCGCCGGCTCCCCCAGCGCCCCACCGGCGGCCCCCCCCGCCACCGGCACCCGCGGCCGACCGGCGCCGCCGCCGGTGCCGACGGCGGTGGCCGGCCAGCTGGATTTCGCCGGCCGTTCCCTGCCCCTTGATCGGATCCGCTCGGCCTACGTGCGCAGCCGCCGGCGCCATCCCCAGGCCTTCAGCTGGTGGCTGCTGCTCTGCCTGGGCGGCCTGCTGCTGCTCCCCTTTCCCTGGCTGTTCTGGCTGCTGCAGGCGGGGGCACTGGCGGGCTGGATCGTGCTGGGCTCCCGCTGGGAGCATCTGCTGGAGGTGACGCTCCAGGACGGCCTGGCCTACCGGCACCGCTTCGACAGCCTGGCGACGGCCCTGGCCCACCGCAACGGCATCCGCCGGGCGATGGCGGCGGCGGCCCCGGCCGGGAGGCGGCCATGAACTGGATTCTGCCGGAGGGCGCCAGCCTCGGCTTCGAGGGGCTGGCCGCGCCGCTGCGGATCGTCCGCGGCCTCGGGGGCGGCACCCAGGGCCAGGTGTACGAGGTGGAGCTGGAGGGGGAGCGGCTGGCGCTGAAGTGGTATCTGCCGGCCTGCATCGCCCGTGACGGCGGCCTGGAGCGGCGCCTGGCGGCCAGCATCCGCTCGACCGCGCCGAACGACGCCTTCCTCTGGCCGATCGCCCTGCTGCGGGCCAGCCCCGCCAGCCGGCCCCTGATCCGCATCCGCGAGGAGAGCTTCGGCTACCTGATGCCCCTGCGGCCCGCCGCCTACGTGGGGGCCTGCGAGCATGCCGCCGGCCGGCTGGCGATCGGCCTGCGCCAGGTGCTGCGGGCCTGCTTCGGCCTGGCTGACGCCTTCCACGCCCTGCACCTGGCGGGCCTCTGCTACAAGGACGTCTCCCTGGGCAACCTCTTCCTGGAGCCCGGCAGCGGCGGCATCCTCATCTGCGACAACGACAACGTCGCGGTGGACGGGGCCGAGCCGGGCGCCGTGCTGGGCACCCCGGGCTTCATGGCCCCCGAAGTCCTGCTGGGGCAGGCCCGCCCCGGGGCCGACAGCGACCTCTTCTCGCTGGCGGTGCTGCTGTTCCGGCTGCTCACCCGCCACGACCCCCTCAAGGGGCAGATGGAGCTGGCGATCCGCTGCCTCGATGAGCCGGCCCGCCGGCGCCTCTGCGGCGAGGACCCGGTGTTCATCTTCGACCCCGTCGACGCCCGCAACCGGCCCGACCCGATTGAGCATGCGGCCGCCCTGATCACCTGGCCCATCTACCCCCGTCCCCTCCAGGCCCTGTTCGAGCAGACCTTCTGCCGCGGCATGAAGCAGCCCTCGCGCCGCGCCCTCACCGGCCAGTGGAAGCAGGAGCTGGCCCGCACCCTCGATCAACGCTCCCTCTGCCCCGCCTGCGGCCAGGAGAACTTCCAGGCCGCCGGCGCAGCGGCGCTGTGCTGGAGCTGCGGCAGCCCCCTTCCCGAGCCGATCACCCTGGCCCTGCCCCGGGGCGCGGTGCTGGCCGCCCCGGACAACGAGCTGCACCCCCACCACTTCGATGCCCTGGTCGGGGAGGACCTGCGCCGGCCGCTCGCCCGGGTGGTGGCCCATCCCCAGGAGCCCCGTCGGCTGGGCCTGTGCAATCTCTCGGCCGCCGCCTGGAGCGCCGAAGCCGCCGATGGCCGCAGCTGGCCGGTGGGGCCTGGCGAGAGCTGTAGCCTCGCGGCACTCACCCGGATCCTCACCCCGGAGGGTCCGATCGCCGTGCAGCGCCCCATCCCGCCAGCCCCCGCCGCCTGAGCGATGCCGTTTCCCGACGTCAAGCTGGCCAACCGGCCGCTCCATTTCCTCTATCTCTGCGACTGCTCCGGCTCCATGGCCGCCTCGGGCAAGATGCAGGCCCTCAACCAGGCCATCCGCCAGTCGTTGCCGGGCATGGCGGCGGTCGCCCGGGACAACCCGGAGGCCCGGGTGCTGGTGCGGGCCGTGAGCTTCGCCGACCGTGCCGCCTGGCACATCGAAACCCCCACGCCGGTCGACCAGCTGGAGTGGCGCGATCTCCAGGCCGGGGGCATCACGGCGATGGGGGCCGCCCTGCAGCTGGTGGCGGCGGCGCTCCAGAGCCCGCCGATGGAGGTGCGTGCCCTGCCGCCGGTGCTGGTGCTGATCTCCGATGGCCAGCCCACCGATGACTTCGCCGGCGGCCTCGAAGCCCTGCGGCGGGTGCCCTGGGCCCAGAAGGCGGTGCGGCTGGCCATCGCCCTCGGCCATGACGCCGATCTGGAGGTGCTGCAGCGGTTCATCGGCAGCGAGCCGGCGACGGCGGGCCGATCCCCCCGCC
This sequence comes from Synechococcus sp. UW140, assembly GCA_943367705.1. Classification (GTDB taxonomy): domain Bacteria; phylum Cyanobacteriota; class Cyanobacteriia; order PCC-6307; family Cyanobiaceae; genus Cyanobium. The sequence continues at coordinate 185,573 of CALRJV020000003.1, forward strand.
GTCCGCTGCAGGCGAGCAACGCCACCTCCCTGGCCCAGTACATCCAGTGGGCCTCCACGGCGGTGGTGGGGGCCGCCTCGATGCCGGCCAGCCGGGTGAGCGAGACGCCCCTGGAGCCCGCGGCGGGCAACATCCCCCTGCCCGATCTGCCCCCCACCGTGCTCGACCCCACCGACGACGTCGGCCCCGTGGTGTGGTGAACCGCTGGGTGGCGCCGATCGGTGCCAGCCGGACCGGGGCCGCCCACCGCCGCGCCGGCCGCCCCTGCCAGGACGCCGTGCTCTGCCGTGAGCTGCGGGGCCTCGAGGGCCAGCCGGTGATGCTGATGGCGGTGGCCGATGGCCATGGCGGCAGTCGCTACCGGCGCAGCGAGGTGGGCAGTCGCCTGGCCTGCGAAACGGCCCTGGCCGCGGTGCAGGGCGCCCTGGCCGCCAGGCCCCTGGACACGGGGGAGGAGGGCTGGTGCCGCTGGCTGGAGCGGGACCTGCCCGAGGCGATCCAGCGGGGTTGGCTGGAGGCGGTGGCGGCCCACTGGGCGAGCGATCCGGGGGAGGGCGGCTTCGAGGCCCTGCTCTACGGCAGCACCCTGGGCCTGGTGGTGATGACCCCCAGCTGGTGGGGCCACACCGGACTGGGCGACTGGGATCTGGTGCGGGTGGAGGCGGACGGTCAGGCCCGGCTGCTGGAGGAGGAGAACGAGCCCACCGCCCTCGGGGAGGCCACCTGCAGCCTCTGCCAGCCCCGGGCGGCCTCCCTGTTCGCCCGCCGGGCGGGCCTGCATCGGCTCGATGGCGGGGCCGCCGACTTCGCCCTGGTGCTCTGCACCGATGGCATCCGCAAGTCCTGTGCCACCGACGGCGACTTCCTCACCCTGGCGGCCTGGCTGGCCCGCGGCGACGGCGAGGCGGATCCCGAGGCGGCCGGGACCCTGTCGGCGGCGCTGGACCGGATCAGCCGCGAGGGCAGCGGCGACGACGTGACCGTGGCGGTTGGTCGTGTCTGGAGCCCAGGCGGCGGGGCGCCACCACTCCCGCCCTCGCCACCGCCTGTCGCAGACGCTCCGCCAGCTCCCCCGGCGGCGTCCTGCCCGCCGACGCCATCGACGACAGAGCCCTCCCAGGCGCCCCTTCCCCGGCAGCGACGCCCGGCGATCGGCCGGGCGGTGGCCATCGGCCTGGCCCTGGCCGGCGCCGGGGGGAGTTGGCTGGCCTGGAACTGGCCCCGCAGCCCGGCAGCCCTGCCGCCGACACCGAGCTCCCCGGGGCTGCGGGCCGCCCGCCTGGAGGTGGAGCGGCTCTGCGGCCAGCCGGCCGCCATTCCCCTGGCGCTGCGCCGCCGCCGGGAGCTGTTTGTCGCCCTGCGCCAGGGCCGGCAGGATCCCGCCCCGCTGAAGGCCGCCGCCGCCGCCGATCCCCTCGCCGCCCTGGTCGCCGCCGATCTGCCGGCGGAGGTTCACCGCGACGTGAAACTCCCGGCGGCCCAACCTGCTGCCGCCCAACCCGCTGCCGCCAGACCCCACCGCCCCCTGCGGGCGCTGGGGGCCTGCCCCGCCCTGCTGGAGGCCCTCGACCGCCAGTGGGGCTTCACCCCAGCCGCCCCCTCCCCCTGAATCCCATGGCCCTGCGTCTGCTGCTCGACTGCGCCGATCCCCTGGAGTGGGAGCGCTGGCTGCCCAGCGGCCTGTTCCAGGGCATCACCACCAACCCGACCCTGTTGCGTCGGGCCGGCCAGCCCTGCAACCTCGACCACCTGGCGCGGCTGGGCGAGCGCGCCGCGGCCCTGGGGTGCCGGGAGATCCATCTGCAGACCTGGGGCGGCGATGGTTCGCAGCAGCTGGCCAACGGCCGGGCCCTGGCCGCCCTCGATCGCCAGCGGGTGTTCGTGAAGGTGCCGATCACCCGCCAGGGGGCGGCAGTGGCGCGGGAGCTGATCGCCGAAGGCGTGCCGGTCACCTTCACGGCCTGCTACGAGGTGGCCCAGGTGCTGGTGGCCGCCGCCCTCGGGGCCGACGGCATCGCCGCCTACCTGGGGCGCATCAGTGATCTGGGCCGGGATGGCCACGGCGAGCTGATCGCCATGCAGCGGGCCCTGGAGGGGGTGGGATCCGGCACGCGGCTGCTGGTGGCCAGCCTGCGCCAGCCGCAGGATCTGGCCCGGCTGGCCGCCGCCGGTCTGGCCCACCACACGATCAGCCCGGCGATCGCCGCTGGCCTCTTCGGCAGCCCGGACACGGCCGCGGCTGCCGAGGGCTTCGAACGTGACGCGGCCGGAACCTGAGGCCCGGGATCAGGCGGTCCCGCAGAAGGTGACGTCGGGGAACTTGAGCTTGGCTTCCTCGAGGGATTTGCCGCGCCCTTCCTCCTGCCAGTAGTTGATCACCTCGGTGGCCTTGTTGAGGATCTCGACCCGCTCGTTGTCGGTGATCCAGCTCTTGGCCTCCAGCTCGCCCTTGAGGGTTTCCCAGGCGTCTTCCCGGGGCCAGAAGAAGTAGGCGGTGAGGGGGCTGGGCCCGCCGCCGACGATCTGATCCACCGCCAGGGCGACGTTGTCGGGCAGCCAGAGGATCTTCACCAGGAAGCGGCCCTCGTCGGCCTTGGGGGTGTAGCCCGAAGGCACCCCGTCCTCGTCGATGGTGGCGGTGGCCAGGGCGGCACTGCCGCCGCGCAGCACCGGACGCCCTTCGGTCGTGTCGGCTGCGATGGCCGCCGGGATGGCGCTCAGGGCAGCGGCCTCGGCACTCTCAGGGGCAGTCACGGTTTCGGCGCTCAAGGAGAAACGGCAATTGCCTAACCTACCAGCCGATTCGCAGCAACCCCACTGGCCGCCTCCGCCGTTCCCCGCGCCGTCCTCCTCTTCGACATCGACGGCGTGATCAGGGATGTGGCGGGCAGTTACCGGCGAGCCATCGTCGAGACCGTGCGCCATTTCAGCGGCTGGGCGCCGGAGAGCGCCGTGATCGACGCCCTCAAGGGGGAGGGCCGCTGGAACAACGACTGGCACGCCTCGATGGAGCTGCTGCGCCGTCACGGCACCGACCCCCTGCCCGGCTGGGAGGAGCTGGTGGCGGTGTTCAGCGACCACTACTTCGGCGGCGATCCGGAGGGGGACCCCGCCCTCTGGCGCGGATTCATCGGCAGCGAACCCCTGCTGGTGGACACCCCGTTCTTCGCTGCCCTGAGTGCCCAGGGCATTGCCTGGGGTTTCGTCAGCGGCGCCGAGCCCCCCTCCGCCCGCTTCGTGCTGGAGCAGCGGCTGCAGCTGGTGGCGCCGCCCCTGGTCGCCATGGGCCAGGCCCCCGACAAGCCCGACCCCACCGGCCTGCTGGCCCTGGCGGCCACCCTGGCCGGTGTGCCCCTGGGGGCCGGGGCCCCGCCCGTGGCCTACCTGGGCGACACCGTGGCCGACGTGGAGACCGTGCGCCGGGCCCGCTCCGAGCTGCCCGGCCAGCGTTTCGAGGCCCTGGCCGTGGCGCCGCCCCACCTGCAGCAGGCCGGCCGGGAGGCCGAGCGCCGGCGCTATGAGGACCAGCTGCGCCAGGCCGGAGCCGACCGGATCCTGGCGGCCACCCGCCAGGTGCTGGAGCTGTTCAGCGCTCCATCGCCGCCGGCGCCTTGAGGGCGGCGGCCGTGAGCACCTCGTGGCCGTGGTCGGTCACCGCCACGTCGTCCTCGATGCGGATGCCGATGCCCTTCCAGCGCTCCTCGATGGCGGGCTGGCCCTCCGGCACCGCCAGCCGGTCGCTGACGTAGAGGCCGGGCTCCACCGTGAGCACCATGCCCGGCTCGAGGGCCACGTGGTGCTCGCCCAGCCGGTAGGCGCCCACGTCGTGGACGTCGAGGCCCAGCCAGTGGCCGGTGCGGTGCATGTAGAGATGGCGGTAGGCCCCCTGCTCGATCAGCCCGTCCACCGCGCCGTTCAGCAGACCCAGCTCCACCAGCCCCTCCACCAGCACCCGCACGGCGGTGTCGTGGACGCCCTCGGCGGTCTGGCCCGGGGCCACCGCCGCCACCGCCGCCTCCTGGGCGGCCAGCACCAGCTCGTAGAGGGCCCGCTGCTCGCCGCTGAAGCGCCCGTTGACGGGGAAGGTGCGGGTGATGTCGCCGTTGTAGTAATCGCTGAGGCTGCAGCCGGCATCGATCAGCAGCAGGTCGCCGTCCCGCAGCCGGTCGTCGTTGGCGGTGTAGTGGAGGACGCAGGCGTTGTCGCCCCCGGCCACGATGGATCCATAGGCCGGTCCGCGGGCTCCCTGCTCCAGAAAGTGCTGCTCGATCACGGCCTGCACCTGCCGTTCGCTGAGGCCGGGCCGCGCCACCCGCCTGGCCAGTTCATGGGCCTCGGCGGAGATGCGGGCGGCCTCCCGCAGGCGGGCCAGTTCCTCGGGTTCCTTGCGCAGCCGCAGCTCGTGCAGCAGCGGGCAGGGGGCCACCAGCCCCAGGGCGGCCTTGCCGCTGCGGGGGGCCCGGTCCAGCTGGCGTCCCCAGGCGGCCAGCACCAGGGGCTCCACCTGGGGGTGGCGCCCCACCCGGAAGGCGATCCCCTCGGCACCGTCGAGATAGTCCGCCAGCCGCTCGGCCAGCTCGCCGCGGGGATGGGCCACATCGGCCCCGAAGTGGCTGACGGCCCCGTCACAGCCCCAGCGGAAGCCGTTCCACACCTCGGCCCCCGGATCCTTCGCCTCGACGAACAGCACGAAGGGGGTCTCGGGCCGGTGGGGCAGGAACAGGGCCACGGCACCGGGCTCGTCGAAGCCGGTGAGGTACCAGAAATCGCTGTTCTGGCGGAAGCTGTGCTCCACGTCGGCGTGGTGGGTCACCAGCGCCGCCCCAGGGATCACCGCGGCCGCACCGCCCAGCTGCTGCAGAAACCGCTGGCGACGGCGGGCCAGCAGGGCGGGGTCGATCGGGGCGGTGTGGGGCATCGAAGCGAAGGGGTGGACAGCGAGAAGATGGCACAGCCGATTAAATACACGTGATCCCCCCGAACCTGCACGTGCCGATCCTGTCTGTTTCGATCAGCCGCGGATGAACGATCTCCTGCTCCTGGTGCTGGCGGTGGTCGGGATGCTGATGGGGTCCTTTCTGTGTTCGGGGGTGGAGGCAGCCCTGCTCACCGTCAATCCGGTGAAGGTGCATGAACTGGCGAGCCGCCCCAGGCCGGTGGCGGGCGCCCGGCGGCTGGAGGCCCTGCGTCAGCGACTCGGCCGCACCCTGGCGGTGCTGGTGATCGCCAACAACATGTTCAACATCTTCGGCAGCCTGATGGTGGGAGGCTTCGCCAGCGTCGTCTTTGGCCGCTATGGCATCAGCGGCCCGGCCCTGCCCCTGTTCTCCGTGGCCCTCACCGTGCTGGTGATCCTGCTGGGGGAGATCCTGCCCAAGGCGATCGGCAGCAAGCTGGCCCTGCCCGTGTCCCTGGCGGTCGCCCCCGCGCTTGGGCTGTTCACCAAGGTGATGCTGCCTCTGGTGCTGCTGCTGGAGCGGATCCTGCCGGCGATCACGGCCGAGAACGAGATCAGCACCGACGAGGAGGAGATCCGGCTGCTGGCGCGGCTGGGTTCCCAGAAGGGCCAGATCGAGGCTGACGAGGCCGCCATGATCGCCAAGGTGTTCCAGCTCAACGACCTCACCGCCCGGGATCTGATGCTGCCCCGGGTGTCGGCCCCCACCCTGGCGGGCCACATGAGCCTCGACGAGCAGCGCTCCACCCTGCTGCGCCACACCACCGCCTGGTGGGTGGTGCTGGGGGAGGAGGTGGACGAGGTGCTGGGGGTGGCCAGCCGTGAGCAGCTGCTCACCGCCCTGGTGGAGGGTCGGGGGGCCAGCCAGGCCGCCGACCTCTGCGAACCGGTGGAGTTCGTGCCGGAGATGATCCGGGCCGACCGGCTGCTCACCAGCTTCCGCCGCAACGGCTCCGGGGTGCGGGTGGTGGTCGATGAATTCGGCGGCTTCGTGGGGGTGATCGGGCCCGAGGCCGTGCTGGCCGTACTGGCGGGCTGGTGGCGCCGGCCCGCCTCCGCCGCGGAGACCGCCCCGTGACGACCTCGGCCCCGGCAGCGGCGCTCGCCGCCCCCCCCACCGCCGAGCGCTGCCGCCAGCTGCTGGCCCGCTGGCGTGCGGAGCTGGTGCTCAGCGGCCGGGAGCAGGCGGCCCTGGCCCCGGAGCTGGCCAGCCTCGACCGCCAGCTGGAGCGCCTGCGCCGCCGCCGGCCGCGGGTGGCGGTGTTCGGCCGGGTGGGGGTGGGCAAGTCGAGCCTGCTCAATGCCCTGCTCGGCGAGGACCACTTCGCCACCGACGTGGCCCACGGCTGCACCCGCCGCCAGCAGCAGCGGGCCTGGGGCCAGCCCGTGGCCGGCCTGGAGGGGGTCGACCTGGTGGACACCCCCGGCATCGACGAGATCGCCGCCGCCGCCCGTTCCCGCCTGGCGGCCCGGGTGGCGGTGGGTGCCGACCTGGTGCTGCTGGTGATCGACAGCGACCTGACGGTGATGGACGCCCAGGCCCTCGACGACCTGCTGGCCTCCGGCAAGCCCCTGCTGCTGGTGCTCAACCGCAGCGACTGCTGGCCGGAGGCCGAGCGGGACGCCCTGATCGCCAGCATCGGCCGGCGCCTGCCGCCGGGGGCCCGCCAGCTGCGGCCCCTGCCCGTGGCGGCCGCCCCCCGGGAGGCCCGCCTGCGCCCCGACGGCCGGGTGCGCAGCGAGGCGGCCCCGCCCCGGGTGGAGCCCCTGCGCCGCGAGCTCACCGGCCTGCTGGAGCGCCACGGGGAGCTGCTGCTGGCCCTCAACGCCCTGCGGGCCGCCGACCGCTTCAGCCAGGCCCTGCACCGCTGCCGGCTGCGCCACGGCCGCCGCCAGGCCCAGGGCCTGATCGGTCGCTTCGCGGCCCTCAAGGCCACGGGGGTGGCGGCCAACCCCCTGATGCTGCTTGACCTGGCCGGCGGCCTGGCCTGCGACAGCGCCCTGGTGGTGCAGCTCTGCCAGCTCTACGGCCTGCCCATGACCCGCAGCGGCGCCCGCTCCCTGCTGGCCCGTCTGGGCGGCCACAACGCCCTGCTGGGGGGCGCCCAGCTGGGTCTGCAGCTGCTGCTGGGCGGCCTGCGCCAGCTGCTGCTGCTGGCGGCGCCCCTGAGCGGCGGGCTGAGCCTGGCGCCGGCGGCGCCGGTGGCCCTGGCCCAGGCGGCCCTGGCGGTGCACACCACCCGGCGCACGGGCCGGCTGGCCGCCGCCGAGCTGCTGCGCGCCGCCACCGCCGCGGGCCAGCCCGGGGCCCTGCTGCGCCGGCTGGTGCGGCAGGACCCGGAAACCCGGCGCTGGCTGAGCGAATGGCAGCAGCAGGGGGGCCAGGGCAGCGCCGGCGGCGGCCTGCAGCCGTGACGACCGCCGGCACGGACACCCCGTTGACCCGCCTCGCCCTGTTCGGCACCAGCGCCGATCCCCCCACCCGCGGCCACCGGGCCCTGCTGGAGGGGCTGCTGGGCCTGTTCCCTGCGGTGCTCACCTGGGCCAGCGACAACCCGCTCAAGCAGCACGGCGCCCCCCTGGAGGTGCGCAGGGCCCTGCTGGCCGCCCTGGTGGCCGCCATCGACGACCCGCGGCTCAGCCTGGAGCAGGAGCTCAGCAGCCCCTGGGCGGTGGAGACCCTGGAGCGGGCCCGGGCCCGCTGGCCCGAGAGGGAGCTGGTCTTCGTGGTGGGCAGCGACCTCGCCGGCCAGATCCACCGCTGGCGGCGGGCCGAGGAGCTGCTGCGGAGCTGCCGGCTCGGCATCGCCCGGCGCGAGGGCTGGCCGCTGCAGGCGGCGGATCTGGAGCGGCTGCGGGGGCTGGGGGCGACGGTCGACCTGCTGCCCCTGGCGATCCCCCCCAGCGCCAGTTCCCGGATCCGGGCCCAGCCCGATCCGGCCCAGGTACCGTCCGAACTCTGGCCGGTGCTGCTGCAGCACAATCTCTACGGCCTCTCCGAGCCCTGATGCGCCTCGCCCTGGCCCAGCTCAATCCCGTGGTGGGCGACCTGGAGGGCAACGGCCGGCGGATCCTGGCGGCCGCCAAGCGGGCCCGCGACGGCGACGCCGACCTGCTGCTCACCCCCGAGCTGTCGCTGTGGGGCTATCCGCCCCGGGACCTGCTGCTGCGGCCCGCCCTGATCCAGCGCCAGGAGGGGGTCCTGACGACCCTGGCGGCGGCCTGCCCAGAGGGACTGGCCCTGCTGGTGGGGGTGGCCGAGCCGGTGGCCGGCCGGGGCCAGCCTGGCCTGTACAACGCCCTGGCCCTGGTGGAGCGGGGCGGCTGGCGGATCGTCTGCCGCAAGCGCCTGCTGCCCAGCTACGACGTCTTCGACGAACGCCGCTACTTCCTGCCCGGCGACGCCCCGGCGGTGCTGGAGCTGGAGGCGGGTGGCCGCCCCTGGCGCCTGGGGCTGACCATCTGCGAGGACCTCTGGGTGGAGGAGAACCTGCGCAGCCGCTGGCCGGATGCGGTGGATCCGATCGCCGATCTGGCGCCGCAGCGGATCGACCTGCTGCTCAACCTTTCGGCCTCCCCCTTCGGCCGCGGCAAGGGGGAGGTGCGCCAGGGGCTGGCGGCCCGGGCGGCGGCCCGGCTGGGGGTGCCGGTGGTCTACCTCAACCAGGTGGGCGGCAACGATGAGCTGGTCTTCGACGGCGCCAGCTTCGTGGTGGACCGGACCGGACGGCCCCTGCTGCGCCTGGCCTGCGCCGCCGAGGACCTGGCCCTCTGGCCGGCGGCCCCCGCCCCGGCCGCGGCGCCGCCGGACCCCTGGGAGCAGCTGATGCGGGTGCTGGTGCTGGGGGTGCGGGACTACGCGGCCAAATGCGGGTTCCAGCGGGCCCTGCTGGGGCTGAGCGGCGGCATCGATTCGGCCCTGGTGGCGGTGATCGCCGCCGCGGCCCTCGGTCCCGACCAGGTGGAGGTGCTGCGCATGCCCTCCCCCTTCAGCTCGGCCGGTTCCCTCGACGATGCCGACGGCCTGGCCCGGCGGCTCGGGCTGGCCACCGCCACCCTGCCGATCGCGCCGCTGATGGAGGCCTTCGCCGCCGCCCTTCCCCCCGCCCTGGGGGCCCCCCCGGCCGGGGTCACCGAGGAGAACCTCCAGTCCCGCATCCGCGGCACGCTGCTGATGGCGGTGGCCAACCAGAAGGGGGGCCTGCTGCTCTCCACCGGCAACAAGTCGGAGCTGGCGGTGGGCTACTGCACCCTCTACGGCGACATGAACGGCGGACTGTCGGTGATCGGCGATCTGTACAAGACCACCGTCTTCGGCCTCTGTGAGTGGCTGGATGGCGAAGCCTCCGGTCCCTGCCGCGCGGCCCTCGGCCTGCCGTCGGATGGGGAGCTGGTCGGCGCGGCGATCCGCACCAAGCCCCCCAGCGCCGAGCTGCGCCCCGACCAGCGCGACAGCGATTCCCTGCCCGACTACAGCGTGCTCGACCCCCTGCTGAAGGCCTCGATCGAGGAACTGCGCACCCCGGAGGAACTGGTGGCCGAGGGGGCCGATCCGGCGCTGGTGGCCCGGGTGGCCGGCCTGCTGCGGCGGGCCGAGTTCAAGCGGCGCCAGGCGGCTCCGGTGCTCAAGGTGAGCGACCGGGCCTTCGGCACCGGCTGGCGGATGCCTATCGCCTCGGCCTAGGGTTTGGCCACGATCGCCTCCGGGCGGCAACCCTTCCTGCCCCATGCCAGCTCCCGGCCCGGCACCCCTGGCCTCCCCGATGGCGAGCATCGGCGTGCCCACCGAGATCAAACGCGACGAACAGCGGGTGGCCCTCACCCCCGACGGCGTCCATGAGCTGGTGTCCCAGGGCATGGAGGTGCGCGTCCAGGAGGGGGCGGGCCTGGGGGCCGGCATCAGCGACGACGATTACCGCGCCTCCGGGGCCCGCATCGTCAGCTGCGAGGAGGCCTGGGCCGCCCACCTGGTGGTGAAGGTCAAGGAACCGCAGCCGCAGGAGTTCGCCTTCCTGCGCAGCGACCTGGTGCTGTTCACCTACCTGCATCTGGCGGCCTACCCCGAGGTGGGCAAGGCCCTGCTGGAGGCGGGCACCACGGCGGTGGCCTACGAGACCGTGCAGCTCGAGGACGGCAGCCTGCCGCTGCTGGCCCCGATGAGTGAGGTGGCCGGCCGGCTGGCGGCCCAGGTGGGGGCCCACCTGCTGGAGAAGCCCCACGGCGGGCGGGGCGTGCTGATGGGGGGCTGCACCGGCGTGCGGCCGGCGCGGGTGGTGGTGCTGGGGGCCGGCACCGTGGGCTGGAACGCGGCCCGCATCGCCGCGGCCATGGATGCGGAGGTGTTCCTGCTGGATCGCTCCCCCCACCGCCTGCGGGGCCTGGAATCCGACCGTCGTGGCCGCATGACCAGCCTGGTGAGCAGCCGCAGCCTGATCGAGCGGCTGGTGCCGGGGACCGACCTGCTGATCGGCGCCGTGCTCCTGCCCGGCGGCCGGGCCCCCACCCTGGTGAGTGAGGAGCTGGTGCAGCGGATGCGGCCCGGCTCCGTGATCGTGGATGTGGCCATCGACCAGGGCGGCTGCATCGCCACCAGCCGCGAGACCACCCACACCGATCCGGTGGTGACCATCCATGGGGTGCAGCACTACGCCGTGGGCAACATGCCCGGCGCCGTGCCCTTCACCTCCACCGAGGCGCTGGTGAGCGTCACCCTGCCCTACATCCTGGTGATGGCCGGACGGGGCCTGCTGGAGGCGGTCACCGACCGGCCCGAGCTGCTGAGCGGCCTGAACACCGTGGATGGGGCCGTGTGCCACCCGGGGGTGGCCAAGGCCCTGGGGGTGGCGCCGCGCCATCCCATGGCCTGCCTGCGCTGAAGGCCCATCACTGGCGCCCACGTCGATGCTGGGCGCCGAGGTTGACCGGCCGGTCAGCCACTGGAACACGTTCTGGGGCGATCGCGGCGCGGCCGATCCGTTTGCGGCTGTGGTTCCCCCCTTGTTGATCGAAGGTGGCCCATGCCGAGGCATTGGATCACCCGGCCAGCAGGGTGGTTTTTCCCTGAATGACCATCAGACCTCCTCGGGTTCAGATGATCTCCACGACGGCAGAAGGCTGGGAGCGTCAGCGACCGAGTTGATGATCCGTTGCCGCTTGGAGCGAGTGGGGAATCAAGTGATGTCAGGGCGTTCCATGCGCTCGTACACCTGAAGCCAAGGTCGGGGCAGGAAGGCGATCCGGAAAGAATGTGCTCTGCAACACAAGTAATCGGGCCTGATTTCGTGAACTTTCATTATGCGTTGAGGGTTTTCTCAGTATGGGACTAGTCTGCTGAAAATCGTATGTGTACCGCCGTGGCTGATGTTTACAGCGGAGTGTGGGAGCTGTTTGCTGCCGGCGGCATCGATTACACCAGCTTCTTCCAGCCCTTCTCCCAGGTGGCCGGTGTGGTGGTGGGGCCGGCACAGGACGTTGTAACGGTCACCTATCTCGACGGCTCCAGCATTGCCTATACCGGCTCCGGCCTGGCCTACGGCGGTCTGACGATCACCGGCACCATCACCGGCCTTGAGGTGCGGGATACCAATGGCCTGTTGGCAGCCCGGATGAGCTCCACGAACGAGCACCCCTTCGCGATCCGCAGCGGTGCCGCCATCTTTGGCGGGGCAACGTTCTTCAACCAGCTGCTCTCGGGCGACAACCTGATCGTGGGATCGGGCAAGGGAACGGCAGGCGCAAGGGAGTTGCTCAAGGGCGGCTTGGGAGCCGACACCTACAGGCCTGGCAATGGGTTCACGCTCATCGACGACCTGATCGGTGCCTCGACGCTTGATCTCTCCGGTCTGGCAGGGCCGTCGACGGTGGATCTGGAAGGCCAGAGGTTCACCGTCGGCGGTGTGACGGGGGCAATGAGCGGCGTTGCCGACGTGATCGGCACCGATGGTGAAGACACCGTCTTTGGTGTCATCGACATCACCTACACGGTGAAGACTGGGAAGGGTAACGACCTGATTCTTGCCTACGACTACAACCTCTCCAAGTTCCAGGGCGGCCACTTCATCGTTGATGCCGGCGAAGGAGACGATGTCGTTATTGCCAACACGTTTGGCTATGGCGATCTCCAGGGTGGAGCGGGCAATGACACCCTCAATGGTGGCGGCGATCTTCGCTTTTACAGATTCAATGGTTTCGAGACTCTGGCGAACACGAACTTCCTGACTGTTCTCACTGAGCAGCTGCGGAACTTCGATCGGCTTACCAACCTCAACCAGTTCAATGGTGGAAACATCGGTGTCAACCTCTTCGGTGGCGGTACCGTCGATTTCGACCGACTGCTGGATCCGGGACTGAGTGTCACCGTCACAGCCTTTTCACCCGGCACGAACGTTGTCGGCTCCGATCTCGCCGATGCCTTCCAGGACCTCAGTAACGGCATCGTTGACGGTTTCCCTGCCGCAAGCACCTTCTATGGCGGTGGGGGAGACGACATTCTCTACAACGATAGCGGTGTCGGTATCGCCGTGTTCAGCGGCAAGATGGCTGATTACGCCGTTGAGTTTTCAGGGTTGGCTGGAAGCTGGCGGGTCATCGATAACCGGCCGGGATCGCCGGACGGCACTGATCTGATCCGGTACATCAGCCCGGATGCGCCGGTGCTGCGCTTCGCCGATTACACCGCCTCCGTCAACGAACAGATCGCTTACAAGGCTGATCCAAGCAAGCTCCCCGCCTTGATCTACAACGGCGTCCTGGAGCTGTTTGGGCCCGATGGTTTCGACTATCCAGGCCTGTTCCCTGCACTGAACAAGGCAAAGTCTGAGGTGCTTTCGATAGCAGGTGATCGCTACACTATCGCCTACGCCAATGGCGTACAACTGGTCTTCACCGGCACTGGGCTGACCCTCAGTGGCACCTACTCTCCTTCCGGTGGTGTCGTGACGGGCATTGAAGCCTATGACACCACCGTACCGGGCACTCCCCTGCTCTTGGCGAAGTTCTCCAGTAACGAAGCAACCGGTCATCTGATGCGGGTTCCCTTCAGCAATCTGCTGCTGGCTGGCGGTAGCCGTGTTTATCAGATGCTGATGTCGGGCAATAACGCCATTATCGGCGGGCCCAACGACGATGTAATCGTCGATAGTCTTGGTTTCAATACGTTTGCGGATATTCCCGATCGCAGTTTCAACACCTTGGCCCTAGGCCGCAACGTCGACAGCTATCGAATCACTCGTAATTCGTTCGGGGAGATAAGCCGCGTTGATTTTGTCGATGCTCCTGCCTATTTTCAGGTTGATTGGTCACTTGATCCTGACCCTCCTTCCGGTGGCGATATTGCTGGCGAGGTACTTGGCTATGTGGCTGAGTATGCAGGCCAGCCGTATGATCCAAATCGGCCGATTACCAATCCGCTGATTCTTGCAATCCTTGCCCTTGTGGGAGGGGATCCTCATTTGGTTTCCCTGGATGGCCTGGGCTACTCATTTCAGAGCGTCGGCGAGTATGTGCTGACAAAAAGCGCCGTGTCCGGCGATCCCTTTGAGATTCAGGTGCGATTCGTGCCCTATGTCGCCGGGGCCACGGTTGTGCAGCAGACGGCGACACGGGTTGGATCCGATCGGTTGACCTTCGATGCAACAAGACCCGATACGGTTCGGGTTAACGGACTGACGGCCGATTTCTCCGGTGGTCCGCTGCAGCTGGATGGCGGCGTGCTGTTCCAGGATGCCCCCGGCCAATGGCGCGTCGCCTACGACGGCGGCGAATCGCTGACGGTGGATCGCCTTTTTCTCCCCTATTTGACCATCAGTTTTTCGCCCGGGTCTGTACGAACGGGAGATTCGCTTCAGGGGTTGTGGGGTGATTTCGATGGCGATCGTACCAATGATTTTCAGTTGGCTGACGGCACCGTGCTGCAGCGCCCCCTTGGCCAGAACACGCTCTATGGCGTTTTCGCCAATGCCTGGCGAGTGACGGATGCAACCTCGCTGCTTGACTACGGCACGGGCGAATCCACCGGGACCTACACCAGCACCGTGATTCCGCGCACATTCTCGATCTCCGATCTGCCGGCCGATGTGATTGATCGTGCTCTTGAGGTCGTCAAAGCCGCCAGGATCACCGATCCGACCCTGAGGGACTTTGCCATCTACGACTACATCGTTACGGGTGATATTGCTGCCGTGGATGTCATCGCCAAGGCTGAGGATGCCGGAGCGGGAGCCTACGAAAAGGATGTTCCCATCGTGCAGCAGAGCGCCCCGCTGATCGGGGTGATCGCCAAGGCACCGAAGGTGGTCGAGGCTGCGGCAGGTCCCACCGCGGTGAGCTTCGAAGCGTTCCGCACAGGTCCTGCGGTGGGTTCTGTGGTGGTGAACTGGGCTGTGGTGGCGCCCGGGGCAGGCTATTTCGACACGGCCGATTTCACCGGTGGCGTGTTGCCGTCCGGCCAGGTCACGATCTCACAGGGCGAAAGTGTGGCGGCGTTCACGGTCAATCTGCCGGCAGGCGCGCTCACCACCTCCAGTGAATTGCTGCGCGTTCAGATCAGTTCCCCGGCCGGTCTTGGTATTGCGGCAGCCGGGGCGCAGGTGGAGGTGCTCAATGACGCTCCAGCTTCGGCGGCACCGGCGGATGCCGTTTTCCTCAAGCTTGCCGGGCCAGGCACCCTCAGCCATCTCGGTAACGACTGGACGCTCGACCTTGGCGACATCACCCAGAACGCTTCCATTGACCCGATTCGCGTGGCACTCACCAACGCAGCACCGGCGCGCGGCAACGACCTCTCCGGTTTGTTTGGGGTGGAAGGCGCCTTGGCCTCTTTTTCGGGGATCGACCCGCTTGTGAGGCTTACGGGGGGAGGTGTTCGCAGCGGTATCACCGCCAGCATTGACACCAGATCCACAGGATCGCAGTCGTCGGTGCTGCGGCTGCGGGCCAAAGAGAGCAACGGCACCGGCTTTGCTGGCGCCCTGGGCGACGAGACCCTCACCATCCGTGCCACCGTCAAACCGATCGTCACGGTGGTCAACGACGGAGCTGCCGTCTTTGCGATCACCGGCACCCCGACAGTGGGCTCAACCCTGACCGCCGGCAAGAGCGCCGACGATCCGGATGGCAGCGGCGGAGCCTTCGCCTATCAATGGCAATCCAGCGCCAACGGCACCAGCTGGACGCCGATCGGCACCAATGCCAGCACCTATGCCCTCACCGGCGCTGATGAGGGACGCCAGGTGCGGGTCTTGGTCAGCTACACCGATGGCGAAGGTTTTGCGGAATCAGTGCAGGCCACTCCGGTGGCCGTGCCCTTCGTGGATAACGGCGATGCCATCTTCGCGATCACGGGTACCCCGGCGGTGGGCTCCACCCTGAGCGTCATCAAGAGCGCCGACGACCCGGATGGCAACGGCGCCTTCACCTATCAGTGGCAATCCAGTGCCAACGGCAGCAGCTGGACGCCGATCGGCACCAATGCCGGCACCTACGGCCTCACCGCTGGCGAGGAAGGCCGCCAGGTGCGGGTGGTGGTCAGCTACACCGACGGCGAGGGCTTTGCGGAATCCGTGCAAGCCCCCGCGGTGGCCGTGCCCTTCGTCGACAACGGCGACGCTGCCTTCACGATCACGGGCACACCGGCGGTGGGCTCCACCCTGAGCGCCGTCAAGAGCGCTGACGATCCCGACGGCAACGGCGCCTTCGCCTATCAGTGGGAATCCAGCGCCAACGGCAGCAGCTGGACGCCGATCGGCACCAATAGCAGCACCCTCGCGCCCACGGCAGCGGAAGCCGGTCGCCAGGTGCGGGTGACGGTGTCCTATCTGGACGGACAGGGCTTCAGCGAGTCCGTCAACGCCAGCCCGGTGGCGATCCCGGCGGCACCCACCTACACCATCACCACAGGCCCTTCCACCCTCGTGGAGGGGGACACCCTGTCGGCGACGCTGGCCACCACCAACCTGGCGCCCGGCACCCGCTTCTACTGGTCGCTCTCAGGGCCGGGGATCACCCCCGGTGACGTCCAGGGCGGCCAGCTCACCGGTGAGGGCACCACCGCCGGCGACGGCCGGCTGAGCATCAGCAGGGTGATCGCCCGCGATGCCCTGATCGAAAACGACGAGACCGTCGAGCTGCGGTTCTACGCCGACAGTGCCCGCAGCCAGCAGGTCGGGACTACCCGGGCGTTCACCCTCAGGGAGCCCGTGGTCGGCAACCCCACCAACGCCAGCGACACCATCATCGGCACGGCGGCGGCGGACATCCTGCGGGGCGTTCCCATCGGATCCCCCGCCTCTCAGCGGGGCAGGGGCACGATCGATCGGCTCACCGGCCTTGGTGCCGGCGATCTGTTCGTGCTGGGGGATGCGGCCGGCGTCTTCTACGACGATGGCCAGACCCTCAGCCAGGGCCGCGGCGACTTCGGGGTGATCACCGACTTCGGTGCCGGGGATCGCATCCAGCTGCATGGCAACGCCAGCAACTATCTGCTGGGCAGCGGCAGTTACCAGGGCAAGTCCGGGGTGTTCATCTATGCCCGCAATCTGGACCGACCCTTCTCCAGCCGGGTGTCCCTCTACGACGAGGCGATCGGCTTCGTGCAGGGGAGCCGCCTGGGTCAGCTGAACCTGGCGAGCTCCAGCCAGTTCCTCTACACCGCCCTGTCCACCACCTAGGCCAGGACCCGTGACCATCGGCGCCCCCCGCACGGCGCTGCTCCTTCCTCAACCCCCCTTCATCCCATGAATCACCCCCAGTTGTCCTCCCTGCTGCTCGGCGGACTCGCCGTGGGCACCTCCCTGGCCAGTTCCCTGCCCGCCTCCGCCCTGGAGGTGGTGGTGGGAGGCCAGCGCTACGAGTTGTCGGTAGAAGAGATCGCCCCCACCGGTCAGCCGGACTGGTTCGAGAGCCTTGCCAATGGTGGCCGGATGCCCTGGTGGGGCGATGAAGCGAAGGCCTCGCTGTTCGCCCAACGGGCCGGAGCTGGCCTGGGTCCGCTGGGGCCGGACCTGCCGTTCTCCGAATTCGGGCCGCTGTTCGCCTTCGGCTTCGATCAGGGCGATGTGTTCAGCGTGGCGCAACTGATCGTGCCGCCCGCCGATTCCCAGGGTGTGTTCCCCACCCCCACCGATGCGGCGTACCGCTTCGCTGTGGGCACTCCGCTGGCCCCTGTCTCCTCGGTGCCAGGTCCTCTGCCGATCCTGGGGCTGGGTCTGAGTTACGGATGGTCACGGCGGTTGCGCCGTCGCGTGGCGGAAGCCTCCAGTCAGAAGCGCTGACGGCCGCCTCAGAGGGTGGCGCGGAAGATCACCGAGGCGGGCTGACCGCTGAGGGGATCCATCGGTTCGCGCAGTTCCCGCACGACCAGCCCATGGCGCTGGAACAGCTGCACCCAGGATTCCAGCGTCCGGAAGAACCAGGGCGCCGGTGTGCGGAAGGCCGGGGAGAAGCCGGCCCAGGAGCCCTCCCGCCAGCCGTCCTCGTAGGGATGGTCGGCGCAGATCAGCATTGGATGCAGTGTCTGGACGAGGACGCTGCCGTTGGGCGCCAGCAGGGCCGGCAGCGCGGCGAACAGCTCATGGAGGCTGCCATCCCCGAGCAGGGAGAAGTTGGCCACCACCACGTCAAAGCGTTCCTTCAGGACGCCGGCGCCGATCTGCTGGTGGGAGAGCGTCTGGAAGCGGGTGCCGTCCGGGGCGTTGTCAGCGGCGACGCTGGTGAACTCGGCCACCACGTCGGTGCCGAGCACGGCGATGCCCTGGCGGGCGCAGTGGTGGGCCAGCCAGCCCTCGCCGCAGCCGAGATCCAGCAGGGTGGCTGGCGCGCAGTCGGCGATCGCCTCCAGGATCGCGCCGTTGGTCACCCGCAAGCGGCTGAGGATCTCGCCGCGGCGTACGGCCCGGGTCCAGGTGGAGGCGTTGACGACCCAGGACGCCACGATCATCTCTTCCATCAACGACAGCGACGGTTCCGCAACGGTGGCGGTGTCTTCGTCGGCGTCATGGGGAAGGAGCACGGGCGCGATCGCGGCGAAGGGGAGCCATGGGCGGCGGCCGCCGTCATCGTCCATGACGTGAGAAGCGTAGTCACTCCGGATTCGGCCGCAAGCTGTTGCCCTTGACCCGCCCGGCTCAGGCCGCCGGCTCCGCCAGCAGGCCGGTGAGATCCTCGCTGCCGAACACCTGGCGATAGGCGGCCGTGCTGGTGCACAGCACCACCGGCACCGCCACCAGCAGCCCCACGAAGCAGGCCAGCAGGCCCACCAGCACGATGGCGAATTCCACCAGGGCCAGCAGCAGCACCGAGCCCCACTGGGGATCGAGCAGGGTGCGGCCCCGGGTGATGGACTCGATCGGTCCGAGGCCCTCCAGCAGGGCGATCTGGGCCAGGAACTTCTGGTTCACCGCCAGGTAGATCAGCAGCGTGAAGGCCGCCAGGAAGGGGAACACGGCCAGGATCTGGTTGAGCTGGGCGGCGGCGACCCCCACCAGGGCCGCCACCATCAGGATCGCGATCATCAGGATCCCCAGCGCCAGGCCGTTGCGGAACAGCCGCCAGCTGGCCGGCCCATCCCAGCGGGTGAAGGTCCCCAGGGCCGGTTTGCCGCCGGAGAGGGAGCTCCAGGCGCCGCGGATCAGGCCCGTGGTGCTCCACAGGCTCACCAGCACGCTCAGGATCGTGCCCACCGCCAGCCGGACCACCTGCACCGTCGTCAGCACGGCGGCTTCGTCCGGCTTCACCTCGCCCTGGATCAGGGAGCAGACGCTGCTCAGCACCCCCGCCAGCAGAGTGAAGCCGATGAACACCCAGGGGGCCCGGGCGAAGGCCTGCCAGCCCTGCTTCACGGCCTCGATCACCTTCAGAGAGGATCCGCCGCTGGGATCCGGCATCAGAGACTCGGCCATGGCTCGGGGGGAGTTGCCGGGAGATTAGGCAGCGTGCGACGGGCGGCCACCCCATCGGTGCGAAGCGTTGCATGGGGCGCCTCAGCCTGGGTGACGACGGCCAGAAACCAGGGGAGTATCGGCGGGCTGTCCTGCGGCGGCGCCAGAGGCGGGGCGGCCTCCGCCTCAGGCGCCGCCGCAGCTGTGCTGGCTGTCGGGCAGGGTCCAGGTGCCGCCGGTGCGCAGATTGCGGGCCCGGTAGATGCGGCCGCGCCCGTCACCGCGGGGAGCCCGGCTGCAATCCGGCACGAAGCTGAGGCAGAGCTCCACCGGGTCCCCTTCCCGGCTGCCGTGGATCGCCGGCACCATGTCGTAGGAGACCTGGTAGCCCCCATTCGTGTAGCTGACGGCGGAGCCGGAGCCGGCGATGGGGATCTGGACGCCGTTGGCGTCAGCGGCACTCAGCCGGTAGTGGATCTCCCGGATGAAGGTCGGGCGGCACGCGCCGAGGCGGCGGGGCAGGGGCGCGGCGGCGGCGGGGGCGACCGGCAGCAGCAGGGCGGCCGCCAGCAGGGCCCACCAGCGGCGGCGGTTCCTGGCCATCAGCGCAACGGTCCCGGCGGTCCCCCGGTTGTAGGGCGCCCGCTGCGGCTTGTCAGCGCTGGCCCCCACCGGCCTCGCCCGCTCGCGGTGCCGAGGCCACCAGAGCTTCGGCGGCCCGCCGGGCATCGGCGCCGGCCAGGGGAGTCCGCTGCAGGAAGGCCACCACCAGGGCGCCTTCCAACAGCAGCTGCAGCTGGCGGGCCAGACCCTCCGGGTCGGCGACGGCGAGATCGCGGCAGAGCCCCTCCAGCAGATCGCGGCAACCCCCCTTGAAGGCCTCGGCCGCCTGCCGGGGCAGATCCTCAGCCGCGGGGTACTCGCTGGCGGCCTTGATGAACAGGCAGCCGTGAAACTGCGGTGAGCGCACCGCCTGCTCCAGCCAGTCGAACACCGCCAGCAGGCGCGTCCCGGGGTCCTCCGGCGCCGCGGCGATCCGCTTGGCGAGCCCCGCGGCGATGGCGTTGCCGCGGCGTTCCAGCACGGCGGCGATCAGCTCCTCCTTGGACCGGAAGTGCTTGTAGAGGGTCATCTTGGCCACCCCGGCCTCGGCCAGCACCGTGTCGATGCCCACGGCCCGGTAGCCCTGGCGGGCGAAGAGCCCTTCGGCCGTGTCCAGCAGCGCGTCGCGCTTGGCAGAGGACCTGGTGGTGGCGCCGCTCGCTGGCATGGATTGCGCTGCAGTCCGTCCAATCTAGTGAGTAGACAGAAAGGTCTGCTACCTTTGGATGCGCAGACCGGTCTGTCTATTCAGGCCGTCCACATCCCCGGCCCCCCATCCCCTCGCCCCGATGCTCAAGCTCCACGGCCACGAACTCTCCGGCAACAGCACCAAGGTGCGCCTGCTCCTGGAACTGCTCGGGCTCGACTACGACTGGGTCCGCGTCGATCTGATGGCCGGCGAGCACAAGGGGGAGGCGTTCCTTGCCCTCAATCCCTTCGGCCAGGTGCCCGTGCTCCAGGAGGACGGCATCACCCTCGCCGACGCCCAGGCGATCCTCTTCTATCTGGCGGCCCGCCAGGGGGATGGCCAGTGGCTTCCCGCCGATCCCCTCGGCCAGGCCCGGGTGGTGCGCTGGCTCTCCACGGCCGCTGGTGAGGTGCGCCAGGGGCCGGAAAGCGCCCGGCTGCATCACCTGTTCGGCGTCAAGGCGATCCCGATCGAGCGGGCCACCGAGAAGGCCGCCTTCATCCTCGACCAGCTGGAGCGGCACCTGGCCCACCGGCAGTGGCTGGAGCTGGAGCGCCCCACCATCGCCGACATCGCCGTGTTCCCCTACGTGGCCCTGGCCCCGGACGGCGGCATCGATCTGGCCCCCTATCCCAACGTTTGCGCCTGGATCGGGCGGATCCAGGCGCTGCCGGGCTACAGGCCCATGAAGGGCCTGGAGGCCTGAACGGAGTCATCCCCCATGAGCCAGCACTACCTGCATCGCCATCTCACCCCCGCCGTGGGCGAGGCCCAGCTCCAGGCCTATGGCCAGAGCCAGGGCGTGCCCCCGGCCCCGGCGTCCGATCGCCTCAGTGCCAGGGAGATCGCTTTCATCAGCGCCCGCGACAGCTTCTATCTGGCCAGCCTCACGGAAGCGGGTGCCCCCTACCTGCAGCACCGGGGCGGGCCGGTGGGGTTCCTGCGGGTGCTCGACCAGCAGACCCTGGGGTTCGCCGATTACGGCGGCAATCGCCAGTTGCTCACCGCCGGCCATCTGCGCCGCGATCCGCGGGTGGCCCTGTTCCTGATGGATTACCCCGCCCGTCGCCGGCTCAAGATCGACGGGGAAGCGGAGGTGGTGGCGCTCGCCGATGATCCTCAGCTGGAGGAGCAGCTGGGACCGCAGGCAGCCGGGGAGGTGGAGCGTCTGTTCCGCATCCGGGTCGAAGCCTTCGACTGGAACTGCCCCCAGTTCATTACCCCCCGGTTCACAGCCGCGGAGCTCGAAGCCCAGCTGCGGCCACTGCAGGAGCGGATCGCTGCGCTGGAGGATGAGCTCCAGGGTCTGCGCCGGCCCCGCTCATGACGCCCCTTCTCCGCCGCGCTGGGGAAAGGACACATCCAGCACCAGGCAGCCCGCCCCATCGGTGCGGAACGGGCCATGCACCTCCCCCGGCGGTCGGCTGGCGTAATGCCCCGTCTCAAGCCACAGGCCGAAGGCCGCATCGAACAGGCGCCCAGCCACGATGAAGATCTCCTCGGGGAAGGGGTGGGACTTGCCCCCGAAGGCGGTGGTGTCCGCCCCGGGAAGGAAGCGCGTCAGGCGGGTGATCTCCCCGGTGGCGGGATCCTCGCTGAGAACCAGCTCCTGCACCTGGCCCTCCAGGCCCTCCAGCCAGCACCATTGATGGGCCTGATCCGGCGCCAGCGGATTCCAGTAGGGGCTAGTGGTCTTGCTCATGGTGGGGTGAGGTGGGCGTCGACCAGCGGCGCCAGCCGGCCGGCGTGATGCAGGCCGAGATCATGGTCGCCGCCGTTGATCACCTGCAGGCGGGCCCGGGGCAGCCGCCGGGCCAGTCGCTCCCCCACGGCGATCGGGCTGAACGGGTCGGCATCGCCCCACAGCAGCAGGGTGGGTGCCGCAACCTCCTGCAGGCGCTCGGAGAGGTCCGTCGTTTCCGTGGCGAACCAGTCGGGGAGATGGGACAGGCCGGTGCGGAAGCCGGCCCGCCAGTCGGTGGCCCCCAGCTCCGCCATCGGCAGGCCGCCGGAGGTGGCGGCCAGCACCAGGTGCGTCACCCAGCCGGGCCGGGCCAGGGCGGCCTGCAGGGCCAGCACCCCACCCATCGACTGGGCGATCAGGGCGCAGGGGCGATCCAGCGGTTCCAGCACCAGGGCCAGCAGGTCGTCGAAGCCCTCCACCCCCGGCCGGGGCGGGGTGTCGCCGAAGCCGGGCCAGCCCAGGTGCAGCCGCTCGGCGCGGCAGGCCAGCCGCTGCTCCAGGGGACGCCAGAAGGACGTGTCGCCCGAGGCGCCGGGAAGGAACAGCAGCCGCTCGGGCAGGCCGCTCACGGCCAATCCGCCCCCACGCCCACCAGGGCCGCACTCGCCTCCCAGAGCCGCCGGGCCAGGTCAGGCTCCTGGCCTTCGGTGCTGGTGGCGGTGGCCTCGAACACGTGCCGGCCCGGAGTCGTGACGCGGTTGCGGAGGTAGGTGAAGCCGCCGGCGGCGTAGGCGTCATCGACGGCCAGGGCGGCCAGCAGCGCCCCGGCGTTCTCGACGCTCTCGGTGAGGCGCAGCAGCGAACGGGCCGCCAGGGCGAACAGCCGCTGGCCCAGTTCGTTCGACTGGCGGCTGTAGCGCCAGAAGCCGCCCTCGCTGGTGGGCGGGATCACCAGCCCCGGGCTCCAGGCGATCACCGGCCAAGGCGTTCCCTGCGCCTCCAGCCGCCGGGCGAATTCCCGGGCGAACAGGACGTTGCAGAGCTTGCTGTCCTTGTAGGCCTTGTCGGCATTGAACGGAGTCGAGCCGTTCACCATCGTGGTGCCCTGGCCCGGCACCAGGCCCGCCAGCGCGCCGAGCCCCGCCGGAGCCCCCACCTTGCCCCCCGCGGTGGTGGGGTCGTGCACCTCGCTGGCGGTGACCACCAGCCGCGGCGATCGGCCCGCCGCCAACAGGGGCCCCAGCTGGTGGGCCAGCAGAAAGTGGCCCAGGTGATTCACCCCGAAGCTGAGCTCATGGCCCTGGGCGGTGCGGCGCGGTTCGCTGGCACCGGCGTACTGCAGGCCGGCATTGAGCACCAGGGTGTCGATGGCGGTCCCCCGGGTCAGCAGGGCGGCGCCGCAGGCCCGCACGCTCTCCAGATCCGCCAGGTCGCAGACCTCGGGAACGGGAGGTGTGCCGGTGCCGGCCCGCTCCAGCACCCGGCGTGCGGCCGCCTCGGCGCTGGCCCGGTCCCGGCAGGGCAGGGTGAGCCGGTGGCCGGCCCTGCAGAGAATCACCGCCGCCTCGAAGCCGATGCCGGAGTTGCCGCCGGTCAGGAGGATGTGGCGCGCTGCAGCCAAGGGCGGACTCCTGCGGGTGCCGGGAGGGCGCCGAGCCGGCCAAGGCTACGGACTCCTGGCCCTCGGCTGCCGGCTCAGGGACCCTGAGCCGGGGCCGCCCGGTTCCTGCCCTGCCAGAGTTCCCCTGTGCCCCGTCTCCCCCGACGTTCGTTCCTGGCGCTGGCGACGGCCACGGGCCTGGCGGCGGCCATCGGCGCCGGCGTGGCGTTCCGGGAGCACACCCGCAACGTCCTCACCGTCACCAACCGGAGCGGCCGCACGATCACCTCACTCCAGGTGTCCCTGCCCTGGGAGACGCTGCGGTTTGAGCCGATCGCTCCTGGGGAATCGCTCAGCCGCTCCTTCCGCATCGCGTCGGATGCCCACTTCGCCATCGAAGGCCAGCTGGCGGACGGCACCCGCCTGCAGGCCGCCGAGGGCTACGTCACCAACGGCCAGTACGGGGCAGAGGTGCGGATCGAGGTGGGTCCCGGCGGTGTGATCCAGCTCCGCCAGCAGCCGCGCTGACGCGATCAGAACAGCTTGAACAGGTTGAAGCCCCCGCCTTTCGGGGCCGGTGCCTCCTGGCCTTCACCGGAGCCCGGATCGAGGCGCTCCATGCCCTCCCCCAGAAAACGGGTGGCGGTGGAGCGCCGCTCCAGGCTGAGTCGCCAGGCGGGGCTGCCCTGGGGGCTGCTGAGCAGCAGTGTGTCGCCGTAGGCGGTGAAGGTCACCACCGCGGCCCCCATTGCCGCCATGGCCTGGGCGCTCACGGCGCAGGTGGTGCGCTCCGGAGCCAGCAGCACGCCGCGCTGCACCAGCCGGGCCGCTTCCGGGGCCCGCAGGGCATCCGGCACGCCGCTGTCGGCCATCGGTAGCTCGCTGGAGGTCCACATCACGATGTCGCCCTCCTGGCGACCCATGCCCGTGGCCGTCGCCTGGTAGCCGAGGGCGGTGGGGATGGTGGGCCAGCTCAGCCGCTGGGCGCCGCCGGCCGGGGTGCTCGTCAGCTTCACCGGGGCCAGGAAGTCGTGGCCGCTGCCCACCTGGAAACGGATCTCCGGGGCGTAGTTGCTGGCCACCACATGGTTCCCCACCAGGGAGGCCTGCGGCGGCACCGCCTGTGCCTCCTCGCCCGACGGCCAGCGGCCCGAGGTGCCCGTGGGGCCGGTGGCGGTCCCCAGCCGCTTCAGGCCCGACAGCACCTGGCGGCGCTGGTCCTTGGTCAGTCCCTGCAGGGTGACGATCTCGGGCTGGCCGGCGCCGGCACTCTCGGCACAGCCTCGGAAGATCAGCAGCCGTCCCTTCGCCTCGGGGATGTCCTCCTCCTTCCACGCGCGTCCGGGCTGTCCAGGGCGCTCGGCGCCGCTCTTGAGGGGCAGGGCCGTCCCCATCGCCAGGGCGGCCGGGATGCGGTGCTCGGCCGAGGGGTTGGCGCTGGTCTGCGGGGATTGCAGCCGCAGCTCCAGCTGGCGGCTGGTGGCGCCCATCGCCGGCCGTCCCCCCATCATCATCTGCAGCATGCCGGCGCCGCCCATCGCCCCCATGCCCGTCGAGGTGGTGGCCTCGATCGTGTAGGTGGCGACCGGTTTGGCCGCCGCCGCCAGGGCCGGCAGGGTCAGGCCGGTGCCAAACAGAACAACGATCGGTGCGGCCGCCTGCCACCGAACCCGCGGACCAGCGCCCATGACGTCCATGCCGTTGGAGGGACGCACAATCTATGGGCCGCCGCCCCTGCGATGGACTCCGCCGCCCCGTCCCCGCTCCAGCGCATCGACCAGGACCTCTTCGATGCGGTGGCCGCCGCCGCCGCCGACTCCCCTCGCCGGCGCCGCAACCACAACTTCCACGCCCCCACCGACCGGGTGCAGCGGTTTCTGAACGTGCTGCAGCCCGGCACCTACGTGCGGCCCCACCGCCACCGGCGTGCGCAGCCCGGCGAGGGTTTCGAGTGCTTCCTCGTGCTGCAGGGGGCGGTGGGGCTGCTGCTGCTCGATGCCAGGGGGCGGGTGCTGCAACGGGAGCGGATCAGCGCCGAAGGACCCCTGCGCGGCATCGAGCTGGCCGAGGGCGTGATCCACACCCTGGTGGCCCTCTCGCCCGATGCGGTGCTCATGGAGATCAAGCAGGGGCCCTATGTGCCCGCCGCCGACAAGGACTTCCTGGCCGGATTTCCCCTCGAGGGCACCGAGGCCGCGGCGGAGCAGGAGGCGGCCTGGAGGGCCCTGTTCGGCGCCGGCGACGGCCACCCCCTCCCCTGGGCGCCCGGCCCCGGGCCAGGGTGAGGCGCTTCAGGCCAGATCGGCGCGGCGGCAGAAGCTGCAGTGGCCCCAGCGGGCCATCTCCCCGGCCGGTGCCGGCCGGCCGCAGGCGGGGCAGTCGGCCAGGCCGTGCACGTCGCAGCGGCTCGGATGGACGGCCCACACCTCCGCCTCACTGAGGCTGCCGGGCGTGGTGGGGGCACCGGGGTGGTGCTGCTGCACCCGCACGTCCCGCACGCTGAAGCCGGCGCCGCGCAGTGACCCCAGCAACTGGTGGCGGTTGTACTGCAGGGCCTGCAGCCAGGGCCCGGGTGCGGCGCCCACGGTCAGCAGGCCCCCCTGCAGCTGCAGGGGACGGCAGTGGGGGGCCAGCTGGGGCCCTGCGATCCGCGGCCACTCCCGCCACAGGGCGGCCAGATGGCCCTCACGGCGCCACTCCTGCTGAAGGTTGTCCAGGCAGCTGGCCAGGGCACTGGCCGGCGGCCGGGCGGGCGGCATCAGCAGGGCGACGTTGCCCACCTGCCGCATCTGCACCGCCTCGACGCGCTGGCGGCGGGAACCGCCGCGGGAGCCGCTTGGCTCGGTGGGGCGGCGCTGGCGGGACCGGGAGGGATCCATGGAGCCACGCTAAGGCGTGCATCGGCCGGTGATCGAAACCGGCTGGCGGGTTGACGGGGCGGGCCGCTTGGCAAGGCTGAGGTCCGGAGAACCTCCATCCCCGGGGCAGCGCCATGGCCGGCTACGTCGACGATCCCACCCTGATCCGCCAGGTCCCGGTCCTCCGCGCCGCCTCTTCCGACCGCACCGCCTGGCTGCTGGCGGAGATCGCCCGGCTGATCCACGAGAAGCTGCCCGCCGAGATCAGGGTCGACGAGCTGGTGCTCCCCATCCTCGAATCGGCCCGGCGCCACCGACAGCTTCGGCCGCCCCCGGTCCGGCGATGACGCGTTCTTCGCCCCGGTCCGCACACCCATCTACCGGATCGTGAACGCCGCCGACGGGGTGCCGCGCATCCCCTTCGGCTACACCCATGCCGGCAGGGTCGTGTTCCTCTCCGATGCCGACAACATCCCGGATGGGCAGCAGATCCCCTTCCGGGACCTGAAGGTGGTGATGAGCCCGGAGCCGTTCTGGCACTTCTGCGTCGTGGTGCGCCGGTTCCTGCTCACCAGGGGCCAGGCGGTGGTCGCCGACCATTCCATGGGCGATGACGCCCTCAAGCTGCAGGCCCACGCCCGGCGGAGCGCCGCTCAGGTGTGGGTGCGGCAATCCGCTGAGGGGCGGGCAAGACCGGGAGGCAGGTTCTGGCTACTCTCGATTCCTGCACTGGCCCCGCCTCCATGGGTTTCTTCGATCGGCTGAGCCGTCTTCTGCGCGCCAATCTCAACGATCTGGTGAGCAAGGCGGAGGATCCGGCCAAGATCCTCGACCAGTCCGTCGCCGACATGCAGGCCGACCTGGTCAAGCTGCGCCAGGCCGTGGCCACCGCCATCGCCAGCCAGAAGCGGCTGCAGAACCAGGCCGAGCAGGCCGAGGCCCAGGCCCGCACCTGGTATGAGCGCGCCGAGCTGGCCCTGAAGAAGGGGGAGGAGGATCTGGCCCGGGAGTCCCTCTCCCGCCGCAAGACCTACCAGGACACCGCCACCGCCCTCAACGCCCAGCTCAGCGGCCAGGCCGGCCAGGTCGACACCCTCAAGCGCAGCCTCACGGCCCTGGAAGGCAAGATCGCCGAGGCCAAGACCAAGAAGGACATGCTCAAGGCCCGCGCCCAGGCGGCCCAGGCCCAGGAGCAGCTCCAGAACGCCGTCGGCAGCCTGAACACCAACAGTTCGATGGCCGCCTTCGACCAGATGGAGGAGAAGGTGCTCAACATGGAGGCCCGCAGCCAGGCCGCCGCCGAGCTGGCCGGTGCCGACCTGGAAAGCCAGTTCGCCGCCCTCGAGGGCAGCGACGTCGACGACGAGCTGGCGGCTCTCAAGACCCGCCTCGAAGGCGGCAAAACCCCCATCTCCCTTCCCATGGAAGGAGGTCCGGCCCCCCAGCTGGAGCCGGTGAAGGTGGCCGAGGTGAACGCCGAGCTCGAGGAACTGCGCCAGTCCATCGACAAGCTCTGAATTCATACAATCGGGCCACCGCTCTCCCGAACGCCGTGCCCGCCGACGTCGACTCCCCCGTCCTCGATCTCACCGATGCCAACTTCCAGGCCTCGGTCCTGGAGGTGCCGGGCCCGGTCCTCGTTGACGTCTGGGCGCCCTGGTGTGGCCCCTGCCGGCTGATGGCCCCCCTGATGACCTGGGCCGCCACGGCCTATGCCGACGCCCCCGGCGGAGCCCTCACCGTCGGCAAGCTGGAGGCCGACCCCAACCCCATCAGCCGCGACAGCCTCAAGGTGCAGGGACTGCCCACCCTGGTCCTGTTCCGCGGCGGCCAGGAACTGGCCCGCCATGAAGGGGCCATGGCCCAGTCCCAGCTGAAGGCTTTCCTGGATGCCCATCTCTGAGCGCCTCTCGCGGCTCGGCAACGGCGTCTTCGCCCGCAACGACCAGCGCAAGGCCGCCTACAGCGCCCGGGCCGCCGCCGGCCACGGCCCGGAGGGTTCTCTTCTGCCGCCGCTGCTGGATCTCTCCCTCGGCTCCACCGACCTGCAGCCGCCCGACGTGGCCCTCGAGGCCATCGCCGCCGGCCTGAGCCGGCCGCAGAGCGCCTCCTACTGCCTCCATGCCGCCACCCTGCCCTTCCGGGAGGCGGTCGCGGCCTGGGCGCGGCGCCGCTTCGACGTGGCGGTGGATCCCGAGACGGAGGTGCTGCTGCTGGTGGGCTCCCAGGAGGGCACGGCCCATCTGCCGCTGGCGGTGCTCAACCCGGGCGATCGGGCCCTGCTGCTCGACCCCTACTACCCCTCCCACATGGGGGGCCTGCACCTGGCCAGCGCCGAACCGGTGCTGCTGCCCCTCGACGCCGACGCTGGCTGGCGGCCCGATTACGACCGCCTGTCCCCCAGCCAGTGGCAGGACCTCTCGCTGATGGTGCTGGGGTTCCCCCACAACCCCACGGCCACCACCGGCACCCAGGCCTGGCTGGATGAAGCGGTGGAGCGGGCCCTGCGCCATGACGTGGTGCTGGCCCACGACAACCCCTACGTGGATCTGGCCCTCGACGGTGAGGCCCCCGCCCTGCTGCGCCATCCCGACTGGCGCCGCTGCGGCATCGAGTTCTTCTCCT
The DNA here is from genome assembly GCA_943367705.1 of Synechococcus sp. UW140. Taxonomy (GTDB): domain Bacteria; phylum Cyanobacteriota; class Cyanobacteriia; order PCC-6307; family Cyanobiaceae; genus Cyanobium. The sequence goes on from CALRJV020000003.1 coordinate 214,462, forward strand.
TCTCCAAGAGCTGGTGCCTCGGCGGCTACCGGCTCGCCTTCGCCATCGGCGCCGAGGAGTTGATCACCGCCCTGCGCCAGCTCAAGGGGGTGGTGGATTTCAACCAGTCCCTGGCGCTGCAGGCCGGGGCGATCGCCGCCCTGGAGCAGGCTCCCCACTGGCCCGAGCAGCTGCGCGGCGTCTACCGCGAACGGCGCGACCGCATGGCCGCCGCCCTTGAGGCCCAGGGCTGGCCGGTGCGCCTGCCGTCGATGGCGCTTTACCTGTGGCTGCAGATCCCCGAGGTGGCCCGGGCCCGGGGTCTGGATTCGGAACGCTTCGGCGCCGCCCTGCTGGAGGGCACCGGCGTCTGCCTTACCCCCGGCAACGGCTTCGGCCCCGGCGGCGAGGGCTGGCAGCGGCTGGCCCTGGTGCATCCGGCCGGCGAGCTGGAGGCCGGTGCGGCCCGCATCGGTGACTGGCTGCGGCGGTTTTGATCGGCGCGATCGGGGCCCTGCGGCGGCGAAGCCCCCTGGCGCCCGCGGGTCCCCCGCCGGAGCTGGCCGTGCTGGAGCTGGCCCCCTGGCGGTTGCGGGGCCTGCCGGTGTGCGCCAGCACCGAAACGGAACTGGATCGCTGGCTGGCCCGGGATCCCCGGCTGGCCGGCGACGCCCCCCTGACGGCCCCCCGGGCCGTGATCGCCCGCCGGCAGCGCTTCGGCCGCGGCCAGCAGGGGCGGCCCTGGTGCTCCCCGGCCGGGGGGGTCTGGCTGAGTGCGGCCCTGCCCTGGCCGGCGGCGGCGGCGACGGCCGCGGCCCCCGGCCTGGCGGTGGCGGTCGGGCTCTGCCTGCGGCTGGAGGCCCGGGGGCTGCCGGTGCGGCTCAAGTGGCCCAACGATCTGCTGCTGCCCGGAGAGGGCGGGGGTGGCCCTCGGAAGCTGGCGGGCCTGCTGCCCCGCCTGCGGCTGCGGGGGGGCACCTGCCGCTGGGCCCGGATGGGGGTGGGGCTCAACGCCGCCAACCGGGCGCCTGAGGGGGCCGTGGCCCTGGCGGAGCTGCTGGGAGCCAGCCGCGCCGATCCCCTGCTCTGGTGCGGGGAGGTGCTGGCGGCCCTGGAGTGGGCCATGGCCTGGGCCGAACGGCCCCAGGAGGTCTGCCGGCAGGCGGAGCGGCGCCTGCATGGGCCCGATGGCCCGATCCACCTGGATGGCGTCGACTGGTGGCCCGCCGGGCTGGTGGCCGACGGCGGGCTGCGCCTGGTGGCCGGCAGCGCCGAGCGGGTGCTGCGCCGCGGCTTCGGCGCTGGATGAGCACCCCCCGTACACTGTCCATCGGCAATCCCGGCGCCGGGACGTCCCCCTGTACGCCCCACGGCGCCCCTTCCTGACATGGCTCCCCAGCCCCTCACCGTCCTGACGGCGCTCGGCGCCGGCGCCACGGCCTCCTGGCTGGCCATGCCGCTGGTGCTCGCCCAGGCCGTTCCAGTGCTTGAGCCGGCGGACCAGGCGGCCCCGGCTCCCGCACCGACGCCGGTGCAGCGTCCCTCGGTGCGGATCGCGGCGCCGGTGACCCGCCCCGAGTTCCAGGCCCCGGTGCAGCCCCTGGCCCCCCCGCCCCCGGTCACCGGGGAAGCCCCCCCGGCCACCCTGCGGCCCGGAACGGCCGACCGCCGGCCGGAGCCGCCCCGCCGCTTCGACGCCTCCCTCGATGCCCTGGTGCGGGAGGGGGTCGTCACCCCCGCCGAGCGGGTCCGGGTGCGCGGCTCGCTGCTGTCGCCGCAGGAGGCCGCCACCCGCAGCCGGGCCTGCAGGGCCGGCGCCCTCTCGGCCCAGGAGTGCAGCACCGGGGTCATCATCATCGGCCGCGGTCGCAAGGATGGCCTCAGCGACGGACTGGGCGAGGGGGATCTGGTGGCCGGGGGCCGCGGCGCCGGATTCGGCGGCTTCGGCTTCGATGCCTCTCCCCTGCCACCGATCACGGTCCCCGTCAGCGCCCTGCTGACCGGCGCCGGCGGCAGCTTCCGGCTCACTGACGTGTTCCGCGTCACCCCCCGGCCCTCCCCGATCATCGGTAACGGCAACCAGCGGCTGCTCTTCCCCCTGATCGGCTCGGCCGTCACCACCAGCGGCTTCGGCTATCGCCTGCATCCGGTCCTGGGCAGCTGGCTGATGCATTCGGGCCGTGATCTGGCGGCGCCGGAGGGCACGCCGGTGGTGGCCGCCCTGTCCGGACGCGTCGTCAGCAGCGGCCTGGCCGGCGGCTACGGCCTGGCGGTGGAGCTGGAGCACGAACGGCCCCGGCGCCGCACCCTCTATGGCCACCTCTCCGAGCTCTACGTCAAGGACGGGGAGATGATCCGCCAGGGCGAGGTGATCGGCCGGGTCGGCAGCACGGGCCTGAGCACCGGGCCCCACCTGCATTTCGAGCTGCGCCTGCCCCAGGACGGCGGCTGGGTGGCCACCGATCCCGGTGACCTCGATCCCGGCGGCGGCCTGTTCGCCGGCCTGGCCGGACCCGACGGCAGCGGCCCCACCGATGCGGTGGCCCTGCTGATGGGTCAGCTGATCGCCACCCTGGAGCGTCCCCGCTCCCCCCTGCCCCTGCCCGGGGAGAAGCTGGGCGTCCCCGCCGCAGCCCGCCCGACGCCGGGCTGAGGGCCCCTCAGGCGCTGATGCGGCCGTCGCGGAAGTGCACCACCCGGTCGGCCCTGGCGCCAACTTCGGTTTCATGGGTCACCAGCAGGATGGTGATCCCCTGGGCATTGAGATCGCCGAACAGACTCAGCACCTCCTCGGTGGTGTGGGAGTCGAGGGCGCCGGTGGGTTCGTCGGCCAGCAGCATGGCCGGATCGTTGATGATCGCCCGGGCCCGGGCCACCCGCTGCTGCTGGCCCCCGGAGAGCTGGTTGGGCTTGTTATCGAGCCGGTGGGACAGGCCCACCCGGTCGAGGGCCGCCAGGGCCCGCCGCCGCCGCTCCTCCTTGGGCACGCGGGCATAGATCATCGGCAGCATCACGTTGTCGATCGCGCTCAGCTGGGGCAGCAGGTGGAACTGCTGGAACACGAAGCCCAGCTGCTGGTTGCGCAGGTCGGCCAGCTCATCGTCGTCGAGGCTGTCCACATCGGTGCCGTTGAGCCGGTAGCTGCCGGAGCTGGGCCGGTCCAGGCAGCCGAGGATGTTCATCGCCGTGCTCTTGCCGGAGCCGCTGGCCCCCATCACCGCCAGGTAGTCGCCCTGCTGGACGGTCAGGGACAGGTCGTCGAGGGCGCGCACCTCCGTGTCGCCGCTGCCGTAGACCTTCGACACGTGGACCAGTTCGGCCACCGGTGGGGGGAGGGATTCCATGGCCGCCAGGCTAGGGAAACCAGAGCCCGACTCAGCCCAGCGGGGCGATGGCGGCGGCGGCGATGGCCTGCTGCAGGATCGGGGTGCCGGCCACGGTGGAGCTGGCCCAGTCGAACAGGGGGCTGGAGAGCACCCCGCCCACGGCGGTGATCACCACACAGCCCACCAGCGCGGCCCGAAGCGGCTGCATGCCCGCCAGATTCCAGGTGATGGCGGGGTAGGCCTTGACCACATCGGAGGCCTCCTGGGGTTCTTTGACCACCATCATCTTGATCACCGAGATGTAGTAGTAGATCGACACCACCGAGGTGACCAGACCCACCACGACGAGCAGGTATTGGTGGTCGGCCCAGCCGGCGAAGAACAGGTAGATCTTGCCGAAGAAGCCCAGCATCGGCGGGATGCCGCCGAGGGAGAGCAGGCACAGACTCAGCCCCAGGGTGATCAGGGGATCCTTCTGATAGAGGCCGGCGTAATCGGCGATGCGGTCGCTGCCGGTGCGCAGCGAGAAGAGGATGATGCAGGCGAAGGCGCCCAGGTTCATGAACAGATAGGCCGCCATGTAGAGCACCATCGCCGAGAAGCCGTCCTCGGTGCCGCACACCAGGCCGATCATCACGAAGCCGGCCTGGCCGATGGAGCTGTAGGCCAGCATCCGCTTCATCGAGGTCTGGGCCAGGGCGACAACGTTCCCCAGCACCATGCTCAGCACCGCCAGCACCGTGAACAGGAACTTCCACTGTGCATCGAAGCTCTCGAAGCAGCCCACCAGCAGCCGCACCGCCAGAGCGAAGCCGGCCGCCTTTGAGCCCACCGAGAGGAAGGCGACCACGGGGGTGGGGGAGCCCTCATAAACGTCGGGCGTCCACTGGTGGAAGGGCACGGCGGCGATCTTGAAGGCCACGGTGGCCAGCACGAACACCAGGGCCAGGGCGGTGATCGGCGAGGCGCTGGTCTGCAGGGCCAGGCCGATGGTGGCCAGGCTGGTGGCACCGCCGCTGAGGCCGTAGAGCAGGGAGGCGCCGTAGAGGAACACGGCGGCGGCGGCCGATCCGACCAGCAGATATTTCAGGGCCGCCTCCGAACTGCGGGCATCCCGCTTCATGTACCCCGCCAGCAGGTAACTGGCGACCGAGAGGGTTTCCAGGGAGATGAAGATGCTGACCAGGTCGGTGGAGCCGCAGAGGAACATGGCCCCCAGAGTCGCGGCCAGCAGGATGGCGGCGTACTCCCCCATCGGCGTGCCGCTGCGCTCCACATAGCGCCAGCTCAGCAGCAGGGAAATGAGGGTGGAGGCGGCCACCACCGCCCGGAAGGCGATGGCGAGGTTGTCGGCCAGGAAGGAGCCGAGGAAGGAGGGCTCCAGCGGGCTGTTCCACTGCAGGGCCAGCAGCACCAGGGAGGCGCCCAGGCCGCCATAGCAGATGGGCGGCACCCAGCGGCTGGCGGCCTTTTCACCGGCCAGGTCGACGACGAGGCACACCACCAGGGTGAGCAGGACAGCCGCCTCCGGAGCGATCGCTCCGGCGTTCAGCTGCAGGGCCAGGGCGCCGGTGCCCAGACCCGAGACGATGGCCTCGGCGGCGGAGGCGGCGGTTGTGGCGGCAGGGATGACGGAGCTCGCTGCTGCCAGAAACAGGTCGGCCACAGGGTTCGGGTAGGCGCGCGATGTGGCGGACTGTAGCCGCCATCTGGAGGAGCGGTCTGGTGCCCGGATACCCGCCGGGCCCGTCGATGCGATAAAGAAGGAAGCGGTATCGCGCCTTCCCGTGGCCCACACCCTGGTCATCGTCGAGAGCCCCACCAAGGCCCGCACCATCCGGGCGTTCCTGCCCAAGACCTTCCGGGTGGAGGCGTCGATGGGCCACGTGCGCGATCTGCCCAACAACGCCAGCGAGATTCCGGCCGCCCACAAGGGCGAGAAGTGGGCCAACCTCGGTGTCAACACCGCCAACGGCTTCGAACCGCTCTACGTGGTGCCGAAGGACAAGAAAAAGGTGGTGAAGGAGCTCAAGGACGCCCTCAAGGACGCCGACCAGCTGCTGCTGGCAACGGATGAGGACCGGGAAGGGGAAAGCATCAGCTGGCACCTGCTCCAGCTCCTGGGGCCGAAGGTGCCGGTGAAGCGGATGGTGTTCCACGAGATCACCAAGGAGGCGATCGGCCGCGCCCTCGACCAGACCCGTGACCTGGACATGGAGCTGGTCCATGCCCAGGAGACCCGGCGCATCCTCGATCGTCTGGTGGGCTACACCCTCTCGCCCCTGCTCTGGAAGAAGGTGGCCTGGGGCCTCTCCGCCGGCCGGGTCCAGTCGGTGGCGGTGCGGCTGCTGGTGCAGCGCGAACGGGCCCGGCGGGCGTTCCGCAGCGGCAGCTACTGGGATCTCAAGGCCCGCCTGGAGCAGACGGCCGCGCCCTTCGAGGCCAAGCTCACCCACGTGGGCGCCGAGCGCATCGCCGGCGGCTCCGACTTCGACGAGACCACCGGCGGCCTCAAGCCCGGCAGCAAGGTGAAGTTGCTCAGCGAGGCCGAGGCCGCCGCCCTCAAGGCCGCCGTGGAAAGCTCCCCCTGGCGGGTGGCGACGGTGGAGGAGAAGCCCACGGTGCGCAAGCCCGTGCCCCCCTTCACCACCAGCACCCTGCAGCAGGAGGCCAACCGCAAGCTGCGGCTCTCGGCCCGCGACACCATGCGCACGGCCCAGGCCCTCTACGAGCGCGGCTTCATCACCTACATGCGCACCGACTCGGTGCACCTCTCCGACCAGGCCCTGACGGCGGCCCGCAACTGCGTCGGCGCCATGTACGGCAAGGAGTTCCTCAGCCCGGCGCCGCGCCAGTTCAGCACCAAGGCCCGCAACGCCCAGGAGGCCCACGAGGCGATCCGACCCGCCGGCGAGAGCTTCCGCACCCCGAAGGACACCGGCCTCGACGGCCGTGACCTGGCGCTCTACGAACTGATCTGGAAGCGCACCGTGGCCAGCCAGATGGCCGATGCCCGGCTCACCCTGATGGCCGTCGACATCGAGGCGGCGGGCGCCACCTTCCGGGCCAGCGGCAAGCGCATCGACTTCGCCGGTTTCTTCCGCGCCTACGTGGAGGGCAGCGACGACCCCGATGCGGCCCTGGAGGGCCAGGAGGTGCTGCTGCCCTCGCTCGCCGTGGGCGATGCGCCCCTCTGCCGCGGCGTCGAGGCCCTCGGCCACCAGACCCAGCCCCCCGCCCGCTACAGCGAGGCGGCCCTGGTCAAGACGCTGGAGAAGGAGGGCATCGGCCGGCCCTCCACCTACGCCAGCATCATTGGCACCATCGTCGACCGGGGTTACGCCACCCTGCAGAACAACTCCCTCACCCCCAGCTTCACGGCCTTCGCCGTGACGGCCCTGCTGGAGGAGCACTTCCCCGACCTGGTGGACACGGCCTTCACCTCGAAGATGGAGCAGACCCTCGACGAGATCTCCACGGGCAAGGTCTCCTGGCTGCCCTACCTGGAGGGCTTCTACAAGGGGGAGAAGGGCCTGGAGACCCAGGTGCAGCAGCGGGAGGGCGACATCGATCCCGGCATCTCCCGCACGGTGGTGCTGGAGGGCCTGCCCTGTGTGGTGCGCATCGGCCGCTTCGGTGCCTACCTGGAGACCAAGCGGGTGGCGGACGACGGCAGCGAGGAGCTGCTCAAGGCCACCCTGCCCCAGGAGATCACCCCGGCCGATCTCGACGCCGAGAAGGCCGAGCTGCTGCTGCGCCAGAAGGCTGAGGGGCCCGAATCGCTCGGCGAGGACCCCGAGACCGGTGAGCAGGTCTACCTGCTGTTCGGCCAGTACGGGCCCTATGTGCAACGCGGCCAGGTGAGCGAGGAGGTGCCCAAGCCGAGGCGCGCTTCCCTGCCCAAGGGGGTGAAGCCCGAGGACCTCAGCCTGGAGGACGCCCTGGGGCTGCTGCGGCTGCCCCGCCACCTGGGCGAGCACCCCGATGGCGGCAAGGTGCAGGCCGGGCTGGGGCGTTTCGGCCCCTACGTGGTTCACGACAAGGGCAAGGGCGAGAAGGACTACCGCTCCCTCAAGGCCGAGGACGACGTGCTGGCGGTGGGGCTGAGCCGGGCCCTGGAACTGCTGGCCATGCCCAAGAAGGGCCGTGGCGGCCGCACGGCCCTGAAGGATCTCGGCGTGCCCGAGGGCTCCGAGGAGGCCATCCAGCTCTTCGACGGTCCGTACGGCCTCTACGTCAAGCAGGGCAAGGTGAACGCCTCCCTGCCGGAGGGCACCACCGCCGACACCATCAGCCTGGAGCAGGCGGTGGAGCTGCTGGCCGCCAAGGCCGCCAGCGGCAAGGGGGCGTCCCGGGCCCGGGCCGGCACCAAGGCCGCCGCCAAACCTGCCGCCAAGGCCGCCGCAAGGAAGACCACCGCCAAGACGGCAACCACGAAGACGGCAGCCGCCAAGAAGCCCCCCGCCACCACCAAGTCCGGTCGCCTGCGGGCCAGCGCCGTGCGGGTGATCAAGCCCGCGGCCAGCTGATGGCCCATCCCCGCCCCCCCCTTTTGCTGGCGGGACCCCTGCTGAGCCTGCCCCTGCTGCTCTCCGCCTGTGGCGGCACGCCCTTCGGCGACACCCTCTCCCGTAGTTTCTCGGGCGCACCGGCGGCTCCCGCCGCCCCGGCCCCGGTGACCCGCACCACCACCGCTGGCACCCCGGCGCCCTCACCGGCCGCCCCGAAGCCTGCGGCCGGCAAGGAGCCTCCGGTGAACGGAGCGACATCACAGGCCCGCCCAGCGGCCGGAGCCACGGGGGCCACCCCGGCGCCGCCGGACGCCCCTGCTGTGCGTCCCGCCCCCTACCGCGTCACCATCCGCCTGCCCCAGGCGGATCCCTCCGCCCCGGCGGAGGTGGTCACCAAGGCCCTGCGGGCCGCCGGCGTGCCCTTTGAGGTGGAGACGATCGAGCGCATGCCATCGGCCGGGGCCGGCGCCGCCGAGATCCCCGCGGCTCCCGCGGGCACCGCCAATGGCACCGCCCCCGCCACTTCCCGACCGGCGCCGGCGCCGCGCTGACCCGATGACCCCTCCCCTCCGGCGCCATCTGAGCCATCGCCAGGCGCGCCAGCTGATGGACACCGCCTACCTGGCGGCTGCCACCGCCCTGCTCTGGGTGGCCCTCTACTACCTGCCGGTGGGCAGCCCCCTGTTCCGCCTCGCCCTGCCCCTGCCCCTGGCCCTGCTGCAGCTGCGCCATGGCTGGCGCTGCGCCCTGGAGGGGGTGGTGGTGACCACCCTGCTGCTGGTGGCCCTGATGGGCCCGATCCGCGGGCCCCTGGTGCTGTTCCCCTACGGCCTGCTCTCCCTCTGGCTGGGCTGGGGCTGGCGACGCCGCAGCAGCTGGTGGCTCACCCTGGGGGTGGGCGGCCTGATCGGTGCCGCCGGCTTCCTGGTGCGGGTGGCGGTGCTCTCGGTGCTGGTGGGCGAGAACCTCTGGGTGGTGATCACCACCGCCGCGGCCAACCTGCTCGATCGCCTGGCGGGGGTGGTGGGTCTGGCGGGCGGGTTCGACCTCGACCAGGTGCAGGTGGCGGCCCTGCTGCTGGTGCTGCTCCAGAACCTGATCGTGGTGCTGGCCCTCCACGCCGTGGCCTACTGGATCTTCCCCCGGCTCGACCAGCCCATCAGCGAGCCGCCGCCGGCCCTGCGCGGCCTGGTGGCCCTCGACCCCCTTTGAGCCTGCCGGGGCGGATCGCCGGCACCGTGGCCGCCGCAGAGGCCTGGGGCCGGCCCTGGCGACAGGGCTGGCCTGACGCGGAGGTGCTGGTCCTGCTGGCGGGCACCGACACGGCCGCCGTCCCCGGCATCTCCGCCGCCGGCGCCACCCCCGCCTCCCGCCGCCGCACGGCGGCGGCCGATGCCGAGCTGCTGCTGCTGGGCCCCGCCGGTGAGCGCCCCCATGCCCTTCCGCCCCTGCCCGCCGGCGTGTCCCCCGCCCTGATCAGCCATGTGGTGCTCCAGGAGCTGGGCCTGGTTCCCCTGGTGGTCGACCTGGGCTGCCCGGTGGCCCCGGCGGTGGCCCACCTGCGGCTGCCCGGGCCGGCGGGGGCCAGGCCCGCCCGCTGCCTGAGCGGGGGCGCGGCCCTCGATCCGGCGCGGCTCGAGGCCCTGCTGGCCCTGGGCCAGCGCTGGGGGGAACGGCTGGCGCCGGGGCGCCCCCTGCTGCTGGCGGAATGCGTGCCCGGGGGCACCAGCACCGCCCTGGCGGTGCTGACGGGGCTGGGGGTGGCGGCCGATGGGCTGGTGAGCGGCAGCCTGCGTCACCCCGACCATGGCCGCAAGGCGGCCCTGGTGGCCCGGGGGCTGGCGGCGGCGGGCCTGGCCGTGGCCGGAGCTGGAGATCGGGCCGATGCGGTGCGGGTGGCCGCCGCCGTGGGGGATCCGATGCAGCCCCTGGCCGCCGCCCTGGTGCTGGCCGCCGCCGCCGCCGGCCGGTCCGTGCTGCTGGCGGGGGGGAGTCAGATGGCGGCGGTGCTGGCCCTGGCCCTGGCCCTGGCGCCCCCCTCCCTGCGCCCGGCGGTGGCCGCCGCTGCGGCCGTGGGCACCACCGCCTGGGTGGCCCATGAGGCCGACAGCGACCTGGCCCTGCTGCTGCGGCGGATCGGCGAGCGCTGGGGGGTGGAGTCCCTGGCCTTCGCGGCCGACCTGCGCTTCCCCGAACCCTGCCACCCGGCCCTGGCGGCCTACGAACGGGGTTACGTCAAGGAGGGCGTGGGGGCGGGGGGGCTGGCCCTGCTCTGGCAGCTCAGCGGCCGCTCCGCCCCGGCCCTCGCCCGCCTCTGCGACCAGGCCTGCGCCACGCTTCTGGGGCCGCCGCCGCCTACGGTCCGCTAGATGGGCGCCCCCTTCTCCCCACCGCCGACCCCGGCCCTCAGCCGCCGCACCCTGCTGCGTCTGGGTGCCGCCTCCGCCCTCACCCTGCTGGCCGGCTGCGACCGCGAGGAGACGCTGCTGCTGGCCAGCCGCGGCGACCTGCCCGCCGCCTGGGCCCGGCGCCTGCCCAAGCCCTGGCGCAGCCAGCTCCTGGAGGATCCCGCCCAGGTGCTGGCCCGGGCGGCCGCCCCCCGGACGGGTCTGCTGCAGCTCAGCGATGGCTGGGCCGGCGAGCTCAGGCCCGCCGACCTGCTGCCCATCGGCACCCCGGCCCTGATCGAGCGGCTCACGCCGGTGGCGGCCCCGCTGGCCCGCCTCCAGGGTATGCCCGGCGCCCCTCCGCTGGCCTTCCCCTGGTCCTATGGCCCCTGGGTCCTGGTGCTGCGCAGCCGCCCCGACCTGGCCCGGCGCCGGGCCGAGGGCTGGGATCTGCTGCTTGACCCCAGCCTGGCCGGCCGGCTGGTGCTGCCCTCCTCTCCCCGGGTGACGATCGCCCTGGCCGGGGAGGACCCGGAGCGCCTGCGGCGGCTGCGCCGCGCCGCCCTGGCCTACGACGACCGTGACGGCCTCAGCCTGCTGCTCACCGGCGAGGCCGAGGCCGCCGTGCTGCCCCGCCAGCGGGTGGTGGTCCTGCTGCGCCGGGATCCCCGGCTGCAGGTGCTGCTGCCCGAGAGCGGCTCCCCCCTCACCTGGAACCTGCTGGTGCGGCCGGCCGGGCCCCATCCGGAGCCGCCCCTGGAGTGGCTGGGGGAGGCCCTGGAGCCCCCCCTGCTGCCGGCCCTGCTGACAGGCGGCTGGGTGCCGCCCCTGCCCAGGGAGCAGCTGCAGCGGGCCCTGGCGGGCTTCCCGGAGGCCGTCGCCGCCCTGCTGCTGCCCCCCCAGCCGGTGCTGGAGCGCTGCTTCAGCCTGGCGCCCCTCAGCGTCGCCGAGCGCCGCCGGCTGCAGCAACTGTGGGATGGCGCCGCCCCCGTACCCGCCGCCTAGCCCCACAGGCGCCGTCGCGGGGCGGCCGCCAGCCGGCGGTGGGTGTCCGCCAGCAGGTCGGGGATGGGCAGCTGCAGGGGACAGCGGGGCAGGCAGGCGCCGCAGCGGCCGCAGGCGGAGGCATCCACCGCCTCCCACCAGTGGCCGGCCCGGCCGATCAGGTTGTAGCGCTCCGTGGCGAAGGGCTCCATGCCATGGCCCACCGCCAGGTTGCGCAGCCGCAGCAGGGCCGGGATCGGCACGGCGTTGGGGCAGGGCAGGCACTGGCGGCACTGGCCGCAGCGGTCGGCCCCGAGCCGCTCCCGGCCGGCGGCCTCCAGGCGGGCCAGGGCCGCCGCCAGGTCCCGCCCATCGCTGGTGGCGCCGGCGTCGGCCAGTCGCACCGCCCAGGCCAGATCCTCCGGCACGGCGGCCCCCAGGGTGAGGGTGCTGATCCCCTCGGCCAGCAGGAAGCGGTAGGCCAGCTCCAGCGGCGCGAAGGGGGCGCAGTCGGCGAGCAGCTCGGCGGGTGGTTCATGGAGACGGCCGCCCTTGTCGGCCGGGGAGATGGCCATCACGCCGATCCCCGCCGCCAGGGCGGCCCGGGCCAGGGGCAGCCGCTCCTGGTCGAACAGATGCACGTGCAGGCTGCAGAAGCCGAAGCGGCCGCTCGCCAGGGCCGCCTCGATCAGGGCGGTGTCGCCGTGGCTGCTGAAGCCCACCTGCCCCACCAGCCCCTCGCCCGTGGCCCAGGCCAGCAGGTCGGCCCCGGGTCCCGAGAGGGCCCAGGCCAGGTGCTCCGGCCGGTTGAGGCCATGCACCGCCAGGTTGTCGAGCCGTTCGACCCCCAGCCGTCGCAGGCAGGCCCGCAGCTGGGCCCGGCCGTCGTCCAGGTCCGGGCCCGGCAGCAGCTTGCTGGTCAGCACCAGGGCCGCACGGCCGCCGGGGTCCCGCTCCCCCAGCCGGGCGAGGGCCCGACCGAGAAACGCCTCGGCCGGGCCGTAGGCGGGGGCTGTCTCGATGTGGTTGATGCCTGCCGCCAAAGCTGCGTCCAGCACCGCCTCCAGCACCGCCGGGGCGTCGAGGGCCCGCATCGTGCCAAGGGTGAAGGCCGACACCGGCCGCCCCCGCCCGAAGGGCCGCCGTGCCGCCGCCGGCGGCGTCACCGGCGGCTCAGAGGCCAGGGGCGCCGGCCTCGGGGCCGTCCTCCGGGCCCGGATCGGCCTCGGCGGCGGTGCGGCCGATGTGGCGGATCAGGTCGGCCGGGGTGGTGCGCTCCAGGAAGCGGCGGAAATCCTCCTGATCTTCGGCATCGGCCTCCGCATCCACGGGAATCGAGGCGTCGGCGACCACCTCCTCGAGCATCCAGATGCCGCTGTCAGTGCGCAGGGCCAGGGCGATGGCATCGCTGGGGCGGGCGTCCAGTTCCAGCAACTGGTCGGTGCCGTTCTGGAGCTTGAGGACGGCCCGGAACGTGTTGTCCTCGATCGTGTGAATGATCACCCGCTCCAGCCGCAGGCCGCCGGCCTCCAACAGGCTGGCCATCAGGTCGTGGCTGAGGGGTCGGGGCGGCCGCTCCCGGTTCAGGCCCGAGAGGATGTTCTGGGCCTGGGCCTGGTCGATCCAGATCGGCACCTGCCGGCGGCCGGACGGGTCCCGCAGCAGAACGATGGGGCTGCGGCTGGCCGCATCCAGGGCGATCCCGGCGACACGCATTTCAACCATGGTCGGGCCCGTCCCTCGCGCGTGTTGGTCCCCGTGAAACGATTATGGCCAGTGCCGCCGCCTCAGGGGATGTTCACCGGACTGGTGCAGGCCATCGGCAGGCTGGAGCGGAGTCCGGCCGGTGTGCGGGTGCGCACCGACCTCGGCCCCCTGGCCCTGGGGGACAGCGTCGCCGTCGACGGGGTCTGCCTCACGGTGGCCGAATTGCTGGCCGATGGCTTCCGGGCCGATGTCAGCGAGGAGACCCTGGGCCGCAGCACCCTGGCGGAGCGGGCCGCCAGCGGCGGCCGGGTGAACCTGGAGCCGGCCCTGCGCCTGGCCGACCGTCTGGGGGGCCATCTGGTCAGCGGCCACGTCGATGGCCTCGGGGAGATCACCGCCATCGAGCGGCAGTCCGGCTCCTGGCGGCTGGAGGTGGCCTGGCAGGATTCGGCCTACGGGCGCTACGTGTGCGAGAAGGCGAGCGTGGCCCTCGACGGCATCAGCCTCACGGTGGCGGGCTGCGAGCCCGATGGCAGCCGCTTCTGGATCGCCGTGATTCCCACCACCTGGAGCGGCACCACCCTGGCGGAGCGCCGCGTGGGGGACCGGGTCAATCTGGAGGCCGACCTCCTGGCCAAGTACACCGAGCGGCTGCTGCGACCGGCGGCGGCGGCGCCCCAGGCCACCCTTTCCTCCGCCTGGCTGGCGGAACACGGCTGGGGCTAGACGCGCCGGATGCTGCGACAGATCACGTCTCGTTGTCACGGGGAAGGCGTCACCGTCACGCTGGCCACAGTCCGAACGGTGACGATGCTGACCCCCGATGCCCCCTCCTCCCGCCAGGCCATGGGGGCGGCCCTGCGCGCCTTCACCCTGGCCGAAGGGGTGATGCTGATCGTGCTGGGGGTGCTGGCCCTGGTCTTTCCCGTGCTGGCCTCCAAGTGGGTCACCGCCGTGGTGGCCATCGCCTTCCTGGTGGGGGGCCTGGTGGGCTGGATCAGTTCCCTGCTGCGCTCCCCGGGCCTGAGCCGGGCGATCACCTTCTGGCGCCTGGTGACCTCCACCCTGTTCCTGGTGCTGGGGGTCTGGATGATCCAGCAGATGGCGGCCGGTCCGGCGGCGGCCGCGATCCCGATGGCGGGACTGGCCCTGGCCATCGGTGTGGTGTTCCTGGTGGAGGGGATGGTGGAAGTCCTGGTGGCGACCTCCCACCGTCACATCGCCGGCTGGCGCTGGGGACTGGTGAACGGCCTGGTGACCCTCGCCCTGGGGCTGCTGATCCTCACCATGAAGTTCTGGAGCCTGCTCTGGGTGGTGGGCACCCTGGTGGGCATCAGCTTCCTGTTCAGCGGCGTCGATCTGCTGCGCTTCAGCGCCAGCTTCCATCCCGAGCAGGACGGAGGGCTTGAGCGGGACTGAGCGCCCGAGCAGAAATGAGGGCGCTGGAGGCTCCCGGCCGCCATCAGGACGGGCCGTCGGTGCTCGGGCCGTCGAGGGGCAGCAGCCAGATCGAGCCGGTCTCCTTGTGGATCTCGATCCGGAACTCCTGGCCCGGCTCCAGCCCCATGCGGCGGGTGTAGGCCTGGCCGATCAGCAGGTTGCCGTTGCCGTGGACCCGGGTGCGGAACTCGGCCTGGCGCCCCTTGCCCGCCCCGGCCGAACCGCCGCCGGCGCTCGACGGCACGGGATAGCCCTTGGCGGCCACCAGGGCGCGATAGAAGTTCTTCCGGAGCACCCGCCCGCTCGGCCCCACGTAGCCGCAGGCCCGGGCGATCTGCTCCTCCGGCCGGTTGCTGAGGGAACGGGCTCGCTCCAGCAGGGCCTGGCCTTCCAGCATCACGGTGCCGACGGAACTGTCCTCGTTGGCTGGTCCTTTCTGGGCACCCATCAGCCGGTCAGACGGAGACATCTGAGTGAATTGTGCCGATGGCTGTGCTGAACGGGCAACAGTCAGCGAATCAGAGCAGGTAAAGAATCCCGTAAAGCACCACCCAGATGCCGTCGACGAAGTGCCAGTAGAGCTCGGCGGCCTCCAGGCCGAAGGGGTCGGAGCTGGTGACGCGACCCCCGTTGCGGGTCTGCACCCAGACCAGCAGGATGCAGATCACCCCGAGGGTGACGTGCAGGCCGTGGAAGCCCGTCAGGGCATAGAACGTGCTGGCGAAGAGGTTGTCGGTGAGGCCGAAGGGGAGGGTGAAGTACTCCACCATCTGACCGGCGAGAAAGGCCGCCCCCAGGCCCGCGGTGAGCAGCAGCCAGTTGCGGCAGGGCCCCATGCGACCCAGCAGCAGATTGCGGCCGGAGCGGTGGAAGGTGAAGCTGCTGACCAGCAGCAGCATGGTGTTGATCGATGGCAGCAGCAGTTCCAGCTCGTAGGTGGAGCCCGCCGGCAGGGGATTCACCGCCCGGAAGGTGAGATAGGCGGCGAAGAAGCCGGCGAAGGTCATCCCGTCGGCCACCAGGAAGGTGGCCAGGCCGAAGAGCCTGAGATCGGCATGGCCTTCATGGGCTTCGGCGACGGCCGCTTCGGCGGCGGTGGCGCTGCTGCTGGTGGCGAGGCTGGTCATGGCGGCCGGCGGGTGGAGGGGGTGAAGAGGGCGGGGGTACGGACGGTCAGCGGCGGCCGGCGCCGCTCCAGAGGTCCCGGCCGGTGGCGGCCTCCAGGCTCAGGGTGTCTTCGTCGACCCCGTAACCGTAGGGGTGCTGCACCAGTGGCGCCTCACCGATCCAGTTCTCGACCGGTGGCGGCGAGGAGGTGAGCCATTCCGGCGTGAGGGCGTTCCAGGGGTTGTCGCCGGCCACCTGACCGCGGAAGGCGCTGACGATCACGTTGTAGAGGAAGGGCAGGCTGCTGACGGCCATCAGCAGGGCCCCCACACTGCTGATCTGGTTGAGGGTGGTGAAGCTGGGGTCGTACTCCGCCACCCGCCGCGGCATGCCGTTGAGGCCGAGCCAGTGCTGGGGGGCGAAGCAGAGGTTGAAGCCGATGAAGGTGAGCAGGAAATGCAGCCGGCCGAGATCCTCGTTGAGCATGCGGCCGGTGAACTTCGGATACCAGTGGTAGACCGAGGCGAAGATCACGAACACCGTGCCGCCATAGACGATGTAGTGGAAGTGACCCACCACGAAGTAGGTGTCGTGGACGTGGATATCGAAGGGCACCTGGGCCAGGGCCACGCCGGTGATGCCGCCGAACACGAAATTGACGATGAAGGCGCAGGAGAACAGCATGGCGCTGTTCAGCGCCAGCTTGCCGCCCCAGAGGGTGGCCAGCCAGTTGAAGAACTTGATGCCCGTGGGGACGGCGATGAAGGAGGTGGCGATCGTGAAGAACAGCCGCATCCAGGGCGGGGTGCCGCTGGTGAACATGTGGTGGGCCCAGACCACCAGGCCCAGCACCACGATGGCCAGGATCGAATAGACCATGGTGGTGTAGCCGAACAGCGGCTTGCGGGCGTGGATGGGCAGGATCTCGCTCACCAGCCCGAAGGCCGGCAGCACCATGATGTAGACGGCCGGGTGGGAATAGAACCAGAAGAGATGCTGGTAGACCACCACGTTGCCACCCAGGGCCGGGTTGAAGAAGCCCGTGTGGGCGACGATGTCGAAGCTCAGCAGCAGCAGGGTGCCGGCCAGGACGGGGGTGGAGAGCACCACCAGGATGCTGGTGCCGAGCATCGCCCAGCAGTACATGGGCAGCTGCATCAGCTTCAGGCCGGGCCGCCGCAGCTTGAGCACGGTGGCGATGAAGTTGATGCCGCCGAAGATCGAGCTGCCCCCCAGCAGCAGCACGCTGACGATCCAGACCACCTGTCCCAGGGCGGGGGTGGTGATGCTCAGGGGTGGGTAGGCCGTCCAGCCGGACTGGGCCGCCCCGGTGATGAAGTAGCTGCCGATCAGCAGGATCCCGGCCGGTGGAATCATCCAGAAGGCCACGGCATTGAGCCTGGGGAAGGCCATGTCCCTGGCGCCCACATAGAAGGGAATCAGGTAGTTGCCGAAGGCACCGTTCACCACCGGCACGATCCACAGGAAGATCATCACGGTCCCGTGGAGGGTGAGGACTTCGTTATAGGTTTCCCGGCTGACGAAATCCGAGATCGGGCTGGCCAGTTCGGCGCGGATCACGCCGGCCAGGGCGCCACCGATGAAATAGAAGAGGAACCCGGTCACCAGGTACTGCAGCCCGATCACCTTGTGATCCAGGCTGAAACTGAAGTAGCGCAGCCAGCCCTGGGGCTGGAGGCTCTCCTGAAAGTCGTTGGGAGAGGCGACGGTCATCGGGCGGATGGGTGCGGGCGGTGTCGGATTCGGGGTCGGAACGTCAGGCTGTGGGGTTGCCCGCGGCGCTGGCCACCGTGGCGGCCACGGGACTGTTCTTCTGCAGCCAGGCGTCGTAGCCATCCGGCTCGTGTACCACCACGGTGGAGCGCATGCCGCCGTGGTAGGGGCCGCAGAGCTCGGCGCAGATGATCGGATAGCTGCCCGCCTTGGTGGGTGTGAAGGTGAGCACGGTGGGCTGGCCCGGGATGACGTCCTGCTTGAGCCGGAACTGGGGCACCCAGAAGGCATGGATCACATCGTTGGCCTTCATGCGCAGCTCCACGGGCCGGCCGTTGGGCACATGCAGCTCACCGCTGGTGATGTCGCCTTCCGGGTAGTGGAAGATGAAGGCGAACTGCATGGCCGTCACCTCCACCGGCAGGACATTGGCTTCCCCGGCCGCCGTACCGATGCCGCCCCAGACCCGGGGGGCCTTCACAGGGGCCGTGGCCTCCAGGGTGGGATCCGCCGTCGTGACGGACGCCTCCATGGTCTCCATCGCCGGCATCCGGTGCATGGCGGAGTGGTCGTTGAGGCTGCTCATGCCCCCCATGCGCTCGTAGATGTCGTAGCTGTAGATGCCGACAAACAGCACCACGACCGCCGGAATGGCGGTCCAGACGATCTCGAGCAGCAGGTTGCCCTCGATCGCCAGGCCGTCGGTGTGGTCGCCGCTGCGGCGGCGGAAGCGCACCAGGCTGAACACCACCAGGCCGACGATGCCCAGGAACAGGATCGTGCCGATGCTGAACAGCACCCGGAACAGGGAGTCGTAGACCGGCGCGTTGGCGCTGGCGTCGAGGGGCAGAAGGTCGACGTTGTACCCCACCCAAAGGCCGGACAGGACAAGCGCCATGCCCACCAGGAGGGTGACCAGGGAGGAGGGAATCGGCACGGGGACGGCGGCGGGACGGCTGACGGGAGGGTGGAGGGCCCCTGAGGCCAACAGCTTATGGACGGCCGTTCGCGCGCCGCGCGTTCGTTGTAACCAGAGCAGTGAATTCGGAGAAATTTCACATTCACTTCGGGCGATGTGCTGATTCGCACATCTTTCAAGGCCTCCACACTTCCTGGCCCGCCATGGCGCCCGTTAATGCGCCCGGCCAGCCGCCCGGTGCCCGGTCTCCGGTGCCCCGGCAGAAGGCCACTGCGAACATGAACCCCTCCCACGCCCCGAGCGGCACCTGAGCGGAGCTGCGATGCCCTTCACCCACGAGCAGATCCAGAGGCTCCGCCACCGCCATCGCGGCTACATCCTCACCCTCGCCACCGAGGTGCTGCTGATCCTGATGCTGCCGTTCAGTCAGTTGCACGCCTGGCTGCTCTCCGTGCTGCTGATCGGCCTGGCGGTGGTCCTGATCACCACCGTGACGCGCTACTCCCCCCTGGTCAGCACACGGCCCGTGCTGTATGGGCTCGGTGGTCTGGCGCTCGCCCTGGAGGTGCTGTGGCATCTGGCCCTCGCCTTCGATCCACCCCTGGGGCGCCTTATCACGGTGCCCCATGTGATCGCCTGGCTGCTGTTCTTTCTGGTGGCGCTGATGCGCAAGGTGAAGACCCTGGTGCGCGAGCCCTTCGTGACGCTGGCCGTGGTGATGGGCGCCACCTCCGGCTATCTCCTCGTCGGCATCGCCGGCGGGGTGATGCTGGTGGCCTTGTGGGTCCTGCACCCCGGCGCCTTCGACCTCGCCGCCCTGCCGGTGCTCCAGGATCGCAACGCCGATGCGGTGGCGATGGCGCCGGCGCTGATGGCCGCCTCGTTCATGATCCTGACCAGTGTGGGATCGGCGGTGCTGCGCAGCAGCGACGTGACCGGCCAGGTGATCACGGTGGTCATCACCATTTCGGGCCAGCTGTACATCGCCATCCTCATTGCCCTGATCCTGGGTCGCTTCCACACCAGGCCCGCCAGAGGACGGGCCTTGCCGTCGTCCGGTACCCATCGGCAGGGTCACCAGCCTCCGGGTCGCTGAGCGGGGACGGCGACCACCGCCGCTGACGGGGCGGGGGCCGTTCGCTCGGCTCGCTTTCGTTGTAGCCAGAGAGGCAATTTCGGAGAAATTTCACATTCACTTCGGACGATGTGCTGATTCGCACATCTTTCAATGCCCGCTAACTTGGGCACCCGGAAGAGCATTCATCCATGGCCGTGGCGCCCTCCGCGCAACCCCTGCCCCTGCCCCGGTCCACCATCGGGGGGAGCTGGCCCGTGCGCCTGGTGCCCCTGCTCACCGCCCACCTCGTCGTCGCCCTGGTGGCCCTGGTGGGCATCGGTGGCGCCACCCGGGTGATGCAGGCCGGTCTGGCCTGTCCCGACTGGCCCCTCTGTTACGGCGTGCTCTGGCCGGGCCGCCAGTGGAACCTGCAGGTGTTCCTGGAGTGGTTCCACCGCCTCGACGCCTTCCTGGTGGGTGTGGCCCTGCTGCTCCTGTTCGCCCTCAGCCTCCGGTTCCGCGCCCGCTTTCCAGGCTGGCTGCCCTGGGGTGCCGGCCTGGCCCTGGCCCTTGTGGCTGTCCAGGGCGGCCTGGGGGCCCTCACCGTGCTCAGCCAGCTGGCCGCCCCCACCGTCACCCTGCACCTGGCCGCGGCCCTGAGCCTGGTGCTCCTGCTGAGCGCCATGCACCAGGGGCTGGAGCGCCGCGGCGACGTCGCGGCCGGTGATCTGCCGCGTTGGTGGTCCCCCCTCCCTGTCCTGGCCGCCCTTCTCGTCGGCGGCCAGTGCCTGCTGGGCGCGGCCATGGCCAGCCGCTGGGCCACCCCGCTCTGCCTGCAGGCGGGGGAGGGCTGCCGCTGGCTGCTGCTGCACCGTCAGGGCGCCTACCCGGCGGCGGTCGCGGTGCTGCTGCTGGCCGCCGCCTCCCTGGCCCTGCCTGCCGGCCACGGCCGAAGCCGGGGCATGGCCGTTGCCGCCGCGGGCCTGGTGGTGGTCCAGGTGCTGCTCGGTGTGCTCACCCTGCGGCTCCAGCTGGCCGTCCCGGCCGTCACCATCGCCCACCAGCTCACCGCCGCCCTGCTGGTGGGGGTGCTCGGTGGGCTCTGGGGACTCGCGTTCCCCTCCCCGTCCGTTTCTGTCCGTCTTGAGGTGGCCCATGGTTAGTGTCAGCGCCGTGGCGGCCATCGCCGCACCTTCCGCGCCGGCGGCGATCCGGCCTTCGGTGAAGCTCCCCGCCTGGCTGGAGGTGGCCAAGCCACGGCTGATCCCCCTGCTGCTCGCCACCACGGTGGGGGGCATGGCCCTCACCGCCGCCTGGCCGCTCGATCCGGTGCGCCTGCTCTGCACCCTGGTGGGCGGCTCGATGGCCTCGGCCGCGGCCGGGGTCCTCAACTGTCTCTGGGAGCAGGAACTCGACGGCCGCATGCAGCGCACCAGCCGCCGTGCCCTGCCCTCGGGCCGCCTGGCCCAGCGCCAGGCCTTCGGCCTCGCGGTGGCCCTCACCATCGGCTCGGTGCTGGTGCTCGTCCTGGGGGTCAATGCCCTGGCCGCCTCCCTCGCCCTGCTGGGCCTCTGCAGCTACGTGCTGCTCTACACGGCCCTGCTCAAGCCCCGCACCACCCAGAACATCGTCATCGGCGGCATGGCCGGGGCGATTCCGCCCCTGGTGGGCGCAGCGGCCGCCACCGGCCACCTGGGCTGGAGCAGCTGGTGGCTGTTCAGCCTGGTGATGGTCTGGACCCCTGCCCACTTCTGGGCCCTGGCCCTGCTCCTGCACGAGGACTACCGCTCCGTCGGCATTCCGATGCTGCCGGTGGTGAAGGGGCTGACGGTCACGGCCCGGGCGATCGGCCGCTACAGCTGGGCCACGGTGGCCCTGAGCCTGGCCGGGGTGGTTGCCCTCCCCAGCGGCGGCTGGCTCTATGGCCTGCTGGTGCTCCCCTTCAATGCCCGGCTGCTGCAGCTCAGCGCGAGCCTGGGGGAGGAGCCCGGCGATCCGCGCCGGGCCCGCAGCCTGTTCCGCTGGTCGATCTTCTACCTCTTCGGCATCTGTTTGCTGCTGGTGCTGGCGCGCACGCCCCTGGCCAGCGCCGTCCACCCGGCCGCCCTGCTGGCCGCCGCCCTCCATCTGGCCCCGGCTGCGGCTGCCTAGATTGGCCTGGCTTCCAGCCCTTCGCGATTGATCCCGGCTTGATCGAGCTCGAGCACCTCAGCAAGCGTTTCGGTGGACGCAAGGTCGCGCCGGTGCAGGCCCTCGACGACCTCTCCCTCAGCGTGCCGGCGGGTTGCCTCTACGGTCTGCTCGGGCCGAACGGCGCCGGCAAGACCACGGCCCTGCGCATCCTCTGCACCCTCCTGGCCCCTGATGCCGGCCAGGTGCGGGTGGCGGGGGTGGATGCCCTGGCCGAGCCCCGGGCCGTCCGGCGCCTGCTCGGCTACGTGGCCCAGGAGGTGGCCATCGACAAGATCCTCACCGGCCGCGAACTGCTCCACCTCCAGGCCGCCCTGCACCACATGGGGGCCGCCGACCGCCTGGAGCGCACCGCCGAACTGATCGAGCTGCTCGCCATGGGCGACTGGATCGACCGCCGCTGCGGCGGCTACTCCGGCGGCATGCGCCGGCGCCTTGACCTGGCCGCCGGCCTGCTGCACCGCCCCAGGGTGCTGGTGCTCGATGAACCCACGGTGGGCCTCGACATCGAGAGCCGCGCCACCATCTGGCAGGTGCTGCGCCAGCTGCGGGACCTGGGCACCACGGTGCTGCTCAGCAGCCACTACCTCGAGGAGGTGGATGCCCTGGCCGACCGCCTGGCCATCATCGACGGCGGCCGGGTGATCGCCGAAGGCACCCCCGCCGCTCTCAAGGGCGCCCTCGGCGGCGACCGGGTGACGTTGCGGGTGCGGGAGTTCAGCGATGAACAGGAGGCGAGCCGGGTGCGCGACCTGCTCCAGGCCTGCCGCGGGGTGCGCCAGGTGGTGGTCAACCGGGCCCAGGGCTATTCCCTCAACCTGGTGGTGGAGGACAGCGGCGTGGTGGAAACCCTGCGGCAGCAGCTGGCCGAGGCCCAGCTGCCGGTGTTTGCCCTGGCCCAGAGCCGCCCGAGCCTGGATGACGTCTACCTTCAGGCCACCGGCCGCACCCTGAGCGATGCGGAACTCTCCGTGGCCGGTCGCCGTGACCTCAAGGAGGAACGCAAGCAGTCGATGCGATGACCCGCACCCCCGAATCCCCATGACCAGCGCCAGCCCATCCCTCACCCCCCTGCCCGCCGCCAGCGGTGAACCGTCGGCCCTGGCCGAGATCACCCAGGAGACGCTCGCCCTCACCCGCCGCCTGTTCGTCCAGTTGGCCCGGCGTCCCTCCACTCTGGTGGCGGGCGTCCTCCAGCCCCTGATCTGGCTGGTGCTGTTCGGAGCCCTGTTCGCCAACGCCCCGGAGGGTCTCCTGCCCGGCGGCATCAGCTACGGCCGCTTCCTGGGGGCCGGGGTGATCGTGTTCACGGCCTTCAGTGCCGCCCTCAATGCCGGTCTGCCGGTGATGTTCGACCGGGAGTTCGGCTTCCTCAACCGGTTGCTGGTGGCGCCGCTGCGCTCCCGCAGCTCGATCGTCTTCGCCTCGGTGCTCTACATCACCAGCCTGAGCCTGGTGCAGAGCCTGGCGATCATGGGCACCGCGGCCCTGCTGGGCTACGGCTGGCCCGGTGGGGCTGGCCTGCTCTTGGTGCTGGTCACGCTGCTGCTGCTCGTCTTCGCCGTCACCGCCCTCAGCCTTGGCCTGGCCTTCGCCCTGCCGGGCCACATCGAGCTGATCGCGGTGATCTTCGTGGCCAACCTGCCGCTGCTGTTTGCGAGCACCGCCCTGGCGCCGATTTCCTTCATGCCCCCCTGGCTGGGCTGGCTGGCGGCCCTGAATCCCCTTACCTTCGCGATTGAACCGATCCGCGCCGCCTACGCGGGGTCCTTCCACCTCACCGACGTGGTGCTGGTGGCTCCCTACGGATCCCTTACGGCCCTCACCTGCCTGGCCATCCTGGCGGGGCTGGCCGCCGGTCTGTTCCTGCTGATCCGCCCGATGCTGGATCGCAAGCTCACCTGACGCCCCCCCCCGTGTCCCTGCCGCCCCCCCGTCCTGAGCTCTCCGGCCTGCTGCTTGAGGCCATCCGCCGCAGGGATGCCGCCACCGTCGCCCGCCTCACCGGTCAGTGGGCCCATCGCCATGGGGTGACCTCCCTGGAGAGCTTCCGCACCGGCAGCGTGGTCGCCGAGGCGGGCTGGGAGGCCGGCGACTGGCTGCTCCAGCACATGGACGCGGCGATGGCCCCCGCCAGCGTCACCATGGCCGAGGCCTTCGCGGCCCTCGAAGATTCCTTTTCCGGCCCCCCGCAGCCCACCCCGATCACGGCCCTCCCCAGCCCAGTTCCCGCGCCCGTGGCCGAGGCCGAGGCGCCTGCTGGCCTGTCGGATGTCATCGCCCTGCACCCCCAGGCCCTGAGCGCGTCGCCGGCACCGGCCCCCTCCACCCTGGCCGACCTGCGCTCCTGGCTTTCCGCGGCACCGCAGCATCGCCGCGCCAGCTGATCTCCGACCCCCCAACCCCCCGCCCCATGGCGTCCTCCCGTCCCCTGCCTGAACGGGCCGCCCTCGGCGGCCGGCTGATCGTCTCGGTGCAGGCGCCTGAGGGTTCTCCGATGCGCGATCCGGCCGTGATCGCGGCGATGGCGGAGGCCAGCCTGCTCCAGGGGGCCGCCGGGGTGCGGCTCGAGAGTCCGGAGCACATCGGCGCGGTGCGGCGCCGCTGCCCCGAGGCCCTGATCGTGGGGCTCTGGAAGCGAACGTTCCCGGACAGCCCCGTGTACATCACGCCCGGCTGGGAGGAGATCCGCGCCGTCTGGGCGGCCGGAGCCGATGTGGTGGCCGTCGATGCCACCGAGCGCCCCCGGCCCGACGGCCAGGAGCTGGACCAGCTGATCGCCCGTGCCGGGCAGGAGCTGGGGGCTCCGCTGATGGCGGATGTGGACAGCGTGGCCAACGGGCTGCGGGCAGCGGCCCTGGGCTGTCAGTGGGTGGGCACCACCCTGTTTGGCTACACCGAGGTCACCGCC
Source organism: Synechococcus sp. UW140 (assembly GCA_943367705.1). Lineage (GTDB taxonomy): Bacteria > Cyanobacteriota > Cyanobacteriia > PCC-6307 > Cyanobiaceae > Cyanobium. The sequence continues at coordinate 238,714 of CALRJV020000003.1, forward strand.
TCGCTGCCGCCGCCGGCCTGGGATCTTCTGGGCCCCCTGCGCCGCGAGCTGCCCGAAGCGGTGGCCCTGATCTGCGAAGGGGGCATCGCCTCAAAGCAGGAGGCGACCCGTGCCCTGGGCTGTGGTGCCGATGCCGTCGTGGTGGGAACGGCGATCACCGGCGTGGATCTGCAGGTGGCCGCCTACTTGAGGGCGATGGCCGGCTGAGCTTCAGCCCAACCGGCGCGCGGCGGCCCTGCGGGGCTCACATCATGCCGGGCATGCCCATGCCGCCCATGCCGCCCATTCCACCCATGCCGCCGTCGCCAGCGGGGGGAGCGGGGGGTTCCGGCTTGTCGGCGATCACGGCCTCGGTGGTGATCAGCAGCGAGGCGATCGAGACCGCATCCTGCAGGGCGAGCCGCACCACCTTGGCGGCATCCAGGATGCCGACGGCGAGCAGATCCTCGTAGCTGTCGGTGAGGGCGTTGTAGCCCTTGCCCTGGCTGAGCATCTGCTGCACCACCACGTCGCCGTTGGCGCCGGCGTTGATGGCGATCTGGCGGGCCGGGGCCGTCAGGGCCCGCTTCACGATCTCCACGCCGGTGCGGACGTCGCCCTCACAGCGGCTGGCCAGGGCTCCGAGTTCCTCGCTGAGCTGCACCAGGGTGCTGCCACCGCCGCCGACGATGCCCTCATCGATGGCGGCCCGGGTGGCGTTGAGGGCGTCCTCAATGCGCAGCTTGCGGTTGCGCAGTTCGGTCTCGGTGGGGGCCCCCACCTTGATCACGGCCACGCCACCGGCCAGCTTGGCGATGCGCTCGTTGAGCTTTTCGCGGTCGTAGTCGGAGTCGGTGGCCTCCAGCTCACGCTTGATCGCGGCCACCCGATCACTGACGGCGGCGCGCTGGTCGTCGGCCGCCACGATCGTGGTCGTGTCCTTGGTGATGGTGATGCGGTGGGCATGGCCCAGGTCGGCCAGGGTGGCCTTGTCGAGGGTCATGGCCCGGTCCTCGCTGATCACCGTGGCGCCGGTGAGGATGGCGATGTCCTCGAGCATGGCTTTGCGGCGGTCGCCGAAGCCCGGCGCCCGCACGGCGGCCACCTGGAGCACGCCGCGGGTCTTGTTGACCACCAGGGTGGCCAGTGCCTCACCCTCCACCTCCTCGGCCAGGATCACCAGGGGCCGGCCGCCCTTGGAGACGGCCTCCAGCACCGGCACCAGATCGACAACGGTGCTGATCTTGCGATCGGTGATCAGCAGCAGGGGATTGTCGAAAGCGCATTCGCGCCGGTCCTGGTCGGTGACGAAGTAGGGGGAGGAATAGCCGCGATCGAAGGCCATGCCCTCGGTCACCTCCAGTTCGGTGGCCAGGGACTTGGATTCCTCCACGGTGATCACGCCGTCGGCGCTCACCTTCTCAACCGCTTCGGCGATCATCCGGCCGATCTCCTCGTCATTGCCGGAGCTCACCGTGGCCACCTGGCGGATGGCGTCGCCCGCCACGGCGCGGGAGCGCTCGGCGATGCCCGCCACCACCACGGCGGTGGCCTGCTCCATGCCGCGGCGGAGGGCGACGGGGCTGGCTCCGGCGGCCACGTTGCGCAGGCCCTCATGCACCAGCGACTGGGCCAGGACGGCGGCGGTGGTGGTGCCGTCGCCGGCGGTGTCCTTGGTTTTCGAGGCCACCTGCTGGATCAGCTTGGCGCCCAGGTTCTCGAACGGATCCTCCAGTTCGATCTCCTTGGCGATGGTGACGCCGTCATTGATGATGTCGGGGGCGCCGAACTTCTTCTCCAGAACCACGTTGCGACCCTTCGGCCCGATGGTGACCTTCACCGCATCGACCAGGGCATTGACGCCCCGCTCTAGGGAATCGCGGGAGGCATCGGCGAACTGGATCAGTTTGGCCATCGACGGGATCACATCAGGAGCATCCGTCGCAGCGTCCCACAGCGACCCCGCCGCAGGCATCCGCCCCTCGGTGGGGAAAGCCGAATGTCCCGTTCAGGGACGGCTGCGGCCCCCCGTTGCAGGAGGTACCTTCACAGCATGGAAGACCTGCTGCAGCAGACCCTCGACAGCGCGGCCACCGAGTCGGCCCTGGTACCCAGCACCACCGCCGATGGCATGGTGTTTCTGCTGATCGCCACCCTCGGTCTGCTGATGGCCCTGGTCTATGTGCCGATCCGGCTGTTCCTCACCCTCACGGCCCGCAGCCGGCGCCTGCGCCTGCTGCAGCGGATCCGCAAGCTGCGTGAAGACCTCGCCCAGCCCCTGGCCCCCGAATCCTGAGCGGCGCTCAGCGCATCACCATGCCGCCATCCACCTGCAGCACCTGGCCGGTGATGTAGGCCGCCGCCGGATCGGCTGCCAGGAACCGCACCGCCCCGGCGACCTCCTCCGGCTGGCCCATGCGGCCGAGGGGGATGGCGGCGAGGATCGGCTCCTTGTCGAGGTCCCTGGTCATGTCGCTGTCGATGAACCCGGGGGCCACCCCGTTCACCGTGATGCCGCGGCTGGCGAATTCGGCGGCGGTGCTGCGGGTCAGGCCGATGACGCCGGCCTTGGCGGCGCTGTAGTTGGCCTGGCCGGGGTTGCCCATCAGGGCCACCACCGAGGTGATGTTGATGATGCGGCCGCGGCGGGCCTTGAGCATGCTGCGGCTGACGGCCCGGGTGCAGAGGAACACTCCGCTCAGGTTCAGGTCGATCACGCTCTGCCAGTCGGCGGTCTTCATCCGCATCAGCAGGCCGTCGCGGGTGATGCCGGCGTTGTTGACCAGCACATCGAGGCGCCCCTCGGTATCCAGCACGGCCTTGACCATCGCCTCGACGGCCACCTCATCGGCCACATCCGCCTGGTGGCTCCAGGCCCGGCCCCCTTCCGCAGTGATCGCGGCCACCACCTCCTCGGCCGCCTCGGGTGAGCGGGCGTAGTTCACCACGACGGTGGCTCCCGCCAGGGCCAGGGACTCGGCGATCGCCCGGCCGATCCCCCGGCTGGCACCGGTCACCAGGGCGACCTGACCGGAGAGGGGAGCGGCGCTGGACATGGGCTCAGGAGCAAGGTGAGGCGATCGTATGCCGTGCGCCGGCCCGCCCCGGCCGGCTCACTCGGCCATCTGCTCGGCACTGTCCAGGGCAGGGCCGAGCACATCGGCGAAGCGCTGCAGCTGCTCCTTGCTGCCCATCACCACCAGCAGCTGGCCGGCTTCCAGGCGGATGTCACCGCCGGGGTTGGTGACCAGCGTGGCCTCCGCGTTGCCGTAGGTGGTGCCCCGGTAGGAGTACGGATTGGCCACCGCCGGCGGCGGTGTGCGGATGGCCAGCACCTGGGCGCCGCTGCGGCGGCCGAACTGCATCTCCGCCAGGCTGCGGCCCTGGAGTTCCCCCAGCCGGGAGGGATCGTCCGTGAGCTGGAACTCCTCCACCTCGCAGTCGGAGCCCGCCAGGAGTTCCATGAAGTCGACGGCGAGGGGCCGCAGGGCGGTGGCGGCCATCACCCGGCCCCCGGCCACATAGGGGCTCACCACCTGGTCGGCGCCGGCCAGGCGCAGCTTGCGGCCCGCCTCGGCGCTGTCGGAGCGGGCGATCAGCCGGCAGCGGGGAGCCAGCCCCCGGGCGCTCAGCACCACGTAGAGGTTGGCGGCGTTGCTGGAGAGGGCCGCCACCAGGCTGCGGCATTGATGGATGCCCGCCTCCAGCAGGGTCTCATCGAGGGTGGCGTCGGCGAACAGCACCGGCAGGCCCCGCTCCTCCGCCGCATCCCGGCAGCCTGCGTCCATCTCCACCACCAGCAGGGGAACCTTTTCCCGGATCAGCTGGTCGGCGATCTCCTGACCGATGCGGCCGTAGCCGCAGAGAATCACGTGGTTGTTCATGCTTTGGACCCAGTTGCGGAATCGGCGCTGCCGCAGGCGCCGGAAATAGCCGGTTTCGGAGAGGCCCACCAGGTTCTGCACGGTGAGCTGCACCACCACGAGCCCTCCGGCGATGGAGAACACGGTGATCAGCCGACCGGCGGTGGAGAGGGGATGGACCTCCCCGTAGCCGATGGTGGCGATGGTGATCGCCACCATCCAGTAGCAATCCCCCCAGTCCCAGCCCTCGGTGATCCGATAGCCGAGGGCACTGGCGTTGACCACCACGAGCAGGGCGATCAGGGGGGTGAGCCAGGGGCGGCGCGCCCGGGCGGAGGGGGGACGCTTCCTGCGGGCGAACCACAGGCGACTCATGGGGGTGGCTCAGCCCAGGCCGAGGGCCTTGAGCACGTCGTTGCTGGGGAGCTCACGCAGGTGGCCATCGGAACCCAGTCCTTGTACTCCGTCTCGCACCGGAAGGCTGTCGCTGCTGCGACCCAGGGCCACCACCGGTGTGCCGCTGAGCAGGGCCAGTTCGATCGTCACAGGATCGCTGGCCAGCACCACGTCACTGGCGGCCACAAGGGCGGCCCGGCCGGGGATCTCGGCCCCCTGGGCCGGCGGCACCAGCTGGCTTCGCAGGCCGGGGAGGGTGGCGGCGATGCGGCCGGGAAGCTCCTGCCAGGCCGTATCGGGCCAGTCGCCGGGGCGGCCGGAAGGGGCCAGCAGCAGCATCGGCCCGTCGCCGGCGGGCAACGCGGCCATGGCCTCGTCGAGGGCGGTCCGGGGCAGGGCCAGGCGGAAAGCGGCGGCCTGGAGCTTCACCCCGATGGGCCGCAGGTAGGCCTCGAGGGCCTGGGCGGGCCAGAGACCCTGGGGCACCTGCACCTTCTCGGTGGCGGAGAAGCCCCCGGCCGCCATCCGGTTGGGGATGTGGCTCATCGAGAGCATCAGGTCGACCTGGCGACCGGCCGCCAGGTTGATGCAGGCCTGGAAATCCGGCTCCCGCACCGACCCCAGCAGGTTGGCCCAGTCCGCCAGGGTGGCGTCGCCGAAGTTGAAGGGGATCACCTTCTCCACCGCCGGCAACAGCTTCCAGAGAGCGGCCAGCGAGGGGTGGCAGACCACCTGGATCTGGAACCGGAGCTGCTCGGCGGTGGCCGCCACGGCCGGAAGCGCCTGCAGCTGGCTGGCGCCGTCGCCCGGGATCAGAAACAGTGCGCGCATCGGGCGTTCGGTCGGGCGGGCCTCGCGGCCTGATTGTATGGAGAGGACTCCAGTGTTCCGCCCGGGCGGCCCATCGCTTGTGCATTTGCTGATCGCCGCCGCCGGCAGCGGGCGCCGCATGGGTGCCGCCACCAACAAGCTGCTGCTGCCCCTGGCCGGACGCCCCGTCCTGGCCTGGACCCTGGACGCCGCCCTGGCCTGCGCGGCGATCCGCTGGATCGGGGTGATGGGCCGGCCGGAGGATGAGGCGGCCATCGGCGCCATCCTGGCCGCGGCGGAGCCCCGCCGGTTCCTGGCCCAGCCGGTGGCCTGGATCGTCGGCGGCGACACCCGCCAGGAGTCGGTGCGGCTGGGCCTTGCGGCCCTGCCCGCCGATGCCGAGGCGGTGCTGATCCACGATGGCGCCCGTTGCCTGGTGGAACCGGACCTGCTGGAGCGCTGCGCCACGGCCCTGAAGGAGGCCATGGCCGAGGGGGCCGGCATCATCGCCGCCACCCCCGTCACCGACACCATCAAGCAGGTGGATGGCCGCGGCCTGATCACCGCCACCCCCGAACGCAGCGGCCTCTGGGCGGCCCAGACGCCCCAGGGGTTCGGGGTGGCCCAGCTGCGCCAGGCCCACGGGCGGGCGGAGCGGGAGGGCTGGAGCGTCACCGACGATGCGGCCCTCTACGAACGCCTGGGGCTGCCGGTGCGGGTGCTGGAGGCGCCCCCCTCCAACATCAAGCTCACCACCCGCTTCGATCTCACCATCGCCAGCGCCGTGCTGGCGGCCCGCGGGGCCTGAGGCCGCCGATGGACAGCGCCGCCCAGCTCGAGACGATCGCCGCCCGCTGGCAGGGGTCGTTCCATAACCGGCGCCAGGTGGCTGCGAACCTGGCCAGGGGCGGTCCGGTGGCGCCCGAGCTCACCCGGGAGCTGCGCACCCTGGTGGTGGAGCGGCTGCCGGCGCCCCAGCTGGGGGCGGTGGTGCTCTACTTCCAGGAGTTCCGCGCCCGTGCCCCCCACCTGGCCCACCGCCAGCGGGTGGTGGTGCTGCGGGCGGATCCGGAGCGCGGCGCCGTGCGGGCCGACCAGCTGTTCTTCCGCGGCGGTCCCACCTACGACCGCCCGCCCCTGGCGGCCTCCCTGGTGCGTGGCCTGGGAGCGGAGGCCTTCGATCGCCATCCCGGCTGCGACCTGTTCTTCACGGCGGAGCCGGCCCTCGACCGCTTCCGCGCCCGCATGGACCCCGGGGCCTGCCGCTACCGCCATCCCCAGGACGGCGAGGTCTGCGCCGAGTTCGAGATGCTTCTCCATCCCGACCAGCTCTGGTACCGGGACCGCAGCCTGCGCCTGGCCGATGGTTCGGTGCGGGGCGAGGTCGACGGGTTCAGCTGGCTGCTGTTCGACCGCGCCGAGGGGACTGTCGAGCTGCCCGCCCTGGTGGAGCGCACCGCCATCGACGAGGAGAGTCTCACGGGCGACTGACGGGCCCACGGGCGCCATCGATGAGGCTCAGCCGACCCCGGTCGCCGTCGAGTCGGGCCCGCACGCCCAGGGGCAGGGCGGCGTTGGCGTCGCCGTGGCCCACCGGCAGGCCGGCCAGCACCGGGATCCCCAGATCGGCCGTGCGCTCCCTGAGCACCTGCTCCAGGCTGAAGCGGGAGCCGTCGCCTTCGGGGTCGGTGGGATCGCCGCAGCCCTCGAAGCTGCCGAAGCCGATGCCCCCCAGCCGCTGCAGGGCGCCGCAGAGGCGCCAGTGGGTGAGCATCCGCTCGATCCGGTAGGGCGCCTCGCCCACATCCTCGAGGATCAGGATCGCCCCGTCCAGGTCCGGCAGGTGCGGCGTGCCCAGCAGGTGGGTCGCCACGGTCAGGTTGGCGGCCAGCAGCGGACCCTCCGCCCGGCCGCCCACCCAGGGCTCCCCCTCCAGGTCGGCCAGGGGCTCCCCGAACAGCAGAGCCCGCAGCCGCTCCCGGCTCCAGGCCGGCTCGGCGGCCAGGGTGGTGAGCAGGGGGCCGTGGATGGCGCCCCCCTGGCCCTTCGCCAGCCGGTGCCACAGCAGGGAGGTGACATCGGAGAAGCCCAGCAGCCAGCCCCCCGCCGCCTCCAGGGGCCGCTCCAGCAGCCGGGCCGATCCCCAACCCCCCCGCACGCAGGCCAGCAGGCCCGCCGGCTGCCCCGGGGAGGTGTCTGCGAGCAGGTCGCCGGCCCGCTCGGTGTCCCGGCCCGCCAGGTAGCCCCAGCGGCGCGGCGGTAGCCGGGCGGGGTCGTCATCCAGCACCAGGCCCCACTCGGCCAGCACCGCCAGGCCCGCCTGCAGCCGCTCCAGATCGGCCAGGGCGGAGCTGGCGGCCACCAGCCGCACCCGGTCACCCGGACGCAGGGCCGGGGGCTGGTGGGGCGGCTGGTGGGGCGCTGCGGCGGCCATGGTGATCAGGTGGTGGCGGAGAGGATCACCGCCAGCAGCAGCAGGGCACCGAGCCACACCTGGCCAGCGAAATGCCTGCCGTAGGCGCTGCGGGGCAGGTCGGGACGGCGCAGCCGGGCCGCCTGCTGCTGCATGGCCAGGGCTGCGACGGCCCAGGGCAGCCAGAACGGCAGGCCCGCCCGCCCCTGCAGCAGCACCGCCAGGGCGAGGGCGGCACAGGTGAGGCCGTAGCAGAGCGCCACCGCCAGGGGCGCCCGGGCCCCCAGGCTGAGGGCGCTGCTGCGCACCCCCAGGCGCCGGTCGTCGTCCCGGTCGCTCATGGCGTAGACGGTGTCAAAGCCGAAGGTCCAGCTCACCGCCGCCAGCCAGGTGAGCAGCAGGGGCCAGCCCCCGGCGCTGCCCTGCAGGCTGCCCTGGGCCGCCGCCCAGGGCAGCAGCACGGCGAAGCCCCAGCAGAGGGCCAGCACCAGCTGGGGGTAGGCGAACCAGCGTTTGGCGGAGGGATAGAGCAGCACCAGGGGCAGGGTCGCCAGGGCGAGGCCGACGCAGAGCACCCGGCTGGCGGTGGGCAGGGCCAGCAGGGCCGCCAGCGCCACCGCCAGGCAGAGCAGCAGCAGCACGGTGGCGGTGCCCACCCCGAGGCGGCCATCGGCCAGGGGGCGGTGGCGGGTGCGCTCCACCAGGGGATCGATGCGCCGATCCCAGAGGTCGTTGGCCACGCAACCGGCGCCGCTCACCGCCAGGCCCCCCAGCACGATCCAGCCCACCAGCAGGGCTGGGGGCGGCACGGCCGGCCCCAGCCAGAGGGCCCAGCCGGCGGGAATCAGCAGGATCAGCCGACCGCTGGGCTTGTGCCAGCGCAGCAGCTCAAGCCAGGCCGGAGCGCGGCCGGGGGCCATCGGGACGTTCACCGCGGGCAACGGTCGTGTGTCGGCACCCTATCCAACTCCTGTCGGCGACGTTCCAGCGGCCGATCCAGAGCGTCGCCCGGTGGCAAAGTGGCGCCGCCGCCGCCCGGGCCTACCCCCATGCCCCCGACCCCCGACACCGCCGGCTCCGCGGAACGGCGGGTGGCGGCCATCGACATCGGCACCAATTCCATCCACCTGCTGGTGGCCGCGATCGACCCGGTCCTGGGCAGCTTCTCGGTGGTGGTGGCGGAAAAGTCGACCACCCGACTGGGGGAGAGGGAACCGGAAACGGGCGACCTCACCCCCGAGGCGATCGAGCGCGCCTATCTGACCCTGCGCCACTGCCGCGACCTGGCCACCAGCCACGGGGTGGAGCAGATCGTCACCGCCGCCACCAGCGCGGTGCGGGAGGCCCCGAACGGCCGGGCCTTCCTGCAGGGCCTGCAGGACCAGCTGGGACTGGTGGTGGATCTGGTCAGCGGGCCGGAGGAGGCCCGGTTGATCTACCTGGGGGTGCTCTCAGGCCTGTCCTTCGGCGACCAGCCCTACTTCATCCTCGACATCGGCGGCGGCTCCACCGAGCTGGTGCTCGCCGACGGCCGCGATGCCCGGGCCCTGACCAGCACCCGCATCGGCGCGGTGCGGCTGCAGCGGGAGTTCTGCCGGGAGGATCCCCTGACGCCGGCCCGCCGGGGCTTCCTCGAGGCCTACATCCAGGGGGCGATGGATCCGGCCGTCGCCGAGGTGAAGCGGGAGCTGCGGCCGGGGGAGAAACCCGTACTGGTGGCCACCAGCGGCACCGCCATGGCGATGGCCGCCCTGGCCTCTGCCCAGGACCCCAATCCGCCCCTGAAGCTTGATGGCTATCGCCTCGGCCGGGCCCGCCTTGACGAGATCGTCGAGCGGCTGGTGGCGATGACCCCGGACCAGCGCCGGGCCCTCACCGCCATCAATGAGCGCCGGGCCGAGATCATCGTCCCCGGTGCCCTGATCCTCAAGACCACCATGGAGATCCTCCAGGTCCGGGAACTGGTGGTGTGCGAGCGGGCCCTGCGGGAGGGCCTGATCGTCGACTGGATGCTGCGCAACGGCCTGCTGGTCGACCGCTTCACCTTCCAGAGCACGATCCGCCGCCGCACCGTGCTGCACCTGGCCCGCACCTACGGGGTGGACACGGGCCGCGCCGACCGGGTGGCCAGCCATGCCCTGAGCCTTTACGACCAGACCCGGGGCCTGCTGCACGATGACGACGGCGAGGGTCGTGCCCTGTTGTGGGCGGCGGCCCAGCTCCATGCCTGCGGCAAGCACGTCAACATCGCCTCCTACCACAAGCACACCTGGTACCTGATCCGCCATGGGGAGCTGCTCGGGTACTCCGAAGCCGAGCATCTGATGGTGGCGGCGATCGCCCGCTACCACCGGCGCAGCCTGCCCAAGAAGCGCCATGAGTCGTGGCAGCTGATCGAAGCCGGCCAGGACCGTCACACCGTGTTCACGATGGCCCTGCTGCTGCGGCTGGCCGCCGCCCTCGACCGCCGGCCCGCCTCCGGCATCGCGGCGATCACCGTTTCAGCCGACACCGACCGGGCCCATCAGCCCCGCGGGTTCACCATCGGCCTCCAGGCCGGCCCTCCGGCCGCCGGGGAGCCTCCCCTGGATCTGAGCCTGGAGGAGTGGAGCCTCCGCTCGTGCGCGGATCTGGTGCTGGAGGCGACGGGCCTGCGGCTCACGGTGACGCAGGCGTCGCCCTGAAGCTGCGCCAGGCCACCTGATCGATCCTGCCGAGGATCTGGGGTGGCTGGGTGCCGGCGCTGGCGGTCACCAGGTCGGGCCGGCCGGCCAGGACCCGCAGGCCGCTGCCCAGGGGGAAGCTCTTCTCGCCGGTGAAGGTGCCGCGGAACAGGGTAACCCCGGCGGCCGTGCGCACCTCCAGCCAGCTGGGCTGGCGGCTCTCCAGCAGCAGCTGATCCGGCGCAGCCCTGGGTGCCGCCGGGGCAGGGGCCGGTGCGGCGGGCTGGCCGGTGGCGGTGGCTTGGCCAGAGGGGGTGGTCTGGCCGGTGGACGCGGCCGGTGAAGGGACCCCGGCGGCCGCCGGGGCGGGGGGCCTGCCCTGCATCAGGGCCGCCACAGCGACGGCACCGCCGCCCAGGAGGACCAGGGACGCCCACAGCCAACCGGGGGGGGCGCTGCGGCGGGCGGGGGACGCCTGAGTCCGGGCCTTCCGCTGCAGGGGCCGGGCGGGCGGCTTGCGCCCCACCCGCATCAGGCGGCTGGTCTGCAGATCGCTGATCTGCTGGCTCACGTCGATCCCCAGGGCCCCCGCCACCCGCTTGGCCTGGGCCACCACGAAGACCGCCTCCGGCAGGTGCCGGTGGTCGCCGGTCTCGAGAGCCAGCAGCTGCTCGCTGCCCAGCCGCAGCCGGTCGGCCAGGTCCTCCAGGCTCAGACCCTGGTCACGGCGGGCCGAGGCCAGCCGTTCGCCCAGCTCGACCAGTTCCGGGATCGGGGCGCTCCAGTCCTCTGCGGCCATGGTCGCGGCAGGAGATTCGGACAAGGGCAGGGTCTCCTGAAGCGCTGCGTAGCCAGCAGTATGACGAGCGGTCCCGATCGCGACCAGCACCCGTCGCTGCGGAGGTTACCGGTGCAAAAACCGGAGGAAAGACATGGGCGATACTGGATTCGAACCAGTGACCCCTTCCGTGTGAAGGAAGTGCGCTACCGCTGTGCTAATCGCCCGTCGATGCGGCCGACACCCCTTCGACGCTGAAAGTGTTTCTTTCTGCGGCTGAGAGTTCCGGGCCGGCCCGTTGGCCAGATCCCTCCTACACGGTCGCCGAACTCACTGTCAAATGCCGGCTAGCTGCTGCAGCCCGTGCGCACCCGGCTCACCGCCGCTGGATCGAATTCGATGCTCGCCGGTCCGGTGAACAGATCCGGCTGCTGGTTCCTGAGGGCCTGGGCATCCCGGTCGAGGCGATCCTGGGCGGCGGTGATGCGGGCCTCGCGCTGCTGGCGCCACCTGGCCCGTTCGCCGGCCACCTGCTGCTCCCAGGCGCCGAGGGCCTCCTCGTAGCGTTCCCGGTCGAGGCGCTGGTCCTCCGGGCGGTACCGGGATTCCCTGCCGTCATCGAGGGGCTGGGGGGGCGCCACGCTGGGGCGGAAGGGGCTGTTGCGGGCCGCCGCCAGCTCCTGTTCGGCGCTGCGCAGGGATTCCATCAGGGTGGTGATTTTCCCCTGGCGCCGGCGGCAGGCCTCCGTGGCCTCGCGGCGGGCGGCCGCGGCCTTCTCCATCGCCGCCCGCTCCAGCGCCAGGCTCTGGTCCGTGCCCGGCAGGCAGCGCAGGTAGCTCAGGGTGGCCGAGACCGGATTCCCGGCGGCCGCACTGAGCCGGCGGCAGCGCTCCCGACCGGCCTCACTGACCCCGCCCGCCTGACAGCCGCTGGCCAGCAGGGTCAGGCCCAGCAGCACCGGCAGCAGCGGCCGGCATCGGCTTCCACGGGAACTGGCCATCGCCCTCGCAACGCCCCTCGGAGGCACACCGGTTCCATTGTCGCCACCGCCCCGGCGCTCCGATGGCCGGCGCAGCCGCCCCCTTCGGCGGCACCCGCACCACCCGGAAGGTCAGGTTGAGGCGGGGGGCCTCCACCTTCAGCCGCCGCGGCAGTCCGTGCTGCCAGTGGCGCTGGGTGGGCGGGTCCATCAGCAGCAGGTCCCCGTGGCCCAGTTCCACCGCCAACGCCTCTGCGGTGCCCCGCCGGCGAGGGCGGAAGCGCAGGGTGCGGCTCGCCCCCAGGCTCAGGGAGGCGATCGGCGCCTCCGGATCAAGCTCGGCCTCGTCATCGGCGTGCCAGCCCATGGCATCGCGGCCGTCGCGGTAGAGATTCAGCAGCAGGGAATTGAACTCCCGCCTCGCGGCCTCCCCCACCCGTCGGCGAATGGCGGCGACCAAGGGCGTCCAGGGCTCGATCGCGTTCTCCAGGCCCGAGTAGCGGTAGCCGCAGCCCGGGTCGGCCATCCAGCAGGTGAGCCGGGGCATGGCGTGGCGGCGGCCGAACACGGTGATGGACTCCTGCTTCCAGGGCACCTCCTCCAGCAGCGTCCGCAGCCAGCCATCGGCCTCCGTGGCGCCCACCCAGCCCCGCCAGTGGCGCAGGCAGGGGGCCGCCTCCGTCACTCGGCGCCGCCGCGGAACAGGTGGTTGTGGCTGGCGGAATAGAGCAGGGAACGGGCACCGCCGGCGTCCCGCAGCGCCGGACTCACCACGTAGAGGGTGGTGCGGATCAGGTTCCGCTCGCGGCTGACCCGGGCCATGGCGTCGAGGGGCACCACCGTCAGCCACTGGTCGGGCCAGCTGACCCGGTAGCCGATGGCCACGGGCGTGTCGGCCGGGTAGTGCTGCAGCAGTTCCCCCTGCACCTCCTCCACATGGCGGGCGCTCAGGTACAGGCACAGGGAGGCCTGCAGGGCGGCGAGCCGGGCCAGGGATTCCCTCTCGGGCACGCCGGTGCGCCCGCCCGCCCGGCTCAGCACGATCGTCTGCACCCGGCCGGGGATGGTCAGTTCGGCCCCCAGGGCGGCGGCGGTGGCCTGGTAGGCGCTCAGGCCCGGCACCACCTCCACGGCCAGCCCGGCATCGGCCAGCCGGCAGATCTGCTCCTGCAGGGCGCCGTAGAGGCAGGGATCGCCGTCATGGAGGCGCACCACCCGCTGCCCCGCCCGGGCCCGCTCCAGCACCACGGCCATCACCTCCTCAAGGGTGAGGGTGCTGGTGCGGACGCTCTCGCAGTCCGGAGGGGCCAGGGCGGCGATCTGGGGATTCACCAGGGAGTCGGTCCAGACCAGCACCTGGGCCGATTCGATGGCCCGCGCCGCCCGGAGGGTGAGCAGGTCCGGGGCGCCGGGGCCGGCTCCCACGATCTGGACGGTGGCGGTCATGCGGTCAGGCCGGAGGGGTCGGGGAGGGGACGACGGAAGCGGTAGAGCCAGAGCAGGCCCGCACCCCCCAGCAGGATCAGCAGCAGGCTCATCAGCTGGGCCATGCGCAGGCCGCCGCTGCAGAAGGGGGGCTGGGAGAACAGGCAGAGAGGATCGAGTCGCAGCCCCTCGATCCAGAGGCGGCCGCTGCTGTAGGCCATCAGGTACACGCAGCTCAGGGCACCGGCCGGCAGCCGCAGGCGGCCGCTGCCACCGAGGCGGAACAGCACCAGGAGCAGGGCGCAGACCCCCAGGTTCCAGAGCGACTCGTACAGGAAGGTGGGGTGGAAGGAGGCCTGCTCGAGGAACTCCGGCGGCCGGTTGGCCATGGGGATGGTCAGGGCCCAGGGGAGGTTGGTGGGCAGGCCGAAGGCCTCGGAGTTGAAGAAGTTGCCCCAGCGCCCGATCGCCTGGCCCAGGGCCACGGCGGGCACCAGCACATCCAGCAGCGGCCAGAAGGCCTGGCGGCGCCAGCGGCAGAAGAGCACCGTCACCAGCGTGCCGCCGATCAGGGCGCCGTGGATGGCGATGCCGCCGCGCCAGATGGCGAAGACATCGGACCAGTCATTGCGGTACTGGCGCCATTCCAGGGCCACGTAATAGATCCGGGCGCCCACGACCGCCCCGAGCACCATCAGGGGCAGCATGTCGGCGATCAGGGCGGGATCGATGCCCCGCAGGCGGCCCAGACGGGTGGCCAGCAGCAGACCCAGCAGCACCGCAATGGCGATCAGCAGGCCGTACCAGCGAACGGAAACGGGACCCAGCTGGAAGATCAGGGGTCCCGGGGATGTGAACAGGCCGAGAGGAAGGCTCAGAAGCCCTCCGCTGCCTGGACTTTCTCCACCTGGCGCTTCTTGAGCACCAGCATGATCTGGGCGAGGGCCACGGCGGCGAAGAAGGCCAGCAGACCGTAGATGCGCACAGGGTTCTGAAGGACAACTTCGGCGTCGATCTGGCCGAAGCCCCCGACATTGGGATCGTTGGTGATCGGGGCGCCGGCCTCGACGGCGTCGCCGACGGCGACGGTCAGGGTGGGTCCGGCGGGAACCGTCTCGGTGACGGTGCCGGCGGCACCGGTGATCTCCACCACGGTGGCGCCGTTGGCGTCGGTGCTGATGGCGCTGACCGTGCCGGCCGCCGGGGCGGTGTAGACGGTGTTGTTGGTCTTCTCACCCTCGGGGGTCACCTGGCCGCGGCCCCGGTTGGCTCCGACGTGGACCTGGTACTTGCCGAAGTGGATGGCGCTGTCGGTGGCCGGGTCGGGGGAGAGGATCGGGAAGACGATCTCTTGGTGCTGGTCACCGGGGAGGGGGCCCACCAGAAGGATGTTGGGCTGGTCGTCGCTGTACTGGGTGTAGTAGATGCCGGCGGTCTCCTCCTTGAGCTCGTCGCTGAGGCGGTCCTGGGGGGCCAGGGTGAAGCCGTCGGGGAGCATCACCACCGCGCCGACGTTCAGGCCGGCGGGGCTGCCATTGCCGGAGACCTGCTGCACCGAGGTGTCATAGGGGATTTCGACCACGGCCTTGAACACCGTGTCGGGGAACACCGCCTGGGGCACTTCCACCCGGGTGGGTTTCTTGGCCAGGTGGCAGTTGGCACAGACGATCTTGCCCGTGGCCTCACGCGGCGTGGCGTAGTTCTGCTGGGCCCAGAAGGGGTAGGCCCAGCTGGGGCTGGCCCCCAGGAGCACCACGCCCAGCGACAGGCTGACGGTGAGCAGGGTGCCGAACAGGGGGGAGAGGAAGCGGCGCATGGGGGTGGAGGTGGCGGGCGTCGGAGAGGAGAACGGGGAGAGGATTCAGGCGCCGATCAGGCCCACCAGGCCTTTTCGCCCGTGCGGAAGTCGGTTTCGGTCCACTGGCTGAGGAACACGTTGTCGTTCTCGACGCTGACGTGGGCCAGGGCCAGGGAGAGGGGGGCCGGGCCGCGCACCACCTTGCCGGCGGCGTCGTACTGGCTGCCGTGGCAGGGGCAGATGAAGCGGTTGGCGCCGCTGTTCCAGGGCACCACGCAGCCCAGGTGGGTGCAGATGGCGTTGATGCCGTAGTCGCCGATGGCCTCGCCGCCCTCGACCAGCAGGTAGGTGGGGTCACCCTTGAGACCCTGCACCAGGCTGCGGTCACCCTCCTTGTGGGTGGCCAGCCAGCCGGTGGCGGTGACGCTGTTGCCCAGTTCGTCCTTGGCGGTGACGCCGCCACCGCTGCCCGCGGCCTTCGGCGGGATGAAGTAGTTGACGACCGGGTAGAGGGCACCCAGGGCCACCCCCGTGACGGAGCCGAAGGTCAGCAGGTTCATGAACTGTCGACGGCCCATGCCGGGCACGTCACCAGAGGCACCGCCGTTCGAAGAGGCCGCAGGGATCTGGGTCATAGGGAACGGCGCGGTGTGACCGATTGACGTGGCGCCCATTATGAACCTTGCCCTTCCCGCCCCGGGTCCGAGCCGCACCCGGCCGAGACCGGCTGCAACATGCTGTTGTGGAGTGCGCCGTCCGCCATGACCTCACCGGAACCCCTGCGGCGGGACGAACTGCTGGAGCTGCTGCGGAGCCGCTGGCAGGCCTCCTATGACCTGCAGCTGGTCCAGCGCCGCGGCCGCCTCTATCTCCATGTGATGTGGGGCTATCTGGAACAGCAGTCGTTCCCGCTCACCCCCGAGGCCTACGAGGCCCATCTCGAGGAGCTGGTGGGCTCCCTCAACGGACTCGGGGTGGCGTCCCAGGTGCGCCAGTGGCTGCAAACCACCAACGACAAGCCCCGGCTGGGCAAGGCCCTCTCCCTGCCCCTGGAGCTGCCGGCGGGGCGCGCCAGCGAGTTCATGCTCTGAGCCCCGGAGCGGCTGCGGCCGCTCAGGCGGAGGCGGACGGGGAGGGCCGCAACCCCTCGGCCAGGGCCACCAGGGCCACCCCCAGCAGATAGAGCGCCGTGATCGCCCCGGTGAGCAGCAGCATCGTGATCGGGTCCGTGGAGGGGGTCAGCACCGCCCCGGCCAGGGCCGCCACCAGCACCACCCAGCGCCAGGCGCCCAGCATGGTGCGCCAGTCGATCAGCCCCAGGGCACCGAGCAGCAGCTGCAGCACCGGCAGCTGGAAGGCCAGAGCCGTGGCCACCATCAGCAGCAGCACGAAGTCGAGGTAGCGCTCGATCGACCAGATCGGCTCCACCACGTCGGCGCCGTAGGACACCAGGAAGCGCAGGGCGGCCGGCACCAGGGCCCACCAGGCGAAGGCCAGACCGGCCGCGAACAGCACGGTGGAGCCGGCGACGGCGGGGGCCACCAGCCGCCGCTCCCGCCGGGTCAGCCCCGGCAGCACGAAGGCCAGCACCTCGAAGATCACGTAGGGCAGGGCCAGGGTGAGCCCCGCATAGCCGGCCACCTTCAGCGACACGAACAGGAATTCGCCCGGGGCCAGCTGCAGGAAGCGGATCCCCTCGGCCGGCACCTCCAGCAGCCGCACCAGGGGCCGCACCGCCAGCAGGCAGGCGGCGGCGCCGACCACCACCGCCAGCAGGCTGCGAAGCACCCGCCGGCGGAGCTCCTCAAGGTGCTCCACCAGGCTCATGTGAACCTCGCCGGGGAACTCGCCGGGGAAAGTGTCCTCGGGGATGGGGTCGCTCATGTCCGTTCCGTTCCCGGCAGCCTAGGGGGCGCGGCCAGCAGACCAGCGGCCCGTTCGGGCACTGCCCACAGCACCTCGCCCCCCCGATGGCGCACCGTGCCGGGGCCGGCGCCGGCGATGCGCTGCAGATCCGTGGTCGGCACCATCACCACCGGCACCCGTCCGTTGGCCCGGCCGCGGCTGAAGTGGGCCGCCAGGTCGGCCGCCTCCCGCAGGTCCGCGTCGCTTGGGGTGCCCTCCGAGCCCTTGAGCACCACGTGGCTGCCCGGACACTCCTGGGCGTGGAACCAGAGGTCGCCGCGCCGGGCCTGCTGGAGGCTGATCCATTCGTTCTGGCGATGGTTGCGCCCCACCTGCAGCCGCAGGCCACCGCTGCTGCGCAGTTCCAGCGGGGCCGGAGCGCCGCCGGCCGACCCCCGCCGCACCCGCCGGGACGGCCCCGGCCCCTGGCCCTCGCGGGCGGGCAGCAGGACGGGGAGGTCCTCCTCCACGGCGGCCAGCTGGGCCCCGTTCTCCGCCTGCTCCAGGAAGGTGAGGCTGGCTTCGATGGCGGCCAGCCGCTGCTGATGCAGCTCCAGCCGCGGGGTGATCGCGGCGACGGAACGGCGCAGCTTGCGGGCCCGGCGGTACAGCCGCTGGGCCTCGTCGATCTCCTCCCGCGACGGCGACGGCAGGCTGAGCAGGCCGTCCGCCCGGCGCTGCATCGCCTCGCTGCCGGGCACGGCCTCCAGCAGGCTCTGTTGCTGGTCGGCGTTGCGGCGCTCCTTGGCCTGTGCGTTCAGCAGCCGCTGCCGCAGGCTGGCCCGACGCTGCTCCAGCTCCCGGCGCCCCAGGCGATCGGCGTAGTAGCCCGCCAGCCCCCGGTTGATCGCCCAGTCGGCGTTGTCGTCGTCGTCGGCGGTCGGCGGCCCTTCGGGGTCCCAGCAGCGGTAGGCGCTGGGGCCGCCCCAGCCCAGCTGGAAGCGCTCCTCGGCCACCGTCTGCAGCCAGAGGCGCCAGCGGTGCCAGAGCCGCTGCCATGCCTCCTCCTCCAGGCTCTGCACCGGTCGGGCCAGCCCGTCCTGGGCCAGCTGGCGGGCCAGGGCCGGGCCGACCCCCTGGTAGGCGCCCATCAGGGCCTCGCCGACGGTCTGGGGCAAAAGGCCCAGGCGCCGCCGCCACGAGGCGATCTCCTCCTCCAGCCGGGGCGGTTCGCCGGCCATGGGCGGTGGCGGCTGGTAGGGGTCGCCGGTGCCGATCGGCCGCAGCCGCGACCGGTCCTGGCGGACCTGGCGGGCCAGGGCGATCACCCGCTGGCCCTCGTCGAGCAGGAACAGGTTGCTGTGGCGCCCCATCAGCTCCAGCACCAGCTGCCTCCGGATCGGCTCGCCGGGCCTGGGGGCGAAGCCCAGGCTCACCACCCGCTCCCAGCCCTGCTGCTCCAGGCTCACCAGGGCCAGGCCCCGCAGGCCGTGCTGCAGCTGCTGGGCCAGGGTGCTGCCCTCCCCCTGCTTGAGGGGCGGCTCGACCACCAGCAGGCGCGGGGCCTCCGCCAGCCAGCTGAGCTCGAGCCAGAAGGTGCCCCGCAGGCTGCGGAGGCCCAGCTGGAGGCGGTGGGCATCGGGCTGCTGGGCCTTCTCGAAACGGCTGGGCAGCAGGCCGCGGCGCATCTCGGCCAGCACGGCGCGCAGGCTGGTCACATCCATGGCCTGGATGGACGGGGATGGGGCCATCGCCTCCTCTGTCGCCTCAGATGCGTCCACCCCTACTGTGCGCCCCAGCGCCAGTCATCCATGGACTCCCCCCCCTCCAGCGGCCGGCTCACGGTGATCACCGGCCCAAGCGGGGTGGGCAAGGGGACCCTGGTGGCCCGACTGCTGCAGCGGCACCCCGCCCTGTGGCTGTCGATCTCGGCCACCACCCGCTCGCCCCGGCCCGCTGAGATCGACGGGCAGCACTACTTCTTCCTGACGCGCCCCGACTTCGAGGCCCAGGTGGCCGGCGGGGGCTTCCTGGAGTGGGCCGAGTTCGCGGGCCACCTCTACGGCACCCCCCGGGGCCCGGTGGAGGCCCAGCTCGCCCAGGGGCGGCCGGTGCTGCTGGAGATCGAGCTGGAGGGCGCCCGCCAGGTGCGGCGGACCTTTCCGGCGGCCTTCCAGCTGCTGATCAAGCCACCCAGTTTCGAGGAACTGGAACGCCGCATCCGCGGACGCGGCACCGACAGCGACGAGGCGATCACGCGGCGGCTGGCGCGGGCACGCCAGGAACTCACGGCCGAGGCGGAGTTCGATGCCGTACTGGTCAACGGCGACCTTGACGTGGCCCTGCAGGAACTGGAGCGACTGCTGGGATTTCGTGACGCCGTCTGACACCGCAGCCCGGCACATATCGCCATAAAAAAGCGGCCCTTTACGGGGCCGCTGGCTGGGTTGGGCTGCCGGCGGGTGCAGTCGGTCAGCCCTGTCGCTGGCTTCAGAGTCAGTGGATGATCAGATCCGGGAAGAAGCGGAAGACCTCGATCGTGATACCTGCCGTCAGGGTGAACCAGACAGCGGCCACGACGGGAGCGGTGGTGAGAAATTTCTTCATGGCTCTGGGAATCAGCGGGGGGAAACGGTCACTTTGGAATCGGATTCCACCAGGGCTCCGCTGGTGAACTCCTTGAGGGCCGCCAGGGGCCAGACGGCGGCAGCCAGGGTGGTCTTGAAGGCCAGGGGCAGATCGATCTGGATTTCACGCATGGTGGCGTCCTTGCTGCCGCGGATGGCGATCAGGTAGCCACGGCCGGCCCAGCCGATCGTGCCGGCGATGTAGAGAAACAGGAGGCCGGGGATCGTGAAGTCACCGGCGTGGCTCCAGCGGCCGTCCGTGATCAGGTGGGGCAGGCCATCGGTGCCACACAGGGCGTCCCCGTAGTAGGCGAAGCGGGCCTTGGCCTGGTCCGTGGTCGCAGCGGCGGCGCGCTGCTGGAAGCGGGGGGTCTCGCTGCAGGGGGTGAGTCCGCCGATGTCGGCCCGGGCCGAGGGGGCGAAGCCGAAGAGCAGGAACACGGACGCCACCAGGGCGAAGGCCCGGATGGCGAAGGAACGACTGGAGAGAAGACGGCGCATGGAGAGGGGCCGCGGGGGAACTGCCGCGGGGCAGGATGGCTCGTGCGGACAGTAGGGGAGCTCCCCAGGGAGCATGCGCACGGTTCTGGCCCTCGAAACAAGTTGTGACGAGTCAGCGGCGGCGATCGTGGCCGATCGGCGGGTGCTGGCGGGGGCCGTGGCCTCCCAGATGGAGGAGCACGCCCGCTGGGGCGGGGTGGTGCCGGAGATCGCCTCGCGCCGCCACGTGGAGGCGTTGCCGGCCCTGATCGCCCGGGTGCTCGAGGAGAGCGGTCTGGCGATGGCTGATCTCGATGCCGTCGCCGCCACGGTCGCCCCCGGCCTGGCCGGGGCCCTGCTGGTGGGGTCGGTCACGGCGCGCACCCTGGCGCGGCTGCATGGCAAGCCCTTCCTGGGGGTGCATCACCTGGAGGGCCATCTGTGCTCGGTGCACCTGGGCGACCCCCTGCCGCCGGGTCCCTATCTCGTGCTGCTGGTCAGCGGCGGCCACACCGAGCTGATCCGCGTCGATGGCCCCGGGGCCTACACCCGCCTGGGCCGCAGCCGCGACGATGCGGCCGGGGAGTGCTTCGACAAGGTGGCCCGGCTGCTCGGGCTGGGCTATCCGGGCGGGCCCGCGATCGAGGCGGCGGCTGAAGGTGGCGACCCCGGTCGCTTCCGCTTTCCCAAGGGGAGGGTCTCCCTTCCCGAGGGGGGTTTCCATCCCTACGACTTCAGCTTCAGCGGCCTCAAGACGGCGGTGCTGCGCCAGGTGCAGCGGCTCGCCGGCGCGGGCGCTCCCCTGCCCGTGGCCGACCTGGCGGCGAGCTTCGAGCAGGGGGTGGCCGAGGTGCTGGTGGAGCGCAGCTGCCGCTGCGCCGTCGACGCGGGCCTGGAGACGGTGGTGCTGGTGGGTGGCGTGGCTGCCAACCGGCGCCTGCGCCGCCTGATGGCGGAGGCCACCGCCGCCCGCGGTCTCTCCTGGCGCGTCGCGCCCCTGGCCTACTGCACCGACAACGCCGCCATGGTGGGCCTGGCGGCGGTCGAGCGGCTCGAGGCGGGGGGGCGCAGCGGGATCAGCCTGGGGGTGGCGGCCAGGCTCCCCCTGGAGCAGGCCGGCAGCCTCTATGCGCCACAGCCACCCTTTTGATGCCCTTAAGGTGGGTGGATCGGCTTAAGGACTGGCCCCATGGCCCCCGCGAACCCCCTGCCCCTTGAGCAGGGCGACACCACCCTCATCGACACGGAACCCGTGTCCCAGCAGGAGCTCAATGCCTGGCGCCGTGGTTTCACCCCCCAGGCCGAGATCTGGAACGGCCGTCTGGCGATGCTCGGACTGTCCGTAGGCCTCGGTGTCCTGTTGCTGGTGCGGCTGGCCGGCGGCTGAGCCTTGATCCGAGCGTCTTTCCGGCTCCCCGGCTGAGGTCTGCGGACTGCCGGTGTTCAGG
The DNA here is from genome assembly GCA_943367705.1 of Synechococcus sp. UW140. Lineage (GTDB taxonomy): Bacteria > Cyanobacteriota > Cyanobacteriia > PCC-6307 > Cyanobiaceae > Cyanobium. The sequence goes on from CALRJV020000003.1 coordinate 260,219, forward strand.
TCCGGCCGCGCATCGTCTGGGCCAGTTCACCGGGCCTGAGGCTGGCGGCCAGGGCATCTTCGGGATTCACCTTGCCGGCGGACACCAGATTGGCCAGGTACTGGTTGGAGGTGATCATGCCGTCGAAGCCGCTGCGGGCCATGATCGCCTCGATTTCATCAAGATTGGCCCGCATGATGTAGTCCTTGCAGGCATCGGTGTTGATGAAGACGTCGTGGTACGACGCCCTTTTGCCATCCACCGTCTTGATCAGGCCCTGGGAGATCACCCCCAGCAGCGAATCGGCCACCGATCGACGGACGATCTCCTGTTCGTCGGGGGGGTACATGCCCAGCATCCGCTCGACGGAGCGCACCGCCGAGTTGGTGTGCAGGGTGCCCAGCAGCAGGTGTCCGGTCTGGGACGCTTCGATCGCGGTGGTGAGGGTGTCCTGATCGCGGATCTCCCCCACCAGGATCACATCCGGATCCTCCCGGAGCGCGGCGCGGAGGGCTGTCTTGAAGTGGCGGGTGTGGCTGCCCAGTTCCCGCTGGCGGATCAGGGACTGGCGGCTCTGGTGAACGAATTCGACCGGATCCTCGATGGTGAGGATGTGGCGCTTCATCGTGCGGTTGATGTGGTCGATCACCGCGGCCAGGGTGGTGCTCTTGCCGGATCCGGTGGGACCGGTGACCAGAAGCATGCCCTTGGGGCGCTGGGCCAGGTCCTTGAGCACCGGCGGCAGGTTGAGCTCGTCGATGGTGGGAATGGCCTGGGGAATCAGCCGCAGGACCATCGCCGGACCCTGCAGAGATTCGAGCAGGTTGATCCGCACCCGCACAAAACCGAAGGCGTAGGAGCCGTCGTATTCCTTCTGCTGGAAGAAACGATCGATCTGGGCCGGCTCCAGGATCTCCCGCAGCCAGTCGCGAAAGGTGTTGCCATCGGTGACGCCCAGACCGGCCAGGATCATGTCGCCGCGACTGCGGAACCGGGGCTGCTCACCGACGCCGAGGTGGATGTCGGAGAAGTTGCGTTCAAAGGCCACCCGAACGATCTGCTCGAGCGTCGGCGGGGCTCCACCATCGGCCGACATCGGCATCACTTCCGTGAAAAAGGAGCCCCTGGGCTGAACGCCCACGGGGGGCGGTGGCGGTGGCGGATGGGACATCGAGGAACGCGCCTGGAGCGCGGGGCGGTACCGCTGGTTGGTGGCGTTGGTCGAATGAGGGGGCGAATTCGCCGACACGAATGTGACGCTCCGGGGGCGATCCTAGGGGCGGATACGGTCTGTGGACCGGGGCGGTGACCGGCTCTCCGCCTGGCGGTGGGCGATCTACCCAGGCTGCCTAGGATCGATCGATCCGCGTCGGCCCGTGTCCCCACAGCCTCTGGTCAGCATCGTTCTGGGCACGCGCCCCGAGGCCATCAAGCTGGCTCCGGTGATCCTGGCCTTCCAGCGGTCGCACGACTTCCGCACCCGCGTCGTCCTCACCGGGCAGCACCGCGAGATGGTCACCCAGGTGATGCACCTGTTCGGTCTGACCGCCGACCATGACCTGGCCCTGATGGCCCCGAAGCAGACCCTCACCCACGTCACCTGCGCGGCCCTGCAGGGACTGAAGCAGGAGTTCGAGGAGCACCGTCCCGATCTCGTGCTCGTGCAGGGCGACACCACCACCGCCTTCGCCAGCGCCCTGGCCGCCTTCTACGAGCAGATCCCCGTCGGCCATGTGGAGGCCGGACTGCGCACCGACGACCTGCTCGATCCCTTCCCCGAGGAGGCCAACCGCCGCCTGATCTCCCAGCTGGCTCGCCTCCACTTCGCCCCCACGGCCCAGTCGGCGGCGAACCTGAGGGCTTCGGGTGTGGTGGGCGAGATCCTCACCACCGGCAACACGGTGATCGATGCCCTGCTGCTGATGGCCAGCACCGCCCCCGACTGGGACCTGCCCGGACTCGACTGGCAGAAGCAGCGGGTGCTGCTGGCCACCGTGCACCGCCGCGAGAACTGGGGGGAGCGTCTCCAGGACATCGGCCGCGGCTTCCTCGCCCTGCTCGAGCGCTTCCCCGACACCGCCCTCCTGCTGCCGCTGCACCGCAATCCCACGGTGCGGGAGCCCCTGCAGGCCCTGCTCGGCTCCCACCCCCGCGCCTTCCTGATCGAGCCGCTCGACTACGACCGCCTGGTGGCGGCAATGCGCGGCTGCACCCTGCTGCTCACCGACTCGGGCGGTCTTCAGGAGGAGGCCCCGGCCCTGGGCAAGCCCGTGCTGGTGCTGCGTCGCACCACCGAGCGGCCGGAGGCGGTGGCGGCGGGCACGGCGAAGCTGATCGGCACCGACAGCGACGCGATCCTCACCGAAGCCAGCCGGCTCCTGGAGGACCCGCAGGCCTACGGAGCCATGGCCCAGGCCCACAATCCCTTCGGCGACGGCGCGGCCAGCGGCAGGATCGTGGAGGCGGTCCGCCGCTACCTGGGCCTGGCTGCCGCCTAGGGGCGCTTCTTGGCCCAGGGGGGCAGGTCGATGAACACCCGGGTGCCGCTCTCGAGGCCCGAGAGGATCTGGGTGTCCTTGCCGCTGCTGGCCCCCAGCTCCACGGGCTGGAAGGTGGGTTCCTGGCCCTTGCCCACCAGCAGCACCCCCGGCCGGCCGTCCTCCGTGACGATGGCGACGGTGGGCACCACGGTCCGGGCCTGAAGGGTCCCGGTCTGGAAATCGATGTCGGCGGTCATGCCGATGCGGAGTTCCGGGGCCGGATCGGTCAGTTGGAGCTTCACCTCGAAGGAGGTGACGTTGTTGGTCTTCACCGCCCGCGGGGCGATCTGGCGCACCCTGGCCTGGAAGCGACGGTCGGGGAAGGCATCGACCCGCACGCTGGCGGGCAGGCCCACCCGAAGCCGGCCGATGTCGCTTTCGGGCACCTTGGCGATCACCTCCATCCCCTGGGAAAGCTCCACGATCGAGGAGCTGGTGGCGCCGGCAGTGGCCGAGGCCGTGGTGGTGGGGGTGACGAAGGCGCCCGGTTCGGCGTAGCGCTGGCTGATCACCCCGTCGAAGGGGGCCCGCACGATCAGTTCGTCCTTCTCCACCATGCGCTGCAGGAGCCGTTGCCGGGCGGCAGCGGTGGCCAGGCGCCGCACCTCCGCCTCCGAGCGGAAGCGATTCATGGTGTCGAGGCTGATCGCCCCCTGGCGGAACAGGGGTTCATTGCGGCGCAGCTCGCTGTCGCTGCGGCGCTGCTCCGCCTCCGCCGACTGCACGTTGGCCTGCAGTTCCATCAGCCGGTCGCGCAGGTCGCCGTCATCCATCAGGGCCAAGGGCTGGCCCTTGCGCACGGTGTCGCCCTCGTCGACCATCAGCTGCAGCAGCACCCCCTGCCGCTTGGGGCTGACATTCACCCGCTGGACGGCATCGAGTTCGCCGCTGGCGGTGATCACCCCGGGCAGGGATCCTTCGCGGGCCACCACCGTGAAGGGGGCCAGGTCGCGGCCGGCCTGCTGCCGTTGGCGCTGCCAGAGGCCGGCCGTGGCGAGCAGCGCCAGGCCCACAGCCAGGCCGATCCAGAGGCGGCGGCGGTGGCCGCGGCGCCGGCCCTTCAACGGGGCGGAGGCCGACGGGGGCGTGTCCCGGGTCGGAGCGGCGGCCGGCGGCAGGGGGGTGATGGCGGGAATGGGCCGGCGGATCGCTGCCGACAGTTTCGCCTGTCTGCGCGAGGGTTGTGGATGGCGGGTGACCGAAGGGGCCCCGTCCCGGTGCCCCCTACATTTCCCCCATGCTCAAAGCAGGAATCGTCGGGCTGCCCAACGTGGGCAAGTCGACCCTCTTCAATGCCCTGGTGGCCAACGCCCAGGCCCAGGCGGCCAATTTCCCCTTCTGCACCATCGAGCCCAACGTGGGGGTGGTGGCGGTTCCCGATGAGCGCCTGCAGAAGCTCTCCGATCTCTCCAGTTCCAAGGAGATCGTCCCGACCCGGGTGGAATTCGTGGACATCGCCGGACTGGTGCAGGGGGCGAGCCAGGGGGAGGGGCTCGGCAACAAGTTCCTGGCCAACATCCGCGAGGTCGATGCCATCGTCCACGTGGTGCGCTGCTTCGAGGACGACGACGTGATCCACGTCTCCGGCAGCGTCGATCCGGTGCGGGACGCCGAGATCATCAACCTGGAGCTGGGCCTGGCTGATCTGGCCCAGATCGAGAAGCGCCGCGAGCGGCTCAAGAAACAGATGCGCACCAGCAAGGAGGCCGCCGCGGAGGACGGCGCCCTGGCCCGGCTGCAGGCGGAGCTGGAGCAGGGCGGCGCCGTGAGGCGGGTGACCCTGAGCGAGGAGGAGCAGGCCCTGGTCCGCAACCTGGGCCTGCTGACCGGCAAGCCGATCATCTATGCCACCAACGTCAGCGAGGACGACCTGGCGGAGGGCAACGCCTGGGTGGCCGCCGTCGAGGCCCTGGCCGCCCGGGAGGGGGCCGAAGCGGTGCGCATCTCCGCCCAGGTCGAGGCCGAGCTGGTGGATCTGGCCACCGAGGAGCGCTCCGACTACCTGGCCGGGCTGGGGGTGAGCGAGGGCGGTCTGCAGAGCCTGATCCGCGCCACCTACCGCCTGCTGGGTCTGCGCACCTACTTCACCACCGGCGAGAAGGAGACCCGCGCCTGGACGATCACCGCCGGCATGACCGCTCCCCAGGCAGCCGGGGTGATCCACACCGATTTCGAGCGGGGCTTCATCCGCGCCCAGACCATCGCCTACGCCCAGCTGCTGGAGGCCGGCACCCTGGCCGAGGCCCGCAACCGGGGCTGGCTGCGCAGCGAGGGCAAGGAGTACGTGGTGGCCGAGGGTGATGTGATGGAGTTTCTGTTCAACGTCTGACGACGCCCCGTGGCCACAGCCGTCGGTTTCATCGGTCTTGGGGCCCTGGGCGCGCCGATGGCGGCCAACCTGCTGGCCCAGGGCATTCCGCTCACGGTCCACAACCGCCATCGGGAGCGGGAGCTGCCCCTGGCTGCCGCCGGCGCCGCACGGGCGGCCACCCCGGCGGCGGCGGCCCAGGGCGCCGCGGTGCTGGCTCTCTGTCTGAGCGACGACGCGGCAGTGGCGGCGGTGCTGCTGGGTGAGGAGGGCGCCGGCGCCGTCGCCGCCGTGGCCGCTCTGGCGCCAGGGGCCCTGGTGGTCGATTTCTCCACCATCGCGCCCCAGACCTCCCGGGCCATGGCCGCCGCCCTGGCCGAGCGCGGTGTTGCCTACCTGGATGCGCCGGTGACCGGCGGCACCGAGGGGGCCCGGGCCGGCACCCTCTCGGTGCTGGTGGGGGGAGCGGCCGCCGACCTGGACCGGGCCCGGCCGGTGCTGGAGGCCGTGGGCCGCACGATCACCCACCTCGGGCCTGTGGGGGCGGGCCAGGCGGCGAAGGCCGTCAACCAGGTGCTGGTCGCCGGCAGCTACGCGGCGGTGGCCGAGGCCCTGGCCCTGGGGCAACGGCTCGGCCTGCCGATGGAGGAGGTTCGGCGGGCGCTGCTCGGCGGGGCCGCCGGCTCCTGGGCCCTGGAGCACCGTGGCGGCGCCATGCTCCAGGGCGAGTTCCCGCTCGGGTTCCGCCTGCGGCTGCATCGCAAGGATCTGGCGATCGCCCTGGAGGCCGCCGCCGCCGCCGGGGGGCTGGAGCTGCCGGTGGCGGAGTTGGTGGCGGCGATGGAGGACGACCTGATCGCGGCGGGCCATGGCGACGAGGACGTGTCGGCCCTGGCCCGCTGGTTCAGCGCCGGCTCCCGGTGAGCAGTCCTGGCTCCCTACCTTGGTGCCGCTCCTGTGGTGGTGGCCGCCAGGCCGTTGACTGAATGCCTGATGCGCCCCCCGCTGCGCCCTCCGCTGCGCCGCCGTCTGCCGCGATCGAACTGCGGGGGCTCAGCAAGCGATTCCAAGAGGGGGAGAGCGAGCGCACGGTGCTGCAGGCCGTCGACCTGACCATCGCCCCCGGCCAGTTCGTGGTCCTGCTGGGCCAGAGCGGCAGCGGCAAGAGCACCCTGCTGCACCTGATCGGCGGCATCGACACCCCCTCCTCCGGCAGCGTGGGGATCGGCGGGGTGGACCTCACCGCCCTCGACGAGCGGAACCGCACCCTGTTCCGCCGCGACCACATCGGCTTCATCTTCCAGTTCTTCAATCTCATCCCCACCCTCTCGGTGCTGGAGAACGTCACCCTGCCCGGTGAGCTGGCGGGTCGGCCCCGGCCGGCCCTGGAGTCGGCCGCCCGCGACCTGCTCGGCCGGGTGGGGCTGGCGGATCGCGCCTCCACCAGGCCCGACCGGCTCTCCGGCGGCCAGCAGCAGCGCGTGGCCATCGCCCGCGCCCTGCTGCACCAGCCCCTGCTGATCCTGGCCGACGAGCCCACCGGCAACCTCGATGAACACACCGGTGAGCAGGTGCTGCAGCTGCTGATCGACCTCACCCGCCAGCAGGGCCGCACCCTGGTCATGGCCACCCACAACGGGGCCATCGCCGGCCGGGCCGACCGGGTGCTGCGGGTGCAGGAGGGTCACCTGCTCGAAACGTCCGCTCCCGCGGCTGCGGTGGCGGCATGAGCCAGGGGGATGCACCGCCCGTGGTCCGCAACGGGCCCCTGTGGCGCCTGGCGGCCCGGCGCTGGCGCCGCCGCCCGCTCCAGTACCTGCTCTGCATCCTGGGCATCGCCCTGGGGGTGGCGATGCTGGTGTCGATCGATCTGGCCAGCGGCTCGGCCCAGCGGGCCTTCTCCCTCTCCACCGACGCCATCACCGGCCGCACCAGCCATCGCCTGGTGGCGATCGGGCCCGGTGGCGTGCCGGACAGCACCTTCGTGGCGCTGCGCCGCCGCTTTCCGGAGATCCCCGCCGCGCCGGTGATCGAGGCCTACGGCCGGGCCGAGGAGCTGGAGGGGGAACTGCTGCGGCTGGTGGGGGTCGATCTGTTCAGCGAGGGTCCCTTCCGCGGCCTGCTGGGCGGCGATGGTCAGGGGGGCGGTGGCAACACAGGGGGCAGGGGCTTCGTTCCCTTCCTCACCGAGCCGGGCACGGCCGTCATCGCCGCCGACACCGCCGCGCGCTTCGGCCTCCACCCCGGCGCCGCCGACGCCTCCGGAACCCTGCATCTCGATCTGGGCGGGCGGACGTCGGCCCTGCGGCTGGTGGGCAGCGTCAGCAGTGATTCGGCCCTGGAGCGCCGGGGCCTGGAGACCCTGCTGCTGGTCGACATCGCCACCGCCCAGGACCTGCTCGCCCCCGCCGGCGCCGCTGCGGCCCCAGCCCTGGGCCACATCGATCTGATCCTGGAGGGCCCCGCCCAGGAGCAGGTCATCCGCGCCTGGTTGCCCGCCGGCCTGAAGCTGGAGACGGCGGCGGCCCGCGGCAATGCTGTGCAGCAGATGACGGCCGCTTTCGAGCTCAACCTCACCGCCATGAGCCTGCTGGCCATGGTGGTGGGCATCTTTCTTATCTACAACACGGTCACCTTCAGCGTCGTGCAGCGCCGCAGCCTGTTCGGGGTGCTGCGCTGCCTGGGGGTGACCCGGGGCCAGCTGTTCAGCCTGATCCTGGGGGAGGCGGCCCTGTTCAGCCTGGTGGGCTCCCTGCTGGGTCTGGTGCTGGGGGTGGTGCTGGGGCGCACCGTCGTCGGTCTGATCACCCAGACGATCAACGACTTCTACTTCGTGGTCTCGGTGCGACAGATCAGCCTCTCGGGGTTCACCCTGGCCAAGGGGATGCTGGTGGGGGTGGCTTCGGCCCTGGTGGCCTCGGCCCTGCCCGCCTGGGAGGCGATGGCCACCCCGCCCCAGATGACCCTGCAGCGCTCGAGCCTCGAGGCCGGCTGGCAGCGGCTGCTGCCCTGGTTCCTGCCGGCGGCCGCCCTCAGCGGCGGCCTCGGCGTTCTGCTGCTGCGCTGGGACAGCCGGGGCCTGGTGCCCGCCTTCGCTGGCCTGTTCGCCCTGCTGATGGGGGCCGCCCTGCTGATGCCGCCGGTGCTGGCCGCCGTCATGGCGGCCCTGGGCAGGGCCGTTGGGGGTTTCGGGGTGGTGGCTCGCCTCGCCCCCCGCGACATCCTGCGCTCCCTCAGCCGCACGGCGGTGGCCGTGGCGGCCCTGATGGTGGCGGTGTCGGTGATCGTGGGGCTCTCGATCATGATCGGCTCCTTCCGGGGGACGGTGGTCACCTGGCTCGACCAGACCCTCCAGGCCGACCTGTTCGTCTCCCCGCCCAGCACCACCGCCAACCGGGTGCTGGGCAAGGTGGATCCCGCCATCGTCCAGGCCGTCGCGGTCCGCTCCGACCTGCGGGCCCTGGTCACCTTCAACAGCTTCGACGTCCACCTGGTCGACCAGGACCGGGACATCACCCTGATCGCCGCCGGTGGCGACGTCTCCGCCGGCCGGCGGCCCTACGCCTGGGTCCGCCCGGGCGTCGAGGATCCCTTCGCCGCCCTGGCGGCCAGGGAGGGGGTGATCCTTTCCGAGGCCGTCTACCTGCGCGATGGCCAGGGCGCCATCCCGGAGCAGGTCAGGCTCGAGACCCCTGATGGCGAAAGGAGCTTCCCGGTGGTCGCCGTCTTCTACGACTACTCCTCCGACCGCGGCAGCGTGCTGATGGACCGCTCCCAGGTGGCGGAGCTCTGGCACGACGACAACGTCGCCTCCCTGGGGCTGTTCCTGGCCCCGGGGGTGGAGCCCGAGGCGGTGGCCGCCGAGCTGCGGGAGGGCTTCCGCAGCCGCCAGAGCCTGCTGGTGCAGACCAACGGTGCCCTGCGGCAGGGATCGCTGGAGATCTTCGATCGCACCTTCGCCATCACCGGAGCCCTGCAGTTGCTCACGGTGCTGGTGGCCTTCATCGGCATCTTCAGCACCCTGATGAGCCTGCAGCTGGAGCGGGGCCGGGAGTTCGCCGTGCTGCGGGCCGGTGGCATGACGCCCCTCCAGCTGGGGCGCCTCACCCTGTTGGAGACCGGCCTGATGGGCCTGCTGGCCGGCACATGCTCAATGCCCCTGGGCTTCGGGCTGGCCTGGGTCCTGGTGCATGTGATCAACGTGCGCTCCTTCGGCTGGACCCTGCAGATCGCCCTGGAGCCCCGCTTCTTCCTCCAGTCCCTGCTGGTCGCGGTGGGGGCGGCCGTGCTGGCGGGTCTCTACCCGGCCCTGCGCCTTGGCCGCATGAACATCAGTGAGGCCCTGCGGCAGGAATGAAGCACCCCCATCCCCTGCGCACCCTGCTGGCCCTGGTGGCCGTGTTGCTGCTGGGCCTGGCCGGAGCGGCCCCGGCCGGGGCCAGCAGCGGCATCCGCTGGGGGGAGGCGCCGGAGCCCGAGGGATTCGTCCGGGCCTTCACCCCGCGGGACTGGCGTTTCCCTGCCGACTTCGGCGCCCATCCCGAGTACCGGACCGAGTGGTGGTACTACACGGGCAACCTGGAGGGCGACGACGGGCGCCCCTTCGGCTACCAGCTGACGATCTTCCGCCAGGCCCTGGCCCCAGCCGTCCCTTCCGCCGCTGCATCGGCCGGGGCCAGCGCCGGCTCCCCCTGGCGCACCCCCCAGGTCTTCTCCGCCCACTTCACCGTCAGCGACATCGCCGCCGGTGCCTTCCACCAGGACGAACGCTTCGCCCGCGGCGCCCTGGGCCTGGCCGGGGCCGAGGCCGATCCCTATGCGGTGTGGCTCAACGACTGGCGCATCAGCGCCGACGGCCCCGACCGGGTGCGGCTCCAGGCCGCCACCGATGCCATGGCCATCGATCTGAGCCTCCGCCAGAGCCGGCCCCCGGTGCTCCAGGGCCAGGACGGCCTCAGCCGCAAGGGACCCGAAGCGGGCAACGCGTCGCATTACTACTCCCTGGTGCAGCAGCCCACCGAGGGCACGGTCACCGTGGCGGGCCGCACCTACGCCGTCGGCGGCGTCAGCTGGAAGGACCATGAGTTCTCCACCAGCGTCCTCAGCCCCGGCACCGTCGGCTGGGACTGGTTCTCCGCCCAGTTCGAGGACGGCTCCGCCCTGATGCTCTACGGCCTGCGCCGGGAGGATGGCGGCAAGGAGCCCTTCAGCGGCGGCCGCTGGATCGCCGGCGACGAGGCGGTGGAGCTCGGCGCCGACGACTACACGCTCACGGTGACGCGCACCTGGCGCAGCCCCCACAGCGGTGCCACCTACCCCGCCGCCTGGACGCTCACGATTCCTCGGCTGGACCTGGAGCTGGCGATCACGCCGCAGATGGCCGACCAGGAGCTGACCACGGCCTCGGCCACCTACTGGGAGGGGGCGCTCCGCTACGCGGGCCACCGGGGCGAGCGGCCGCTGCGGGGCCGCGGCTACGGCGAGCTCACCGGTTACGTCGACCGCCTCGATGGCCTGCGGGGTGGGTGATCGGCGAGGATGGCCCCAGCAGGAGCGAAGGGCCATGGCAGCAGCGGACCATCCCGGGATCCCGTCCCCCCCTCCGGAGGAGGCCGGCGACGCTGCTGGCGCCGCCGCCGAGCATCCCCACAACTTCGAGGTCCAGAAGGAGATCCACCGCCGCATCCGCAACGATCCCGATTACGACGACTGGGAGTACGGCACCGAGCCCCTGCCCCATGAGGCCTGGGTGGAGCGGCAGGCCGCCGCTTCAAAGGAGCGCCCGGCGGGGGCCTAGGCCCCGCACCAGCGGCAGTCCCCCCAGGCAGGCCAGGGCCATCAGCAGCCAGAGCCCGGCGCCATGGCCCTGGCCGTCCAGCAGCCGGCCGGCCAGCAGGGGCGCGGCGAAGCCGCTGATGGCGAAGCACTGGGACAGCAGCGCCAGGGCCAGGCCCTGGTGCTCGATGGGGCTGCGTTCCACCACCGCCTCGGTGGCGGTGGGCAGGAAGCAGGCGATCCCGAGGGCCAGGGGCAGCTGGGCGAGCAGCAGCAGGGCCAGACCCCGTTCGCTGAAGGCGGAGGCCGCCAGCAGCAGGTTCCCGGCCGCGAAGCTGAGCAGGCTCAGGCTCAGACCCGTCGTCACCGGCCGGCGGGCCAGGGCCTGTCCCACCGGCCACTGCAGCAGCACCAACAGGGCCAACTGGAGGCCGATGGTGAGGGCACCCAGGTTCACCGGCAGGGCGCGGCGCAGCAGGCTGCCCCGCACCAGCTCCAGGGGCAGGGCGCTCTGCATCAGGGCCGGCATCGCCGTGGCCAGCACGGCGATGGCCAGCAGCGGGACCAGGCCGGGCAGCCAGGGGCCCCAGGGGCTGGGGTGGGCCAGCCTTTCCCTGGGCCTGGGATCCGGCAGCCCCTGGCGCGACAGCACCAGCAGCAGCACCCGCATGCAGCCGATGTCGACGACGTAGATGCCGCGCAGCCATCCCCGCCAGGCGAGCAGCGCCCCCACCAGGGCGCCGGTGGCGATGCCCAGGGCATCGGCGCTGCGCATCAGGGCGAAGGCCCGGCCCGAACCCAGCGGCGTGCCCGATCCCACCGAGGCGCAGCTGAGCGGCACCGCCAGCTCGATCGCGGGCCAGTAGAAGCCCACCGCCATGCCGAGCAGCACCTGCCCCTGCAGGTAGCCGCCGAAGGAGCCGGCGGCCATCAGCCGGGCGTCACCGGCGATGGCCATCAGGGCCGCCAGCCGCACCGGAACCGCGCAGTTCAGGCCCCGATCCAGCAGGAGGCCACTGAGGATCCGGCCGAAGGTGCCCGCCACCGCGGCCAGGGCCAGCCCTTCGGTGACGCGGGCCGCGCTGAACTGCGCCTGGTGGAACACCATCGGCGTCAGATAGAGCACGCCGCCCGCCCCGAGCATGGCGATGACGCGGATCAGGGCGAGATGGCGCAGGGCTGCTGGAAACTGGGTGAACCAGGACCGCGCCCTGGCCCTCCCCTGTGCCTGTTCCACTCCGCCTTCGTCCGTTCAAGGGTCTGCTGGCCAGTCTGCTGATCGCCGGGACGCCCCTCGTGCCGCCGGTCGCGGCGGCGGAGATGCTGGAGCTCCGCTTCGATGGCCTGGAGCTGCCGGTGAACCTCGAGCAGCTCGATGGCTGGACCCGCAGCCCGGCCGGCCGGATCGGCGCTGGCGGCGATCTGGCGGTCTGGCTGGATCTGCTCGATCCCCGCAGTCGCCAGGACCTCAGGATCCTGCTGCGCGCCCCCCTGCTGCGGGACACCAGCTTCGGCCAGCAGCTGCTCGACAGCTGGGCCGGCAGCCAGATGATGGCCCGCCTGGGTGACCTGCTGACCACGGCCGACGGCCGCAGCACCACGGCGGCGCTGCAGACGACGCTGCGCCGGCTGCTGGAGTCCCGTCAGGACGTCTCCACCATCGGCCTGCTGCGGGCCCTGCCGGTGCAGCGGCTGAGCCTCCAGCTCGACGGGCTCTACGAGCTGGCCGTTCAGTGGCGCCAGCAGATCGACCTGCAGCGCCAGGCCCTGCGGCGCCTCCAGGCCCTGGCCCTGCCGGAGCGCCGCACCGTTCCCCTGGCCTTCTCCGATCGCACCCCCCTGAACCCCCGGCGGCTGGGGCTGGCCGTGGAGCACCGCCAGCAGCCCCTGCCGCTGGAGATCTGGCCGGCGGCGGCGGCTGGCCGGGGGATCGGGGCCCCACAGCGGCCGTGGCTGCTGCTGATGCCCGGCCTGGGGGGGAATGCCGACCAGTTCGGCTGGCTGGCCAGCGAACTGGCCGAACGGGGCTGGCCGGTGGTGGTGGTGCAGCATCCCGGCAGTGATGGCCCCGCCCTCAAGGCCGCCCTCGACGGCCAGCGGCCCCCGCCAGGCGCCGAGACCCTGGCCATCCGGCTGGCCGACATCGAGGCGGTGCTGTCGGCCCAGCGACGGGGCGAGCTGCCGGTGCGGGGCCGCGGGGTGGTGCTCCTCGGCCATTCGATGGGGGCCCTCTCCGCCCTGCTGGCGGCGGGGGTGGTGCCGGAAGCGGGCCTGGCCGGGCGTTGCCGCAAGGCCCTCGACCGCCTGCCGATCGCCAACCCCTCCCGCTTGCTGCAGTGCCAGCTGGCCAGCACCGACCTGCCGAAGCGCCCCTCCCCCCCCGCCGAGCTGCGGGGGCTGGTGCTGCTCAACAGCTTCGGCAGCCTGCTCTGGCCGCGGCGGGGGCTGGCCTCGCTGGGGGTGCCGGTGCTGATGGTCGGCGGCAGTCTCGACCTGGTGACACCGCCGCTGGAGGAGCAGCTGCGCCTGTTTCTGCAGGGGCGGGATCCCCGCAGCCGCCTGGTGATGGTGGAGGGGGGCAGCCACTTCTCCCCCGTGCGGCTGATGCCCACCGATGAGGTGCTCTTCCGCCTCGATGAGGAGCTGGTGGGGGTGGACCCGGCCCGGGTCCAGTCGGCGCTGCTGCGCCTGACCACCGAATACCTCCAGACCCTGGAGCAGCCCCTGCTGCTGCCCGCCCAGCGGCGGGTGCAGCAGGGGGTGACCCTCGACGTGCTGGACGCCGCCGCCGCCCGACGCTGGAAGGCCGGTCTGCAGCCCTGACTCAGAAGCGGATGCGGGGATCGAGCAGGGCCACCAGCAGGTCCACCACAACGGTCACCAGCACCACCAGGGCCGCCACCACCACCACGATCCCCTGGACCACGGGATAGTCACGCTGGGCGATCGCCTCCTGCAGCCGGAAGGCGATGCCCGGCCAGGAGTAGGTGACCTCGATCAGCAGGGCTCCGCCGATCAGGGAGGCCACCGTGATGCCGGTGATCGTCAGCACCGGCAGCAGGGCGTTGGGCAGGGCGTGGTGCAGCACGACCCGCCGCTCGCTCAGGCCCCGGCTGCGGGCCGCCTCGACGTAGTCGGAGCCGAGGGCACGGCGAAGGTTGAGCCGCAGGGCATTGGTGAAGATGCCGCTGAGCAGCAGGCCCAGGGTGGCGGCCGGCAGCACCAGGTGGCGCAGGCTGCCGGCCAGCTGGCCCCAGTCGCCGGCCAGGAGGCTGTCGAGCAGGTAGAAGCCCGTGCCTTCCGGCGGCATCAGGGTGGCGGGGAAGCGTCCACCCACCGGCAGCCAGCCCAGCCAGACGGCGAACACCAGCTGCACCACCATCGCGGCCCAGAAGGGGGGCAGGGCGTAGGTGCTGATGCCGTAGAGCCGGCCGGCCAGATCGATGCGCCCCTCCGGGCGGGCGATGCCGCTGAAGCCCACCGCCAGACCCGTCACGGCGGCCAGCAGCAGGGCCACCACGCCGAGCTCCAGGCTGGCGGGCAGGCTCGCCTGGATGATGCCGGTCACCGGTTCACTGTTGTTGAGCGAGGTGCCCAGGTCGCCCCGGAGCAGATGGCCGAGGAACCGACCGTACTGCTCGGCCAGGGGCAGATCCAGACCGAGCTGGGCCCGCAGGGCGGCGCGGGCCGCTTCCGGGGCGCGGGTGCCCAGCAGGGCATCGATCGGATCACCGGGGGCCACCCGCAGCAGCAGGAACACCAGCGTGGCGATCAGCCAGAGCATCACCGGAGCCAGGGCCAGGCGGGAGGCGAGGTAACGCGCCAGGTCGGAACGGCGGCTCATGGCACCCGGGCCGCTGCGGCGGCGGGGAGACGGCGCAGCTCGCCCAGCATCACCCGGCCCGACCCGTCGAAGCGGGGCTGGCTGACGCCCGGCTGGCCCCAGGCCACCGGCGCGCTCAGCCACACCGGCAGGTAGGGACTGGCGGCGGCGACCCGGCGCTGGATGGCCACCAGCAGGGCGATCCGCTCGGGGCCGTCCAGCTGGCTGCTGCGCTGCAGCTCCGCCTCCAGCCCCGGGGCGGTCCAGAAGGTGCCACCCAGCACGCTGTTGCCCTCCAGGCAGCGCTCCCCCTCGGCCTTGCTGCAGGACAGCAGCGGCATCAGGAAGTTCTCCGCATCGGGGTAATCGCCGATCCAGTCGTAGAAGAGCATCGTCAGGGCGCCTTTGTCGAGCTGGGAATAGGCCGTGGTCGACTCCATGCCGCTCACGTCGAGCTTCACGCAGTCCCCCAGGTCCCGGCGCAGCTGGGCCTGCCAGGTGAGGGCGAACAGCCGGTCGGTGGGGATGTCGGAGCGGTAGGTGAACGGCAGGGTCAGCACCTTGCCGCCGCAGTATCCGGCCTGGCGGTAGAGGGCCCGGGCCGCGGCGGGGTCGTAGGCCGGCCAGGCGGTGGGATCGGAGCCCGGCAGGTCGGGGGGAACCAGCTGCCGCTGGGGGGAGCGCAGGCCCAGGGTCACCCGCCGCACGATGGTGGCCCGATCGAGGCTGCGGGCCACGGCCTGGCGCAGGCCGGGCCGGTTCAGCGGCGGCTGGTCGGTCAGCAGGGACACCAGGCTGATCTCCTGGGAGGGGCCGACGGCCTGCCGGAGGCGGCCGGCCGCCGCGTCCCGCTTGAGGGCCTGCTGGTGGTCGATCTCAAGGCCGGTGCTGAGCAGCAGGTCCACCTCGCCGCTGCGCAGGGCTCCGAACAGGGCGGTGGAGTTGCTCAGGGTGACCAGGTCGATGCCCCCGTTGGCCGGCCGCCGCCCCCAGTAGCGGGACCAGGGCACGAGCCGCTGCTGCTGGCCGCCGAAGAAGGCCAGGGCGTAGGGGCCCGTGCCCACGAAGCGGTCGTTCAGGGGCTTGTCCCGGTGCCGCCGGTAGGCGGTGGGGGAGACCGGGGTCAGGAAGATGGCGCTGAGCAGCCGCGGCAGCGGGCTGAAGGGGCGCTTCAGCAGCAGCTCGATCTCATGGGGAGCGGTGACCCGCACGCTCTCGACCCGTTCGCTCAGCTGGTAGCCGAGGGTGCCGATCGCCATGAAGCGCCGCAGCGAGAAGGCCATGGCGGCGGCATCGAAGCGGGTGCCGTCGTGGAACAGCACCCCCCGGCGCAGGGGGATGCGGGCCCGCAGCCCATCGGGGCTGAGCACCGGCAGGGCCGTGGCCAGCCGCGGCTCGATGCGGCCGCTGGCGTCGATGGCATAGAGGGGGTCCCCCAGGCCGCTGAGCACCTGCATCACCCCGATCCGGGAGGCCTGGACCGGATCGAGGGAATCGATGCGGCTCTTGGTCGCCACCACCAGGGACCGGCGCGATCCCAATGGCTGGCAGCCCGCCAGCAGCGGCAGGGCCAGCAGCAGGGCGGCCAGGGCGGTGGCCGTCGCGGCCGGCCCGCGTCCTGTTCTGCCCCTGGTCGTCGGCAAGACCTTGCGATCCGGTGTGGCCCATTCAAGCGGCCTGTCCAGCGCGGGCCCGACGGCGGAGCTCAGGGGCTCCGTCGCTTGCTCCTGGGGCGCCGCCCGCGCAGGATCTCCATCTGCCGGATCAGCTGCTGGAGAAGGGTGAGGGAGGCGCGCGGCCGCTGGGCGCCGGCAGCGAAGGCTGCGGCGAAACCCACCGAGGCGATGGTCACCCGCGCCACCCCCTGGCCGAGGGCCCAGACGTCGGTGGGGGCGGGCCCGCTGATCCGACCGGAGGCGCGGGTCTCCGTCTTCTGGAGCTCCTCAAGCAGGCTGCGCTTCAGCTCGTCCAGGGGCAGGCTGAGGGCCGCCGGGGGCAGCTGGGGCCGGGGGGCCTGGAGCCGGGAGAAGCGGGCCTGCAGGTCCTCCGGGCTGGTGGCGGCCTCGATGGCCTGGCGGATCCGGGTCACCCGTTCGTCGAGCACCGTGCGCTGCATCGCCTGGGTGCCCTTCGCCTGGGAGAGGACGCGCCAGGTGGCGAAGCCCTGCAGGGGCACCAGCAGCAGAAAGGCGAACACCGCGACGATGGCCCACTGGCGGGCGACGGCCAGCTTCGCCCGCAGGAAGCCGTTGGTGGGCTCGATGAACAGCCCGAGGTGGAGCAGCAGGAACCCCAGCAGGGCCAGCAGCGAGGTGTTGACCATGCGGTTGGTGAACCGCAGCTGCCAGGCGGGACTCAGGAGCTGGAGGGGCAGGGAGTCGACCAGGACGAAGGCCAGGAACACGAGCAGCAGGCCGGCACCGCTCCAGGCGAACAGGCGGCTGAAGCCGGCGATCGTCTCCTCGCGGCTGGGGGCGTGGTCAGGCATCCGTGGTCCGGGCTGGACAGGGTGGTGAGAACTGGCCAGCGGCCCAGACCTTAGGGGGCCCCACCGGTGCCGTCAGGGTCCCGCAGTCCGGTGCCGTCAAGGGCCCCGGGCCGCCGACTTAAGCAGAAGCCAAGCAAACCTGAAGACTGCCTGATAGGCTGGTGAGACATTACTGGTTCTACATGGTGCGCTTCCTTGGGTTTGGTGCCCTCGGTCTGAGGCGTTTCCGCCCTTCCGTCCATCTCTATCCCCCCCTCGTCCTGCTGAGCTGTCTGATCGCCAGCACCGCGGCCCCGGCGGGGGGCATCGATGGCAACGACGGGCTGACCGAGCTCCAGGAGCTGCGGGAACTGCTGATTCCCGGTTTCGGTCGGGAGCCGGAGGTCCTGATCGGCGTCGGTGGTATCTCCCTGAGCAACCCCGTCACCGGCACGATCGTGCCGCCCTTCCAGGTCAGCGCCCTCTCCGGACCGGATTCCATCATCGACGGCTTCGTTGTGCCGTCGGGCTACTTCCTGGCACGCTCCGGTGCCGTCTCCGGCAGCAACGGCTTCCGGCTCACCAACCCCCTCGCCTTCCGTTGGGCCGGTACGGCATCGACCCCGCCGCTCCAGCTCACCTGGCAGGCGGGCACGCTCTTCGACAACGTGTTCGACGGGTCCACGGGCGCCTTCGTTCCTTTCCGGATCGTCCCCGGCGGCTCGACGGGCGAGGCCCCCTCCACCGAGCCCAGGCTGGCCCTGGCGGCCGAGCCCGCCGAGGAGACCCCGGGCGACGGGAACGACGTGTTCGAGACGGCCCTGCTTCTGACACCCCCTGGTGCCCCCTCCGGCGAGCAGCCCGGCAACGGCCCCACCGACCAGCCCGGTGAAGGCGGCGACGGTCCCGGCGACCAGGGTCCGGCGGCTGAGGGCCCCGAACCGGCCTCGGTGCCGGGTCCCCTGCCCGTGGCCGGCGTGGCCATCGCCTGGCGCTGCAGCCGTCGGCTGCGGCAGCGCCTGCGCCAGGGGCGCTGAGCTGCCGGCCCCGCTTCGGCGCCGGCTGAGTGCCGGATCAAGGCCGGTTCAGAGCGTCCGCAGGCAGGCGGCCACCGCCTCCACGCCTTCCAGGGCCTCGATTGCCCCTAGGGCCTCGCGGAAGCGGTCCTCCCGTACCTCGTGGGTGATCACCACGATCTCCGCCTCCCCCTCCCTGGCGTCGAGCTGCACGATCGACTGAATCGACACCTGGGCGGCACCGAAGCAGGTGCCGATGCGTCCGATCACGCCGGCCTCGTCGCGGGTGCGCAGCCGGACGTAGTTGCGGTGGCGGCTCAGGGAGCCGTCCACCAGGGTGCAGTGACGCCAGCTGCTGGCGGCCAGCAGGGGATCGAGGCCGGCCTGGGGGCCGCCCACCTGGCGGATCCCGGCGATGTTGAGGATGTCGGCCACCACCGCCGAGGCGGTGGGCCCGGCTCCGGCGCCGGGCCCGAAGAACATCACCTGGCCCACCGGTTCCCCTTCCACCAGGATCGCGTTGTTGACCCCGTGCACGCCCGCCAGGGGATGGTGCTTGGGCAGCAGGGTGGGGTGCACCCGCACGTCGAGGGACACGCCACCGGGCGGCTCGGCGCTGTGGCCGACGCCAGCGGCGGCGGCATCCTCCTCCACCCGTTCGGCGACCGCCAGCAGCTTGACCACGAAGCCCAGCTGGGCCGCATAGGCCACGTCGCGGGCGTCGAGCCGGTCGATGCCTTCGGTGGCGATGCCGCCGCGCTCCACCGGGCCGCCGTAGGCCAGGCCGGCCAGGATGGCGATCTTGTCGGCCGCGTCACCCCCCTCCACATCGGCGGCGGGGTCGGCTTCGGCATACCCCAGCCGCTGGGCGTCGGCCAGCACCTCGGCGTAGGCCGCCCCCTCGTCAGCCATGCGGCTGAGGATGTAGTTGGTGGTGCCGTTGATGATGCCGCTGACCCGGCGGATGCGGTTGCCGCCGAGGGACTGCTTGATCGGCTCGATGATCGGGATGCCGCCGCCCACGGCGGCCTCGATCAGCACGTAGACGCCCTGTGCCGCAGCGGCGGCGGCGATCTCCTGGCCGTAGCGGGCGATCACCGCCTTGTTGGCCGTGACCACCGGTTTGCCGGCGGCGATGGCCCGCAGGATCAGGCTGCGGGCGGGCTCCAGCCCCCCCATCACCTCCACGACGATGTCGACGGCCGGATCGTCGATCACCGCCTCCGGGTCGGTGGTGAGGCGCTCGGGGGGCAGGGTCAGCGGGCGGGGGCGGCTGAGGTCACGCACGGCCACCCGTTCCAGCACCAGTTCACCGACCAGGGGATGGCGTCCCTGGGGACTGGCCAGGATCGCCGCCACCCCGCTCCCCACCGTGCCCAGCCCGAGCAAGCCGATGCCGATGGCCATGGGCTGCAACCCCACAAACCACCATCCTAGAAATCAACCGGCGTCCAGCCGGCTGGCCTGGGCCTGCATGGTGCGCAGGATGTTGAGAAAACCGTTGGCCCGCGAGGGCGTCAGGCTCGCCTGCAGGCCCGTCGCGGCGATGAAGGAGGGATCCAGGGCGGTGGCCTCGGCCGGGGTCAGGCCCTCCAGCCCCTCGATCAGCAGGGCCAGCAGCCCCTTGGTGATCTGGGCATCGGAATCGCCGCGCCAGTGGAGCCGGCCATCCTGGAGGCTGCCCACCACATAGACCTGCGACACACACCCCTTGACCTTGAAGGCGTCCTGGCGCAGCTCATCGGGGAGGGGCTCCAGCTTCTTGGCCAGCCACAGCACGTACTCGTAGCGGCGACGGGGGTCGCTGGTGCTGCCCAGCCGTTCCACGATCCGGTCAAGAGCGGGACTGCCGGTGGCCATGGACGGGAAGGAGGGAATCAGGACGGGCGGCGCGTCCGCAGCATCCCGGCCAGACCGGCCACGGCGAGCACGCCGAGGGGGGGCAGATAGGCCCATCCCTCCAAACGAGGGTAGGGATGGGAGCGGCTCACCCGTGCGGGCGCCCCGGGGGTGGTCTCCGGTTCCGGCAGTTCGAGGTAATCGCGATGGCCCGGGCCCGCATCCACCTGCACCTCCCACTGGCGGCTGGCCTGGGGGGGCAGGGTGAAGACGATGCTGCCGTCGGCGCCGGTGCGCCCCAGTTCGATCGGGGTGCCCCCGTCAGGCGGGACGATGCGGACCACGGCATCGCTGGCCGGCTGGCCGGCGGAGAACTGGCTCTGCAGGCGCAGGGTCTCGGGGCTGGGCGTCGCCGCAGAGCGGTTCATCGACGCGTTGAGGCTGGTGAGCCGCTCCAGGCTGCTCTCGATGGCGTGGGCATGCACCTGGTTGGGGGCCACCACAACAGCGGCGAGGCCGACCAGCCCGGTGAACAGAAGGGGCTTCATCCGTGAATCAGGAGGCTTTCCAGCGACTATCGCTGCTTTTGCCCACCTGCACCATCCTGGCGACCGAACTGACCATCATCGAGAGGGCGTCGCTGGAGGCGCCACGGCTCTGGATCTCGGAGGTCATCACCCGCTCGGCGGCCGTCAGGGGACGGTTCTGGAGCGACGAGAGGATGGAATCCAAGGACGGCACGGATGCACTGCCCCGATCCTGGCAAATGATCGGGACCTTGGCCCGACGGCGGCCCCATCGTTAAGAGCTTGCAACCTTCCGCCGGCCCGCCGGAGTGAGATGGCAGTCGCGCTCATCGATCCAGCCGTCGAAGGGAATGTCCCAGGGGGCCCGGGGCAGGGCCGGGCTGACGCAGGCGGCGGGCAGCACCGCCAGGGCGGGCACCGCCGCCCAGCGGGGATCGGCCCGCAGCCGGTCGTACCAGCCGCCACCGGAGCCCAGCCGCAGGCCCCCGGGGTCCATGGCCAGGGCGGGCACCAGCAACAGGGCCATGGCGGCGGGATCCAGGCCCTCTCGCGGCTCCGTGCCGGCCGCCCCCCCGGTCGGGGCCGGGATGCCGCACCCGTCGGCGGCCAGGGGATCGCCCGGCGCCCAGGGCCGGTACACCAGCTCCGGGCCAGCCACCGCCGGCAGGGCCAGCCGGCCGGCCCAGGACGGGGCCAGGGGGCGCAGGTCGGGTTCGCTGCCGAGGGGCCAGTAGAGGCCGAGGCGGCCCGTCCGCCGCGCCAGCAGCACGTCCAGGTGCCGCTGGGCCGTCGCCAGGATTCCCGGGGCAGCGGCCGCCAGGCACTGCCGCCGCCGCCGCCGGAACAGGCGCCGCAGCTCCTCCTTGGAGGTCCCTTCGCCGGCGGGCGGACTCACCGCTGAAACCACCCTGTCAGGGCCACCGCCAGGGCGTCGGCGGCATCGTCGGGCCGGGGGGGGTGCTCCAGATCCAGCTCCCGCATCACCGCCGCCAGCACCTCGTCCTTCTCGGCGTGGCCGGAGCCGGCGAGCGCCAGCTTGATCTGCATCGGCGGGAACTCCACCACCGGAATGGCGAAGCGGGCCAGGGTCATCATCACCACCCCCCGGGCCTGCACCACGGCGATCGTGGTGCTGGAGCGGTAGAAGAAGAACTTCTCCACCGCCGCCAGCTGGGGCCGCCAGCGGCGCACGATCACCCGCAGATCCCGGGCGATCTCCACCATCCGATCCCCGTCGCTGCGGCCGGGTTCGGTGCGGATCATGCCGCAGTCGAGCAGGCGCTGGTGGCCGCCGCCCGCGGCGGAACGACCCTCCACATCGATCACCCCGTAGCCGACGCGCGCCAGCCCGGGATCGATGCCCAGAATCCTCACCCCGCCAGGGCCAGCTGGAAGGCGGAGGGGTCGCCGGCGGGGCGGTCGAACACCTTGCAGAACGTCTTCACCACCCGCTCGCCGGAGTCGATCTGCTCGAGGGGGTCCTTGCGCAGCCGGTGGCGCAGGCAGCAGGCCACCACCCGGGCCACGTCGTCGTCGGTCACCTCCAGATGGCCCTCGAAGGCCGCCAGGGCCCGGGCGGCCCGGTTGGTGACGATGTCGCCCCGCAGGCCGTCCACGTCCAGCTCACCGCAGACCGCCGAGATGCGGATGCGCAGATCGTCGTCGATGGCCACCCGGGGCAGCCGCTCCTGGGCCTCCACCACCCGGGCCTGCAGGGCTTCCTGGATGCCCTGCAGCCGGTCGCTGAAGCTGTCGGGGTCGGCATCGAAGCTGGTGCGCTGATCCACAACCTGCACCCGCAGCTCCGGATCCCGGACGGTGCGGACCTCCACGCTCATGCCGAAGCGATCCAGCAGCTGGGGGCGCAGTTCGCCCTCCTCCGGGTTGCCGGAGCCGATCAGCACGAAACGGGCCGGGTGCCGCACCGACACCCCCTCCCGCTCCACCGTGTTCCAGCCCGAGGCGGCCGAATCCAGCAGCACGTCCACCAGGTGGTCGTCGAGCAGGTTCACCTCATCCACGTACAGCAGGCCGCGGTTGGCCTTGGCCAGCAGCCCCGGCTCGAAGGCGCGCACACCCTCGCTGAGGGCCTTCTCGATGTCGATCGTGCCGCAGAGGCGGTCTTCGGTGGCCCCCAGGGGCAGGTCGACCATCGGCACCTGGCGGGCCTCGACGGGGAGCTGTTCGCCCCGTTCGGCCCGCTGGCGCACCTCGCTGCTCTGCAGGTCGGGGTCGCTCGGCGAGCTGTTGTAGGGGTCCCCCGCCACCACGTCGATCGCCGGCAGCAGATCGGCGAGGGCGCGGATGGTGGTGGATTTGCCCGTGCCCCGGTCGCCCATGATCATCACCCCGCCGATGCGGGGATCGATCACGTTGAGCAGCAGCGCCAGCTTCATCTCCTCCTGACCCACGATGGCGGTGAAGGGGAAGACCCTGCGCTTCCTGGTTGGCGTCACGGACGGCTTGCGGGCGGAGCCCCGGATTGTTTCACAGCCGCCCCTGGAGCCGGCCCCGGGGCCACCGGCGTCGCCACCGGAATCAGCGACAGCACCTGGGGCGGGGTGGCGTCGGCCGGGTAGATCAGCCGCACCCGCAGCTGGCGTTCCTGACCGGGGCGCAGGCTGACCGTGCCCAGGGGCGGGCCCTCCTGGCCGGCCCGCAGCACCAGGTGGAAGCGGCGCCGTCCCCCCGGGCCGCCCGTGGCGTTATCGAGGCCGCTGACCTCCACGGTGCCCCGGAACATCACTGCCCGCGCCGGGGTGGTGTTGAAGCGCAGGCCGCCCAGGGGCTGGTCGTTCTTGAGCGGCGATTCCAGGGCCACTGCGAGCTGCACCGGCCGGGGGGTGTCGTTACGCAGCGGCAGGCTCAGGTCGTAGGTGACGCCGTAGTTGCCGTGGGCCGCCCAGGCCGTGCCCGGGTAGAAGGCGCGCAGGGGGGCCGTCTGCACCTGGCCGGTGCCCAGGGTGCCCCGCTCCAGGGACGCGATCGGCCAGGAGATCGGTGCCCGGCTCACCGACAGGGTCGGGCGGCCCGGATCGGTGATCCTCCCCACCCAGGCGCTGCCCTCCTGGACCCCGCTGACGCGGGAATAGACCATCGGGCCGCTGGCCCCCCGGGGGCTGGGGCTGTGCTCCTTCGGGCTGAGGCCGCCCTGCAGGAGGCGCTGCCAGACGGCCGGATCCGGCGGGCGATCGACGGGGCCGAAGGCCGCCAGGGTGGCCACATCCATCGGTCCGTCGCTGTTGAGGCGCAGCTGCAGGTTGAGGCCGTTCAGCAGGGGGTCGAGGCCGCGCACCGGCAGGGGCAGCACCATCAGGGTGCTGAGCTGCCCCGGCGGCAGGGTCCAGCCCTCCGGCACCAGGGGGCTGCGCTCGCGGGCCAGCAGCTCGGTGGCCACCCGGCTGCCGGGGCCGGCCCAGATCGGCGTGCTGCCCTGCTCCATCAGGGTCGGCAGGGGCAGGAAGGGGGCCGAGGGCTGGTCGGGGTTCACCGACTGGGACAGGGCGGTGGAGCCCGCCACGGTCCGCAGCTTCACGGGAAGCGTGCCCCGTGGGGCCGCCACCACCGCCAGCCAGAGGGTGGAGTCGAGGCTTTCGGGGGTGCCGGCGTAGATGTGATGGCTGAACAGCTCGAAGGGGCCCTTGACGGCCGCGTTCAGGTGCGCCGCCGGCACGCCCAGGGGCCGGCCGTCGTAACCCCGCTGGCCATCGAAGGTGGACAGCAGGATGCCGGGCCCCTTGATCACCTCGGGGTTGTTGTCGTTCACCATCGGCACGGCATCCAGCCGGCCCGGCAGGGGCGCCACCGTGCCCTGGCGCAGCACCGGCGGTGTCGGGGCCGGGGCCGGTTGCGACTGGGCGAGCAGTGGACCGCCCAGGGGGCCGCCCAGGGGGCCGCCCAGGGGGCCGCCCAGGGCGGCCAGCAGCAGGGCGCGGATGGGGGCGTTCATCAGCGTTTGATAAGGGTTTTGGTGACGGCCCCGGCCATCGCCCGGATCAGTTCGGCGGAGCGGGGATCGTTGAAGGGACCCTTCACCATCAGGGCCAGGACGGCCCGCTGGCCGCTGGGCAGCTGGATCAGGGCGGCGTCGGAGTAGGCGATGCCGATGTCGCCGGTCTTGTTGTAGACGGTGATGCCCTCGGGCAGCAGCTCACTGTCGGGGTCGGAGGAGTCCTTTCCCATCCCCATCAGCAGGCCCAGGGGGATCAGGGTGTTGGTGCGGGAGGTGGCCATGATTTCGCGGAACAGGTCACGGGCCCGGGGGGTGAGCTTGTCGCCGGTGTCCACCAGGGCGATGGAGCGGGCGAGATCGCGGGAGCTGGTGGTGTTGGTGCCCTCGAGGTCCGGCAGCCAGTTGTTCACCACCGTGGCGGTCAGGCCGAGACTGCGGAAGCGGGTGTTGAGGGTGGTCTTGCCGCCCAGGCGGCGGATCAGCAGGTTGGTGGCGGTGTTGTCGCTCACCCGGATCATCTCCGTGGCGGCCTCGAAGAAGGGGAAGCGGGTTCCGAGGGGCTTGTTGGCCATCCAGCCGGCGCCGCCTCCCACCACCTCCTTGGTGAGCGGCATGGGCTCGTTCCAGCGCAGCTTGCCGCCATCGAGATCCTCCAGGCTGGCCAGCAGGATCGGCACCTTGATGGAACTGGCCGCCGGCAGGGGCAGGTCCGGCTGCATCTGGGCGAAGCGGCCGTCGTCGAGCACCAGCAGGAAGGCGCTGGCGGTCAGCCCCTTCTGGGCCGCCGCCAGCCGGGTCCACTGCTGGCCGAGTCCGACGAGCTCCTGGCGGGGTTCGAACCGCCCCAGGCCCATGGTGCCGGTGCCGGGTCGCTTCACCACTGGAGCTGCCGGTGCGGGGGTGCCGATCGCCCCCTGGACCAGGCGCGGGGCCATCAGCTTCAGGGCGGTGCCCACGATCACCCCCAGACCCACGCCCAGCACGATCAGCCGCAGCACCAGCCCCACCGGGCGAAGCCAGGGGTTGCTGCTGCGGGGACGGGATGGACGGCCAGTACTCACGAAAGCAGGATTCTGCGGCGATGCCCGACGCTAGTGGTCCTGGGAGGAAGGGAAAGGGCGACGGCTCGCCCAGCGCAACTGGCACACCATGCCCCGCAGCAGCGCGACCTCCGGCCCACTGACCTGCCCGCGCTGCAGCAGGGCCCGCAGCTTGGCCATGCGGGCGGCGGCGGTGTGGGGCAGCAGGAAACCGACCTCCAGCAGCAGTTCCCGGGCGTCGTCGAGCATGGCCTCGAGCACCCCCCGGGGGCAGGGGGGTTCCCCGACGGGAGCCTGCGGGTCCGGGGCTGGCATCCCCGCCCGGCCGCGTCTTCCGAGGCGGTGCAGGTCGTGCAGCACCACCGCCACGGCATGGGAGAGGTTGAGGGAGCCATGGGGCGTGGGGGTGGGAATCTGCAGCAGCCGGCCCGCCTGCAGCAGTTCGTCGTTGCTCAGCCCCCGGTCCTCCCGGCCGAACACCAGCGCCGACGGCAGGGCCCGCTCGCCGGCCAGCAGCCAGGACAGGGCGTCATCGGGGTCCTCCAGGGGCAGGGGCTCCCCCTCCGGCCGGCCACTGGCGGCCACCACCCGTCCGCAGTCGGCCAGGGCGGCGGCCAGGGTGGGGAAGATGGTCGCCCGCTCCAGCAGGGGCAGCCCCTTG
Source organism: Synechococcus sp. UW140 (assembly GCA_943367705.1). Taxonomy (GTDB): domain Bacteria; phylum Cyanobacteriota; class Cyanobacteriia; order PCC-6307; family Cyanobiaceae; genus Cyanobium. The sequence continues at coordinate 286,146 of CALRJV020000003.1, forward strand.
ACGGCCATGAGGCGGGCCTCCTCACCGAGGGGGTCGCAGCGGGGGGCGACCAGGCGCAGATCCTCGATGCCGTAGTTGCGGCAGAGCCGGGCCACGCTGCCCACGTTGAGGGGCCCGGCCGGTTCCACCAGGACCAGCGTGGGGCTCAAGGCAGGGAGTGCAGGAAGGCCAGCAGATCGGCCATGGCCTGGGGTTCGGGCTGGAAGCTGGGCATGGGCGGGGTGCGGCCGCTGACCACCTGCTGGATCAGCTGGCGATCGTTCTTGCGCCGCTCGACGCCGTGCAGATCCGGACCCACCAGCCCCTGGGCGGCCAGCCCGTGGCAGCCGGCGCAGTTGAGCCGGAACAGGCGGCCTCCGTCGGTGGCCGAGCCGGTGAGCTCGAGGGTCTGGCGGGTGTAGGGATCGCTGTGGGCCGCCGGGAGCACCACCACCACCAGCAGCAGGATGCAGGCCACGGCCGCCAGGGTCGCCAGGGCCGCCACCAGGCTGCGTCGCCGGGCGAGGGGCTGCTCGCCCCCGGAGGAGGAGGGCGTTACGGCGGCCGGGGTGGTGGGGGACGGACTGATCACAGTGCTGCGGTGGGTCTCGCGTTGCCGGCGGTGGTCGTGGAAGAATTGTGCATCGCCGGAACCGACCGCCCCTCCATGATCGAACCCCTCCTCTGCGGCATCGTGCTTGGACTGATCCCCGTGACGCTCGTGGGGCTGTTTGTGGCGGCCTGGAACCAGTACCGCCGGGGCAGTGCCCTCGGGGGCTGAGCGTTCGTTTCGACCCAGCCTAGCCAGATCGGGCGCCCGTTCCTGGCCTTCGGCGTCTGAACCTCAGCCCTTCCGTCGGGATGGCGATGGCATTGCTGTCGCCGTCCCTTCGTCGCAGAGGCTCTGCAGAAATGCATCCGCCTTGCTGCGGTTGTGCCTCCTGGGTAGTCCCGTGCGCCGCTGGCCGTAGCCACCCCGGCTTTCCTCGAACCGTGCCAGCCAGCTCTGCAGCAGCGTCATCGACCAGTCCCGGCGCCGGGAGAAGGCGGCGAAGCCCACCACCAGCACGAGGGCGGAGAGCACCGAACGGATGCTGCCCTGGATGATCTGCCAGAGACCCGAGGGCTGGATCCCCCGAAGCTGGTCACCGGCGCGGATCTCCGTCCGCTCCAGCGTTTCGAGCATGGTCCTGCGCAGCGCCGGCAGGGGCTGGGCGAGGTCGGCGGGGCTCAGGGGAGGGACCCCGAGGCCCTGCAGGCGTCGTTGCAGGTCCGAGGTGCTGGCGGACTTGTTGATGGCGTCCCGCACGGCCGAGATCCTGCCGGTGACCTGGCGGAGCTGGCTGCTCTGCTGGCCGTTGGCGTTGCTGATGCTGCGCCATACCGCATAGCTCTGCAGGGGGATCAGCAGCAGAAAGCCCAGCACGGCGGCCAGGGCCAGGGCGGCGAGGTTGTCGCGGCGGCGAACCAGATGGGGATTGGCGGGATCGAGAAAGGCGGCCAGATGGAGCAGGCCCAGGCCTAGCAGGGCGAGGAAGCCGTTGTTGATCAGGGCGCCGGTGAAGCGCAGCTGCCAGGCCGGATCCAGGAGCCGCGGCGGCAGGATGGCGGCCAGCACCACCAGCGCGTACAGGGTCAGCAGGCATACGGCGAGAAGTCCGAACTGGGAAGCCATCTGTCGGGAATCGTCGGAGCGTGGATCGACACGCGTCGGGGAGGCAGCCATGGCGGATCCGGGGCGAAGGGGCAGGACGTTGTTGGGTAGGCAGGTGAAGAAAGAAAAAAGGCCCTGCCGGGAGGCGGGGCCGGGAAACGTTCTCAGCAGCGGGCGTCAGGCCTTGACGCGTGCCCCGTCGATGCGACGGCGCAGCTTGCGGCTGAAACCGAAGGCGACGCCGGCGCCGAGGATGGGCAAGGGACCAGGGACCGGGGACGTTGGGCCTGGGCCCGTGGAAGATTGCTTGAAACTGTTCTGAAAAGAGTCAATGGCACCCTCGCCATCGTACTGATTTCGCACTGTAATCACCGTTGGCCCTCCATTCACTGAAGCCAGATCACTCGATCCATTCGTGCTGGTAAGAGCTATCGGAGAATTCCCGCCGATAAACGTATAGGTCGCTGTCAAGTCGCTTGGAGGATTGGCGAAACTGTCGGCGTTGGAGTCAATGTCTACTTCGCTGAAGATCCGGTTCGGATCCGTAATCGTTGCAACATAAGTGAAGTCAAAGGGGTTGGAAACGAAGTTGCCCCAATCAACATTGAAGAGATGATCTCCTGGAAGGGGTTCGACGGCACTGACCAATGAAGAGGCAAGATCACCAAGGATGGAAGTGGAGTTAAAGGTGAATGCTTTGTCGCCGCACGTGAGGGCCTGGCCGCCAACCCAGGCTGCCCATGAGATTTGAACTCCGCAGCCTGTTGCAGCTTCGGCCGACCCTGCGGACAACGCCGCTCCGGTGCCGCCGATCAAGGCGGCACCCATTAGGGCCCGCGTCAGGAGTCGCTTCGGGCTGAAGATGGTGGGGGTGAATGGTCTGGAAGGGGTTGAAGGAAGGGTTGGCATGACCATGAACGCCGGAGAGGGCCCTACCTGAATACCATCCAAATCCGGAGTAAAAGATGATATTCGGGGTGACGACTTGACATCTGCAGCGGATATACTGCAGATGGACTGACCGCACATGAAGATTTTTCAGCTGGAGATAAAGCCCGTCAGCAGATCTGCAAAAAAGGAGACTTCAGGTCGGTCAGGTAACTGCAGGCGGCACGGTCTCCGCCTCAGGAGCCACTTCCAGCAGCACCACCGTGCTCCCCCCGTAGCGCCGCTGATCGCAGCATCGCCATCCCGGAGGCAGCTCCGGCACCGCGTCGCTGGCGCATTCCCAAACCAGGAGCCCCCCAGGGGCCAGCCAGCTGCCCCTGAGCACGGCCGCCGCGATCGGCGCATACAGCCCGGCGGCATAGGGGGGATCGGCATAGATCAGATCGAACGGGGCTCCGCAGGGGCGGGCCAGCCAGCGCAGTACCTCATCGCCGTCCACCCGGCAGCGGGGGGTGCCCTCCGGCGCGGCCGAACGGCCCTGCAGGACCAGCTCCAGGTTGGACCGGGCCACCCCGGCGATGCGGCGATCCCGCTCCACGGCCACCACCTCGACGGCGCCGCGCTGCAGGGCCTCGCAGGCCATCACGCCGCTGCCGCAGCAGAGATCCAGCCAGCGGCTGCCGGGGACCCGGGCCGCCAGCAGGTTCATCACCGCCAGCCGCACCCGGGCGGCGGTGGGCCGGGCGGTGCTGCCGGGGGGGCTCTGCAGCCGGCGCCCGCCGCTCAGCCGCAGCGTCACTGGCCGGCGACCCAGTCGAGCCAGCGGCGCAGCATCGCCTCGCCCACGGGCCCGGACTTCTCCGGGTGGAACTGGCAGGCGGCAATGGCCCCCTGCCAGACCGCCGCCGTCACCGGGGTGCCGGCGTAGTCGACCAGGGCCGTGGAGGCCGCGGCGTCGGCCGGCTCGGCGGCGAAGGAGTGCACGAAGTAGACCCAGGCCTCGGTGGTGGCGGCCGGCAGCAGGGGGCTGGCAGTGGCCGGGATCAGGGGGGCCCAGCCCATGTGGGGCAGCGGGTGGCCCGCCACCCGCGGCAGGGAGCGCACGTGGCCGGCCAGTACGCCCAGACCCTCGGTTCGGCCCTCCTCGCTGGCTTCGAACAGCAGCTGCAGACCCAGGCAGATCCCCAGAAGCGGGCGGTCGTTGGCGCAGGAGCGCCGCAGGGCCTGCTCCAGCCCGGCCGAGCGCAGCCGCTCCATGGCCGGATCGAAAGCACCCACGCCCGGCAGCACCAGGGCGTCGCAGGCCTCCAGGTCGGCGGGGCCGTGCACGCCCACCAGCTCGGCACCGAGCCGCGCAAAGGTGCGCTGCACCGAATGGAGGTTGCCCATGCCGTAGTCGATCAGGCCGATGCGGCTCATGGCTGGCTGACGCTCGGGACCCGCTCGGCCGGATGCTCCAGGGCCGGTGAGGCGGGCAGGTCGAGGCCGTTGAGGTGGTCGATGAACTGGTAGAGCCGGCCAACGCGGCGTTTGTCGAAGCGCAGCCGCAGGCAGGGCCGCAGCAGGCCGTTGTCGTCGACGCCCTCGCCGGTCTGGATGGCACCGTCCTCCAACAGGTCGGCGAAGCGGCGGTTCAGCTCCGGCAGCAGGCTGCGGGGCACCTCGGCGTTGAGCAGCAGCTCGATCCGGTCCTGCCCGAGCTGGGCGCTGTGGAACACCCGGTAGAACCGGCAGATGTGGGCCACGGCCTCCTCGGCGCTGGAGGCTTCCACCATCAGATCCACATCCTCCGGAGAGATCAGCCCCCGGGTGGCGAGCTCCTGGTGCACATTGCGCTTCCAGACCTTCCAGAAATCGTCGCCGTCCGGCGAAAGCAGCACCAGCGGAATCGGCGACGTGCGGCCCGTCTGGATGAGGGTGAGGCACTCGAACAGTTCATCGAGGGTGCCGAATCCCCCGGGCATCACCACGAGCGCATCGCTCTCCATCAGGAAGAACAGCTTGCGGGTGAAGAAGTAGCGGAAATAGAGGAGGCGCCCCTCGCAGGCGCTCACGTAGGGGTTGGGATGCTGCTCGAAGGGCAGATCCACGTTGAGCCCGATGCTGTGGTCGCAACCCGCACCGCTGTTGGCGCCCTCCATGACGCCGGCGCCGGCTCCGGTCATCACCTCGAAACCGGCTTCCACCGCCTGGCGGGCGACGTCCTCGGCCAGCAGGTAGCAGGGATCCTCGCGGCGGGTGCGGGCCGAGCCGAAGACGCTGATCTTGCGGGCGCTGCGCCTGGGGCGGAACACCTCCAGGGCCTCGCTGATGTCGGCCAGACAGCCGGCGATCAGGCGCCACTCCTCCTCCTCCTTCTCCTGGCGCGCCACCTGAAGCAGCGACACCACGGCGCGCTCGATCTGTCGACGCTGGGGGTGGCCGCGGAGCGCTTCGGCGAGGGCCTGAAGGGGGCTGATGCCCGCCGCCGGCGGGGGATTCGGGGGAAGGGGCGGCGTCAGCGGAACGGTGTCAGAGGTATTTGGAGATGGTCCCGGAGAGGGTGTTCTTGGGAACGGCACCCACCACGGTGTCGACCTTCTGGCCACCCTTGAAGAGCATCAGGGTGGGAATGCTGCGGATGCCGTACTGGCTGGCGACGTTGGGGTTTTCGTCGGTGTTGAGCTTGTAGACGCGGATCTTGCCCTCGTATTCCTTGGCGATCTCATCGACGATCGGGGCCACCATGCGGCAGGGGCCGCACCAGGGTGCCCAGAAATCAACCAGCACGGGCACATCACTCTTGAGCACGTCTTGCTCGAAGGAGGCGTCGGTGACGGCAGCGGCGCTGGACATTCCTTGCAGACTCGGGATGTAGTGAATCTAGCAACCGGGTTCGGCCACTCTTCCCGGGAACGGGGCCAGCGTTGCAGGCCGTAGCGGAACCCGGAGGGATCGCCGCCGGCAATCGGCGGAAGAAGACAAAAAGCCCGGACACGCCGGGCCGGGGGGTGTGAGGAGTGTGCGAGCCGGAGCCCCCACATCCAGAGGTTAGCCCCCATCTCGCCTTGAGGCCGTGGCGTCCAGACCTGGGACGGCCTACTTGCCCATGCCCAGCTGCTGGGCCTTCTGGTACACCTTGCCCTCGGTCAGAAGGGAGGGCGCCACCACCACCTCCACCTCCCGCATTTCCTTGAGGGTGCGGGCCCCCAGGGTGCCCATGGAGGTGCGGATGCAGCCCAGCAGGTTCTGGGTGCCGTCGTCGAGGCCGGCCGGGCCGCGCAGGATCTTCTCCAGGCTGCCGGTGGTGCCCACCTTGATGCGCGTGCCCCTGGGCAGCACCGGGCTGGGGGTGGCCATGCCCCAGTGGAAGCCCCGGCCGGGGGCCTCGGCGGCCCGGGCGATCGGGGAGCCGATCATCACCGCATCGGCCCCGCAGGCCAGGCACTTGCAGATGTCCCCGCCGGTGACGATGCCGCCATCGGCCACCACCGGCACGTAGCGGCCGCTTTCGCGCTCGTAGTCGTCCCGGGCGGCGGCGCAGTCGGCCACGGCCGTGGCCTGGGGAATGCCGACGCCGAGCACACCCCGTGAGGTGCAGGCGGCGCCGGGGCCGATGCCCACCATCACCCCGGCGGCCCCGGCCCGCATCAGCTGCAGGGTGACGTCGTAGGTGACGCAGTTGCCGATCACCACCGGCACGCCGAGGTCGCGGCAGAGGGCGGCCAGGTCGAGGGTCTGGCGGCCTTCGGGGCCTATGTGCTCGGTGGAGACCACCGTGGCCTGCACGAAGAACAGGTCGGCGCCCGATTCCGCCACCGCTGCCCCGAAGCGCAGGGCGGCCGCCGGGGTGGCACTCACCGCCGCGATGCCGCCGCCCGCCTTGATCTCGGCGATCCGCTGCCGCACCAGGTCCTCGCGGACCGGCTGGCTGTAGAGCTCCTGCATCAGGCCCACGAACTCCTCGCGGCCCACCGAGGCGATCTTCTCCAGCACCGGCTCGGGGTCGTCGTAGCGGCACTGGACGCCTTCGAGGTTGAGCACCCCGAGCGCCCCCAGCCGGGTGAGCTCGATGCACATGCCCACGTCCACCACGCCGTCCATGGCGCTGGCGATGATCGGGATCTCCCGCTGGATTCCCCCCAGGCTCCAGCTGCTGTCGGTCACTTCGGGATCGACGGTGCGACCGCCCGGGACCAGAGCGATTTCATCGATGCCGTAGGCGCGGCGTACGGTCCGGGAGCGACCGAGCTGAATGTTCACCGTTGGACGGACACAGTGGGCACAAACTATCAACCGGTCCGCGACAGCCCCCGGCCCGTGCCTGTGCTCCCGATCACTCCCGGCCGCGGAAGTCGTTCCAGCGGCGGCTCCAGTCGGCGAAGACCTGGTCCCGGTCGCTCTTGCGCACCAGCCGGGTGGCGGTGAAACGGAGCGCGGCGATCAGGCCCACCAGCTCCAGCAGGCCGCCCACCAGGGGCAGGCTGTCGAGGGTGCCGATCAGGGACGCGTAGACCCGCAGCAGCAGCACCACCCCGATCAGGATCGCCAGCCCCTTGAGGGGGCCGCGGAAGCGCTGCCACTGGGCCTGCAGTTCGCCGCTGCCGAGCCAGTCCTTGATCTTCTGCAGCAGCAGATCGAATTCGCCGCCGCCCTCTCCGCCCGTCTCGGCGGAGCCCTCCAGGGGAGGCACCTCCAGGGTGGCGGTGATGCCGGGCTCCGGCTCGCTCACCGGGGTGGGCACCGGCGCCGGGATCTCGCTGTCGGCCTCGGCCAGGGGCTCGAACCCGGCACTCATCGGTTCCGGCTCCGGCTCCGGTACCGGCTCCGGCTCATGGGCCACGGGTTCCTCTGCCCATGGTTCCGGCGCAGGTCCGTTCTCCTGCGGCTCGAGGCTGGAGGGGGGCTCGGGGCTGAAGGGGGTCTCGGCCATGGCAGGCGCCGGAAGCTCACGGCGGAGCTTACGGCCGTTTTCCCCCGGCGCCCCGGCAGTGTGCAGGGAGTTCAGCTGTCGAGGGGAATCAGCCCACCGCGGCTGGAGAGGGGCCGGACCGGCAGGCGCAGCGGAAAGCGGTCCTCCACCAGCCAGTTGATCAGCTCGGCGCCGATCGCCTCGGCCAGCCGTGGGCTGTGGGCCGGAGCGGCGGTGACGCGGCGTCCCTCCAGCTGGATCCGGCCGGATCGGAGCTGGGCATAGCTGACCGAACCGAGGCGGGGCCGCAGGCGGCGCGGTACGGAGACATCCAGCACCGGCGCCTCCAGGTCCTCGTCGCCGCAGGCGGCCTGGCGGGCGACCGCTTCGTTGATCAGGGGGATCGGCGCCGCCAGGCCCACCAGCAGGGCGGCGCCGTGGCCTTCGAAGAAGCAGGGCCGCAGCCATTCGGGCCGCAGGCCGTGCAGATCCACGCTCACCGCCGCCACCGCCCCGGGGCTGAGGGCATGGCCGCCGGCGGAGCGGGGCACGCCGGGCTGGTGGCCGCTGCCGCTGCCCACCACCCAGCCGATGGTCCCGGCGACCAGCACCGGTGAGCCCGGCCCCAGCAGCGCCAGCCCCGGCATGGTCAGGCCGATGCTGCCGGCACCGCCGCAGCTGTGCAGGGCATTGCCGAACGGTCCCAGCACGGGGCCCCAGGGGCTGCGCAGAACCCCTTCGGCGCTGCTCACGGCCACCAGGCCGTTCTCGGTGATGCCCCGGTGCAGCAGCAGCCGGCCTGAGCCGATCCGCTCCAGATCCAACTGGGCCTGCAGGTCCCGGCGGGGATGCAGGGCCGTGATGTCCCCGTTGGCGGCGAGGGTCACGGTCCCGCCCCGCAGCAGCCGGTCGAGCAGGTGGGCGCCCCCCTGTCGCCGGGCTTCCCCGAGCCCACCGCCGATGGGCAGCGCCAGGTCGCCGCCGCCGCCGCCGCTCTGGGCGCCGACGGCCTCCAGTTGGGCCTCCCGGAAGCGGATCGGTGGATCGCTGGGGCCGATGTTGAGGTGCAGGCTGCCCTGGTCGGTGAATTCCGCATTGGCGGCCACCACCACGTCGGTGGCCCCATAGGCCTCCGCCAGCCCCGCCTCGGCCACCAGCCGGCGGAAGTCGGCGGCGGCCCGCACCCGCAGCACACCCTTGAGCTGGCGTTGGCGCAGGGCCGATTCACTCCGGGCCGGCAGGGTCATCGATAGAGTGGGTTGTGCCCCATACGGTCTTGCATGGCGGATCCAACCGGACCCGGTGAATCCGACGGACGGATCATCCAGACCGACCTGCGCAATGAGATGTCGCGCTCCTACCTGGAGTATGCGATGAGCGTGATCGTGGGCCGGGCCCTGCCCGATGCCCGCGACGGCCTCAAGCCGGTGCACCGGCGCATCCTGTACGCGATGTACGAGCTCGGCCTGACGAGCGATCGGCCCTACCGGAAATGTGCCCGTGTGGTGGGGGAGGTGCTCGGTAAGTACCACCCCCACGGCGACACGGCCGTCTACGACGCCCTGGTGCGCATGGCCCAGGACTTCTCGATGCGGATGCCCCTGATCGACGGGCACGGCAACTTCGGCTCGGTCGACAACGATCCGCCGGCCGCCATGCGGTACACGGAGTCGCGCCTGCAGGCCCTGACCACCGACAGCCTGCTGGAGGACATCGAAGCCGAAACCGTCGACTACATCGACAACTTCGACGGCTCCCAGCAGGAACCCACGGTGATGCCGGCCCGGGTGCCGCATCTGCTGCTCAACGGCTCCTCCGGCATCGCCGTGGGGATGGCGACCAACATCCCCCCCCACAACCTCACCGAACTGATCGACGGGCTGCTGGCCCTGATCGACGATCCGGAGATCGAGGATCGCGCCCTGATGGCGATCATCCCCGGCCCCGATTTCCCCACCGGCGGCCAGATCCTGGGCCGCCGCGGCATCCGCGAGACCTACACCACCGGCCGCGGCTCGATCACCATGCGGGGCGTGGCCTCCATCGAAACGGTGGAAGCCAAGGGCCGCCCCGACCGGGACGCGGTGATCATCACCGAACTCCCCTACCAGACCAACAAGGCCTCCCTGATCGAGCGCATCGCCGAGCTGGTCAACGACAAGAAGCTCGAGGGCATCGCCGACATCCGCGACGAAAGCGATCGCGACGGCATGCGCATCGTGATCGAACTGCGTCGCGACGCCTACCCCCAGGTGGTGCTGAACAACCTGTTCAAGCTCACGCCGCTGCAGAACAACTTCAGCGCCTACATGCTCGCCCTGGTGAAGGGGGAGCCGGTGCTGCTCACCCTCGGCAGGATGCTGCGGGTGTTCCTCGAGTTCCGCATCGAGACGATCGAGCGGCGCACCCGCTACTTCCTGCGCAAGGCGGAGGAGCGCGACCACATCCTGCAGGGTCTGCTGCTCGCCCTCGACCAGCTCGATCCGATCATCGCCCTGATCCGGGCCGCCCCCGACACCGCCACCGCCAGGGCCCAGCTGCAGGAGCGCCATGGCCTCAGCGAGATCCAGGCCGACGCCATCCTGCAGATGCAGCTGCGGCGGCTCACGGCCCTGGAGGCCGACAAGATCCGGCTCGAACACGACGACCTCGTCGCCAAGATCGCCGATTACAAGGACATCCTCGGCCGCAAGGAGCGGGTGCTCGGCCTGATCCAGGAGGAGCTCCAGGTGCTCCGCGCCCGTTACGACTCCCCCCGCCGCACCGAGATCCTGGATCTCGAGGGCGGGCTGGAGGACATCGACCTGATCGCCAACGAGCGCTCGGTGGTGCTGCTCACCGAGAACGGCTATCTCAAACGGATGCCGGTGAGCGAGTTCGAGGCCACCAGCCGCGGCACCCGCGGCAAGGCCGGCACCCGCAGCCAGGGCGAAGAGGCGGTGAAGCTGTTCATCAGCTGCAACGACCACGACGCCCTGCTGCTGTTCAGCGACCGGGGGGTGGTGTATTCGATTCCCGCCTACCGGGTGCCGATCTGCAGCCGTTCCGCCAAGGGCACGCCGATCGTGCAACTGCTGCCGATTCCCCGCGAGGAGGCGATCACCTCCCTGCTGGCGGTGAGCGCCTTCGACGACGACGTCCAGCTGGTGATGCTCACCAGCGGCGGCTACATCAAGCGCACCCGCCTGTCGGCCTTCAGCAACATCCGCTCCAACGGCCTGATCGCCATCTCCCTCGAGGACGGTGACGCCCTGCGCTGGGTGCGGCTGGCCCTGCCCGGCGACAGCGTGCTGATCGGCTCCCTCAAGGGGATGACGATCCACTTCCGGCTCAGCGACGAGGAGCTGCGTCCCCTGGGCCGCACCGCCCGCGGCGTGCGGGCCATGAATCTGCGCCCCGGCGACGAGCTGGTGAGCATGGATGTGCTCACGGCGGAACTGGCGGACCGGGTGGCCAGCACGGCCGAGACCGGCGCCGATGAGGAGGAGGGTGACGAGGTCGCCCCCAGTGAGGGCCCCTGGGTGCTGGTGGCCAGCGCCAGCGGCCTCGGCAAGCGGGTGCCGGTGGATCAGTTCCGGCTGCAGCGCCGCGCCGGCATGGGTCTGCGGGCGATCAAGTTCCGCCGCGACGGCGATGTGCTGGTGGGCCTCAAGGTGCTCGGGGCCGGCGAGGAGCTGCTGCTGGTGAGCGAGCGGGGGGTGATCGTGCGCATGAAGGCCGACGCCATTCCCCAGCAGTCCCGAGCCGCCACCGGGGTGCGACTTCAGAAGCTGGATGCCGGCGATCGCCTCACCGAGGTGGTGCTGGTGCCGCCGGCCGCCGAGGAGGAGGAGCTGGCCGATGGGGCAGCGGTGGGCACCCTTGATGCCACCGTTGCCGCCGCACCGGACGACGCACCCCCGGCGGACGCCCCCTCGGCCCCGGCCGGCGAGGAGTCCACCGACCCTGAGCCCACCGACGACTGAGGGCCGAGCGACGACTGAGCCCCCGGCGGGCTCAGCGCTGGCCCAGGGCCCAGAGCAGCAGCACCGAGTAACCGGCCAGGCTGGCCAGCTGCAGGCCCAGCTCCAGCCGTTCGATCCGGCGTTCGAGGCGTGGGCGCTGCGGGCCGCTGCCGTCGCTGGCGAGGCGATCCAGCCGGTTGGCGCACCAGATGAACTCGCAGAAGAACACCAGGGTCACCAGGTAGGAGAAGGCGTAGAGCCCATCCAGCACGGTGAGATAGGGCAGGGACGGCAGGGAGTCGCGGTAGGCCTGCTGCATGAACACCAGCGTCAGCAGGATCACCGGCGGGATCGCCAGCCGCTCGGAGCTGAAGCCGGCCCGCAGGTTGGGGGTGAGCAGCATCACCACCATCGTGATCGTCAGGGGCAGCAGCCACTTCACCAGGGCCGCCCAGCCGATCGGGTCATAGAGCAGCTCCATCTCCACGCCGCCGCGGCTGGGGAACAGGCGCCAGCTGCGCAGCCGGTAGCCGTTCATGTTGCTGCGGCGGCTGACGCCGGAGGCGGCACTGTCGGCCTCCAGCCGGATCCTGGGCGGGTCGGCGACCGTGGCGGGAAAGCTGGGGTCGGCCACCAGCCGGATCTGCAGCGGCAGGGTGCCGAAGGGGTAACCCCGGTAGTCGATCTCATCGGAGTAGAAGTTGCCGTTGAAGCGGTAGTCGCGGCCGAGATCCGTCCCCAGCCGCAGCGGACCGCTGCTGGCCTCCAGCAGCGAATCCCAGGGCTCCACCAGGTTCTGGAAGCGAACCAGCGTCAGGGGGTCCACCCCGGCCGCCAGCCAGCGCCCCATCACCGCCGCCGGTGCCGACAGCCGCAGCGTCCCCTCGACGCTGAAGGTCTTCTCCCGCGAGGAGAAGCGGTAGACGTTGTCCACCGCCATGGCGACCCGGATCGTCACGCCGGGGGGCTTCACTTCGGGGGGCGTCATCCCGGCCGCTCCCGGCAGGGCGTGACCCGAACCAGCCAGCAGGGCCAGGATGAGGGTCAGGCCCAGGCCCAGGCAGGCCAGCGTCGCCAGCCCCCGGCGTGCGAAGCCGCGCATGGCCGTGGTGCAGGATGAGCCATCACCGTACCGGCGAGATGGCGAGGGACGTGCTGGTGCTCGGCGGCGGCCCCGCCGCCCTCGGCATCGCGGCGGCCCTGGCGGATGAGGGGCTCGCCGTGGCGCTGCTGGCACCCGACGATCCGCGCGCCCCCTGGCCCAACACCTACGGCATCTGGGGGGACGAGGTGGACGCCCTGGGCCTGGGCCATCTGCTGGAGCACCGCTGGAGCCACACGGTCAGCTACTTCGGCCCCGGTGATCCGGACCCGCAGGCGGCGGCCAACCGCCCCACGGCCCATGGCCGCGATTACGGCCTGTTCGACCGTGCGGGCCTGCAGGGGCACTGGCTGGAGGCCTGCGGGCGTGGCGGGGTGGAGCTGCTCCAGGGCCTGGCCAGCGGCTGTGACGCCTCCGGGCCGCTGAGCACGGTGGAGCTGGCCGATGGGCGCCGGCTGCAGGCGCGGCTGGTGGTGGACGCCACCGGCCATCAGCCGGTGCTGGTGAAGCGGCCCGACCGGGGGCCGGTGGCCGGCCAGTCGGCCTACGGCATCATCGGTCGCTTCTCGGCGCCGCCGGTGCAGCCCGATCAGTTCGTGCTGATGGACTACCGCGCTGACCACCTCAGCGAGGCGGAGCGGGACGAGCCCCCCACCTTCCTCTACGCGATGGACCTGGGCGGCGGCCGCTTCTTCGTCGAGGAGACGTCGCTGGCCCTGGCCCCCCCGGTGCCCTTCGCGGTGCTCCAGCAGCGCCTCCACCGGCGCCTGGCCCACCGCGGCGTGGCGGTGCAGGAGGTGGAGCACGAGGAGTTCTGCCTGTTTCCGATGAACCTGCCCCTGCCGGATCTGCAGCAGCCGGTGCTGGGCTTCGGCGGGGCAGCGTCGATGGTGCACCCGGCCTCCGGCTACATGGTGGGCGCCCTGCTGCGCCGGGCCCCGGCGGTGGCGGCGGCGGTGGCGGCGGCCATGGCCGATGCCGATGCCCCCTCGGCCCTGCTGGCCCGGGCGGGCTGGGGCGCCCTGTGGCCCCCGGCGCTGCGCAGCAAGCACGCCCTGTACCAGTTCGGACTGGGCAAGCTGATGGGCTTCTCCGAAGCCGAACTGCGCCAGTTCTTCGCCAGCTTCTTCTCCCTTCCCGGCCCCCAGTGGTACGGCTTCCTGGCCAACACCCTGACGGTGCCGGAGCTGCTGGCGGCCATGCTGCGCCTGTTCGCCCTGTCCCCGTGGGCGGTGCGGGCCGGCCTGCTGCTGCCGCCGCGTCGCCCCTAGGCCGGCGGCGCCAGCCCCAGCACCTCGGCGCTCTCGCTGCGGATCCGGCGGCAGAGGTCGGCGTCGCTGCGGATCGATTCGCTGTAGGAGGGCAGGATCCGCTTCAGGGTGTCCTGCCAGCCGTCGGGCAGCTTCTCGCGGAAGCAGGAGTGGAGGATCTCCAGGGCGATCGCCACGGCGGCCGACGCTCCGGGGGAGGCCCCCAGCACGGCCACCAGGGAGGTGTCGGCGGCGTGCACCACTTCGGTGCCGAACTGGAGCACCCCACCGCGCCGGGCATCGGCCTTGATGATCTGCACCCGCTGGCCGGCCACCGCCAGGCTCCAGTCGGAGGGGCGGGCGGTCGGGTAGAAGTCGCGCAGGGCGGCGAAGCGCTGCTCGGCGCTGGCGAACACCTGGCCGATCAGGTACTGGGTCAGGGGCAGGTTGTCCCGGGCCACCGCCAGCAGCGGCAGCAGGTTGCCGGTCCGCAGGGAGCGGGGCCAGTCGCACAGGGAGCCGCTCTTGAGGAACTTGCTGGAGAAACCCGCGTAGGGCCCGAACAGGATCCAGTGCCGGCCGTCGACGAGGCGGGTGTCGAGGTGCGGCACCGACATCGGCGGTGAGCCGGCGGCCGCCATTCCGTAGACCTTCGCATGGTGGCGGCTGGCCACGGCGGCGTCGCCGCAGCGCAGCCAGAGGCCGCTGACGGGAAAGCCGCCGTAGCCGCGGCCCTCCGGGATCCCCGATTTCTGCAGCAGGGTGAGGGCCCCGCCGCCGGCGCCGAGAAACACGGTGCCCGAATCGATCAGCCGGGTCTCCCCCGTGGTGTGGTCGCGGGTCTCCAGGCGCCAGCCACCCTCCGGCCGCCGCTCCAGGGACTGCACCGCCGTGGAAAACCGCGCCTCGAAGGCCCCGCTGGCCCGCAGGTGATCCAGCAGCTGGCTGGTGAGGGCCCCGAAGTTCACGTCGGTGCCGGCGGCGATGTGGGTGGCGCCGATCGGCTGGGCCGGATCCCGTCCCTCGATCAGCAGCGGCGCCCACGCCGCCACCTGGGCGTGGTCCTCGCTGTAGGCCATCCCCCGGTAGCAATGGTGGGCCGCCATCTGCCGGTGGCGTTTCCGCAGGTAGGCCCGCCGCTCCTCCCCCAGCACGAAGCTCATGTGGGGGACGCTCTGGATGAAGGCCCCGGGGGAGCCCAGGGCGCCGTTCCGCACCAGATGGGTCCAGAACTGGCGCGAGAGGTCGAAGGCTTCGTTGATGTCGAGCGCCTTGGCGAGGCTGATCGAGCCGTCCGCCGCCATCGGCGTGTAGTTGAGCTCGCAGTTCCCCGCGTGGCCCGTGCCGGCGTTGTTCCAGGCGCTGGAACTCTCCTGGGCCTCCCGGGGCAGGCCCTCGACAAGCAACAGACGCAGGTCCGGCCGCAGTTGCCGCAGCAAGGTGCCCAGGGTGGCGCCCATGATCCCCGCCCCGACCAGGGTCACATCGACGGTGGTCAGGGTCACGGGGTCTGGGGTGGGATCGGTGCGGCCGACAGGCCGGGCGACACGGTATCCGATGGCCGTCGGCGCCTGGCAGCATGGATCCTGTTGCGCCCCGTGCCGCGGGTGAGAGCAGTGACCCAGGCTCCCCCGGCGATCCCCGATGGCCCGGCCGCTGCCGACGGCGACGCC
Organism: Synechococcus sp. UW140; assembly: GCA_943367705.1. Lineage (GTDB taxonomy): Bacteria > Cyanobacteriota > Cyanobacteriia > PCC-6307 > Cyanobiaceae > Cyanobium. The sequence goes on from CALRJV020000003.1 coordinate 301,527, forward strand.
CAGGCCTGCCGGCAGGAGCTGCTGGGGTTGCTTCGGGGCGGATCCGCCGGCGCTGCAGCTCCGGCCGCCGGGCGCATCGAGGCCCTGATCGAGCGGCTGGAGCACCTGCAGCCCGCCGATCTCGCGGCCCAGGCCGCCCAGCTGGCGGGGGTGTGGGAGCTGCGCTGGAGCAGCAGTTCTCTGCCCTACCTGGCGGTCAGGCCCTGGCTGGAGAATCTGCAGCTGCTCGATCCCGCCGGCGGCCGTGCCCTGAACCTGCTGCGGCCGGCCGGACCCCTCGGCCCCCTGGCGGGGATCGCCGTGCAGGCCAGCATCGCCGTGGCTGCCGAGGCCCCCCACCAGCGGGTGTCGGTGCGGTTCGAGCGGGGCGGCTGGCTGGGACCCAGGTTGGGAGAGCAGCGGCTGGAGCTGTTCCGGCAGGTGCGGCAGAGCTTTCCTGCCTGGCTGGATGTCACCGTGCTCGATGACGAGCTGCGGGTGAGCCGCGGCCAGAACGGCACCCTGTTCGCCCTGGTGCGGCGCCCGGACCTGGCCCTGGCGGCGTTTCTGGGCTGAGGGCCCCGAGCCCCCTCACCAATCCCCGTCGTCGCCCTCCCCGGCCGGTTCAGGCGGCCAGGCCAGGTGCACCACCACCGGCGCATGGTCGCTGGGCTGCTCGTTGCCGCGCACCCCCTTGTGGATCACGCAGCCCGTGGCGCAGGCCAGCAGCTCCTCCGACAGATAGATGTGGTCGATGCGCCAGCCCGTGTCCCGGTCCCAGGCGCCGGTGCGGTAGTCCCACCAGCTCCAGTGGCCGGCGTCCGCTTCGAAGATGCGGAACACGTCCTCCAGGCGATCGCCCAGGGCGTCCCTCAGGGCCTGCCGCTCCGGATCGCTGGCCATGATCCCGCCGCTGAGGCGGTCCGGATCGTGGATGTCGCGAGCCTCCAGGGCGATGTTGAAGTCGCCCACCATCGCCAGGGGTTCCCCTTCGGCCTCCTGGGCCTCCAGGTAGCGCCGCAGGCACCCCAGCCACTCCAGCTTGTAGGGGTATTTCTCCGAGGTCAGGGACGAGCCGTTGGGCACGTAGAGGTTGAGCACCCGCACCCCTTCGATCCAGGCGCTGATCACCCGTTTCTGCGCGCCCAGCTCCTCGGCCGCCGGATCGTCCGGCAGCAGGGCGGCGAAGCCCACCCGCACGTCCTCGATCGGCAGCCGGCTGAGGATGGCGACGCCGTTGTAGGCCTTCTGGCCGCTGATCACCGCCCGGTAGCCCAGGGCCTCGAAGGCGGCGTGGGGGAACAGGTCGTCCGCCACCTTGGTTTCCTGCAGGCAGAGCACATCGGGCGCCTCGGCCTGGAGCCAGGAGCACACCTGATCAAGCCGGGTGCGCACCGAGTTGACGTTCCAGGTGGCGATCCGCAGGGCCATGGCGACAGGACGGGGAACCGGCTGAGGGCCCTTATCATGCAGGTCTTGGTGATTCGTCCCTCCGCCGGCAGGAGCCATGACCCGTTCGTTCTTCCAGCAGGCCTGCGCCGCCGGCGTCGGGGCCCTCGCCCTGCTGACGGCCGGTGAGGCGCAGGCCCAGCAGGCCGGCTACGGCCAGACCCTCGGCACCAGCATCCAGGAGCGCCAGCTCTACGACTACGGGCCGAGCAAATCGGGATCCGGCAGCGGTTCGATCCTCGACAGCACCAACCCGCTCGACCTGATGAACAAGCTGAAGCGCAGCACCGCCCTGGACGACGCCACGCCCCCCAGCTCCGCCATCGATCAGGCCCTCAAGGAGTTTGACGCGAAGACGCCGAAGACGGCGCCGTCAGGGTCGCCCGGGCAGCTGAAGGGGATCTGAGCGGCTCGAGGCCCCAGCTGGCCGCCAGTTTGTCGAGCCTCGGATCCGGCTTGTCCGGATCGGGGCTGCGCAGCCGGGCCTGGGCCAGGGCCTCCTGGGCCCCCTTGGTGTCCCCCTGGTCGTGGCGCAGCATGGCCAGACCCAGCAGGGGGCGCTGGTCCTGGGGGAACAGGTTGGCCAGCTGCAGGTAGGTGGCCGCCGCAGTTGCCGCCTGGTCGCGTTTGAGCTGCAGTTCCGCCAGCAGCAGGCCGATGCCGAGGGCCTCCGGCCTCACATCCGGTTTGATCGCCATCCCGTACGCCGCCTTGACTCGGGCCTCGGCGGCGGCGCCGCGCCCCTGCTCCAGGTTCAGCAGGCTGAGCAGTTGCAGGGCCTCCACCTGGGTGGGGCGCAGGTTGAGGATCTGGCGCAGCTCCCGTTCGGCGCCACCGCTGTCGCCCTGGTCGCGGCGCAGTTCGGCCAGCATCAGCCGCAGGGACCAGCGCTCGGGCTCCCGGTCGGCCATCGGCTCCAGCAGGCCGACGGCCTCCCCCTTGCGGTCGAGGGCGACGAGGAGTTCCAGCAGCCGCTGACGGTCGGCCGGGGTGGCCTCATCGGCGTCGAGCCGCAGCCGCAGGCGAGTGGCCTCCTTGGTGAGCAGGGTCCGCTTCGGATCGGCGCTGGCCTGGGTGGCCGACTGGCGGTGACCCAGCCACCAGCCTCCCCCGAGGGCCAGGATCCCGACCAGGCTGGCGGCCAGGAGCGACCAGAGGCCGCTCAGGCTTCGGTTCGGGGAGGGCATCCGTTGACGGTGTGGGCTCGGTGTCGCGACCGAGTCTGGCCTGGGCATCGCGCTTCCGCTGCTGCTTACATTGACCCGGGCCAGTCCAGGTACCGCCACGGGGTTTTCCTTCCACCATGCGCCAGCATCCCATCTCCCCGGTCACCGAGCCGCTCCAGTACCGGGCCATCGGAGTGGTGCGCGGGGCCTATGTGCCGGCCGATCCGGGCCAGCTCACCCGGGGCGTGATCCGCACCGCCGACGGCACCGAGATCGAAGCCGTGGTGCTCGGCCGCCTGCTCACCCTGATGCGCCGCCATCTCGACCTGGAGACCCCCCATCTGTGGGTTGTCTACCCCCGCTCCCGCGAGGAGAACCAGCTCCACCTGCAGATGGTGGGGGTGTGGGAGCCCAGCACCCTCTCGACGCCAGAGGCCGAAGTCACTGCGCCGGCCGCCGCTGCGGGGCCTGACGCCGCCGAGCCCGAAGCCGATGGGCCCGCCGCCGACCAGCTCCCCGAGGGCGACGACTACTTCTCGATCCGCGGCGAGCTGATCTTCACCCGCCCCGAGACCGGAGATCTGGTGATCAAGGTGCGGCAGCAGCCCCGCCCCGACGGCAACCGCCCGGTGCCCTTCAAGCTCCAGCTGCGCGGTGAGATTCCCCTGGAGCACCTGCGCCATTTCGTCTCCCTTGACCTGCGGCGCCAGGGGCAGCAACTGGCCGTCGAGCGTTTCGAGGTGATCGGCCCGGTGGCCCAGCGGGGCAACCGCGGCGGCAGGGCCCGCCGGCCCGGGGCTGACAAGGGCGGCCCGGCCAAGCCCAAGGGCCATGACCGGGCCGTGACCCGCCAGGGCCGCTGAGATGACCAGCGGTGCCCTCACGGCCGGGGTCGTGGTGCTGCTGCTGAGTCTTGCCGCCGTGGTCGGCCCGCTCGTGGGACTCTCCCCCTGGTGGGTCACCCTGCTGGTGGCCCTGGGCCTGGGCTCCCTCACCGTGGATGCGGCCCGCTTCGGCGGTCGGGGCGGCCACCTGCTGGCCGAAGCCCTGCCCGGCGGCGCGTGGCGACTGCGCCGCATCGCCGTGCACGAGGCCGGCCATGCCCTGGCGGCAGACAGCGACGGCCTGGCGGTCCGGCGGGTGCTGGTGGGCAGCCTGGCCTGTCTGCGGGCCGGCGTCGACAGCGGCGGCTGCACCGAATTTGCCCTGCCCGAGAGCGTCAGGCTCTCCGCCGAGGACCTGCGCCGCTGGAGCCGGGTGCTGCAGGCCGGCATGGTGGCCGAAACCCTGGTCTACGGCGACAGCGTCGGCGGGGATGACGACCGGGCGCTGCTCGGCCGTCTCTGGGGCCTCTCGGGCTTCGACGTCGAGATGGCCCGGCTGGAGCAGCGCCGGGCCCGCCGGGAGGTGGAGCAGGCCCTGCGGGCGCGTCGCGCCGAGATCGAAGCGGAGGCCGACCGGCTGCTGGCGGCGGCCCCCCGGTTCGGACGCCGGTCCCCTTCATGACCCTGGCCCTGCTGGATTGCCCCACCGGTCTGGCCGGGAACATGCTGCTGGCGGCCCTGCTGGACCTCGGCCTTCCCCAGGAGGTGGTCGCGGCGCCCCTGGCCGCCCTGGGGCTGGAGGGCCGCTACCGGCTGCGGATCGAGGAGCGGCGCAGCGCCGGGCTGCGGGGACTGCACCTGGCCGTGGAGGCCCTGGAGCCCCAGCCGCACCATCGCCCCTGGGGGGTGTTGCGCGGGCAGCTCCAGGCCGCCCCCCTGGATCCGGCGCTGCAGCAGAAGGTGCTGGCGGTATTCGGCCTGCTGGCGGAGGCGGAGGCGGCGGTCCACGGCCACGCCGCCGAGGCGGTGGAATTCCATGAGGTGGGGGCGATCGATGCCCTCGTGGACATCGTCGGCGTCTGCGCCGGGCTGCTCCATCTGGGGGTGGAGCAGCTTGTCTGTGGCGTGCCGCCGGCCGGCCACGGCCGGGTCGTCACCGCCCACGGGGCCCTGCCCCTGCCCGCCCCGGCGGTGCTGGAGATCGCCCGTTCCCGGGGGCTGCCGCTGGCCTCCAGCGAGGGCTTCCCCGCCGGCGAGCTCACCACCCCCACCGGCATGGCCCTGGCCGCCTGCTGGGCCGACCGGTTCGGCCCCTCCCCCGCGGCCCTGCCCCTGCGGGTGGGGGTGGGCCTGGGCAGCCGCGAGCTGGATCGGGCCAACCTGCTCCGCCTCACCCTGGCCCGTCCCCTGGAGGAGGCGGGTGCGGAGGGGGCCATCGAGGGGGGCGAAGTGCGCGAAGCCCTGTTGCAGCAGCAGGCCCAGATCGACGACGCCACGGCCGAGGACCTGGCCTACCTGGCCGAGGCCCTGCGCCGGGACGGGGCGCTGGAGGTGTTCAGCCAGCCGGTGGCGATGAAGAAGGGACGTACCGGCACCCTGATGACGGCCCTGATGCCACCGGAGCTGGGGCCCCGGCTGCGGCGGGTGTGGTGGCGCCACGGGACGACGCTGGGGGTGCGGGAGCAGCTGCAGGAGCGCTGGGTCCTGCCGCGGCAAAGCGAGACGCTGGCCACCCGGCTGGGGCCGGTGCGGATCAAGTGGGCCACCCTCCCGGACGGCCGCCGGCGGGCCAAGGCGGAGCACGCCGACCTCGAGGAGCTGGCCGGACGCCTGGGACGCTCGATCGAGGAGGTGCGCGACGAGGTCCGCCGGGCCCTGGCTGCCGACGGGGGAGCCCCATGAGCGCCTGGTCCCGCCACCTGCTGGCCCTGCAGCGCCGGATGCCGGCCCTGCCCAAGCTCCCCGCCCTGCCGGGCGGCCTGCGCCCCTGGATCACCCTGGGCAGCATCGGTTTCGTGATGGCGGCCCTGCTCAGCCACGGGCGCCAGCTGGTGCAGCTGCGGCTCGATGGCCAGGGCTGGCTGTGGCTGCTCCTGGGGGTTGGCCTGAGCCTGCTGAGCCTGATGGTGAACGGCCTGGCCTGGGGCGTGGTGCTGCGCTGGCTGGGCCTGCGCCCCGACTGGGCCGCGGTGGTGGAACTGCACGTGGCCACCAACCTGCGCAAGTTCCTGCCCGGGGGCATCTGGCACCTGGCCTCGCGGATCCAGCGCCTGCGCAGCGAGGACACGCCCCTGGCCGCGCCGGTCGGCACCACCATGGCGCTGGTGGCGGTGCTGCTCGATCCCCTGGTGGCGGCGGTGGCGGCCCTGGCGCTGGTGCCCCTCGGCGGCTGGCAGGGCGGTCTGGGCCTCCTCTGTCTGCTGCCCCTGGCCCTGCTGCTGCCCCGCTGGCTCGACCCCCTGCTGGTGCGGCTGGAGCGGCGCCGGGCACGGGACCTCGGTCTGGAGGAGGAGCTCAGGCAGGAGACGCCGCTGGAGCGCTCGAGCCTGCTGCGGGGCTATCCCTGGGCGCCCCTGCTGGCGGAGATGGCCTTCGTGCTGCTGCGTTTCGCCGGTTTCTGCTGCTGCATCCAGGCCTTCGACCTGCCGCTGGCGGGCGATGCCACCGTCTGGCTGGCGGGATTCGCCCTGGCCTGGACCGCCGGCCTGGTGGTGCCGGGGGCGCCCGGGGGGCTGGGGGTGTTCGAGGCGGTGCTGCTGCTGCGGATGGGGGTGGCCCTGCCGGAGGCGCCCCTGCTGGCGGTGGCCCTCAGCTACCGCCTGATCGTCACGCTCACCGATCTGCTCGGGGCCGCCCTGGTCAGCCTGGACGGCAGCCTGGCCCGGGCGGCATCGTCCGGCACTCCGACGTCGGCCAGCACACCGTCATCCGACACCCCTTCTCAATAGGAACTAGTGTTGCGAAGGTCTGGGATCGCGTGGTGAACACTCCCCCCACCGGTCTGGCCCAGCCCCGCAGCCTTCGCACCACCCTGAACGACCGGGGCCAGCGGCTCACGCCCCAGCGTCAGCGGGTGCTGGATCTGTTCGAGCGGATCGGCGAGGGCAGCCACCTGAGCGCCGAGGAGGTGCACCTGCGCCTGGTGCGCAGCCAGGAGCGGGTGTCGCTGGCCACCGTGTACCGCACCCTGCGGCTGCTGAGTTCGATGGGACTGCTGCAGGAGTTGGAGCTCCCGGAGGGAGGGCGCCGCTTCGAGCTGGCCGGTGACGCCCACCGCGACCATCACCATCTGGTCTGTGTCCGCTGCGGCCGCACCGAGGAGTTCGAGAGCGGTGCCGTCCTGTCGGCTGGCGAGGCGGCGGCCGGGGCCTTCGGCTTCCGGCTGCTGGAGTGCGTCCTCAACGTGCGGGCCCTCTGTCCGGCCTGCGCGGCTGAGGGGCAGGGCTGAGGGCGGCTCCAGGGCCGAGCAGGGGCAGTTGCAGCTGCTGATCGGCCCAGTGGGCCGCCAGGGCCGCCAGCAGGCTGGACCGGTCGCCACGGATGCGGAGCATGGGGGCTGAAGCGAAGGGATCGCTCCAGGCTGCTGACGAACGGGGCGGCACACGGCCATTCGGGCACCGCCCGGGGCATCGTTGGCGACGGGGACGGGTGCCCGGGCAGCGGCTCACTTCGCAATCAACAGCTGCTATTGAGAATCGCTTGCAAAAGGGGCGGTGGGCCGTCTAGGTTGCGAGCAGTTCGCAATAAGGCCCCTCCCCTCGCCCGATGCGCTACCGCTTCCTCCCCGACGATCCCGCCAGTGCCGTGCGCATGCCCGCCGGCCAGTCG
>CALRJV020000004.1:0-308131 GCA_943367705.1 Synechococcus sp. UW140
GGTGATCAACACCTGGGCCGACGTGCTCAACCGTGCCGGCCTCGGCATGGAAGTGATGCACGAGCGCAACGCTCACAACTTCCCCCTCGACCTGGCTGCCGCCAGCGCCACCCCGGTGGCCCTGACCGCCCCGGCGATCGGCTGATCCAGCCCTTCCAGAATCCTGGGATTTTCCAACCCTCTGCGCGAGCAGGGGGTTTTTTTCATGGCGAGACGCGCCGGCTGGCACGGCGGCCCATCATGGTGACCCATACCGAATGCCAGGGGCAGACCCGGATGCGCAGGGCCTCCCCCGACTCCACCTGGTACGCACGCCAGAAACGGCGGCGAGAATCGCCGTTCTTCCGGCTGCTGGACCGCTCCTTCGGTTTCAGGGTGCTGGTGGCCGCCGCGCTGTCCTTCGCGTTGCTGGCCTTGGTGAACCGTTTCGAGAACTGCCAAGCCAAGGCAGGCCAGGCCGATTGCCTGACCAGCCATGCCCTGGAGATCATCAGCATCGGCACGGTCGAATCGTTCAGCATTGTCACGGCGGCGATCTTCTATCTGCTTGAAGCCGGCCAGCGCAAGGAGAAGGAGCACCAGGAGATGTTTGAACTGCTGCTGGCCCAGCGTCAGGCCGGGGCCTCCAACAGCCTGGGCCGACTGCGGGCCCTGGAGATGCTTTCCGCCGATGGCCTCTGGCAGGACGGCTTCGATCTGGGAGCCGCCAATCTGGAGGGCCTGAGGATCCCCTGCAGCCGCTGGCGCCATGCCAACTTCTCCGGCACGGTCCTGCGCAACGCCGACTGCCATGGCGCCGATCTGGCCGAGGCGGATTTCAGCCGTTCCGATCTGACCGGGGCCAATTTTCGTGGCGCCGATCTGCGCGGGGCCAACTTCACTGGGGCTGACCTGAGCCAGACGGATCTGCGGGGCGCCAGGCTCGATGGCGCTGAGTTCCGGGCTGCCCAGCTCAGCGGGACGCTCACGGATGGTCCATTACCGGCTCAGGCGACCAGCCTGGTGAGGGCGTCCAGGGGGAGCGAGGCGTTGACGAACGAGAGGCCCACGTAGGTGTTGAAGCCGGTGTTCCGCACCCAGCGCACTTTGGCGCGCAGGGTCACCTTCGAGCCGGCGTCGTAGTTGCGGGCTTCGAAGATGACGGTGTCGTCCTCCTGGATGTCCAGGCTGCCCTGACGCAGGACGCAGGCCCCATGTTCGCTGACATCGCGGAGATTGACGAACACCGATTGCTTCGTGGCCAGGGTGAGGCTCACCGAAACACCGACCGGGACATGGTGCCGTGGACTGGCACGTTGCCCTTCGGGATGCTGATCCTGTGACATGTAACGGGCACGACACGCCCCTGCCATGAAGCGCACAGGGATAGTGCCAATCCTAGGTCCGGTTGTTTTCTGCGTCACCACCTTTTCTCCCTGCTTCTGCGGTTTTCCGGTGGGGGCCCTCCAAAGCATCGGCTAAGGTGAGGGTCCGGCAGAAGCCGGCGAACCAGTTGTTCGCCTTCGCCGGAGCCAGCACCGAGCCGCCCCGCGCTTCCTGGGGTCGGTCCACCAGGTCCAACGTCGGTCCATCAGGTCCAACAACGGCTGCCGTGTGCGATTCCCCGCGGGGGATCGGCAGTCCCCCGGTGCGAGATCCATATCCCCCTGTCCACCTTTCCGATGAACACTCTCTCCAGGCGGCCCTCCGCCGCGACCCGCCCCATCCCCGCCCCCGCCGTCTCCGGCCGCGGTCCCCACGCCTACCCCTGCTGCCCCCTGGCGGCCAGGCCGCACCGCCACGACCCCGCCCAGCACCCGCTCACTTGGGAGGACCTGCTCGGCCGGCGCTGAGTCCTGCGGCGGCGCTGCTCAGTCGTCGTCTCGGTCGCGCCGTTTCTCGAGCACGTAGACGCGGCCGTCGGGGGTCACCAGCCGTTTCCCCTGCTCCCGGGAGACGCGCCAGCGATCCCGTGCCTCCATGGCGCGGTGTGCCTGCCTGGCCTGGGCCGCCCGCACCCGCGGCGCGTAGGTGTTGCGGTACCAGTCGTCCTGGACGAACAGGACCGGCACGCTGCAGGCCTGGTAAAGCCCGCAGTAGCGGCGCCAGTCGCGGGCCTGCTGGGGGGGCACCCGCAGGTAGATCGGCTCGATCGCGGACGGGTTCCAGCGGTCGTTGCCCAAGGGCGGCCAGCCGATCACCGGGCCGTAGCCGAGGACCGGCGGTGGGGCCTGGTTGCCGATGGTGATCCGGCCGTAGTAGCCGGACTGCCCCAGGGGCACGGTCAGGGAGGTCTGGGCCTGGACCGGGGCGTAGACGATCCCCGCGCCGCAGACCACCACCAGGGCGGCGTGGAGCAGGCGGGAGGAACGGCTGATCATGGCGGAAGCTCCGTGGCCCCACCAGGAAAATGCCCCCGTATGACTCAGCCCTGACCGGGGCAGGGGCCATCTGTGACCGGACGTGACCGCTCCGTGCCGGTGGCGTGGATCCGGGCGAGTTCGTCAGCGGCCCGCACCACCAGGGTGTGGCGCTCCACCAGGACCGCCAGGTCGTCGTAGCCCCCGCCGATGACGGTGGCCACCGGCAGGCGGCGCCGCAGGGCCGCATCGATCACCAGCCGGTCGCGCCGGTGCAGGCCGTCGTCGCTCAGCTCCAGCCGGCCGAGGCGGTCGTCCCGGTGGGGATCGACGCCGGCGTTGTAGAGCACCAGATCCGGGCGCACCTGATCCAGCAGATCCGGCAGCGTCCGCTCCAGGGTCCGCAGGTAGGCGTCATCCCCGACGCCGTCCTCCAGGGCCAGGTCGAGGTCGCCCGTCTGCTTGTGGAGGGGGAAGTTGCTGGCCGCGTGGATCGAGAAGGTGAACACCCGGGGGTCGCCGGTGAAGATCGCCGCCGTGCCGTCGCCCTGGTGCACGTCCAGATCCACCACCAGCACCTGCCGCACCAGGCCTTCGGCCAGCAGCACCCGTGCCGCCACGGCGCAGTCGTTGAAGATGCAGAAGCCGCTGCCGTGCAGGGGGAAGGCGTGGTGGGTGCCGCCGGCCAGGTGGCAGGCCAGGCCGTGGCGCAGGGCCAGCCGGGCGGTGAGCACGGTGCCCCCCACCGCCAGCCAGCTGCGGCGTACTAGGGGCTCCGACACGGGCAGGCCGATGCGTCGCACCTCCTGGGGGCTCAGCAGCCCCCGGGAGAAGGCCTCGTGGTAGCTGCGGCCGTGCACCTGCTCCAGCCAGCGGCGCGGCGCCGGCAGGGGCTGGTGGATCTGCCCCGGGCGGGCCAGCTCCAGCCGCTCCAGCCGCTCCTTCAGCAGCCGGAACTTCTGCATCGGGAAGCGATGGCCGCTGGGCAGGGGAACCGCGTAGGCCGGGTGATAAACCAGCGGGGGCCCCATCAGTCCGGTGACAGCGGCTCCAGCAGACCGTAGGGGGTGTAGCGGCGCTCGATCCGGCACGGGGGGCCGCCGTCACCTGTGCCCGGCCGCCTCTCCCTGGCATAGGTGAAGCTCTCCAGGCTCTCGATGCCATGGCGCAGCACCACGCGCCGGCGCCGCTCGCCGTGGACGACGCAGAGCTCGGCGATCCAGGGCCAGGGGCCCATCCGGTCCATGCCCAGGCTCCAGTGGCCGGCGTCGCTGATCTGCATCTCCGCCGGCGGCTCGCTGAAGCGCATCGGCACGACGCGACCGGTGTTCAGGTAGGTGAGGGCGGCTTCGATCGTGCCGTCCTCATCGCTCACCCGCCGCCGGGTGGGGAAGCGCTCGATCTCGCGGCCATCGGGGCCGAGCCGGTGGAACAGGCCCTCCCAGCCGCCGCCGTTCGCCTCCAGCAACCTCTGGCGGGGCGGGGCGCTTAGGGGCATGGCGGCTCGGACAACGGAATCCAGCTTGGCGAGGACACCCCCGCCGGCGCGGGCGGCGCTCTGGGGTCAGCGCTCAGCCGATGGCCAGGGGTCGGCTCTGGGCCTGGCGGGGCGGCGCCGGCAGCCGGGTGCTCACCAGCCAGGCCAGCCCCACCAGCAGGGCCGAGCTCCACAGGCAGGCCTGCAGCCCGCCCAGCAGGAACAGGGCACCGGAGAGCACCGTGCCGAGCAGGCGGCCGCCGGCGTTGGCCATGTAATAGAAACCCACGTTCAGGCTCACCGATTCCGCATCGGTGTAGGCCAGGATCATGTAGCTGTGGATTGAGGAATTCATGGCGAAAACAACCCCGAAGGCCGCCAGTCCCACCACCACGGCCACACCGGGATTCCCCACCTGGCGCCAGAGGGTGATGGCGATCAGGGCCGGAATGGCGGTAAGCAGTCCGCTCCAGAAGGTCACGGCGGAGACACCCGGCGGCGCGGTCTGGCCCCAGCGGCGCCGCAGGGCCGGGGCCGATCCCTGCACGATGCCGTAGCCGATCACCCACAGCCCCATGAAGCCGCCCACCTCCCAGTAGCGCCAGCCGAGGCTGGTCTGCAGGAACACCGGCAGGGCCACCACGAACCAGACATCCCTGGCGCCGAAGAGAAAGAACCGGGCCAGGGAGATGCGGTTGATGCCGGGGGACTTGGAGAACAGGGCGGTGAAGGCGGGCTTCTGTTTCATGCGGCCGATTTCCCCGGGCAGCACCAGGGTGAACAGGAAGGCCAGGAACAGGCCGGCCGCCATGGCGCCGACGGCGGCGTTGAACCCGATCGTGGCCAGCAGCAGGCCGCCGAGGAAGAAGCCCACCCCCTTGAGGGCGTTCTTGGAGCCAGTGAGGATCGCCACCCATTGGAACAGCTGGCTCTCGCCCTTGTCGTGGTCGTCAGGGGTTTCCGGCACCACGGACTTGATGGCGCTTTTGGCGCTCATCTTGTTGAGATCCTTGGCGATGCCGCTGAGGGCCTGGGCCACCATCACGTAGGCCACGCTCCACCATTTCGGCCAGCTGTCGGCGACGGGCACCAGCATCAGCAGGGCCGCCACCTGCATCAGGGTGCCGCTCCAGAGGGTGAGGCGCAGGCCGAAGCGGGCCCCCAGCCAGCCGCCGCAGAGGTTGGTGATGATGCCGAAGAACTCGTAGAAGAGAAACAGAAAAGCGATCTCCAGCGTGCTGTAGCCCAGCGAGCGGAAGTGGAACACCACCAGCATCCGCAGGGCGCCGTCGGTGAGGGTGAAGCACCAGTAGTTGGCCGTGACGATGGCGTACTGCTGCAGGGCCGTGAGTGGCTGGCCGGAGAGGGGCGGAAGCATCGGCCGCTCACTCCGCCCGGGCGGCGTCCAGAGACACCACATGGCAGGCCAGATCCGCCATCCGGCAGCTGTAGCCCCACTCGTTGTCGTACCAGGCGTACACCTTCAGCTGGGTGCCGTTGATCACCATCGTCGAGAGGGCATCGACGATGGAACTGCGGCTGTCGTTGAGATAATCGACCGATACCAGGGGCCGCTCCTCGTAGCCCAGGATGCCCCGCAGGGGGCCCGCCGCAGCCGCCGCGAAGGCGCCGTTCACCTCCGCCACCGTCACCGGGCGCTCCAGCTCGAACACCGCATCGGTGAGCGAAGCATTCAGCAGGGGCACGCGCACGGCGTGGCCGTTGAGTTTGCCCTGCAACTCGGGGAAGATCATTCCGATCGCCTTGGCCGAGCCGGTGGTGGTGGGGATCAGGCTCTGGCTGCAGGAGCGGGCCCGGCGCAGATCGCTCTTGAAGCTGTCGATCACCACCTGGGTGTTGGTGATGTTGTGCAGGGTGCTGATCGAGCCGTGGCGGATGCCGAAGCTCTCGTGCACCACCTTCACCACCGGCGCCAGGCAGTTGGTGGTGCAGGAGGCGGCGGTGAGGATCCGGTGCCGTTCCGGTACGTAGGTGCCGTGGTTGATGCCGAAGACGATGTTGGGGATCTCCACGCCGTCCAGGTCACCCTTCACGGGGCAGGCCACGATCACCCGCTGCACGCCGCCCTGGTGCAGGTAAGGGGCGAGGGCCTCGGGGGTCTTGACCTTGCCGCTGCACTCGAGCACCAGGTCCACCCCCGCCGCCTGCCAGGGCACCAGCACCGGATCGCTCCCCCGCGACCAGCCCACCCGGTTGCCCTCCACCGTGAAGCCCCCGCCGTCGACCTCGGCCGCCACCGCCCGGCTCCAGCGGCCGTGCACCGAATCGAACTCAAGCAGGTGGGCGGCACCGGCGGCGTCCCCGGCGCTGTCATTAACGTGAACCAGCTCCAGGCCCGGCCGCCCCCAGAGGGCGCGGAACACCAGGCGGCCGATCCGCCCGAACCCGTTGATGCCGATCCTCACAGCGCCTGCCGCGACAGGCTTCCAACCTCGCATCAAGCAGAGTTGATCGATTTATGGCTGGGTTAAGGACCACCGCCGCTCCACCGATCCCCGGCGCCTCGGGGCCGATCGCCTGTGCTTCGGCCCCCCTGGAGGCCGAGGAGGCGCGCCTGCTGCTGCGGGCCCTTTCGGACCCAATCCGCCTGCAGGTGATCGAGGCCCTCAGCGGCGGCGAGCGCTGCGTCTGCGACCTCACCACCGACCTGGGCCTGGCCCAGTCGAAGCTGTCGTTCCACCTCAAGGTGCTGAAGGAAACAGGCCTGCTCGCCGACCGCCAGAGCGGCCGCTGGGTGTATTACCGCCTGCAGCCGGAAGCCCTGGAGCGCCTGCGGGGCTGGCTCGCCGCCCTGGCCGCCAGCTGCACGGCCCCGGCCGAACCCTGCGGCTGAAGGCCCGAGCGGCGTCATGCTGGAGCGCAGCACCGGCTCTCCCCATGCTGCGCTTCCTGCTCAACGTCCTCTGGTTCGTGCTGGGGGGCTTCGTGATGGGCCTCGGCTGGTGGCTGGCCGGTCTGGTGGCGGCGATCACGATCGTGGGGATCCCCTGGGCCCGGGCCTGCTTCGTGATCGGCAACTTCTCCTTCTGGCCGTTCGGTTACGAGGCCGTCAGCCGCCGGGAGCTGACCGGCCGCATGGATTTCGGCACCGGTCCCCTGGGGCTGGTCGGCAACGTGATCTGGTTCCTGCTGGCCGGCTGGTGGCTGGCGATCGGCCATCTCAGCGCCGCGGTGGCCTGTTTCGTCACGATCGTGGGGATCCCCTTCGGCATCCAGCACATCAAGCTGGCCTTGATCGCCCTGGCTCCGATCGGAATGCAGGTGGTGCCGGTGCGGCGCTAGTCCAGCGCTGGAGCCAGGCCCAGGGCGGCGGCGGCCTGCCGCATCCGCCCATCGAAGCTGGCCAGGTGGGAGCAGCGGCTGTGCAGCGCCACCGCCAGGTGCAGGGCATCACCAGCGCGCAAGCCGAGGGCGGGATCCTGCAGCAGCTCAGCGGCCTGGCGGAATCGGTCCCGGTCGAAGGATCGCAGTTCCACCCCGCCCTGCAGCAGGCGCTCGAAATGCTCGCTGGCGGCGGTGCGGGCCTCCGGGCTGAGGCCTTGGTGGCGCTGTTTGAGGCCGAGGGCGCTGTGGGTTTCGGTGATCAGCCAGTCGCTGCTGATCAGGGTGTCGCGGCACTGCTCCAGCCATTCCAGTGCCCGCGGGCTGGACGCTTCCGGGGTCAGCAGGGCGACCACAACGCTCGTGTCCAGGTAGATCACGGCTGGGGCGACCTCACCAGCGCTCCTGGTCCCGGCACGCTTCGATCACCGAAGGGGTGATCGGCATGGTGGCCTGGAGCTGGCGCAGGTCGGCGGCCAGCGCGCGGCGATCCAGCCGTTGCAGGGGCTCCAGGCTCAAGCGGCCGTCGGGTCCGACGACGATCTCGATCGGGTCGCCTTCCCGCAGCCCGGCCTGACGCAGGCACTCGGCCGGGATCCGGACAGCCAGGCTGTTGCCCCAGCGGCGGATCGCCTGCTGGGCGCGCCGGCCAGGTTCCTCGGCTCGTTGACTGGGCTGGGATGGTGCCAAGGCGTCCAGCACGGCCGGTGCCGGCGGGATGTAGATACACGACTCTACATGGGTTGGTCGGGCTTCGGCGCGTTAACCCCCGCCCGTTTCCAGCAACGCCCCCTGATGGATTCGAACCATCGACCGGCTGCTTAGAAGGCGGAACCTCATTCCTCAAAGCGACTGTAGCGGCTAGGATCTCAACGTCGCTCAGGGCTTTCGCGTGAAATCTGCGTGAAACTGGCAGTCTCTGGCTGCAACACATCTGCCTGTCAGGGCGACTGCGCGGATGCTCACCCACTAACCCCTCTCAGTGCCCTGGAGGGAGAAGCCAAGGGAGCTCATCCGCTCCAGTGGCCACTGTGAACTAAAGCCTCTCATTTCTGACTTTTCCGGAATTTACCGGAAGTTCCGGGGGAGTGGGTTCCTCCGAGGCCACTCCTTTGCACTATTTCTGCAGGCTCATCGTTAAGCTCCCATGCCGTGAGATCAGCGGATCACATGCTTGCCAATGCTCGCTCGCAATTTATGCGGAGCGCTGTAGTCTTATTTTAATCAGTTGTGAGGCGTAGAACTAATCAATGATTTATTTATTGACTAAGTCAAGTCGCATTGGTAACTTCTGTACAGTGATTGAATGAATGAGTCGCCGGTCAGCAGAGGCTGATGTCTATATTGCCCCTCCTTTCTTTCGCTGAATTACTGGATTAGAGCTGAAGAGTTGCGGTCTCAAGCGCTGTGCAGCATTTTGCGCCTTGCCCTCTCCTTTGGTATCTGCGGCTTTAGTTGGCCACGGATCATGTTATTAACGCCCTTTGCTGCCCCTGTCAGCAGCTTTTCTCCGCTTATTTTCTCGTTTTCATTGGCTACAGATCGCATTCGCAAGCGCAACTCAGCTTGCCTGCGTAATGGCGCCTTCCATTCGAGCTACATACACATACATTTTTTCTTTGGGCGTGCAGAGTACTCTCGTCTCGTGGTGTTTCTTGGCTTCCATATTGCAAGCTTCACAGTCATCGGATCTTCTCCTCAATCGCTTGACTTATCCACCACTTACGCCCTATGTTGCTTTCAGCCGATGAGACAGGACTGCGCCGCAGTCGCTCACCCTCACCGGTCAGGCTTGCAGCCCTGATGCTGACAGCCGAATAGCCTAATCCCTCTCACTACGTCAGCGCAACTTGCGCACCATGCCTATGCAGGACTGCTAGCGGCCGATTGTGCTGCGCCAAAACATAGAAACGCTCCCCCAAGGTCGTACGGATCCCAACCTTTCCCGGTTGTGGTGACGTCAACCGGTAGGTGCAAACGAGACGCCTGACGGTATCCATTCCGCTCAGCGCAGGGCATGCGGCCCGGTAGAGACACTCGTTCGGCCAAACGACGGAGGGGTTTAGCGGGAGGACGAGGGCAGCAGATGCCCGAGGACGGATCGAGCCGGTGCGCACCTTTGTGCGGGTCAACAGGCTTCCCGTGACTAAGTCTCCCCAGCGTTGCGCCAACACTCAACAGGCGCCTATATATGCGCAGGACAGTATCAATAGACGCTAAGTCTTCCTCCTGCGGGGCCTTGCGGCCCTGACGCGCTACGCCCTTCCTATGCCCATTGGGGCACGGTGTAGTCGTCGCAGCGAGATCGAGCACGATCTCCATCCCTCTCCCCATCTCTACAGATGATGGTTAACCAGGGATGCGGTGCAAAACCGGCTTCCAGTTCCGGATGGAGCTGAAAAGAAGGGCAAGAACACCCGACAAAATCCATCCACTTTCCTAATCCACCTGCATGCATTCCAGACCTCTTGGAGGTCTCTGCGTCGCAGGCAAGGCGCAGCGAGCGCCCCCCTGTGTCCCTACCAGAGGGCGCCTTGCTGTATGGCGGTTCAAATCCGCCTGGATTGGTTCGCCCCGCCCCGTGCGGGGCCTTTTTTATGTCCCTCTGACGCTGTGATGTTTATGGCTACTTCCAGCCTCTACCTGCCAGATCCGCCCCTTTCTCCCCCCGAGCCCGTCTTCCTGACAAAGGCCGAGCGGGATGCCCGCCATCCCTCCCTTGTCAGCTATCTCCTGCCCACCCACTGGGCCTGCTACTTCATCAACGACGACCCTTCCGGTCTGGAAGACGACGAGATCGCTGCTGCCGATGCCTGGTGGGCGGAGACCTTCTCCTCCCGCTCCGCCAGCTGCGTCGATGCCGATGAGGAGTACGGCTTCGCCAGGTATCACGATGCTGCTGGCTACTGCCTGGCCACCGACTGCACGGTCTACCGCTTCCTCCTGCAGCCGGCTTCGCCGGCGGGGGCGCTGCCATGAGCGGATTTTGCAAGGTCCGCTTCCGCTGTGCCCGCAGCGGCAACGCCACCGCCGGCCTGGTCTTGCCAGCCGATCGCCTCCGTGGCGCCTCGTACTCCAGCCTCTCCCGCTACTTCCCGGCCGGTGCCTTTGCCCGCATCCGCTCCCCCTGGCTGGATGTCTCCCCGCCGTTCGATGAGCCGGCTGAAGCTCTGCGCTTCTGCTTCCCCGAGAACGGGCCCTGGCCTTCGGCCCGCTCCTGAGCGGGCACCCACCTCCATCCTCCCTCTCCGCCTGCCCAGCAGGCTTTTTTTCATGAACTTCCGCAGTGAGATCACCATCCGCATGCCCGATGGTGTGTTCCTCCCCCCGTTCGTTCTGCTGCACCAGGACACCGAGATCTTCTCCGCCGTCATGTTCCTGCAAGCCATGGGCAGTCAGATCGCCTGGCATCAAAACGGCAACCTCTATGGGCTGCAGCTCCTGGTCGATCCCATCCCCGAGCACGCCAACGGCGGCAATGCCACCCCTGTGGCCGACATGAACCGCCCGGCAGGCCCGCTCGATCCGGTGAGCGTGCCGGCGCCGAGCACCGAGGACCTCAACGAGGTCTTCTCCTTCCTGGACTCTCCCGCCTGCTGCCCCAACGGAGCCCACAAGCCGTGAATGTCACCGTGCTTACGGGTACCGCCCCCCTGCCGGTGCAGCTCACCTTCTTTGACTGCGGAGCGATCCGCGCTGAGGTCCTCCTGATGGTGCCTGGCGTCACTCCCCGCTGGGACGAGGAATCCGCCGGGGGCTTCTCGGTGCTGATCGAGGTCTGGGGCAAGCAGGCCCAGGAGCTCAGTGACAACGCCACCCCCGGCATGCGCCTGGCGGCCTCGGGGCGTCTCTGCGGCAACCACTGCGGCGTGCGCCTGGTAGCCGACCGCCTGCAGCTGCTGACCCCAAAACCCTCCAACAGCTGATCCGTTCAACCGGGCCGGCGGGTGGAAGCCCCGCCCCAGCGCTTGCCGGTCTCTCCCTGAGGCCGGCTTTTTCTGTCCTCTCTGACGGCGTCCGAGCCGCAGCTGTGATTCCCATGTCCCATCAATTCACCTCCGGTCTCTTCCTCCACAACCAGCCCGCCTGGCACCGCCTGGGCCTGGTCCTCGACGGCACCCTCCCGGCCCGTGAGGCGTTCCGCCTCGGTGGCGCTGACTTTCATCTGGCCAGCCGCCCGATCTACGACGCCGACATGCGTCCGATCGATGGCTACCAGGCGATCAGCCGCACCGATACCGGAGCTGCCCTCTCGGTGATGAACAGCACCTACGAGATCGTCCAGAACGAGCAGCTGATCCGCGTCGCCGAGGCCCTCCACAGCGATGCCGTCATGGATGCGGTCTGCGTCCTGGCCGGCGGCAAGAAGGTGACCTTCACCGCCCGAGTGCGTCAATCAGAGGGTGAGGTCCTCCCCGGTGATCCTGTTAACCAGTACCTGGTGGGCTGCACCAGCCATGACGGGACGATCGCCTTCTCGGTCTTCTTCTCGCCGATCCGGGTGGTGTGTCAGAACACCCTCTCGGCTGCCCTGGGGCTGGCATCCGCCCGGAGCCGCCGCCAGCAGGGCTGCCGCATCCGCCACACCAGGAACGCGAATGCCTTGATCAGCCGGCTGCCTGAGCTGATCGATCTGCAGCGGCAGCAGTTCACTGGTGGCCTGGCCGAGCTCCGCGCCATGGCCGCCGCGCCGTGCACGGCAAGCCAGTTCCGCCAGTACGTCGAAACCCTCTTTGCTGATCAGCTGCGAGGCAGCATCAACGACCGCCGAGGCGATGCCACCACAAGCCGGCCCCGCCGTCTGGAAGATCTCGCCGCCTGGGAGGGCCTTGCCGCCAAGTTCGAAGGCCAGGCCATCGGCAGCGACATCCCCGGCGTGCAGGGCTCGATGTGGGGCGCCTACCAAGCGGTGACGGAGCATCTGAGCCATGACGCTGGGCGATCGAGGGACCCGATCGAGGCGGCCCGCCAGCGTCTGGAGGGGCTGTGGTTTGGCAAAGCCGCCGCCACCCTCACCCAGGCCCATGAGCTGGCGCTGGCAGCCACCCGCAGCTGAGGGCGGCCTTCGGCCGGTTGCCCCGACGCCAGGGCCTGGGTGGGCTACGGCCAGAGGCTTGACGAAGCCGGAAGAGGAAATGGGCAAGGGTTCTGACCTCCTAGCCCGGCTTTGTCCACACCAGCAGGCTGTGACGACCGCTGACGCCCCCAGATCCTGGCAGGTCTGCCGCTATTCCCCCGAGCCCGTAGCTCCTGGCGCTCTGGCGCTCTGGCGCTGGTCATCCACCTGGGGCGTGGAGGCGGTGCCCATTGCCCCCGAGGCCAAAAGCAGCGGATCAGACCCGTTAAGCCCAGTCCCTTCCGTCCAATTCCAAAACCTTCCGCACATAATCGTGCCCATCCTTCCCATGACTTCCTACGAACCCAACTTCTGGAACACCATCGCCACCTTCTGCCGTGAGCTGGCTCCGGTCAGTGGCGCTTTGCTCGATTCAATCTCTCAAACAGCTGCGGCGATCAATCGTGCAGGGGATGAGTCACTAATGCACGGATCAAAGCTACAGAAAGCCTGTCAGCCAACTCTTTTCCCCGAGAACGAAGGATTCAAACTTAGAATTGATGAGAATAGGAACGCATGTAGTGAGTCGCGAAGCAGTAACTAGAGGACAGACTTTCTTGAAAGAATGCGCGCGACTATTCTTAATTGAGAGCCTGTGGAGGCGAGCAGTCCTTAGGCAGTTTACAACAATGAAAACTGCCTGATGAGAGTCTGCGCATGAAGCCATGAACGGCGATGGTGGCCAAGTGCATTCTGTCGAGGAAAAAGAATACTTGGCATTGTACGAAGGCTTAGTGGACTTATGATGCCTTGAGAAGCATGGTGGAGGACGATAAGCCAGCGCCACCCTTATGTGTTATGAGCAATAGATGCGGCCGTGTTCTTCACCCAAGACTACGGCAGGGAAGAACACGCATTGTTGAAATCCGAGCAGGTCCTGCATCCCAGAAAAAATGTTGATCACGGGTCTGCACATGCATATATAATTTCGGGAGGTGCCTCGCTAACTTCCTGCTATACTACACGTCTAGATCCGTTGTCCTAAGTCGCCTGACAGCTTCTGCCGCCGGAGAAGCGAGTGAAATAGAGGTTGTCGGGACTCTCTAAGCACTGTTGAGGAAACTCGGGAAGCTACTTGCTTCCGAGAGATTAAAGAGCATGACCTAAGCCGTTAGTATGGTACAGGAAGACTTCCACCATTAGAAGCGTCTGCTACCACGCATCGAAAGATGACTACAATGATTCCACCTGCCATCGGCCGTCAAAAGGAAGTTTTGGCGCTGCCGCCGACCGGCCACACGATCGTGCTGGGCACCGCGGGCAGCGGCAAGACGACTTTAGCGCTTCATCGCGCCATGTACCTCGCCAACCCAATCGCAGACCACGCCGGTCGCACGCTGTTGGTGACGTTCAATAGATGTCTCGTCTGTTATCTGCGGGCGCTTGACGGCCGTCTCGGAAATGTAGAGATCCGGAATTACCACCATTTCGCGAGAGGCTATCTCGCAAGTCGTGGGAAGATTGTAAACAACGCCATCGCGTCAACCGATCTCTCGGCATGCTTGGTGCAGCAGTCCGTCGAGAGAGTGAAGAAAGCCGGATTGACTGCCACCGTGTTTGACCGTCCCATTCAGTTCCTCGTCGAGGAGTTCCAGTGGATCTCCCAAAATGGCCTTCGCTTGGCTGACGACTATCTCAACGCTGAGCAGGATGAGCGATTAGGTGCGCGCGTTCCCCAAATAGAACGAGAAGTCGTCTTCTCAGCATACAAAGAATACTGCGCGCTGAGAAACGCTGCGGGCAGGCCCTATGATTGGGATAGCCTCGCGCAGGCGGTCGTATCTGAGTTCGCGGCCGACGACTCCGCGCGATACTACAAGCATGTAATCATTGATGAGGGGCAGGATTTCTCACCGGTGATGCTTCAGTCGCTTGCAGCCGCAATTCCTCCCGATGGCAGCCTGACATTCTTTGGCGACGTGGCCCAGCAGATATACGGCAACAAGATCTCGTGGCGCAGTGCAGGGCTCAACTTGCAGAACCGTGGTGTCATGAAATTCGAGGAGAACTACCGAAACACCAAACAGATCGCCCAACTCGCTCTCGCGATCGCAAGGTCATCCCATTATAAAGGCGTTATAGATCTTATTGAGCCGAAGTCGCCGACCGCAGACGGGACCTTACCTGCTCTCGTCGGCTTCAAGACGGAGGTCGAGGAGTTGCAGTTCGTCGCCACACGGGCGCGGAAGTTCGCCGAGACGGGGTCGGTGGCGGTGCTCTTCCGAGACCGTGAGCTCGAGCGAGTTCTCCCAAGGCTCGTCGGAGGGGCGGCTACGCGCCTGCATCGCGACCTGACCATCTGGCCGCATGGGCCAAACTTATTCTACGGCACCTATCACGCAGCTAAGGGGCTCGAGTTCGACTCGGTGGTTTTGCCTTATGTGTCGAGCGCGCGGCTTCCACACCCGCCTGATGTACTAGCCTTTGGCCCCAATGACGCAGCTATCCGTAACACAAAGCTGCTCTATGTCGGGGTCACACGCGCTAAGTCCAACTTGGTCATGACACACAGCGGCCCTCCGTCGACACTGCTGCCAGCAGGCTCCGGACTTATTCAGATTTCTCAGCGATGAACGCTTCTATTCAAGAGAAGGTGACCAGACGCGGCATCTCTCGACTCTGTCACTTCACGCCATCGCGAAATCTGCTTCATATAGCTACGGATCCCAACGGAATCTTATCAACAGCACGTTTAGAGAAAGACGAGAAGGCAATATTGAATCCCACTGATCTAGAAAGATACGACGGACATCCCAGCCACGTGTGCTGCTCAATCCAGTATCCCAATTCCTGGTACTTCAACAGAGCCCGGAATGATGGTCAAAATTTGTTCACGGACTGGGTTGTGCTGTTCATAAAGCCCTACCATTTGTGGGCTTCTGGGACGAAGTTCTGCGAGCGGAATGCCGCCGCGAATTCAGGCAGGGGTATCGCCGAAGGTGAAGTAGCCTTTAACGCGATGTTTCAGGACCGAGTCACCGGTACGTGCAACATGGTCTACACCCGCTCTCATGTCCATCCGTCATGGTTGACAACAGATGAGCAGGCAGAAGTCCTCATTCCTGACCGTGTTGCCCGTGAGGATATCCTTGGCGTCGCGGTAGCTACCCTTGAACAGGCGAAGCGCGAGCACGTTCGGTTGACCCAGCTCCAAGCAGAAGTGCCGAAATTATTCGTAGTGCCCGAGTTTTTTGATGAACCCCGGAGGTTAAGCAGGATGTTGCGCATGGGGCATCCTCCCACCGAAACCCAATTTATTCTATGAGACTGCCATGACTACGCCTAATCCCGAGACCAATTGGGCCGTCCCGCGTTCTCGTGTGGAGGGGGCGTTTACTGCGTTGGCTGCCGGTGACGCCTTAGGATGGCCCCAGGAATTTATTAGCCGAAGCCAGAAACTGAAGCCTACCTCCATATTCCGCGACTGGGAGCGGCGAGGCGGTGGGCGTTTCTTACCGCACACCGAGGTCATCCGAGCAGGTGAGTATAGCGATGACACTCAACTCACCCTTGCGATCGCTAGGTCGCGTATCAATGCTGGGCCATTGTGGTGGTCTTACTTCACAAAGACCGAGCTTCCACTATGGATGCTCTACGAACGTGGTGGCGGGGGAGCTACGAAGAGAGCGGCCGCGAGCTGGCTCCGCGGCGTGGCGCCCTGGAAGCAGTCAGCGGTTGTTGCAGTTAATAGGTATTTCAACGCGGGTGGGAATGGTGTCGCGATGCGAGTAGTCCCGCATGCCATCTTTCATGCAGAAGATGATGAGCCGAGTGCGCTGATTAAGGACGTTTTGATCGACGGTATTGCGACTCATGGCCATCCACGCGCGCTCATTGGGGCGACTGCCTATGCCTATGCTGCTTGGTGGCTCTTGCGTGTGCAGCACACGGTCAGCTTCGGTGAGCTGCTTACGGTGTTGCTTGATAGTTCATCAATGTGGGGCGGGTCCCCGTCAAACATAAAGAAGGAATGGTCTGACGCGGCCAATAGCTCGCTACACAATTACAAGAAGCTCTGGGAAGAAGTCGTCGATGAGACTTGTCACTTGCTTGAAATCGCACTCGAAGGGCTTCATGAGGGCGCTCTCGCTGATGACCATGACGTATTGAGTCGAATTGGAGTCTTTAGTAAGGAAAAGGGCTCTGGAACGGTGAGTGCTGCGGCTGCGATTTACCTATCCGCTCGCCATGCCGCACAGCCAATTCAGGGCGTTTTGCGCGCTGCGTTTGCTCTTGGTTCGGACACCGATACCATTGCTTCGATGACTGGAGGACTAGTTGGCGCACTCGGCGGTTCGGATTGGCTTCCGTCTGAGTGGAGTGCGGTACAAGACCTTCAGTACCTCCGGAAGACTGCGAACAAGTTGGCATCCCGGGCAACGCAGGAGGGCGCGCAGCTAATGCATCGGCCGGTCACTGGGAAGATACTCGACACTATCCTTGAATCCCTCGTCAGCGGGTATCGAGGTGACCTCGATTTTGATGGTGTGCGTCAAGCCCGGGTTGTGGACTACTACCGTCCAACGCCGTCGACGGCGTCGATCAGAGTCGCAGGATGGCAACTTGTAACGTCAGACGGACAGACCCTCTACATCACGAAGATCAGCAAGAAGACGGATGAGGAGACTGCACGTGTACCGAAGTTTCCTGGAACTCCAACGCCGCCCACAAAGAATCCAGTGACGTACACTATGGAAACGATTGAAGCGTACGCTGGGGGCGTGAAGCTCACGGTGTCAGACCTCGCAGTTTCATCTGCGTTCTACGAGAGTCTTGGCCTCGTGGCTGTCAAGAAGACTGTTCGATTCGTGTCCTTTGGGGCAGTGTCACTTGTAGAGGTGCAGACAGCAGTCGATCTCTCGCGAGGAGCGGTGACTAAGGATAAGCCAAACTGCCGCAACCGAGTTGAACTCCAAGTCAACAACATCTACGCTGCACATCAGAACCTGGCAGAAGGTGGATGCGAGCCCCAACCAATCATTAGTTCTCCATGGGGGGAGCAGTCATTTCATGTTTTGGATCCCGATGGAAACTTAGTCGAAATCACTGCAATGTTCCCATCGAAGAAGAAATGGGGATCACATCCAATTACTTGATGGTCGGGTGTCCGCCCTGTCCAGGTATTCCGGGCTGAGGTCTGGACTGAATGACCGAGCATGCACTCCCCTGACCGCCCATTGTCCGGGAGTACCTACGGCATTTCCGACCATTTTCATCACCAGTTGGTGCTGGGGAGACTCTGTTGGCTTGTGGCCAGAATCCGTGGCAATCTGCTGTTTGGCTTGATTGAAGCCTGGACAGTCTACAGCAGCCTCAGCAGCATTCAGGCGCAGAGCCTCGCCTACGCCGAGGGTACCTTGGTGGGCTCCCCCCTAGGACGGCAGCCTCAAAAGACGGATTATCCTGGCGATGCCTCTAAACCAGAGCCCCCAGAATGCCTGCATCACCTGCTGTTTCTGAATCGCTTCTGATAGCTGCGCCCTGGGAACCCCCAATGCGGTACAACACAGGGCAAACTGGACTCTAGTGGTCCCCCAGCTTCTGTGCCTCCAAGCTCATCTCGTTACTCGCAGGGAGGGAAGTCCGATGCCGGTCAAGGGTCTCCGAAGTGCCCAGCAGGCCGCGAAGACCCAATGAAAAAACAGCCTGAAAGCATACCTGGTGCAATCTTCAGGGGACTTACAGGACGAGAGGCATTGTTCTTAAGTGTTGCGTCAACTTTCGGATACTGCACGTCAAGTCGATGGGTTCAAACCAACTGGCGACGTACTTATTCGATGGACCCGAAGTGTGATTTAGTTACCACTCGAGCATTTAGCACTCCTCTGGCCAACGCAAACGCGGAGGCAGTCTGAGCCATGGCGATCCGTAAATCCGAGCTGTATTCGAGCCTCTGGGCAAGCTGTGATGAACTGCGCGGCGGCATGGATGCCAGCCAGTACAAGGACTATGTGCTGGTGCTGCTTTTCCTCAAGTACATCAGCGACAAGTACGCCGGCCAGCCCTATGCGCCGCTGGTGATCCCCGTGGGATCCAGCTTCGCCGACATGGTGTCTCTGAAGGGCAAGGCGGAGATTGGCGATGACATCAATAAGAAGATCATCGCCCCATTGGTGGCGGCCAATCAGCAGCTAAGCCAGAGCGACTTTCCCGACTTCAACGACCAGGCCAAGCTTGGCAGCGGCAAGGAGCTGGTGGAGAGGCTCACCAATCTGATTGCGATCTTCGAGGATCCGAAGCTCAACTTCTCGCGCAACCGGGCTGACGATGACGATATCCTCGGAGATGCCTACGAATACCTGATGCGCCACTTCGCCAGCGAAAGTGGCAAGAGTAAAGGGCAGTTCTACACGCCAGCCGAGGTGAGTCGCATCAAGGCCCAGGTGCTTGAGATCGACAAGGAGACTACCTCCGCCGACACCACGGTGTGCGATCCAACCTGTGGTTCAGGCTCCCTGCTGCTGAAGGTGGCTTCCCAAGCGCGCACACCGGTGACGCTCTACGGCCAGGAGAAGGACGCAGCCACCAGTGGCCTGGCGCGGATGAACATGATTCTGCACGGCAACCCCACTGCCACGATCTGGCAGGGGAACACGATCGCCGACCCGAGGCTCAAGGAGGGCGAGCAGCTCAAGCAGTTCGACTTCGTGGTGGCCAACCCACCATTCTCTGACAAGCGCTGGAGCACAGGGATCGATGCGGCCAAGGATCCCTACGGACGCTTCGAGGGCTTTGGCATCCCACCGGCGAAGCAGGGCGACTACGCCTACCTGCTGCACATCGTGCGCACACTTAAAAGCACCGGCCGCGGCAGCTGCATCCTTCCGCATGGGGTGCTGTTCCGCAGCAACGCCGAAGCCGAGATCCGCAGGAATCTGATCCAGCGCGGCCTGATCAAGGGCATCATCGGCCTGCCCACCAACCTCTTTTATGGCACCGGCATCCCCGCCTGCATCGTCGTGATCGACAAGCGCGAGGCCGGCACCCGCGAGGGGATCTTCCTGGTGGATGCCAGCAAGGGGTTCATCAAGGATGGTCCGAAGAACCGGCTGCGAGAGCGCGACATCCACAAGATCGTGGACGTGTTCACCCGTCTGCTGGAGGTGCCGGGCTATTCGCGCTTCGTGCGCAATGAGGAGATCGCCGGGCACGACTACAACCTCAACCTGCCCCGCTACATCGACAGCTCAGAAGCGGAAGACCTGCAGGACATCGAGGCCCACCTGCGCGGCGGCATCCCTGATCGCGACATCAACGCCTTGGAGGCATACTGGCAGGTGTGCCCGCAGCTGCGCGAGACCCTGTTCCGGCCGCTGCGGCCCGGCTATTTGGAGCTGGCGGTGCCGCCGGCGGAGGTGAAGGCCACGATCACCGCCCATCCCCAGTTTGCCGGCTTTCTGGCGGGGATGGCGCAGCATTTCCAGGCCTGGAAGCCGGCGACGGCGACCCAGTTGCTGGCACTGGAGCCGGGTTGCCATCCGAAGGAAGTGATCCGCGAGTTGAGCGAGAGCCTGCTGGCCCACTACCAAGGCCAGCCGCTGATCGATGCCTACGCCGTTTACCAGCTGCTGCTCGACCAGTGGGCCGAATCGATGCAGGACGACGTGTATGCGATCAGCGCCGACGGCTGGACAGCTGCGCCTTACCGGGTGCTGGAGACCGACAAGAAGGGCAAGACAAAGGACAAGGGCTGGGCCTGCGACCTGGTTCCCAAGGAGCTGCTGGTGCGCCAGCTGTTCGCCGGTGATCTGGAGATGATCGAGGCCCTCCGCGCCCAACTGGAGGAGGCCAGCAGCCGCCTGGCGGAACTGGAGGAGGAGCACGGTGGCGACGAGGGCTCCTTCAACGAGTTGGACAAGATCAACAAGGCGGCTGTGAATGCCCGCATCAAGGAGATCAGAAAGGATCTCGAAGCCGCTGAGGAGTTGGCCGTGCTGCGGGAGTGGCTGGAGTTGAGTGAGGAGGAGGCCGCCACCAAGAAGGCCCTCAAGGCCGCCGAGGCTGAGCTCGATGACCAGGCCTACGGCCGCTACGACAGCCTCAAGGAAGCAGAGGTGCGGGAGCTGGTGGTGGAGGGCAAATGGCTGGCCAGCCTGGAGCAGGCGGTGGCCGGTGAAGTGGAACGGGTGAGCCAGCAGCTCACCAGCCGCCTCAAGCAGCTGGGCGAGCGCTACGGCGAGGCTCTACCGGCGCTCAGTAAACGGTTGGAGGAGCTGGAGGCTCGGGTGGCCGGACATCTGGAGCGGATGGGGTTCACATGGAACTGAAGCCGGGCTACAAGCAGACGGAAGTTGGGGTGATCCCAGAGGATTGGGAGGTCAGAGCACTCAAAGAGATCTCACCCAAACAAAGCGTGGGGCTTGTCATTAATCCTTCGACATACTTTGATTCGAAGGAGTCGATTCCAATGCTTGTCGGTTCTAATGTCGCCGAGAACCGAATAGATGCTGAAGCAGCCAATCGAATTTCTACCGCCAGCAACATTAAGCTAGCTGCGTCACGCTTGAACCAGGGCGATCTAGTAACAGTGCGGGTTGGAGATCCCGGAGTGACAGCCGTTGTCCCACCTGAGTTGGATCAGTGCAACTGCGCTTCAATGATGATTGTTCGTCAGGATCGCAGTTTTAACTCCCACTGGTTGTGCAGCGCCATGAACTCAAGGCATGGTCGTCAGCAAGTAGAGAATGTTCAGTACGGCACAGCCCAAAAACAGTTCAACATCAAGGATGCCGTCAACTTTATCTACGCCGTTCCGCCGCTACAGGATCAAAGCAAAATTGCAACGGTGCTAAGCGAGGTGGAGCTGCTCCTGATGAACCTGGAGCAAGTCATCACCAAAAAGCGCAACATCAAGCAGGCAGTCATGCAGGAGGTGCTCACCGGCAAGCGGCGGCTGCCGGGGTTTAAGGGGGAGTGGGTGGTGAAGCGATTGGGCGAGATCTGTGAGATTGGAATTGGGCAAACGCCCTCACGCCTTGACGATAGGATGTGGGGAATAGGTCACCCTTGGCTATCTATCGCAGACTTGCAGAGGAAGGTGGTGGCTGAGTCTAAGGAGCAAGTCACTGAGAGTGCTGCTGCTCTAATGAAAATCGTGCGCAAGGGCACCCTGCTCATGAGCTTCAAGCTCTCGATTGGGCGACTCTGCTTTGCCGGCTGTGATCTGTTCACTAATGAGGCGATTTGCAGCTTCAATCAGCTGACCGCCAACTCTGACTACCTCTACTATGCGCTTGGCCGGACAGACTTCTCGCTTTACGGCAAGCAGGCAGTAAAGGGATACACGCTCAATAAGGAGTCCCTCAATCTTGTTGAAGTGGAACTCCCATCCCAGGAGGAGCAAACCGCCATCGCCACTCTCCTCTCTGACGTGGACGCCGAGCTCACAGCCCTAGAAGCATGCTGCGAAAAAGCCCGCGCGCTCAAGCAGGGGATGATGCAGGAGCTGCTTACCGGGAGGACGCGGCTAACATGAAAATCTCCACCATCCTCGACCACATCGACAGCGGCCACATGGCCCTGCCCGAGTTCCAGCGGGGCTACGTCTGGAATCGTGACCAGGTCCGTGGACTGTTCGATTCCCTTTACAAGCGCCATCCCGTTGGGGGTCTGCTGGTGTGGGCCACGGAGTCGCAGACCGCCACCCATCGCGGTGATGGCCCGCTGGCGGCTGGTGTGGTGAAGCTGCTGCTCGATGGCCAGCAGCGCATGACCTCCCTCTATGGCGTGGTGCGCGGAAGACCTCCAAGGTTCTTCGATGGCAACGCCCAGGCATTCACTGGTCTCCGTTTTCATCTAGGGGAGGAGGTTTTTGCCTTCTACCAGCCGGTGAAGATGAAGGACGATCCCCTCTGGATCGATGTCACCAACCTGCTCGGAATGGGCAGCGCCGGCCTCGGTCAGGTGGCCGCCGAGTTCGGGCAGAACCCTGAGCTGGCCCCACGAGTCGGCGAGTTTATCGGCCGTCTCAGCCAATTGCTGGGCATCACCGAGATTGACCTCCACGTCGAGGAAGTCACTGGCGCGGACAAGACCCTCGACGTGGTGGTGGACATCTTCAATCGCGTGAACAGCGGCGGTACCAAGCTGTCCAAGGGCGACCTGGCCCTCGCCAAGATCTGCGCCGACTGGCCGGAGGGGCGTGATGCGATGAAGGCCAAGCTCAAGGAGTGGAGCGATCACGGCTACAGCTTCAACCTCGACTGGCTGCTGCGCTCGGTGAACACCGTGCTCACCGGTGAGGCTAAGTTCCTCTATCTGCATGACAAGAGCAGCCCCGAAATCCAGGACGCCCTCAAGCGCGCCACCAAGCAAATCGACACTTGCCTCAACCTGATCGCGGGTCGCTTGGGTCTGGATCACGACCAGGTGTTCTTCGGGCGCTTCGGCATCCCGGTGATGGTGCGCTACCTCGATCAGCGCAGCGGCCCCATGGACGAGGTGGAGCGCGACCGACTGCTGTTCTGGTTCGTCCAGGCCGGCATGTGGGGTCGCTTCTCCGGCTCCACCGAATCGTTCATTGATCAGGATCTCGCTGCGCTGGAAGGGGAGGATGCTGGATTGGAGCGCCTGCTGGAGCAGCTGCGCCTATGGCATGGCGGGCTACGGGTGGAACCCGGGCACTTCACCGGCTGGAGCCTCGGCGCTCGCTTCTACCCCGTGCTCTACCTGCTCACCCGCATGGGCGAGGCCCGCGACTGGGGTACCGGTCTGCCCCTCAAGGCCGGCATGCTCGGCAAGATGAGCCGCCTGGAGGTGCATCACATCTTCCCGAAATCCCAGCTCTACAAAGCCAGCTACCGCAGGCCAGAGGTCAACGCCCTGGCCAACTTCTGCTTCCTCACCAAGGACACCAACATCAAGATCCTCAATCGGCTCCCGGAGGACTACTTCCCCGAGATTGAGGCAGCACACCCCGGTGCCCTTGCCTCCCAGTGGATCCCGCCGGATCCAGCGCTGTGGAAGCTCGAGAACTTCCGGTCCTTCCTGGAGGCCCGCAAGTCCCTGCTCGCGGCTGAAGTGAATGCCCGGCTGGAGGAGCTTCTGCATGGCGACACCCGCTGGCTGTCCGGCCCCGCGGCGGCCGTGCCGCAGCCAGCCACAGAGTGCGTCGGTGGCATCACGAGCGAGGAGGAGGAATCCGAGTTGCTTCGCCTCAACGCCTGGATGGCCGACCAGGCACTTCCCCTGGGCACCCTTGCCTACGACTTCGCTGACCCGGCTACCGGTGAACAGCGTGCGGTGTTCGACCTGGCCTGGCCCGCTGGCATCCAGGAGGAACTCAGCCAGCCCGTGGCCGTACTCCTCAACGAAGAGTCCGCCACCCTGGCCCTGGCAAGCGCCGCCGGGTTCCGCTGCTTCACCTCGCCTGCCGGCTTTCGGTCCTATGTGGAGGAGGAAATCCTCAGCGTGGAGGCTGCAGGATG
Source organism: Synechococcus sp. UW140 (assembly GCA_943367705.1). Lineage (GTDB taxonomy): Bacteria > Cyanobacteriota > Cyanobacteriia > PCC-6307 > Cyanobiaceae > Cyanobium. The sequence continues at coordinate 23,701 of CALRJV020000004.1, forward strand.
AGCGGGATCGGCCCTGAGCGCCTCACCCAGAACAGGGTGATCAAGCTGTTCCAGGAGGAACTCGGCTATCGCTACCTCGGCGATTGGAAGGACCGCGCAGACAACAGCAACCTCGATGAGGAGATCCTTGCCAGCTACCTCCATCGCCGCGGCTATAGCTCAGCGGAGATCAGCGGCGCCTTGTTTCAGCTCCGAGCAGCCGCCGACATCAGCCAGGTTGGCCTGTATGAGGCCAATCGCAGGGTCTATTCCTTGTTGCGCTATGGGGTGCAGGTGAAGGCCGCCGCCGATCAGCCCACCAGCACGGTGGCCTTGATCGACTGGCACTCACCTGATGCCAACGATTTCGCCATTGCCGAGGAAGTCACCCTCAAGGGCCCCAAAGAGCGCCGTCCTGACCTGGTGGTGTACGTGAACGGCATTGCACTGGGCGTGATCGAGCTCAAGCGCAGCCGGGTGAGCATCGGTGATGGAATCCGCCAGAACCTCTCCAACCAGCAACCCCAGTTCAACGCCTGGTTCTTTGCCACCAACCAGTTGGTGTTTGCCGGCAACGACTCGGAAGGTCTGCGCTACGGAGCCATTCTCACACCCGAAAAGTTCTTCCTCACCTGGAAAGAAGACGAAGCGGACAACAGGCGCCCCAAGCTCGACAAGTACCTGATCAAGATCTGCCAGAAAGAACGGCTGATCGAGCTTCTGCGTGACTTCGTTCTCTTCGATGCCGGCACCAAGAAGCTGCCACGGGTTCACCAGTACTTCGGCATCAAGGCCGCTCAGCAGAATGTCCATGAGCGTCGTGGTGGCATCATCTGGCACACCCAGGGAAGCGGCAAGAGCATTGTGATGGTGCTCCTAGCCCGCTGGATCCTGGCCACCAACCCCCATGCCCGAGTCGTGATCATCACCGACCGCGATGAGCTCGACAAGCAGATCGAAGGCGTGTTCGGTGGTGCAGGCGAGACCATTCAGCGCAGCAGCAGTGGGCGTGATCTGATGCAAGCCCTGAGCCAACCCCTGCCCCGCCTGCTCTGCTCCCTGGTGCACAAGTTCGGCGTGCGCGGTGTTGACGACTTCGAAGCGTTCCTCGAACAGCTCCAGGCACAACCGAGCCAAGCCGTTGGCGAGCTGTTCATTTTCGTCGACGAGTGCCACCGCACCCAGAGCGGCAAGCTGCATCGGGTCATGAAGGCGTTGCTGCCCGATGCCGTCTTCATCGGCTTCACCGGCACACCGCTGCTCAAGAAAGACAAAGCCACCAGCCTGGAGGTCTTCGGGGGCTACATCCACACCTACAAATTCAGCGAAGGCGTCGAGGATCAGGTAGTGCTCGATCTGGTCTACGAGGCCCGCGACATCGATCAGCGCATAAGCTCGCAGGACAAGGTGGACCAGTGGTTCGATGCCAAGACGGCTGGCCTCAATCCCTGGCAGCAACGCGAGCTGAAGCGGCAGTGGGGCACGCTTCAGGCCGTACTGAGCTCCAAGGCAAGGATGAACCGCATCGTTGCCGATATCCTCTTCGACTTTTCCGTGCAACCACGGTTGGCGAGCCAGCGCGGTAATGCCATCCTCGTGGCCTCCAGCATCTACGAGGCCTGCCGTTTCTTCGAGCTCTTCAACCAGACCGAACTCAAGGGCAAGTGTGCCGTCATCACTTCCTATGACCCCAAGGCGGCAGACGTGACCAAGGAAGAAGTCGGCGCCAATACGGAAACGGACAAACAGTTCATCTACAACACCTACACCAGGCTTCTAGAGGACATCGCCCCTCAGCCGGGTATGACCCGCACGGAAGCCTACGAGGAGCATGCCAAGAAACGCTTTCTCACCCAGCCGGCTCAGATGAAGCTGCTGATCGTGGTCGACAAGCTCCTCACCGGTTTCGATGCCCCGTCCTGCAGCGTGCTGTACATCGATAAGTCGATGCAGGATCACGGCCTGTTCCAGGCGATCTGCCGCACCAACCGCCTCGATGGCGACGATAAGCCCTATGGCAGCATCGTGGATTACAAGGACCTCTTCAAGAAAGTGGAGAACGCCATCGCCGTGTATTCCAGCGATGACCTTGATCACTCTGCCGGCGGCGTTGATCCCGATGTGCTTCTCCAGGACCGTCTCATCAAGGCGAAGGAGCGGTTGGAGACGGCACTGGAGCAAGAGGCACTGCTCGCGGAGCCCGTGCCCCCTCCAATGGATGAGCTGGCTGTTCTGCGTTACTTCTGCGGCAATACGGAGTGTCCGGACGACTTGCAGGAGCGTGAACCCCAGCGCATGGCGTACTACAAGTCCGTGGCCGAGCTGACTCGGGCCTATGCAGCCTTGGCCAATGAGTTATCAGATGCGGGGTACTCCGCCTCAGAAGCCAACCGCATCACCCGACAGCGGGACAAGGCTTTGGAATGGAGGCAGGTGATTCGTCTAGCAGCGGGCGAAAACCTCGATCTCAAGGCCTACGAGGCCGACATGCGCTATCTGATTGACTCCTACATTGAGGCTGACCTGCCCCGAAAGATCTCGGCTTTTGATGATATAGGCCTTTTGGAGCTCATCGTCCAGACCGGTGTCACCGAAGCCATCCAGCAGCAGTTCGGCAAGGGGGCCTCCAACCGTAAGGCCGTCGCCGAAACCATCGAGAACAATATCCGGCGCACGATCATCAGCGAGCGGGCCAATGATCCAGCCTTCTACGACCGCCTTTCGCAGGTTCTTGATGAGATCATCCGATTCCGCAAGCAGCAGGCTGAGGCCTACGAGGAGTACCTCCGCAAGGTTGCAGATCTGGCTCGCCAACTCAGCCAGCAGAATGCCGACAACACCCCATCAGATCTTGATACGCCTGGGAAGAGAGCTCTCTGGAACAACTTGAATGGGGATTTAGATCTGGCGCTCATTATCGACAGGACCGTGCGCCAGGTCAGGCCCGATGGCTGGCGTGGTGTGCAGACCAAGGAGCAGCTGATCAAGGCGGCACTCTTCGGCGTGCTGCAAGACGCTGCGGAAGTGGAGCGCCTGTTCCCCATCCTCGTGGCCCAGCCTGAATACTGATGACCCAGGCCTATCCCAGCCATCAGCTTGTCATCGGGTCTTTGTCGGTGGAGGTCACTATCAAACCGATCAAGAACCTGCACCTTTCGGTGATCCCACCCCATGGCTCCGTGCGTATATCGGCGCCGCAGGGGATGAGCTCAGATCATGTGAGAGCTTATGCCATTGGCAAACTGAGCTGGATCCGTAAGCAGCAGACGAGATTAGCGGGGCAGCAGCGAGAAAGCGCCAGATTGATGGTAGAACGAGAATCGCATTACCTCTGGGGTCGCCGATTACTGCTCCAGATTCAAGAAGTGAACGCAGCCCCCAGGATCGAAGTACATCCCAGAAGGCTGGTGCTTTGTGTTCGACCAGGTTCAACAGCTGATAATCGCCAGAACCTTCTTGCAGCTTGGTACCGCGCGGAGCTCAGAAGAGAGGCTGCGATTCTGATCGACACGTGGCAGCAAAGCCTCCATGTTCAGACTAACAAGCTGTTCGTTCAGGCGATGACCCGCAAGTGGGGAAGCTGTAATCCGAAATCAAGGAATATCCGTTTGAATACTCAGCTGGCTCAGAAGCCCAAAGGCTGTCTTGAGTATGTTGTGCTTCATGAGCTCGCCCATCTACTTGTGCCTAGTCATGGCGAGGAGTTCATCTCGCTGCTGGATTCTCACCTGCCGGATTGGGAAGAACGTCGTCGGCTTCTCAATAGTTTGCCGCTTATACCTGTTTGAGCACTCTCAAGTAATCCCGCAATTGCAGCGATTTCTTCCACGCTCTCAGCCTTCGTCAGGCTGGCCATTACAACCGAAGCCCCACACCACCCCCGAGACCTTGGGAATGGAGCAGGCCAGTGGGCGCCCACCCTCCTCGCGATGGAGAGGCGCCAACTTTCCTGGTAGAGGGACCGAGCACGGTACAAAATGAGCTGAATGTAGACATTATTGCTTGACTGCCCTAGCTTAATATAAGTATGTCGCTGTCAGTGAGTCCGTGGATGACGCTTCTCCGAAGAGGTCAAATGAAAACTGGGAACAATTCATTGAGCGGCTATTGACAGAGATGAAAGACAGGCATCCAAGCCAGGAAAGTTACTCTGAACAAGAAAGGCATCTATTGCGCAACAGCGAAGTATATGGACCTGTCATTAAATACCGGTCACGCAAGGGCGACATGGGTGGCCTCTCGTATAAAGGAGATATGCTTGGTCTCTCGACAGTCGACCAGCTAGACTACCCCACACGCCTCGGCCCACGCGGAGGCCGATATACAGTTCGGATTAGCGGTAGATCCGGAAGGGCGTACCGCAGCTACTACTAACTGGTTTCAAGCCCTCCCTCTTGGTTGCTCACATCTTAAAGCTGAAAAGTTCAAGACCCAGATGTTGCTAAGAAATCATGAGCCACCCCATTATTGCTTGGCCTAGTCGAGATGGAGAGGCGTCAACTTTCCTGGCAGAGGGGGACCCAGAGCCCCGATTTCAAGGACACTTTTGCCGTGGAGGCGATCAGTAGCCTCAAGACGCTCCAGGAGATCGCTTTCGACTTAGTTGAGCGCCTTATGATGGTAAGCCGCAACTCCAAGAGCCCGCTCGCGACCCGTTCTCCAGGGCTGGGGCCGCTAGGCATTGGGTCAAATTGTGCAAGGTTCTCGGGGGAGCATCTCCGATGGTTAACCAAGGAGATCAGCATGGTTCGTCTTTGGCGGTGTTCTCAGCCCCATCCCTCACTCATCCCCCCGAGCACTTCCCGGGATTCCTGTTTGGGACCTGTCACCACCGATGACCAACTCCACCCCCGAGACCTTGGGAATGGAGCAGGCGATAGGACGCCCGCCTTCCTCGGGGGGTAGCGACTCCTCAGGGCCGCCCGTGAAGACAGGGAGGTGCTCACCGGTGCGGGACTCGACGCGTTCTAGCGGCCATCCATCGGCGTCGAGGAGCCACAGGTAGCGGGTCATGCTGCTGGAGCGACTTCCTTCAGAGTTCCCGGCGACGGACAGGGTCTTCAGAGCACAACCCTCCATCCCCCCGAAAAGGTGACACCCTTCCCGAGCCAGGTCGGTGGGGTATGACCTCACGGCCAGGGCTGTGGTGGTCGGACAGGGCCGGTGAGCGCATGGACAGGGTCCGGACAGGGCAGGGCAGCTTCCCTCTTCCCAGTCCCCACCTCACGCCGGACGCGCCGGACTGGGCGGACACCCTCAATCCAAACCATTGATCAGATCTCCCCCCTCCTTTGTAAAGCAGACATTCAAGAGAGGAGGCAGCACCCCCGTTGTCCGGCTTGTCCGGGTGTCCGGCATTGAAGGGGGGGGGTAGTGCCGATCGCTGGTACCGGAGGATGGAACGAGCCTTGCCCCGAGGGCGAGCCACCTCCACCACCACCTTTTCCAGCCCCGGGCCAAGCCTCCTATCGGTACAACCCAGGGAATTCCGCTTCCAGCCGGGCCACCTTGGGCTTGTCGTGGAACACCACGTAGGGATTGTTGGGATTCCGGGCCACGAAGTCCTGGTGGTAAGCCTCGGCGGGGGTAAAGCCTCGCCAGCTCTCCACCGTGGTGGCGATCGGCTTCGGGAAGACCCCAGAACCGTTCAACTGGGCGATGTAGGCCGTCGCCACCCGCCGTTGCTCGGGGTTGGTGGGGAAGACCGCCGAGCGGTACTGGCTACCTACGTCGGGCCCCTGCCGATTCAGCTGCGTGGGGTCGTGGGCCACCGCGAAGAACACCTTCAGCAGCTGGCCATAGGTCACCCGGGAGGGGTCGTAGGTGATGCGGATGCCTTCGGCGTGGCCGGTGTCGCCGTTGCTCACTCGTTCGTAGTCGGCGGTGGCCGCCGTGCCCCCCGCATAGCCGGTCACCACCTCCTTGACGCCCTTCACGTGCTCGAACACCGCCTCCATGCCCCAGAAGCACCCCCCAGCCAGCACCGCTGTGGCGGTTGCCGTCGGACGCCCGGCAGGGGTCTCGGCCACGGCGGGGTCGGGGAGGTCCTTGGCGGAGGCGGCCTGCAGGCGGGGGACGGCGGCGGCGGCCAGCAGTCCAGCCGCCAGTAGAGCGGCTGCGATCAGTCCGCCGGTGGTGGCCCTGTGGGGGAGGGGGTGGAGGGGAGAGGGCATCGAATCAGGTGCACACACCTCATTACCGGTGGAGGCGGCTATTGGATGGGCTGAAACCACATGGGCATAGCCTCGCCACTCCTGCAGCCCCGGGCGGGCAGGCTGAAGGCGACGGCGCCCCCTGGCAATCTTGGGGTCCTCTCCAAAGTGCCAGCTCGCACCCGCCCCAAGCGGGTCACCCTGCGCCGGCAGCATTCCCTCGAATCAGCAGCTGAGCTGCCAAGATCCCGACACTCCCCCGAGCACTGATGCGGCTCACCCCACTGCTGGGCTTCCTGGTCCTCCCGTTCCTCACACCTCTGGCCGCCGCAGCCGCCACGGTGATTTCCGTCGGTGACGGCGACACCCTGCGGGTAGAGGACGGCGGGACCAAGCTCACCATTCGCCTCGCCTGCATTGATGCCCCGGAGATGGCGCAGTCGCCCTATGGCCAAAGGGCCAGGGATGCCCTCCAAGCACTCCTCCCCGTTGGCTCGACCGTCACACTGAAGGCCCAGACCAGGGACCGCTACGGGCGGACCGTCGCGGAGGTGATCGCCCCGAATGGGGCCAACGCCGGCCTCACCCTGGTCCAGCAGGGCAACGCCTTCGCCTACCGGCAGTACCTCAAGCAGTGCGATGAGTGGGTCTACCTCGATCGGGAGAAGCTGGCCGAGCGCTACAGGCTCGGTATCTGGAATCCTGCCCGAGGCATCCAGCGTCCTTGGGACTTTAGAACTGCACGGCGGGGAGCCCAGAGCCAGCCTGCAGCCAGACCTCAGCGACCGGTTAACCTCACGATCATCAATGGCGGAGCTCCCCCGAGCTCTGGCCGGCGGTGGTACTGCCGGAACGTAGATTCATGGGAGCACGCACAGCAGCTGCTGCGGGAGGGGCACACCTACCTCGATGGTGATGGAGACGGTGAAGCCTGCGAGGCGCTGCGCTGAAACGATGCCAGAACCGGATCCACGCCGTGTTCGTCTTGCCGAGCTTCGGCAGCAACTGGCCGAGGGGGCACGGAGGGACAATGTTGCCTTGCTGGCCATGCTGTCGGGTCGCTCCAACAAGGAGGCACGCGCTGCCGCCGATGCTCTTTTGGCCGATCTCGATGTCGCCCATCGTGCTGATGCCATGCCCAACCTGCTCTCCGGTGGGGAACAACAGCGGGTGGCGATTGCACGGGCGTTGATCAACCGGCCGCCGATCCTGCTGGCGGATGAGCCCACAGCCCCCCTCTACAGCCCTCGGGCCATGGCGGTGATGGATCTGCTGGAACGTCTGGCACTCCAGATCGGTACCAGCGTGATTGTCGTGACCCACGATGAGAAGATCCTGCCCCGCATGCGACGAATTTATGAGGTTCGTGGTGGCGTGGTTGCTGAACCCACCAATCCGTGATCGCCCCTTTGCTTGCGGATTGCGTCTGGCTCAGACCACTCAGGCGTAGATTCCCATTGATGGGGTACAGGCAAGGAAGGTGAACTCATCAGTGATTCCCTAGGGCCTAGGAAGCAGTGGAGCAGTTGGCCCAGCCGGCTCTCCACGTTTGAGCGCCTGCTCTGCGTTGGCGCAGACCATTGGAAAGGTGTAGTGGAAACGCGCTTGATCATGATATCGAGAGACAATCATAACCAACGCCAAACCCAGCCAGAGTTGTCTCGCAATCAGTCCCACAACATTGAACTGTCGACAAAAGGATCGATTGTCAGCGATCCGGAGTCCTGTATGAGTCGAATCAAGCGGCCAGAGGTGATCTGGCCATGTTAATAGGGAGTTCCCTGCTGTCCATTCAACAGTGCTAGCGACCAGGCGAGTCTGGTTTCTCCCATCAGAGGAATCAGCTAAAGCAAGAAGACTCAGCCGCTAATAGCAGAGACCTCGAAGATTCACAATGTCAGATGCTGGCAACCAGCAACCCGCATCATCCTTCAGTTGGCTATTCAGAAAAGATCAATAGAAAGGACGTATTCTCCTCCGCCTTGAGGGAATGTGGCGTGGCAGCTGGCAACACGATAAAGACTCCTGGCTCCATGACAAAGTCCTTGCCCTCCATGGTGAATGTACCCTTCCCTTCAATCACATGCACGGAGGCATTGCGGGGAGCAGAATGTTCGGCAATCTCCATGCCTGCTGCCATGGACATCAGCAAGTACTGGCAATGATCATCCTCCAGCAATGTGTTGCGGTGCATCCCAGTTGCGGGATACGCGATTTTATCGGCCCATCGGATGGCGGCGGGCTCCATTGGCAGTGATGCTTTTGTCATTGAGTCACTCATTGTGAATTGGATTGAAGTTAAAGAAAGACAAGTTTTGAAACTGGCGCATGACCATGCAAAAGTGATGCAGCCGGTTTCAGCACACTTTCAGAATAAAGAATCTTCTGAATCTCTAAAGTAGGCGTACGCCTTGCAGTGGCATTGTAAGTGGCAATTTCACCATCCAGGCTGAAGTCGTTTTGGGTGAGGTAGTGATCATTATCATGAATCGCCTGCAGGATGAAGTTAAAGATCGGATTAACATCCAAAGACGTATCATAGTTCTCGGAAGACACCCAGATGTGGCTGCCCTGAATGTCAGCAAACATCTCGGCTACATCACTGTAGCGCTCATACCAAGAAAACTCGACGTTCAGCGGAAGGCTTTGATACTCACCCCAAAGCCATTGACAAAACTGTGCAACTGTTTCGCTGGAAAGCTCAGCTGGAGGGCCCTCCATGCAAAGCTTACCTAGGCTTTCCGTCTTTGCTGAAAATGTCGCCTTCAGCGCTCTTAGAGGAATCCTGCTTTTACCCTGTCCCATATCACTCATGCCTTTTCCATAGGAGTTCTATCATGATTTCTATGTGGTTGCCGATCAGGGTCGATCAACAGTGTGACGACCCTCTAGAGGGTTTCTGCGCTGGCTGCGCAGACTCACGTGGAGGTAAAGACCACTATAAAGACGCATTCACAGATTATAAATGGGGTGTAGAGATACGCCCATGCAGAGAAGTCAAGAGGCACGCATGTGCCGTCAGACACACCGCGGCGTGGTATAGTAATATAGTCTTTGCAATAACAAGGAATGGCGATTTCTCAGCAGACGATCGACATCGTTAAGGCCACGGCTCCTATTGTCAAGGAGCATGGCGAGAAGATTACTTCTCGGATGTACGAGATCGCCTTTGCAGAGCGTCCAGACTATAAGCTTGGTTTTGAGAATACCTGGATGGTTGATGCCCATGGCAATGGCCAGGCCAAAAAGCTGGCCGCATCTGTTTATGCCTATGCCACTCACATTGATAATCTCGATCAGCTTGCTTCCGCTGTTGAGCGGATTGCGCACAAGCACGTCGAAGCACGGATTCTTCCTGAACAATATCCCTTGATTGGGGCCAAGCTGCTTGAGGCGATGAAAGATGTCCTTGGCGATGCCGCAACAGATGAAGTGATCAACGCCTGGACCGAAGCCTATAATGCTTTGGCTAGTATTTTCATTAATGCGGAAGCCAAGATCTATAAGCAGAACGACGAAGCCCTCGTTGAAAAGCTCAGCAAGCCAACTGAATGATTCTGGGAGCTATCAGTACGCGTTATTTGCTGGCTCCCGAGCTGGCCATACGTCGCTAGGTACTTGATCCGAAATCGACGCATCTCGCTCAGAGGATAGCTCTGGCGAGATCTTTTTATGTGATGAGACTTGATCGCTGGTTCTGAAAACGCCTGGTACACGCGCTGGTCTTGACACAGCCGTTCAACCTTCGCTGCTTCTCTCCTTGGGGTGAGGGAGGATCAATTCTGACAGTCTCTGGAGCCGACGAAAGGAGGCCGCCCAGGGGACCATGCCAGATCCGTCACCTGGGCACCACCAACGCAACAGGTCCTGAGCCTATCTGGGGCCATCGCCATGCGGATGCGTCGATTGTCTCCATGGACGGAGCTGCGTTGCAGCCAGGGACTCAGCGGCACTGCAGCCATCATCGATGCCAGCACTTACAGCGGATCCACCTGCTGAAGGCTCACGGTCAACGACACTACCATTGACTGCAGACGTGAAAATCACCATCCTTTCAACCACCCTGAGAGATCGGGACCTGTCGTTCATCGACAGGCTGAGCAAGGGTTGGCTGACGGAAAATGCCCAGTAGGGCACGAACCACGGAGGCGACCAGCATCAGAGCGCCGACCGAGAAGACGATGTCTCCAGGAATCCGGAGCCATACGGTCCATTGCATCCACGGGGAGCTGATCACTTCAGCGCTGCGGGCGTACCAGGTGCCATGGTTCACCGACTGCACCAACTGATAGAACCCGTTCGGGATCAAACCGCACACCATCATGAGCACCAAGCCCGTATTGATCCACCAGAAGGAGAAATTGAAGCCCTTCTCATCCCAGGCGTGATCTGGCGTGATTTCCCGCAGGGCAAACAGCATCAAGGCGATGGCCAGTGAGCCATACACCCCATACAGCGCGGAGTGGGCATGGATCGGCGTGGTGTTGAGGCCCTGGGAGTAGTAGAGAACGATTGGCGGGTTGATCAGAAATCCAAACACTCCAGCCCCCACCAGGTTCCAAACACATGTGGCTGTGAAGAATCTGAGGGGCATGTGATAGAACCCCTCGGCCTCCTTGGAGAGTCGTAGCGATTTCACCACCTCAAAACCGATCAATGTGAGCGGCACCACCTCCAGCGCCGAAGCCACAGAGCCGATGGCGGTGATGAATGCGGGCGTACCGGCAAAATAGAGGTGATGGAGGGTGCCGATGACACCACTGCCGAGATAGAGAATGGTGGTGATGTAGGTGGCTTTCAAGGCAGAAGAGCGCTTGAGGAAGCCGAGCTCACTGCAGAGGTAGGCGATGGCAACGGTGGCAAAGACCTCGAAAAAGCCTTCTACCCACAGGTGCACCACCCACCAACGCCAGTATTCGGCGATGCTTAGGGGCGTGTGGTTAGTGTACATCAGCCCTGAGGCGTAGAACAGCGGGATCGTGATCGCGCTGTAGAGGAAGAAGTGATTGAGGCCGGTCTTGCTCCCTTCCGCTTTCAAAGCCGGTGCCAGGGCACGCACCATGAGCACCAGCCAGAACACCATCCCTCCGAGCAGCAGCAGTTGCCAGAGTCGCCCCAGCTCCACATACTCATAGCCCTGGTGACCGAACCAGAAGCTCGCCGAGCCGAGGTATCCCTGCACCGCGGCCCAGGCGCCCACCAGTGAACCCACCACCACCATGGTGAGGGCAGCCAGCAAGGCCCCATTGCCCCATGCCTGGAATCGGGGCTCATGGCGCCCGAAGCGCGGCGCGAAGTAGAGGCCCGCTGCCAGCCAGCAGGTAGCGATCCAGAACACCGCCAGTTGAAGGTGCCAGGTGCGGGAGGCGGCGTAGGGCAGATAGTCCTGGATCGGCACGCCATAGAAGCCGTCGCCTTCCACCGCGTAATGAGCGGTGACCATACCCATCACCACCTGGAGAAGGAACAGGCCCATCGCCACCCCGAAGAACAGGGTGGAGACCTTCTGGCTGGGGGTGGCTGTGCGGATGGCGGGCCGGGAGGCCACCGTCAGAACCTCGTCGTGATCGTCCTGGGTGAGATAGACAAACAGGAACAGAGCGATTGCGGCGATCAGCACGATCACTGACACGATCGACCAGATCAGGAACTGCCCGGGAGCCTGATTGCCGATCAGCGGGTCGTGGGGAAAGTTGGCCGTGTAGGAAAAGGGTGCATTGGGCCGGTTGGCCGATGCGGCCCAGGCCGTCCAGGTGAAGAACGCCGTGACGTTGCGGATCTCCTGAGGATCGCTGAACCAGCCGCTGGGGATCGCATGGACAGATGAGCCCTGACTGAGCAGCTGGGCATAGTCCGTAAAGACCTTTTCCAGGCCCTGGGTTTGGGCGGGGGTGAGGGTGAGGGAGTCCGTGGCCGGATCGAAGCGGTTGTCCTTGAACTGATGCCTAAGTTCCAGCTGCAGCAAAGTGCGATCCGTCTCTGGCAGCGCATCCCAGCTCCGCTGATCGAGATCTGGGCTGCCGTTGCTGAGCACACCGGCGGTCGCCAGGCCCCAGCGGTGCAGCACATCGGCGGTCCAGTCAGGAGCGAGGTAGCTGCCGTGCCCCCAGATGCTGCCGATGTGCTGGCCGCCCCGAGCCAGGTAGCTTTCCTGGCCCGCCTGGATGGATTCGCGGGTGAAGATCACCTCATGGGCGGGTGATTCAACTGTGGCGGGTATCGGCGGCGCATTTTTATAGATCGCAGCGCCTGCCAGGATCAGCACGCTGAAGGTGGTGACGCAGATCAGGACCAGCCAGGCTGGTAGCTGTAAGCGCCGGAGCCCGCCCTCGCCGATGCGAGCTCCCGGAAACGTTGCCTGAGCCATGGTGAGAAGATCGCATGTTCAACACTTCGGGCAGTCTGGAGAGGCGCGCAGGATCACTGGCGAACATCGGGCGCTCGCTTGATCTTCTGTCATCAACACTGTGCGCATCTGCTGGCACATCAATCTGTGATGTTAATGCTTCAGACAAGCTGAAGATCTCCATGGGTGGTTTGTGCTTAGGCATCCCATGCCGCTGTGTTTCAAAGCACAGTGAACGTTCGTTCCTGATGCTGCTGTTCTGATCTTTGCCGGTGTGCTCAAGGTTTGAATGGAGCGAGCTGATCCGCGTACGATGGTTTGGCGACACCTGCAGGCCGAGCGGATGCGGGGGCGCGCCTTTCAACCCCACTTCCGCCATGGTGAAGTGCTGGGCGGCTGGCTGGGGGGTGCGCTCGCGATCACCGGGCTTGGACTGATCAGCGCCTGGAGTCGCTACCCCCTGGTGGTGGCCCCGTTTGGGGCATCGACGGTGTTGCTGTTCGGGGCTCCCAGCAGCCCCCTGGCCCAGCCCCGCAACATCGTGCTTGGCAATACCGTGGCAGCGCTTGTCAGTGTGGTCTGCGTGGCCGGGTTGGGGGATGGCCCCTGGGTGATGGGTCTGGCTGTGGGCGTGAGCATCGCCCTGGGCCAGGTGCTGCGCTGCTTGCATCCCCCCGCCGGGGCCGTCGCCCTTCTGGGTGTGCTGCTGAATGCCAGAGCTGATTTCGTGCTGATGCCGATTTTGTGCGCCTCGCTGTTGCTGGTGTTGATGGCGGTGGTGTTCAGTCGTATGCAGCGAAGCGCGGCTCCCTATCCCCATCACTGGCTGTGACCGGCAGGTTCAGCCGCTGGCTGGCTTGCAGACTGATTTTCTCCAGCTGCCCTCAGCGGGTCTTGGGCATCACGAAGCCGGTGCAGACGTTGCGATGCAGGGTGAAGACTCCGAAGTGGAAGCCCTCTGCGGCAGCGATGTCGACCGCTTGGTAGGGATCAACGCGACGCAACTTCACCCGTAGCTCAGGCGATCGGGCCGCGTGGGCCAGAAAGGCTTCCAGTTGCTCCTGCTCTCGTCGTTCCTCCTCGGTCATGGCTGCACGCAGGTGGGGCAACCAATCATGGCTCAGGACCAGCCACCGAGCCGGATCCCCGCTCCTGCTACCACAAAGGCCACGGACAGGACCGTTACTCCACCAATGTGCCAGGCCAAGGGGGCGAGGTGGTCGTCACGGAGTCGCGGGATCAGCCGCAGGCGGGCATCCAGGGCCAGGGCCACTGTGGCGGCCAGCAGCAGGAGCTTGATGGTTAGCAGCGTGGCGATCGGTGTGTCCCCACCGAAGCTGAACAGGCCCTGCCAGCCCGGCAGGTAGAGCTGGGTCATCCACAGTCCCGTGATCACCTGCAGCGCCAGGGCTGCCAGGCCCAAGGGCTCAAACGGCTCCTCGAAGGCACGAATCGGGTCGGCCTTTCCCTGGCGGAGTGCTCGCGGCAACACGCCCAGAGCCAGGACCAAATGGCCTCCTGTCCATACCGTGGCCGCCAACGCATGGAGCGTGACCAGAAGAGTGAAGAGCACGATTCAGGTTCTGCGTTGACCAGCGATGACTGACTTCCAATCAGGGGGCCTTAGCCGATGAGGGTGTGGCGATGGGATACCGCGTCAGCGCAACGGGAAGGAGCCGTTCGCCGTTGGGCGAACCGGGCCAACCGACGCAAGGGGGAACGTACCAGACGAGCAGCTTGGCGCTGCTGCTCACGAAAGGGCCGGTCTGCTTCATCCATGGCTGCGGTGTCGCCGTGATCGTGGACGCCATACAGCAAGGTGATGATCCGATCAGGGTCCATGTCCTCAGCGGCGGCTTCCTGCCACAGCCGTTCACTTACCAAGCAGTCACCTCGCACGAACTGGGCTTCGGCGAGCTGGCGGGTCAGCGCGAACACCAGTTGCCGTTCCTTGAACTCAGCAAAGCTCCCTTCGAATTGGGAGGGAAAACAACTGGACCCCATCACACGCCTCGCTTCTCCCCTCATCTCTAGGAACGGCCTCTCAGCGCTGCGTGGGCACCAGGCATTTGGACATGAAACGTAGCTGTTGATACAGCTGCGTTGGACTGATCCGCTGGTGCATCACCGGTCCTGCCTTGCCATTCAGCCTGAAGCGGACTGGGAGTGCCAGATTCGGCCCGTCAGTTGCCGGTGAGAGCCACCCCGCACTCTGAGGGGCCTTCCATCGCTGACAGTGCCAACGAGGAGGGGACGCTTCAGGGCCTCACCATGAGGCCACCCAAGGACGGCGATCGGCCGAGCGGTCCAGGGCGCTGGCGCTACCGCGACGTTGACCAAGGCGGCGCAACCTGAAGCCGTAGGCCGAAGCCTCGGCGCGTATCGCCGCGCAGTTCTCGGGGTCGACACCCAACAGGGCCGCCAGCCGCTCATGCCGAAGGGGCAGGCCCTCGCGAGAGCTCTCCATCAACACTTGGGCGACGCTGGGGCCATCTAGGGGGACGGCTGCTTGGGCCTCGGGGGGCTGCTGGAGGGCGACGAGTTCCATCAACGACCGCTGCACGGCGTCCCGCTGATCAGTTGAAAGGACAACGGCACCCTCAGCAGAGCCAGGAACCTCCACAGCTCCGGGCCCGATGCCCTGAGAGGCGATCAGCTCTGCGGCGGCGGGTCCGCCCATGCCGATGCGGTCGACCCACGCGCCAGGGCGGTTGGGCTCGTTGTCGTTGCTGACCATCGTCAAGCCCCCGGGGTGGGTCATGGTCAAGAGCTGGATGCGGCGGAGGATCAAGGCTCCAATTCCAACGCAACGACGACCCACAACCGGGACTGTGACGAAAATCGACCGGGATGATCCGTGCCTTTCGAGGCCCTCGAAGCAGAGCAGCCTCTCGTCAGGCAGCCCGAAGGTCGGCAGCTGAGCAAAAGCAGGAGGCAGCGCACCGCCCCGGGAGCTGGGAGAGTCACGAGCTTGCCCAAGCCTTTACATTCTGTTACATTGAGAAGGCATCCTTGGACTCCTCCGTGACTGACTCCACTCCCCGCTTTGGCTTCGTCGCCTTCGCCGAAACCTGGAATGGCCGCCTCGCCATGCTCGGCTTCGTGATCGGCCTCGGCACCGAGCTGCTGACCGGCCAAGGCATCCTTTCCCAGATCGGCCTGGGTTGATCGTCACTCTCAGTGCCGAGATTGGCTTCCTCACAGAAACCGCCCGGAACTGGACGACCTTGGGCTTAGCAGCCGACAGTCAAACGATCGGTTTTGTGCAGGAGAAGATCTTGGCTGTAATGATCAAGCGTCTCTAATTCATCTGCCCGTCTTCGCGAAACATCTCCTGGGTTTCAACTGCGGGTTAGTGTTTCACCGCAGCTGAATCGATCGGGTAGTCCCAGTCGTTGTTCCCGTATCTTCGCCGAGAAATTTTTATTGCACTGGCGCTACACGCTGCCCGCCGACGGTTGGCCTCGGATCAGCTAGACGCACCGTTTCGGATCCTGTGGTACACCCAGCGCCATAGGAGGCCGAGGCCCAGCACCATCAGCCCACTGAGCCAGGCTTCGGCCGGGACCTGAAAGGCGAGTGCCAGGCAACTGATCAGCCCCAGCCAGGCCAGAACCACGGGAAAGCGTCGCTGCTGCGGCTCAAGCCGCAGGACGCATAGGTTGGTGATGGCGTAATAGCCCAGCACCGTGAAGGCGCTGAAGCCCCAGGTGAGCTCCAGCCGGCCGCTGAGGCTGAGCAGGGCGGCCAGGGCCCCGCTCAGCAGCACGGCCGTCCTGGGACTGGTGCCGGCCGCGTCGAGGGCCGCCAGGCCCGTCGGCATGTCGCCGCGTCGGCCCATCGCCAGCCACACCCGCGAGAGCCCCAGGATCAGGTTGAGCAGCACCCCCGCCAGGGCGAGGCTGGCCCCCAGCGCCAAGATCCAGCTGCCCCAGGGCCACCCCGCCTCCAGCAGCAGCCGGGCCAGGGGGGGCGACGGAGCAGCGACTGATGCGGCTCCTTGCGCCATCAGGCTGGCGGCCAGGCCGATGGGGCCGGCCAGGCGCAGCGCCGACCAGGCCACGCCCAGATAGAGCAGCAGGGCCACCGCCAGGGTGAGCAGCACGGCGCGGGGGATGGTGCGCTCGGGCCGCAGCACCTCTTCGCCCATCGTCGCGATGCGGCCATAGCCCGTGAAGGCCACGAACACTAGGGCTGTGGCCTCGGCGATGCCCGCCGGGGTCGTGGTCGAGGCCATGGCGGCGCTGGGCAGGACCGGCAGGCTGGCCGCCCCTGCCACGAACAGCACCAGGCTCAGCAGGGTGCTGCCCACCAGCAGGCCATTGAGCCACTGGCTGCGCCGCAGTCCCGCCAGGGCGGCCGCGGTGATCAGGCCCACCGCCAGCGGTGGCCACCAGCGCACGACGAGCGGATCCGCCCCCAGTAGCGAGCCCAGATAGGCGGCCAGGCCCAGGGCGGCCGCCGCCGCCGAGGCCGTCTTGGCGCAGAGAAACAGCCAGCCGGCGGTGAAACCGGCCATCGGCGAGAGCAACCGATGGCCGTATTCGTAGCTGCCGCCACTCACCGGCATCACCGCCGCCAGCTGGGCGGCTGAGAGCCCGTTGGCTCCGGCCAGCAGGGCTGCGAGCAGGATGGCTACAGGCAGGGCCGCTCCGGCCGGTGCCGCCGCCAGCGCCAGGCTGACAAACACACCGGTCCCCAGGATCGACCCCAGGCCGATGATCAGCGCGCCACCGAGGCCGGTGGCCCGGCGCAGGAGGCGTTCATCGGGTCGGGAGCCACCCTCGGACGGTTCAGGCAGCAGGTCCTTGGGCATGGAACGCGGTCGCACAAACTGGATTCTCGCTTCTATCGGGCAGGAATGGATATGCTCCTGAATTCAACAGAGCTTTGCTTGGCAAACTAAATTATTACAGTGAATGTCTTCGTCCGCACAGAGCCGCTAAGAGGATCAGATGCAATAGACACAACGACGTGGGCTGAATATTGATAGGTTCAAATACCTTTAGATTGATCTACTCTATTTGCCCGGGCCTTGTTCGAGCAGGTATATTAGGGCCATGCGGCAGCTCCCAGTTGAGCCAGACCGTGGAATGTATGCCCCGGAGAGATGGGTGCGGTCTGAGAGTGCTTGCTTCTCATTTCTTGCCTTGACTGCCTATCGACAGGAAGTTACGCCTCGGAAGTGCCGTGAACAACTTAGTACTGAAGAACTCATCCCTGAAGTGGGCCGTTGAACGAGTTGGTATAATTGTTTTCACATGGCTATCAAACTTCGATCCATGCTTTGGCGGAGGTGCAGCTGGCCCGCTGCAGAGCTGGCAAGGTGATTCCAGACCCGTTATGGGACCAGATGAATGACGGTGAGTGGTGGAGGCTAATGCGCCCCTACAGCACTGCCACCATGTCCTTGATCTTGCACCGCCTGCTCACTCGGATCGCTAGGCAGAGGCAGGCTGCTGCCGTAGGGCTTTTCTACGCCTCCGGAGAGGATCCGGCTCTGGAATCGCTGGTGTATTTTACGCCAAAAAAATGGCACTGGGCTAACTGGAGTAGTCGGCGGCAATGAACTCAAGGAGCACAGTGATGTATGTGTCTGGACAACCAGTTACCGCCTGCAGCTTGCGGATCCTATCCCGGATTTCTTCATACGCAGGAGCAATTTCGATGTTCATCTGTTCGTCTGACGGCTGCCATGAAGTGCTCATCATCTGGGAATTTTGGCGGTTTGCAGCATCGCCGACGTAGGGAGGGGAAGGGCGGTGCATTCCGGGGTGGGGATCAAAGCATCGATTTTAACTCTATCCATCCCTCAACGTCCGTGACCTATGCAGGCTTCTCAGCGGAGTCCTGCTGTCCCCGTGAATGGACCCTGTGATCCAGCTCGCTAGGGCGAGAGCAAAATTGGGCTACCTTAGGATGTGGGCATCTAAGCTGTTGAGGGCAAAGCCAATCATGTACAGTTGCTTCAACCGATGTTCCATGGCGAATCGATCCGCTGGTCATGGAATACCTTCTTGCCAGGCATCAGAAATATCGACTACACTACCATTCTACAGGCTAATTTTGTGAATGGATAGAGTATTTAAGTTGGAAGAAAGATACATGTGTTGATTCGAGCAGCTCTGCGTAATGCGGAAGGAGCAATCTGGCAAGCTCTGTAGATGCAGAGAAGTCTCAGGGTCATTCCAGCTCTTGCCGCAATTCAAGCATCAAGGCGAGCAGGTCGGCGAAACGATTTACCAGTGGGTCACGTGTCGCAGACCCGAACGGCTCAAGCTCGATCTCCTTGCCTAGGGCCAGAAGCCTCTCCCGCATCTCAGCGAGCCGGATGCGGCGAGGATCGGGCTCCGGCATCACCATCGAACTGCATCGGCAGCATCAGTTTGTCAGGCTGCTGGAATGGGTCAGCAGCAGGTGGACACTATTCTGATGAGTTGGTGCTTCATCGCCTGCATCCTATGACTTCGAACATGGGCCTCGGGCGAGTGAAGGGCCGAGCCTCCTGCTGCTCGGTGAGCACGGTATGGCATGAACGGCAGACCTAGAGTGGCGGCAGCTTGGAACACCGCTGGTAGCATCACCCGGATGTGTGTAGCAGCGGGTGAGGGTGGCGTGACTTACCACGATGGCGGAGGTCGCGGGACACACTGAGCTCCAGGGCGACCAGAGTGACGGTGAGCAGCAGCGTCGAAATCCCTCTAAGTAGTTTTCTACTATTTGATATTGAAAGTTGATGCGGCTGCAGTATCGCTATCAGCACACGGTCACTGAGGTGGTATGGATTTCCTGGACAGGCCCCATCGTTCACCTCAGAGTCGGGGCACTGCCCCTGAGAAGGGGCTCCCACCGATGAGCAAACGCCACACCCAAAGACTCAAGTTCAAGACCAGGCTAGCCATGGTGGCGATCAATGACCGCAAGACGATCCAAGAGACCGCCGCCGACGGCGCGGAGCGCCTCATCCAGGCGAGCCTGTGGATAGGGCAGCTCTTGGACGGATCCAGCGAGTTTCCACGCAGGTGGAGAAACCCCATGCCATTGAGGCAACGGTGCAACAGGCTCGGGGGGAATCAGCACCGATGGTTTACCACTGAGGTTGTCCCCGCCCTCCCCTGGGCCTCCGGTCACCACCACCCGCCTCCCGCCACTTACCCCGAGTACGCAATACTGGTGCTCCGGAGTCCATGACCGACCGCCGGAGCTCAATCCACATTCCCCCGAGCACTTCATCTCTGTGCCCAGCCCAATGAGTGGGTCGATCCAGTACATGACTGCCATGCTAACCGGGCGCTGCTCTCGGGGGGAGCGGCAGCTCCAGCGCCACCCATGATTGTCCTCAAGTTACAGCGAGCCGCGAGGATCCGAACTGGCACCTACCAGCCCACGCGCTACCTTACGGAAAAGTCTTCTGGACCAACATGGCCCTCACCGGATCAGACCTACTCGCCAAAGTCAAAGAGCTGGGAAATGCCTCCAAATCCGATGTGGTTCGCGCCGCCGGCTACCTCAGCACCAAGAAGGACGGCAGCGAACGGCTGAATTTCACCGCCTTCTACGAGGCCCTGCTGGAGGCCAAGGGCGTCAGCCTTGGAGACGGTGGTGGTAACGGGAAGGGAAAGGGTGGCCGCAGCCTGAGCTATGTGGCCACGGTGCAGGGCAACGGCAACCTCTTGGTGGGTAAGGCGTACACCTCCATGCTCGATCTCAAGCCAGGTGATGAGTTTGAGATCAAGTTGGGTCGGAAGCAGATCCGGCTGATACCAGTCGGCGGAGCCGATGAGGACGAGTGAGACGCGGCCGATGAGGTTGTAGGCCCACATGGAGGGTGGCAATTGATCATCGTCATGGTGACTTCACCACTCTGATCCGATGATGAGCACCTAATCCCTATAAGTGTCTCATTGACCACCAAAGCCCCCTCCACACCCGAGACCTTGGGGATGGAGCAGGCAATCGGGCGCTCCCCATCCTGGTGACCACTCCACTCATCAGGCCCGCAGATGAAGACGGGGACGTGTTGGCCTGTCTGCCTGACGATGCATTCGAGGGGACAACCGTCGGCGTCGAAGTGCCAGAGAAAGCGGGGCATGGTGGTGGAGAGGCTGTCTCCTGAGTTCCCGGCAGCGGACAGGTCAAGGGTTTCCAACCAGTCCTGCCCTGACCCCCGAGCATTTGAACCCGATGACCCATTGGTCTGAAAGTCGTCCGCCGGCAGCAGCGGACAGGCTCGGACATGGAGTCAGTAGGGTCCGGACAGAGCGGATACTTCCCCCACTTCCCTGTCCCCAGCTCATTCCGGACATCCCGGACGGGCCGGACACCGCAACATCAGCCAATCGATGTGATCCCCCCCCCCTCTGGAAGAGCAGCAGAGATGAGTGGGGCAAGCCCCCATGTCCGGGGTGTCCGAGCGGTCCGCGGTCCGGTGCAGGAGGGGCAGGAGCAGGGATACTCGGCGAGCCATCTGCTGTTGAGGGAGGCCCCCCCCACCCGAGGGCGACTCACCTCCGCCACTCTCGGCTCAACGCTGGTGCCTGAGCTCTATGGCCTACTGCAGAGGCTGCCGATCGAGCCTCCGCCTCAGGATGCGTCGGATGCTACGAAAACCCGTCAGGTCCGTTTGCCCGCCTGAACGGAAGCACCTCCACCACCTGGGATCGCGGTTCAGGCTGTGTCAGGCTTCAACCGCATTGGGCATGAGCGGTACGCCCTCAACGTGGTGTCGACTGATCAGGGTCACTGGGGCATTGGGGCGGCTACGCATGGGGCGAGGTCCTGGGAAGGACTGTGATACCCCGACCATGGAGACCTCAGACCCCCTTGTCTTCGGGACAACCTGGTTGGACGACACGGCTAGCCCGCGGCCTTGCTGGTAGCGCCCGGCCATCTCGGACCCGATGCTGACGCTTTACTCCTATCCGCCTTTGTTCGGCGTGGCCGACAACAACGGCTACGGCCTCAAGGTGTTCGCCTTTCTGAAAGTCGCTGGCGTTCCCTTCCAGCATGTTCATCTGTTCGACGCCTCGGCCGCACCCCGGGGACAGTTGCCCTATATCGATGACGACGGGGGGACCGTCAGCGACAGCGACACGATCCTGGCCCACCTCACGGCCAGCCGGCAGTTGACGATCGATGCGGAGCTGACAGCGACCGAACGGGATGAGAATCTGCTGTTCTCGCGCTTGCTGGATGATCTCTACTGGGTGATGTCCTTCTCGCGCTGGAAGGACGAGCGCTTCTGGCCCGCCTTCCGTGATGCCCTGCTAGCGGAGCACCCCAGTCTCGATGTGGCGGGCCTGGACAAGGCCCGGCAGTACAACTTCCAGCGCTATGCCGCCCAGGGCATTGGTCGCTTCGAGCCCGATGCCGCCTACGCCCGCGGCCTGGACGATTTGGCCCTGCTCGCCCGCCGCGTGCCGCAGGAGGGGTTCGTCCACGGTCCTCGTCCCACCAGCGCCGATGCCGCGATCTACGGCTTCCTCACCAACATCCATTTTTCGCCCATCCCCACGCCCCTGAAGCTGTTCCTGGCAGCCCAACCCAACCTGGTGCGGCACTGCGAAGCCATGCACCGGGCCGCTATGGCGCCATCAGCCCAACTCTGACCCTCCCTCTAGTCACCCCCCTGGCCACCGCCGCCGCGACGGTGATTTCGGTCGGGGACGGCGACACGCTGCGCGTGGAGGAAGCGGGGAGGACAATCACGATCCGCGTCGCCTGCATCGATGCCCCAGAGATGGCGCAGGCACCCTACGGGCAGAAGGGTCACGGTGGAAGGAAGCGGAGGATGTTGCACCCCTTGGCCTGCTGCAGCCATCCATCCATCGAGATCTAGGGAAGCTCCATACAACTGTTTGCAATAGGCTCATGCAAACGTGGCTAACAGAAATGAATTCCGACCAGCCCGCTCTGGCCGGGTTGACCAGACATCTCCTAGAGTAAGTCACTGAAGATTCCCGGAGTTGAACATGAAACCCCCCGCTATTCCAATCGATGAACAAGAGCGCCTTTCTCAGCTGAGGACGTTGGCAATTCTGGACACCTCCCCTGAAGAGAGATTCGACCGCGTCACCCGCATGGCGCGAAGGCTATTCGGCGTTCCGATCGCCTTGGTATCCCTTGTCGATGAGAACCGGCAGTGGTTCAAATCCTGTTTCGGCTTGGATGTCAATGAAACCGACCGCCGGATCTCCTTCTGCGGTCACGCGATTCTCAACCAGGGGACGCTGCTTATCGAGGACACACTAAAGGATGAGCGATTCGCTGACAACCCTCTAGTGATTGGAGCGCCGCATATCCGCTTCTATGCAGGCCAGCCCTTACACACCCTGAGTGGTCAAGCGATAGGTACGCTTTGCATCATTGATCGAGAGCCCCGCAGCTTCGGGCAAGACGACCTTTCCATGCTCAAGGATTTAGCCGGAATGGTCGAACGCGAGTTCATGGCAGTGCAGTTAGCCATTTCGGACGAACTGACCCGCATTTCAAATCGCCGAGGGTTTCTGGCGCTCAGCAAGTACAGCCTGGAAATATGCAAGCGGCAGAGTTTCCCTGCTACGTTGGTCTTCTTTGATCTGGACGGGTTCAAGCATGTGAACGATAGCTACGGACATGCCGAAGGTGATCGCGTCCTCAAGGAGTTTGCAGATCAGATGCGGGAATCCTTCCGCACATCGGATTTGTTCGCCCGACTTGGTGGTGACGAATTCGTTGCCTTGCTGACCAACGTCAATGCCGACGCGATTGATGTTCTCATCGACCGCTTCGACACTGCGCTTCAATCGCGCTTCGCTGCGTTGGCCCTGCCTTACAGCATCGGGTTTTCCTATGGGCTTCTATCTTATGAACCACTGAAGCATTCATCGATCGAAGACATGCTGCATGCGGCAGATAGTGCAATGTATGCGAACAAGATAGGTAAGCGCGGTGGGCTGTAAGTTGCTTTGGAAATAGCTAACCATGCGTAAATGTTGACTTCACGGCCTTGGATCTACTCATTGAGACGTCGGTATCCCGCTCCTGTTCTTGGGAGTCTCTGTTGGCTGGGCGTGATCTGCCACAGCCGGTGTTGGTTATGCAGCCTCGCGGCTCAGCGAACCCACCGCTTCCGCCAGCTGCGAGGCGATCACAAAATGTTGCCCAGTCGACGGTCCGATCGAGAAGTCACCTGAGAAGATTCGCTCGAATAGCCGGAGCGAGCGGTGGTAGACAAACGTTGAGGTCTGTACGCCGAAGAGCTCAGGCCCGTAGAGGACGAGTGGCAGCTCTGCCATTAGATAGTTTACCGCACCCAAGCGCTGGTCATGGCTCGGTTCATGTCCCTCTTTGCGCCGGTTCTGAAGAACATCGTCCGTTGCGGCAAAGCACTCCCGTTGAAACTCCCGGTCGGTGGCGAAGGCGTTGCGGCAGCGTTGTTCAGACGCGGCATAACGATCGAGCCGCGCCACCTGAGTCCAGGGAAGCAGACCCAGGCGGCTGGCAACAGTGCCAACGGCTTCGCGGGCTCGACCAATCTTGTTGTTGAGGTAGCGCACTTGTCGCCTGGTCTTATGGGTGGCCTCTTCAGGGGCATAGCCGCCCGCCTCCAATGTCCACACCGTCGGGGTGTCGGGAATGAACACATCGACGCGATCGAAATGTTCGTTGGCCCACGCCAGCAGTTCTGTGAGTCGGCCTTCACTGTAATAACTGTTGAATGGGCTCGTTCCGATGACGGCATGGAAGCGCTCGCCGCGCTCGGGTAAGCAGCGAGACAGATTGGACGTGTTGCGATGAAGGTTCCCGTTGCCGTAGGAGCTGAAGATGCACCCCTCCCCGGGGCGCGGCCGAATGACCATGCCGCAGTTGGGGCACGGGTGGGACACAACGCAGGCCGAATTCGCGATGCTCGTTGCGATCTGGGTTCTGCATCGGGGACAGGCCAACTCCATGGTCAAAGACGTTTCCAAGTCATCGGGGTGCCGGCGGCGGACAGGTTCGTGCCGTGTAGTCGCAGGCATAGATCGTTGGTTTCTGCCAGCTGAGGGGAATCTCCAGCAGATCCCGGGGGCCGCTGATGCCCTGGGCAAGGAAGATCAGAGCGGCCAGGACGTTGGCGCTGACATGCAGGCGGCGCCAGCGTAGGTGTTTGTGGATCTCCGGCCGGCAGGCCACAGAGAACAGCATCAGGCCGGTGAGCCCGATGCCGCCCCAGAAGTGCGACTGCCAGAAGGCCAGCTCGAACGGGTTGTCGCTGAGGCGGAACACCTCGGGTTGCATCCCCAGGGTGATCACCCCCGCCCAGCAGAGCAGGCCGAAGCTGGCCCGGAAGGCGGGCCGCTTCACCCGCCAGAGGGCCGCCAGGGCGATCCCCGATCCCACAAGCACCAGCAGCAACAGCCCCAGCCGTTGCCCACCCCCTTCGAGGGCTGAAAGGGGATGCTTGGTGGCGATCACCACCGCTTCGGCGATCAATACGATCGCCACCACCGAACCGGCCAACAGCTTGCCGAGATCGGCATGATCCCGACCCACTGTGGCGGGATGCTTGGCCTGGGTGAGGCGGCGATCCCGGGTCTGCTGCGCCAGCCGCAGCACAATGCCCAGCAACGGGTAGACGAGCACTACAGCCAGGGCCGGATGGAGCAGCCAGAGCCAGTCGACGGTCTGCATGGCTCAGGGCTTCAGGGGTGCCCAGGCCATGGTGGCGTTGAACGCCTCGCACCAGATCATCACCGAGCCCTGCTGGCTGAGGTCAATCGAGGCGGGGATCACGTAGCTCTGTGCGCCGGAGGCGGACTTGAGCGGGGCAAGCACCGTGTAGGTGCCAGCCTTGAGGGGGAAGCTGGGGGGACTGGTGCTGGCCAGGGGCATCGCCGAAGGGCTGAAGATCACTTTCAGGTCAGGGGCGGTTTCCTTTGTTTTGAAGTCCCCGCTCAGCACCAATAACTGCTTGCCAGCCTTGTTCACGATGGTGTAGCTCCCGCTGACGGGGGCCTCGGCCATGCGGAAGCTCTGCATAGCCACTGGTGCCGCTTGAGCGATCAGGGTGGTGGCGGAGCCTTGCATGGTTTCGGTCCGCCCGGGCGTTGTGGAGCTGCCGAGCAGCGTCAGGGCCAGGGCGCCTGCCAGGGACATCGAAAGGGGCTTCATGATGGATGGATCGAGGGGTGGCGCCAGCGGGGATCCTGCTCGGATCTGCTTGCGCATGCTGTCAATACCCGCATGCCGCTCGATCGGATTGGGTGCCTGCCTGTCTGTCCTTTCCGGGCACGGACAGGCCATTCAAGAGAATTGTTGTAGGGTGGTAAGCCGCTTCCACTCTATCGTCAGCCGTACAATCTCATGCCAGGGATTTCCCATGGGTAGCGATCGTCTTTTCCATGCCCATGCATTCATGCAGCCGTCCGACGATGAGCCAATCCGGTCGGTGATCACCGAAACGTCTGAAGCCGCGGTCGTCGCCTGGTATGTCAAGCCAGGCCAGCGAATCGCGGCCCACCTTCACCCTGCCGGTCAGGACACCTGGACGATTCTCTCGGGGCAGGGCGACTACCAGACGGATGCATCAGGTTCTTCCCTTGCCATCACAGCTGGGGATGTGGTCGTTGCCCCCAAAGGGTGTGTGCACGGCGTCAGAAACAGCGGCAAAGAGCCGCTCACCTTTATTTCTGTTGTGACGCCAGCAGATGCTGGGTTCGAACCACTCTGTGACTAGCTGGTTTTGATTTTTCCATCCACCTATTGGTGAACACATAGATCGCCCCAAACGAATGTCGTAGCCGCATTAACGCCAGGGCCATCTGCGGATACCAAAACTCTGAGAAGGGGCCAGACGTCCGACGGCTGCTCAAACCGCTGCTAGAGGTCATGGACCGCACCTCACCGAGACCCCATGGCCCGGCCATCAGAAGAATGGGTCAGACTGCACACCATCTGACGTTCATCACATCGGCATGCTGTACATCGACCTGCCCAGCCAAGAGGAACTCAGCGCCCTCGCGCGTCACACCCATGGTCCCAGTGTTTCGATCGTGCTGCCCACCACGCCGATCACCACCGACACCGATGCCGACCGGCTGCAGTTTCGGGCTCTGGGCGAAGAGGCTATCCGCCAGCTGGAGGTCGCAGATACCGAGCGCTCCTCCATAGAAGCCCTGGCTGAAGCCTTCGCCGATCTGGTCGACGACGACGATTTCTGGCGTTTGCAGGCACGCTCAATGGTGGCCTATGCCACCCCCGAGAATCTCATCACTTACCGCTTGCCGACATCGGTCGAGCCACTGGTGGCCGTCTCCGACCGGTTCCACCTCAAGCCCCTGCTGCGAGCCACCAGCTTTGGCCATTGCGGCTACGTGCTGGCGCTTGCCGAGGGTGGTGTGCGTTTGATCGACGTGTCGGCCGATCTGCCGGCCAGCACTGTGAAGATGGCCGGTCTACCCACGGATGCCGCATCGGCCGTGGGCAAAGCCAGCATCAATGACCGCTCCCCCAGTGGCCGGCTCACGGGCTCGGAGGGCAAGAAGGTGCGCCTGCGGCAGTACACCCGCCAGGTGGAGAGAGCCCTGAGGGACCACCTTGCCGGTCAGGGGCTGCCGCTGGTTCTGGCGGCAGTGGAGTCCCTCGGGGCGATTTACCGCTCGGTGAATACCTATCCCCATCTGGCCAGCGCCGGCATCGAGGGCAGCCCGGAGCGCCTCTCGGAGGCTGAGCTCGCCGAGGCCGCCCGGCCCGTATTCGATTCGGTCCATAGCCAGCGGCTGGTCGACTGGCACGACTTGTTCAACCGGCGTCGCAACACAGGCCGGGCCAGCACAGATTTGGCCCAGGTGGCTCGGGCTGCGACGTTTGAAGCGGTGCACAGCCTGCTGGTGGACATGGACCGAGTCATCGATGGGCAGATCAATGAAACGGATGGTCGGATCGACGAGGCAGAGACGTCGGGGGCAGACAGCTATGGATTGCTCGATGAGATCGCGCGGCGGGTGCTTCTTTCGGGAGGCGAGGTGATCGCTGCGCGGCAAGGGGACATGCCAGAAGGTGCTGCCGTCGCCGCCATTTTCCGATATGCCCTGTGAAGTGCAGGATATGAAGGTCTGGCTTTTCTGCGCAGGACCCATTGCGTCCTGTTAAGCACGGCACTTCTCCTGAGCGGGACGCCTAGCTTTCGCGTAGCCATTTCTGAAAGTGTTAAGTGAATGTCTATCCTCGCAGCACCAGTTTCAATTCCCCATTCCCCATGGATCAGCGACTTCCATGTGATCCGCGCACTCGCCACGTAACTCCGCCTTTTATTGCTTGGTGCCGTATTCCCTCCTGGCTGCCGGTTCTTCGGCGTAACGCTCGAAGCGACAGAGAATAGTGGACATGGTTGCCCCTCCGCATGAGCTTGAGAGAGCCACCCCATCTCCGCCTAGGTGCTGATTGATACCCTCTGCCAGTGGCACCGCTTGATCCGGCGTCCATTGAAGGATGACCCACGGTCGGCTCACGGTCCGCTTCGGTCATGGTGAAGCTACGGCAGGAAGCAGGTCTGTTGACCTTGTCGGGGAAAAGCGATCCATTCCAGACGCACTCAGGACTCGGGCTCGAATCCGAGTAGACCCTCCACACCAAGCACCTCTGCAAGCTTCTCAGCAGCGTCAAGTCCATCCACATGAATAGCGCTGGTAATCCAGACAGCCAAGGCGAGTGCCTGATCGGGAGACAATGGACCTTTAGACATCAAAGTCGTAGTGGGAGACGACAGCTTTCTAGCATTATTCCAACGTAGTCCCGTAGCGTGTCGGAACTCTGATCAGTGCATTTATGCTGCCAGGAAGCGCCAGGGCCTTCGCTCAGATGCCTATTCTTCTTGCAAGTCTTGTAAACGCATAGTGAAGAATGCTTGTTAGCGCAATGCCTGTGTCGACGATATCATCAAATAGTTTTTCACATTGGCTCGCAATCGGTCGTTCGCCAAAAATTCATGGATTGCATCAGGTTCGTTCCAGCTCTTCCCGCAGTTCGAGCATCAACGCCAGAAGGCCGGCGAAACGATCGACAAGAACATCATGTTCCGCTGAGCCGTACTCCTCAAGGTCGACCTCCTTGCCTATGACTAGCAGCCTTTCCCGCATCTCTGCCAGCCGGATGCGTCGAGGGTCGGGCTCAGGCATCACGGGCGCCGGTGGGGTGATGACAGCTTGTC
This sequence comes from Synechococcus sp. UW140, assembly GCA_943367705.1. Taxonomy (GTDB): domain Bacteria; phylum Cyanobacteriota; class Cyanobacteriia; order PCC-6307; family Cyanobiaceae; genus Cyanobium. The sequence continues at coordinate 52,349 of CALRJV020000004.1, forward strand.
AGGCCGCGGGAGGGGCAAAAGCAGGTTGGCCGGCAGGCTGCGGGGCTGTTGCTGCAGCACGCTTTTTCGAGCAGAAACTTCCGGGAGGTGCCCGGGGGCCTGCTGAGCCATTTGCTCCTGGCTCTGACCGTAGAGGACGTTGAACTCAGCTCGCCGCTCTAGGCGTCAGCAAGGCCGAGCTCGGGAGCTCACGCGGCACTGTGCCACGCTGGCAGCCTGGCAGTCGACTTTGCGACCCACCAGGTGGAGGTTCAGGTGATGTTGCGGGCCCATTGGTGGCCGAGGTGACTTTTCCGAGGGAGGAGTGGCCAGCGCGAGGTAACTACCATGCGCTGCATGGAGCGGTAGTGATGGCCTCGACCGTGCGGATCTCTATATGGTGGCGCGGACATGGGCTGCCTCGTTTCGCACTGGACGGCCGGCCTGTGAGCCTCGATAAGCTGGCGGACGCGTACGGACTGAGCTGCGACACGGTTCTGGCACGAATATCACGCGGTTTGCCGCCGGAGCAGTGGTTCCTCAGTTCGGCAGAGCTGAGCAAGGTGACGAAGCGGGAAGCGCGGAAGCAGATGGCCTCAGGATCAGCCCTTTAGTTCTTGGCGCAGAGCCACCACCGCCAACATCACCTCGATCAACCGGATGTTCACGGCGGCCCGCTCCGGCGAATCGGCCGGTGCTGCTAAGGCCTGCCGCGTCAAGGGCTCCAGTTGCAGGCGCAAGGCCTGGAGGCGAGTACGTCGGAAGTCAGGTTCAGGTCTCAAGTTCCTCTCGCAGGGCCACAATCGCCCAAAGCACCTCACTGACCCGGTCATCCAGAACGGCCCTCTCCGGCGAGTTGGCTGGCTGTTCCATCGCCTGCAGAGCTAAGGGCTCCAGCTGCTGGCGAAGGGCCTCCAGGCGAGTCCGGCGCGGGTCGGGTTCCGGCATCTCAGGCTCGCCATTGTACCCACCATGGCAGAGGGCAGGGAGGTCAACTTGACGGCCAGCCTTCCAGCTCAGCTCGCAGATCCAGCACCTCCTGAAGCCGGTCTCTGAACTTCTCATCCAGAGCGGCCCGATCAGGCGATCCAACCGACGTTGCCAGCGCCTGGCGGGCAAGGAGCTCTAGCTCGCAGCGAGGCTTCACCACGCGAGCGCGAAGCGTGTATGGGTAAGGCATCAAAAAATCCTATCCTTTCTAGGATGCCATTAGATGGCCTAAACACCTCGCCACTCTGGGATAAGGAAAGAACTATCCGGTGGTTGCCCACTGTGCTTCAGTGATTTTCAGTTTTGGCCAGAAACCCATGGCAAAGGGCTGGCCAAAGTTGGCACAGCCAACCGGCACAAGGTCGACATCGTCCAGGGGCAGGGTCAGCAGGTCACCAACTCGCCCTACCGGTGACGCTTACTGGTGACGCCAGCCATGGACCTCAGGCGAGCGACCAGAAGGACCTCATGCTTCTCAGCCACCAGGGCCAGCGGATGCATGGCTGTGGCAGGAGCAGCGGTGGCGTCATAACCCGGGCGGGCAATTCTGTAGCGGACGTTGGTGTGGCACAGCCGTACGGCGGCGGATGGGCGGGCCACGCTGATCAGCAGCCAGCGGCGGCTATCAGCAGCACGGTCAGGGCCTCGGCCACCTCCAGGGGGGACCGCCAGCAGCACCGTACAGGTGGCGGTTTCGTTTTTCATGTTTCGGGGAGCAATGTTGTGGCGGCCAGCGCATCGCTTCTAGTACAGCTGCCACCAGGGGACTGCCCGGAATGGATCGTCGACACAGGTTCTCGAGGTGCTGAGGGGCGGGCGTCGCACCCATGCAGGACCTCATCTCTGAGCTTCCCGCCCGTACCTGACTTCCACCGGGGGGGCGATGTCTGTGATCGAAGCCCTTTAGGAGCGGGGTGTCGTTCTTTGTGATCGGGTGGCGCGTTTGACAGTCCAATTCCGAGAGACAGATAGCAGCAGCTAGCAGCTGCTAGCCACCATGCGGGGTGAAGGAATCACCCGGTCGGGGCGTGTCTGCCAGGCTTGCAGCACGGCGGGCTTGGGGTGAATCCATCGAAGAATTTTCGGGGATCTGGGGCGTGTCAACGTCGGGGATGTTGACGGTGACAGTCAGGCGGGTGAAGGCGCTGAACACGGAAATCATTGACGATTAATCAAGCCTTCTCTGTAGGTCTCCATCGTTTGGAGTGCCTTGTCCAACAGGACAGCCACGTCGCCGCCTGTTGCCCGATAGGCGTCCATGATCTCGATCATCCGAGAAAGCAGCTCCGCAACGCTCTCGATGGTGGCTGGAAGCTCATTCGCCGCATGGATTTCGTCAAGGAGGAGCTCTGCCAAAGCCAAGTAGCGCCATTTAGTGGGTTCCATCGCATTGCCGGCCTGGAGCGTGTCCCTTCAGCATGGAACAGCACAACGACTGTCGTGAGCCAACGTCTCACATTGTGTTGTGGCAATGCAGCGGGGCAGTCATAGAGGAGTGATGGCCGGCAAGGCAAGCAGGTGCACGTCGCCAGGCCAGTTCAGTGTCTGAGCGAAGCAGCGGCCCTTACCTTATTAAGCCGGAAACGCGCAAAAAGCTTAAATTACAAATTGATGGAGCCAATTCATTCAAATAGCAAGGCGTAAAGGGCAATTTCAGTCGCCAAGGATCAAATCCTACTTTCATTAGGCTAAAATGTTTAAGTCATCCATTGGAAAAATCAAAGGTTGGAGTTTAAGAAACTGGAGGCTCATGCTCCTCAGGAGGTGCAAGCGACGCGAAGTACTCTGCTTCTCGTCTGGCCGCCGCATCAAAGTGTGACATCCCAGCAGTGCTGTGGTTTGATCCTCCTCCCCTGGATCGGATAGATGCAAGCCAACGGCCAGGCAGTGAAGGCCCCTCAACTAAGAAGGAAAGAGTGCTGTTCTTGCGCTGGGCCAACGCGGCGAATGCGAATGCGAAGGCAGCGGAGGAGACCATAAAGCGCAGGCTCTCCCTAGTCAGACGCTCTGTGGAAGCAGGATCAATCCGTGCAAATCTTAATTTGAACTGGCCTTCCGCTTGATCCAGTTGGGCAAGTAACTCCGCTTTTAGCTTCGGCAGAGGGATGGTTGGAAATTGGTCGGAGTTTAACTGGATGCGTAGGTCAGGACGTTGCAGTGCTAACAGGCGCCTTTGGAGATCAGTGGCGCTGCTGGCCTGCTGGATGGCTTGGCGAACCGTTTCGGCCCGTTGGCTGGCGATGGCCTGCTGTTGGTCTGCAACGGAATTTGAAAGGCGATATGATTTCCAGACTGCATAAGCCTGCAGTGGAACTATAAGCAGGAAGCCTAGACAGGCAAGTATGGCAATACGACTCATCCTACTATTAAGCCGCTGCAAGCCAAGATCCTGGGGGCACAGGTGAGCTGCCAACTCAAGCAATGCCAATCCCAGTAAAGGGATGGGAGCGGCTTCAATTATCACCCTAATTGTATTGAGCTGCCAAAGGGGGTCAAGTAGTCTTGGTGGGAGAGCCACCGCCAATACTGATATCAGATAGACGACAAATAGGGCTTGTGCAACTAGCGCCAAGCGATTGGGAATGATGTCGGCACTGAAGTGTCTGTCATGTGGGAAGTTGCCCATCAGCTCTTACTGCAAGAGAATGTGTCTACAAAGCGTTTTGCCGAAATAGAAAGTAAAAAAGCCTGCTCGACTTGAGCAGGCTTTGAAACAGGAGAATTAAAAGTTAAAGCAAGTTACCGACAAAGTCTGTGCTCAAACGACAGAATTTAACCGCTTGCGAAGTTTACGGCTGTAGCCAAAAGCGGCGGGTGCGCCAACTATCGAGAGGGGGCCGGGGACAGAATCTCCAGGCGCAGGAGGCGGCCCTTCACAAGACCCATTATCGTTGCAAATAACTCCCGTCAGCTTGTCGCTGCCACCATTGCCACCTTGGATTGCTTTGAAGCGAGCAATGAAGGGGTTGTATTGATTGGTCGTAAACATCCCAACGAAAGCATCTCTGAATGCAGTCGCACCACTCAGACTTGCGGAAGAGAGGGAGAAAGAACCAGCTGGAGTGAAGGACTGGCCATTCGATAGACCGCTATTGGGACTGCCACTTGCGAGGCAGTCAGGATTTGCTGAAGTGACACAAATTGCGAAGCTCCCGAATGGAGGCAGGCTTCCATTCGTTACAACTGCGTCAAAGCTGGAGCTAGGGGTGTATGAATTGAAAACGACATCTGTTGGCAACTGGAAGCCGATACCGACAAACCTAGAGGCTGTAATTGGCGCTGACGATGTGTTTTTCAGGTCCATTGCCATCGTTACCGTGCTGCCAAGGCCAGTGAAGGTGAATGTGGCCTCACCACTGACACCCGTTGGTGGGCTGTTGGAGCTGGCGGAGCCCTTCGAGGGATCGAAGAAAACTGTGAAGGTGTCTGCTGCTACGGCTGCAGAAGCACTCAGAAGGGTGGTGAGAGCTGCGAGGGAAGTTGCAGCGACAGTTTGAACGTATCTGACCACGGCCGTAGCATAGCAAGGACTTCATCACTGTACCACCATGCCTTCACTACCGCCTTGCCTTGGTTTAAGAATCTTCAGTTGAGCCTAAGGGCTTTGCGCCGGAGGGATGTCTTCGCCTGCCAGCGAAGTGGTCACCGTGGAACGGGCTCGGGAAGCGGGGCGGCTCCGCTGGTTAAGCACTCAGTCTTACCCCTTCCCACAGCTCGCTGCGAGCGATAAGCGCACTCCCCCTAGAACGCAGACGGAGGGGCTGTCATGGCCAAAGCGACACGCCAGACCCTCAAGAGCCTCAAGGCGATCCAACCAACGGGACTAGATGCGCCCATCAGCACAACCTGATCCGACCGCCTGCGCTAGTACGACTGTTCGCATCAAGATGGGGACCATGGCTGGTCGTCTGCGTCGCTCCACGCTTGTAGCTAGCTGCTCCATGGAGCTGGCCATCGAGGAATGGCCCTATCTAGATATGGAGGTACTGCTCCTCAGCAGCCGCAGCATCAAGGTCTGCATGACCTGCCAATTCTTCCGCCACCATGCCGAGGGGCATCCTGCTGCTCACCTGCCAGCTGCACCAGGGCCTGCTCGCCCAGGGGGAGCACCTCACCCGCCGCTGCCAGGGTTGGACGGAGGACATGACGCGCCAGCGGGGCTGTGGCCCGGAGGTGGCATGAGCAGCAGGCGCGCGGTGGTGGGCGTGATGGGCGCAGGAGAGGTCGCCTCCCCGGAGGCTTTGGCCCTGGCCGAGCAGCTGGGGCAGCGCATCAGTGCCAAGGGATGGGTGCTGCTTACCGGTGGCCGCCCGGCGGGTGTGATGGCGGCGGCTAGCCGTGGCGCGGCCCGGGTGGAGGGGCACCTGGTCGTGGGGGTGCTGACTGGGGAAGGGAACGCAGACGACAGGCACAACACGGCGGACCTGGATCTGGCCGTGTTCACCGGCATGGGCAAGGCCCGCAAAATCATCAACGTCCTCAGCGCCGAGGTGGTGGTGATCTGCGGGGGCGGGGGCCCCGGCACAGCCTCAGAAGCCGCCCATGCGCTCAACGGCGGCAGGCCGCTGATCCTGCTGGCGGTGCCGGCGTTGTGGCGGGATTTTTCTGCTCGCTCCGGGAGGGGGTGGAGAGTGCCAGCGATGTGGAGGAATGCTGCCGCTTGATCGTTTCCAGGCTCCGAAAGGCATGAACCTGCCATCACCCCATGTTCCCCTGAGTCCGAAAGAGGGTTGGTTGAGCGACGGCCGCCAGGTGCTGCGCTTTCGCCCGACCCGCTGGGAGCGCTTGGTTCAGCTGCTGGAGATCACCACCGGCGAGTTGCTCCCCGATCAGGAGGTCCCTTTGCTGAAATCGAGCCAGGAGCTGAGCCGGGCCGAAGCCTTGAAGCTTTGGGATGAGAAGCGCCAGGCAGGCTGGAGGCCCTGCAGCCCTCAGTGGTGATCGTCTCTACCACCAAATCCGATTCTCACATCTACCCACCGAAGCAAGCCGGACCTCCCTCGACGGATCCGGACAGGGCGTCACCAAGGAGCGGACGGGGCAGCTATGCCATCCTCTCCCCAGTCACAGCCTCAACCCGGACTGTCCGGACAGGGCGGACAGCCGACCAACAGCCAAATTATGAGGTCACATTGCCCCTTACAGAGCAACCAATGATGAGAGGGTGCGGGGGGCTTGTCCGGGGTGTCTGGGTGGTCCGGCACAGGGGGGGGGGGGCTCTCCGATCGATGACTCTGGGCAGTCCACTGACGAAAACCTAAACAGCCACAATTCAGTTGCCTCTTTTGGATTTCTTGCTGGTGGACCAGACCAAGCCCTTCGTCTCGACCTGCAGAGTCGCTAGGTCATCTGTGTCCTGACTTGAAGTTTGTAGTATGATCAGCGCAAGCAATGGACTGGAGCAGAGTTGTCTCCAGCAACAATCAATGACCGACTTTTCCAGCTTGAAACAATCAGGAATTGCGGCTGGACTAAGTGCTGCTAGAAAGTTGCGGCGGGGTTTTGACCGTTCAAGCTCGACTTTCTCACTAGCAGCAGGGGCAGTAGCGGCATCCCTCAGTGAGCTGAATAATATTGGTATTGATCCGCAGATGATCAGTCGCTTGAGCTCGGCTGCTAACAACCATGGTGTCGCAGCTGCCGATCTGTTGGCGAAGTTGCCAGGAGAATTTGAACATTTTGGAACTTCTGTGGTTGATCAGTTTCTTAGAAGTGGCGATTCTAGAGGTAAGCACTGGTCCCATATAGAAAGCCAGGCGAATGCTCCCCATCGATCCAGTGACCCTAGCAATGCAATTTGGGAAGACGGAAGTGTGAATATGTCACGTGGTGCTACGGACATGTCATGGACAGAGCGAGTTCAATCCAGCTTTGACAACCACTTTGATGGCTTGATCGCTGCAGCACAGACTCCCGAGTTCTGGCAGCGGACCCTAGGCAACGCCATGGAGGCCAGCGTGTATGCAGCCGCTATCACCGCCGTTGACCAGCTGCTTATTCACCGCGATGAGTTGATCAATGGCACGGTTGAGGCCAGGCGCGAGAGGCTTATCCAGATTTTGCAGACCAGTGGTCTCATGGCAGCAGGTGCTTTACCTGTTTCCGTCTTTCTGGCATTAGCCTTGATGTTGGTGCCGGGTTTGACCTTGGTGATGGGGCCGCTTGGCCTGATCGGCACAGCTGGTCTGGGCTTTAGGCTGATTTCTTCTGCGGTGAACAACCCGAGCAAGCAGGAACTTCAACTTGTACAGAAACTGCAGGGGCTACTTCTTGAGAAGTTTTATGTCTTTCAACAAGACCAGGAAGGCTGTGTAACCCTCACAGTAAAGGCGCTTCCAGGATCTTGAGTAACGATGGCAACAATCAAGGGGCATTTTCCTTATTTGAGAAGGAGGTCTTAATTACCCCCTCTGCCGCTGCCGCCTTATCTCGCGCTCCGAAGCTTGCAGTCGAATTAGCAGTTGACAAGCCCTTCCAAGCAAATTTATTCAAACACACCAAGGGTGATTAATTCTTCGTAGGTTGGCTCCTTCGGACGATGCTCTTTAAGAATCGCGAACTGGCCCTCCTTGAGCAAGGGGGTCACAAGGTGCCCAAGCGATTCAGATCTTCCTCCACTGATGATACTGGTGTCATCTCTCCATGCCTGATTTGGATCTACGATTTTGCGTTGGTCTTCTTTCTGCTGTGGTATGAGTTCAATAAGTGCCTTCATCGCCTGTTCTTCTTGTTCGTGCCAAAGCTCTGGAACAAGCTTGAATCCATAAAAGATACGTCTGGTCTTTCGTGTTGAGTTGCTTCCTGGTATGGCTTGCCTGGCGCGATCTAGATTGGGCAATGCTTGTCTCATGCGACTTACAAATACAGTGCGGCTACAAGGCTTATGTCCAGTGTGTTTGCAGAATAGGCGATAGGCAAGAAATAGCTGGTCCCCATCAGGAATACTCGTTGATTCACTTGGCACTAAGCACTGGTCAATGAACATTCTTGTGGCATCCATTTGCGATTCAATACTTAGTCTTGCTTCTTGCAGCAGACCTGCTGGGTCCTCCGATCTAAGAACCGCTCTGACTTGATCTTCTGGCATCTGCAATGCCCATGACACAATCTCACCGAGCTCACGATGAAGCAACTGCTCCATGTCTGATCCTTCGGTAGGTAAGATATCTGAAGGCAGCCTTGTCCCCAGTGTCTCAAGAATTAGAAGCCTGCGCGCCATCCCAACACCTGCATTCTCCATGGCTGGAGGCTGTGTTGAACACAAAAGAACCCTTCCTGTGAATATAAACTGTGTTGTATCGCTAGAGTACAGCCTACGCGCCGTGAGATGACCCCCGTCAGTAAGACTTAGCACGGCTCCTAGGCCCTCTTGATGACCTTGTAAATCAGGGAAGGCGATCAAGCGTTTTCCCGTAACCAGCTGAGCCACCTTCTCTGGGCTATTCAATTCTTTAAACCCGCTCGTTATTATGCCTATTGTATCCTTTGGAAACATCTTTTCGATTAGCCGCTCGGTTACTCCTTTTCCTGTGCCACTGTTCCCAACGATCATTGTGATTACTTTGCATCCATAACGTGGATCTGCGTGGTAAGCCAGCACGGCTCGTAGTATATCTAGCCATTTAAGGTCGTAACTTGTCCTCACGAACTCCTTGAATATTGGGGGACATTCCGCATCGTCTCTCCATTCACCTTCAATAGCGTAGGTAAGTCTATTATTGGCACTATGTTCTCCCAGCACCCACCGACCATCCTGATGATATAGCGTCCCGTTTTTAAATGCTATCGCAGTCGTCGTATCCATTTCCCTTTCATGCAGCTTTATCTCAAGCCATTTGACTGACGCTCTTACATTGGCTGGGGTCGCACACCTCTTGAATTCTTTCTTCTTGGATCCAGTATTAATCTGAGGAAGTATCATGCTCACCTCACGCATTATCTCTGCCTGGTCGACTTGCCTAAAGTATCCTGAATTCGGTGCGTAGCGCTGAAAGCTACCTTGGTAGAAGAGGAGTGGGCACTTTTCTTCCGTGCCCCTTTTCTTGATAGCCCCTTCAACGATCTGCTCAATTGTCTTGCTGTCGGACTGAATGACACTCAGATCCTTGTAGTAGTAAAAGCTTGCTTCAACTGTCATTGTTCAACTGGAAAGTGAATTTCTGAAAGTAAACCGGTCCGTCATTACTGCCTTTCTGCTTGTTTGCAGAAAAACCTTTTGATTCTCTCTTCGAGAACTGCGTTGCTTCCTCCGCCATTCCATCCGTGTTCCCGCGCTGTCTTGATGACCACTCCAATACCGCATTGAGGATCACTGATTGTCTGCAACTCCTTTTCCGGAGACCACCATTGATTTCTCCAATCTGCCAGAGCGCAGATTTCAGAAGCTATGGTGTGACCAAAGTGTCCCACCAGTCCGTACAGTACTTTGATAGCTGGTGCACGAGTGCCTACAGGCCCCCCCTGAGCTGACGGTTGGAGTCTTTTGGGGATCACACGTAGCATCTCTATCGCCAGTTTCTTCTGTTCAGACGCGGAGAGGTCGTCAAACCAGCAGTAATTTGGGGTTAGCCGTTTTGAATGCTCACTGCCGCCTTTTAGTGACCTGGACGGCATAGCGGATAGTTTCTGTTCAAGGTCCTCGAGTCTGTATACGGTGCTCGTCTGCTCATGAACCCTGCAATGCATTTTGGTTGAACTGTGGAGGCCTCCTGGGGCCCGCATGATCCGATTGGGATTCTTTATTGCTCCGTCCACTCCAGCATCCGGTGCCGCCGCTTCGATTGTTAGACATAAACGTTCCATTACTTCTTTGAACTTCTCTTTTGGTATTGGCTCAGATAGCAGGTAGTAGCAATGCAGGGACTTTCCGCCAGTCCTTACTGTGAATGACGGCTTTGGAAGTCCGGACTTTTGTGCTAATCCTGCTTGCTCCTCAAGAGACATGGCGCCATCGCACTCAAACCAAACTGCAGTTGCATGGCTTATTTGCTCGGCTTTTGCGCCCCATGCCTTTGGTGGGTAGGCGCTGTTAAATCTTTTTCTGCCTCGGTTCCATTCCCGGCACCTTCTTTCCTTCACTTCTTCCGTCCTCCCACTGAAATGGCTGGGGTTGTTTCCCCAGTCTTTTGGCTTTACTGATGGTGGATTGATAACTAGTCCAAGTGAAAGGCACGGTTTCTTCCTCAAAAGCTCTTCAATCCTGAGCTTTGGGATGCTTCCCGAAGTGCACGCATAGTGGATGCATGGCTCGCCTTGATTCTTAGGAAACAACGCAATGACCAGCGAAGCTGCTTTGTGGTTTCTTCCCAGGAGGGTAAGAAACCTATGAAACTCATTCCAATCAACAGGTTTTTCTCCTGATTGGCCGTTGACTATCATTGCTCCTTCCATTGTTAACGCAGCTCCTTCTTGCTGCGCCGGGCAAGAACTACATCTGTTGCTACTGGATTCCAAAGAAGTGCTGGGCGTACAAGTCCCGCACCAACTGCTCTATAGTGGATTCCAGCTTGTAGTACCCTTTCTTTTCGAAGGCGTCTTAGAGTTGACACCGATAATCTCAGTTCAACTGACAGTTCTTTAGTCGTGTGGGTGAACTGAGACTGCTTCTGAATATCTTTTATGGGGTCACTTGGCATTCAGCATCATTATGTCTCTTGGTATAGCTTACCCACTGTTGCTCGGTCTTGAAAGGTCCGTTTGGGGCCGCATCAGCGTGCGCCTTGCCATGGCTCGACGAGAGCAAGAACATGGATTGGAAAATCTCTCACAGAATCTGGCACTCAATGGCCAGAATTTGGCACTCAAGGGGCAGATTCTGGCGAACTACTCGAGGCAGATCCCCGGCGTTCATGGCCGTTGCAATCGTGTAGATCTTGACGCATCCTTATCACTGCGACCGCTTTCTATAAGTCTGCCTAATGCATGGAGGCTTCAAGGCGCTGCCTCACGCGGGCCAGGAGCTTCGGTTGATCCAGGCGGCGCCCATAGGCGTTGAGGTGGACCTGGGGGCTGTGGCCCATCAGCTCGGCGGCTTCTCGTACGTGCAGTCCAAGGCGCTGGGCCAGGCGTAAGGCAAAGGCGTGTCTGCAGCTGTAGGCCGTCAGTTCTTGGTCTAAGTCGATCTCCTCTGGTGTCTGAGCTCTTAGCCGTCGAAGCTGTTGGGTCAGCACTTCCCCAGGACTCCGAGCTGACACCATTCCTGCTGGCAACCCATGCTGTTTCCATCGCAGCACTATGTCGAAGCAATCTGCAGGCCAACCTTTCGGCGCTACAGCCGGGATCGTCCGAGAACTACTGGATCCTTTGCTGCTTTTCTTCAGCCAGTTGACCCGTGCGATTGGAAGTCCGTCATCCGTATGTAGTTCCACCCCTTTCAGCTCAGCAGGCCGTAGGCCGAAGCAGATCACGCAGTCCCAGGCGACCAGATCGGCTGGGGTGAGTTTCTGGCTTCTATGAATACGTGCCCGCAGCTCAGTGAGCTCCTCGTCTGTGAAGGCGCGGACTCCATCCGGATTGGCGGCTGCTTTCCCGTTACCCCGCAAGGTCCCCAGCTCATTCGGCCATGTCCAGCCAGCTTCCTTCCAAAGACGACGGCACCTGTCATGTGCCATCTGCCTCGATCGGCTGTTCGGCTCCCACTGGCGCAGCACTCCTTCCAGCAGCTTGAAGTCATCCTCCCAACGCCGTTCATTGGCTGCGTCAATCAGCCGCTGCAGATACGGCTGATAGGTCCGCTCCCAAGACCCCTCTTGGATCTTCTCTCCAACCAGGGTGGCCCGAAGCTTCACAGTCAGCCGTTGGAGGTTGGTGCTGCTGAGCCTCTGAGGATCGTTACTGGCAGGCTCCCCGGCTGGATCCGGCCACTGCCACTCGCCCGCCACCACCGCGTCGTAGAGGCTGCAGCACTCTGCGAGGGCCGCCGCAGACGATGCAGGACCGGGTGGAGTGCTGAGGGTGAAGGATCGGCGCTTCCCCCCTTCCTCCAGGTGGTCCTCAGGGCGTGGAGGCAGCTCGGCACTCACGACCCTCAGCCGGTCCCGCATCACCTCGACCGACCAGCCGGGCCGACCGCCCCGATGGCGCTTGAAGCCTCGACTCAGATCGGCAAGCCACTGGGGGCGAGCTCGGACCATTGGCTGCAGCCCGCGTGAAATCTGCGTGAAATTCTGGCGGATGCTGACCGTTTTAGCTAGGTTCTGACGTGTCTTGACCGATGAGACACGCAGCCAGGATGTCTGGCCAGAACTGGTCAAAAGCCCTGTTCTCCACTCGTGTCTGCCAACGCCCCCTGATGGATTCGAACCATCGACCGGCTGCTTAGAAGGCAGCTGCTCTATCCAGCTGAGCTAAGGGAGCACGGTGCGCATTGTGCCAGCGTTTGGTGGCCAGACCACTCCGGTAGCCACCCCTACAGTGGACGACCGCGCTTGAACCGTTCCATGGCCGCCACCCGGCTCAGCGACAGCCAGAAAACCGAGCTGGTTGGGCGATTCCGGGAGGGTTCCAGCAGCCAGCAGTTGGCGGACAGCTACGGCTGCAGTGCCAACACGGTCATCCGTGTCGTTCGCACGGAACTCGGCGACGAGGAATACGAGCGCCTCAAGGCGGAGCGCTCCCGCCGCCGCAGCCGGACCGCCACAGGCGATGCCGACCCGGCCGCTGCCCCGGAAGCCCTGCAGACGGCCCTCGCCATCAGCACACCCGAGCCGGAGCCCGCCCCCGAGACGCCCACCACCGCCCGCAGGACCCTGCCCGCCCCGCCCCGCCGCCTGACGGTGGCGGCCCCGGCGCGTGCCGAGGCGGTGGCGGAGGACGGTCCTGCGGTGCTCGCCATCGAGGATGCCGACGACTTCGGCGCCGATGACGACGACCTGCTCACCAGCGACGACGCCGACGACGAGGGCCCCGACGACGGGGCCGAGGGGGAGATCAACCCGTTCCAACCCATCCCCGTCGTGCTGCTCGATGACGGCGCCCCGGCGGGGGCCGACGGCCGGCTCCAGCCCCTGGCCAGCGCCGCCCTGCCCTCCAGCGCCTACATGCTGGTCGACAAGACCGTGGAACTGCAGGCCCGGCCCCTGAGTGAGTTCCCGGAGCTGGGCCGGCTGCCGGACGCCGAGCTGGAGCGCCAGGCGCTGGTGGTGTTCCTCAATCCCCGCCAGGCCAAGCGCCAGTGCGGCCGCACCCAGCGGGTGATCAAGCTGCCCGACCTCAAGGTGTTCGAGCTCACCGCGCCCTACCTGCTGGCCCAGGGCATCAGCCGGGTGGTGATCGAGGGTGCCCTCTACGCCCTTCCCGGCAGCTGAGGCCTCAGCCCTCGTCGCCCCGGGAGCTCCCCGGCAGCAGCAGGGCCGCACTGGCACCGCCGCTGATCACCCCCAGCACCAGGGCCACCCCCACGATGAAGCCGGCCGGCAGCGGCGCGCTGCGGGCAAAGCCGAAGCGCAGCTGGGGCCGCACCTCCAGGTTCTGGGCCCCGAGGCAGAGCAGGGTCAGCAGCAGGGTGCCGCCCAGCAGGCTGCCGCACAGGAGGCGCAGGCGCAGAAGCATCGGGGCGTCGCAAGACCGGCTGCCTCAGTCTGACGGCTCGCGGTGCAGCAGGGCATAGAGGTCCCGGCGGCTGTGGCCGCTGCGCTCGGCCAGGGTGCGGGCGGCCTCCCGGTTGCTGAGGCCGCCCGCCACCAGCTCCCCAAGGGCGCGGCGCAGGTCGGCCTCGTCCCAGACGGGGGCCGCCGCCGGCGGGGCACCGCCCAGCACCAGGGTGCACTCCCCCTGGGGCGGGGTGCGTTGGAAGTGCTCCAGGGCCGCCGCCACCGTCGGGCCCACCTGCTCCTCGTGGCGCTTGGTGAGCTCCCGCGCCACCTGCAGGGGCCGGTCGCCGAGCACCGCCAGCAGGTCCTCGAGCAGGGCCAGCAGCCGGTGGGGGGCTTCAAACAGCACGATGGTTCGCTCCTCCCCCGCCAGGGCCTCCAGCCGCTGGCGCCGGGGGCCGCCCTTCGGCGGCAGGAAACCCTCGAAGCAGAAGCGGCCCGTGGGCAGGCCGCTGCTCACCAGGGCGGTGGTGACGGCGCTGGGGCCGGGAACGCAGATCACCTGGCGGCCGGCGGCGCGGGCGGCGGCCGCCAGCTCCTGGCCCGGATCCGACACCCCCGGCAGGCCGGCATCGCTGATCACGGCGATCGCTTCGCCGGCCTCAAGCGCCGCCAGCAGCTGGGGGATGCGGGCCGTCTGGTTGTGCTGGTGGAAGCTCAGCAGTGGCGCCTTGATGCCGAGGTGGTGGAGCAGCAGGCCGCTGCGGCGGGTGTCCTCGCAGGCGACCCGGTCGGCGCCCGCCAGCACCCGCCGGGCCCGGGGGGAGAGGTCGTCGAGGTTGCCGATGGGGGTGCCCACCAGATAAAGGACGCCGGCGGCGGGTTCGTGCTCCTGCACCGGGTCCTGCACAATGCCGTTTTCCGGTCCCCATGATGCCGTCTTCCTTCGCCCTGCCCGACGGCATCGGCCGTGAGCCCCTGCTGGCGGAGTTGCGTCGCCTCGCCTGGGGGGCGGCCGACATCCTGCGGGCCTATGCCCGCGGCGAGCAGCCCCCCTACGGCTTCCCGCCGGCCATGAGCGTCGACCACGGCGGCGAGGGGCCGGTCTCGGCGGCGGATCTGGCGGTCAACCGCTGGCTGCTCGACGGCCTGGCGGCGGCCTTCCCGGCCGCCGGCTGGACGCTGCTGAGCGAGGAGACCGCCGCCGAGGTGCTGGTGCCGGGCCAGCCGCTGGCGGCCGAGTGGCTGTGGATCCTCGATCCCCTCGATGGCACCAAGGATTTCCTGCAGGGCACCGGCGAGTACGCCGTCCACCTGGCCCTGGTGCGTGGCCAGCGGCCGGTGCTGGGGGTGGTGCTGCTGCCGGAGCCGGAGGAGCTCTGGTTCGGGCTGGTGGGGGCGGGCGAGGCCGGCACGGCGGGCGAGGCCTGGCGTGAGAACCGGGCCGGTGAGCGCGTCCCTGCCGCCCTCAGCGGCCGCGGCGAGGAACTGGTGCTGGTGGCCAGCCGCAACCACCGCGACGACCGCCTGGAGCAACTGCTGGCCGAGCTGCGGCCCGCCCGCAGCACGGCGATTGGCAGTGTGGGCGGCAAGGTGGCCACGATCCTGCGGGGGGAGGCCGACCTCTACATCTCCCTGTCGGGCCGCAGTGCCCCCAAGGACTGGGACATGGCGGCCCCGGAGGCGGTGCTGGTGGCCGCCGGCGGCGCCTTCAGCCATGCCGATGGCCGCCCCCTCACCTACAACAACGGCGATGTACGCCAGGCGGGCTGCCTGATCGCCAGCCACGGCCCGGCCCATGCCGATCTCTGCCGGAGGGCTGTGGCGGCGATGGCGGTGATCGATCCGGGTTTCGCCGTCTGAGGGGGCCCGGCCGCACGGCCAGGCCCCCGTGGCGATCAGACCGCCGCCGGCTCCTGCTGGGGAACGCCCCGCAGGGTGAGGTTGATGCGACCGCGGTTGTCGATTTCCCGCACCCGCACCGTCACCTGGTCGCCGACGTTGACGACGTCCTCCACCTTCTCCACCCGGGCCTCGGAGAGCTGGGAGATGTGGATCATCCCCTCCTTGCCGGGCAGGATCTCCACGAAGGCACCGATCGGAATCACCCGGGTGACCGAGCCGTTGAACACCTCCCCTTCGCTGACGCGACGGGTGAGGCCCTCGATGATGCGCTGGGCCTCCTCGGCGGCAGCGCCGTCATGGCTGGCGATCGTGACGATGCCGCCGTCCTCGATGTCGATCTTGGTGTTGGTGCGCTCCGTGATGCCCTTGATGGTGCGGCCGCCGGGGCCGATCACCGTGCCGATCAGTTCCGGATCGATGCGGAAGCTGAGCAGGCGCGGGGCGTGGGGGGAGAGGACGTCGCGGGGCTTGTCGATGGCCTCGAGCATCTTGCCGAGGATGTGCAGCCGGGCCGGACGGGCCTGGTTGATCGCGTCGGCGACGGTCTTGACCGCCAAGCCGGAGATCTTCATGTCCATCTGCAGGGCGGTGATGCCCTTCTCGGTGCCGGCCACCTTGAAGTCCATATCGCCGAGGAAGTCCTCGATGCCCTGGATGTCGGTGAGGATGCGCACCTCCTCGCCTTCCTTGATCAGACCCATGGCCGCGCCGCTCACCGGAGCCGCCAGGGGCACGCCGGCGTCCATCAGGGCCAGGGTGCTGCCGCAGACCGAGCCCATCGAGGTGGAGCCGTTGGAGCTGAGGCACTCCGAGACCACCCGCAGCACGTAGGGGAAGCTCTCCTTCGAGGGCAGCACGGGGATCAGGGCCCGCTCGGCGAGGGCACCGTGGCCGATCTCGCGGCGACCGGGGGAGCGCATCGGCCGCGTCTCACCGACCGAATAGGGGGGGAAGTTGTAGTGGTGCAGGTAGGTCTTCTCGCTCATGGGGTTGAGGTCGTCCATCTCCTGGGCGTCGCTTGGGGTGCCGAGGGTGGCGCAGGAGAGCACCTGGGTCAGTCCCCGCTGGAACAGGCCCGTTCCGTGCACACGCTTGGGCAGCACGCCGACGGCCGCCTGGATGGGACGCACCTCGTCGAGGCTGCGGCCATCGACCCGCTTGCCCTCCACGATGATCTGCTGACGCATCAGCTTCTTGGTGAGGCCCTTGTAGGTGGTGCCCAGCAGCTTGCCGTTGCTGCTCACGGCCACCTTGATCGGATCCTCAGCGCCGAGGGCGGCGATCTTCTCGGCCACCTCGGCCTTGATGGCGTCGAGCTTCTCGTCCCGTTCGGCCTTGGTCTGCTCGAAGTGCTTGAGCACCTCACCGATGCCCTTGGCGCATTCCTTCTCCAGGAAGGCGGGCAGGGCGGGGTCTTCGCTGCGCTCCTCGGGCAGCACCTGCTCAATGCCGAGCTCCTTGAGCAGGGCCAGCTGGGCCCGGATCAGTTCGCCGACGGCCTCGTAGCCGAAGTCGATGGCCTCGATCACGTCCTGCTCGGGCAGCTGGTTGGCGCCCGCTTCCACCATCACCACGCCGGAGGGGGTGCCGGCCACCACCAGGTCGAGCTCGCTGCGCTCGATCTCCCGGAAGCTGGGGTTGAGCACGAAGTCGTCACCCAGCAGGCCGACGCGCACGGCGGCCATGGGGCCCATGAAGGGAATCTTCGCCAGCAGGGTCGCCATCGAGGCGCCGGTCACGGCGAGCACATCGGGCGGAACCCGCTCATCGAGGGACATGCAGGTGGCGACGATCTGCAGGTCGTCCCGCAGCCAGCCCGGGAACAGGGGCCGCATCGGCCGGTCGATCAGACGGCAGGTGAGGATGGCCCGCTCGGGGGGGCGTGCCTCACGCCGGAAGAAGCTGCCGGGGATGCGCCCGGCGGCGTACAGACGCTCCTCGTAATCGCAGATCAGGGGCAGGAAATCGATGCCTTCCCGGCCTTTCGAGCGGGTGGCGGTGACCAGAATCGCCGTATCGCCGCATTCCACCATCACCGAGCCCCCGGCCTGGGGCGCAAATCGGCCGCTGGTCAGCCGGATCTCCCGACCATCGAAGGAGATCGACTGAGTGTGTCCTTGCACTGGGCGTTATGTCCGTTTTGTTGTCGCCCACCATTCTCGCATCCACCCTTCCAGGCCATGAAGAAGGCGCCCTCGCGGGGCGCCTGCTGCGACCGAAAGCCGTTGCGGCGAAAGGGCTGGAGCCCCTGGATCACCAGCTGGACTTGACCACGCCGGGGAGCTCACCTTTGTGGGCGCGCTCGCGCAGCTGGTTGCGGCAGAGGCCGAAATCGCGGTAGTAGCCGCGGGGCTTGCCGGTGGCCCAGCAGCGGTTGCGGATGCGGTTGGGGGCGCTGTTGCGGGGGAGCGACTGCAGCTTGCGGTGGATCTCCAGGCGCTCCATCGGATCGCCGGCCGCATCGAAGGCCTCCTTGAGGGCGGCACGGCGCGCTGCGAAGCGCTCCACGATCTTGCGGCGCTTCACGTCACGCGCGATCATCGACTTCTTCGCCATGCGGCCGGACAGGGGGGAAACTTCAGCCCGCCATCCTAACGTCTGGCCCTCCCCATCCACCCAGGCCGACCTGGGTCAGGGGCCCGGATGGCTGGGGCAGAGATCGGCCAGGCCGCAGCCGGCGCAGCGGGGCTTGCGGGCCACGCAGACGGCCCGGCCATGGAAGATCAGCCGGATCGAGAGGTTTTCCCACTGGGGCCGCGGCACCAGCTTCATCAGGTCGGGTTCGATCTTCTTCGGGTCGGCGTGGCGGGTGAGGCCCAGGCGGTTGGCCAGCCGCTTCACGTGGGTGTCGACGGTGACGCCGGCGTTGATGCCGAAGGCGTGGGCCAGCACCACGTTGGCGGTCTTGCGGGCCACCCCCGGCAGGGGCAGCAGTTCCTCCATCGACGCCGGCACGGCGCCCCCGTGGCGTTCCATCAGCAGCCGGGAGGCGGCCACGATGTGCTTCGCCTTGTTGCGGTAGAAGCCGGTCGACTGCACGTAGGGCTCGACGGCGTCGCTCTCGACGGCGGCGGCGGCGGCCGCATCGGGGAAGCGCTCGAACAGGGCCGGGGTCACCTTGTTGACGCGCTCATCGGTGCACTGGGCCGAGAGCATGGTGGCCACCAGGAGCTCGAAGGGGGTGCGCCAGTCGAGGGAGCAGGTGGCCTCCGGGTAGAGGACGCCGAGCCGCTCGAGGATCAGCGGCGCCCGGGTGCGGGGGCTGGGGAAGCGGGGCACCTCAGCGGCTGAGCAGCTGCTGGATGGCGGGCAGCTGGCTGGTGTCCTTGACGATCAGCACCAGCGAAAGGCCCACCAGGAAGACGAAGCCCGACTGCATGAAGGCCATCTGGTAGCGGTCGGCCAGGGGCCGGCCCCGCACCCCCTCGAGCAGCAGCAGGGCGAACTGGCCGCCATCCAGCAGGGGCAGGGGCAGGGCGTTGAGCACCGCCAGGTTGATCGAGATCAGGGCGGTGAACAGGAACAGGCTGCTGCCCCCCTGGCTGGCCAGGGAGGCCCCCATCTCGACGATCTTCACGGGGCCCGACACCTGGGGTGCAGTTTCGCCGAAGTGGGTGATCAGGGTGCCGAAGCCCTCCACGGTGCGGCGGGTCAGCGCCAGGAAGTCGTGGTTGGCCTGCTGGATCGGCTCCAGCGGGCTGGTGGGCGGGCGGAAGGATTCGGTGCCGTTCGGCTGCAGCTGGGCGCCGATGCGGCCGATGCCGCCGCTGTCGGTGGGGGTGAGGGGCAGTTGCAGGAGGGTGCCGTTGCGGTCGGCCTGCAGGCGCAGGGTGCGGCCGGGGGCGTCCTTGATGCGCTCCACCAGGGCCATCACCGCGTCCTGGCCACCGGCCAGGGGGGTGCCGTCGACCGCCACGATGCGATCCCCCGGCTGCAGGCCGGAGCCGGCGGCCGCCTGGCCGGGCTGCACGGCGGCCACCACCACCCCGGGGGTGGTGCTGAAGCCCGAGGGGATGCCGAGCACCAGCCCCTGGGCCAGCAGCACGCTCCAGGCGAGCAACAGATTGGCGATCACGCCGGCGGCGATCACCAGGGCCCGCTGGGGCAGGGGCCGGTTGCCCATCAGGTCGGGATCGTCGGCGGCGATGGTGCTGTCGTCCTCGTCATCGGGGAAGGCCACGAACCCGCCTAGGGGGATGGCCCGCAGGGCGAACAGCACGCCGCGGCGCCGCCGCTGGATCAGGGCGGGACCGAAGCCGATCGAGAAACCGCTGACCCGGATGCCCTGCCAGGTGGCGGCGAAGAAGTGGCCGGCCTCGTGCACCACGATCAGGCCCGCCAGGATCGCCAGCGCCGTCAGTACACCCATTCCGTTGCCAGCCTCCGTTGGCCCCATTCTGCGGGAACCGCCCCGGCACCGGGACGCTGGCGCCGCCGGATAGGAGGGATAGCATGACCCCATCGATGGGCGGGTCTGCCTGCATGGCCGAGCAACAGATCGGTGGGCAACCAGCCGGTGAGCAACCGACAGCTGCACAACCAGCCGGTGAAGAGCCTCAGGAGCTGCGCACCTCCCTGCGCCACGCCCTTCCCGGCGGCGTCTCCGCCAGCATCCGGCTGTCCACCGGCCGCACCGTCTATGTGACGGTGGGGGATGTGAGCCGCACGGGCGCCTGTGTGGTGCGGCGGGGATCCCTCGAGGTCACGGCCGATGAGGAGGTGCTGCTCGACATCAGCGACTACGAGAAGCACCAGAGCGTCTCCCTGCCGGCGCGGGTCCAGTGGGTGAACAGCCGCAGCTACAACACGCTCGTCGGCCTGGCGTTCAGCGACGGCCCGCTGCTGCCTGGGACCATGCTCGACCAGTACTTCGACCAGACCCTGCAGACGCGCGGCAATTTCGAAGTCTGAGGAAACCCTAAGACTTCTGACCAGCCGCCTTTCGCTGATTCTTAGCTGAGGGGGGGACCCCAGACTATGGTTGGGTTCACGCTTCAGGGATGCTTCGGCGCCGCGATGGAGAGATCGAACCTCAACACCCGTCGGGTGGACCCGACCCAGAGAGGGCAGAGGCAACGGCAGGAATCGTTGCTAACGTTTTCTAAACAACCTTGTGGAAGCGAGCGTGCAGCGATGAAGTTGCGCAACCGAGTGAAAAACGGACTGCCCCTTCATTCCCGGCTCACCAAAGCCAGGCTGCTGCTTCATCTGTTAACCAGTTCGGCTCGAAACGAGCCGCAAGCGGGATCCACCATGCTCGCCGGCGTGCTGGTGATCCTGGCGCTGCTGGTCGGAACCCTGGGCCTGGTGGCGATCGTCAACGGCTCCAATCTGGCCTCGCTGGGAAGTGGCGAGAGCCGCGATGCCCAGCAGGTGGCGGAAGCCGGAGCCGATCAGATCATCGCCACGTTCAACCAGCCGGAGAACAGGCAATTGCTCGTTGCCGGGAGCACACCTCCCAACCAGTGGTCCACCACAAACATGGATCTGCGGAGTCCATGTGTCTCCACCACCAATGTGCGACCCGGTGCGAACGCTGATGGCATGCCCTCCGCCAGAGCCGTCAATTATGCCAATGGTGAATTCCGGAATCTGGAGAACGTCGACCAGGTCAACCAGGGAACGCGTCAGTTCGTGCTGCGGAGTATCCGCTACTCAGCAGGCGACAACGGCAGCACGGATCGTCGCGCCGTCTATCGCACCTTCGCCGCCGATGGCACGGCCCTGAGCCAGGCCGGCACCATCCCGACGGGGACCAGGTTCAACAGTCTTCTGAACCTGGATGATCCTGATGGCGGAGGGGCGCTTCGACCAGGCACCCATACCGGATACATTGCCGTCACGGTGGAAGGTCGGTTGTACCGACCCGATGGCACGTTCTCCACGTCCACGATCACCAAGGAATTCGAGGTGGTGCCGAAATGCTGTGGTGGTTCCTTCGGTAGCAATGCCTCCGGAGGTTCCCCCACGGGAGCTTCTGCCGCCGGGGATCTTGGAGCCGACAGTCGCTTCTGTGGCATTGAATTCGGCATGATCACCGGCATCAACGGCGGACGCTTCCTTTCTCAGGCCGCCAACGATCGCTACACCAAGCGAAACTCCGCCGGGCAGGTGGTGAATATCGGTGCCATTCTCGGCATCATCGATGACCCCACCTACGTCTGGGATCGCAACACCAAGCGGGTCGTCAGCAACATTCAGGTGGGATGTCGAACCGTCCCCAGCCCCTGCAACACATCCGCGGAGATCATCCCCGGGGATACCAGCGGGAACACCCTCGTCACCTATTACTCGGTATTCACCGGCACCACCACACCCAACGTCTGCCCGCCAGCCTCCCTCTCGCCCTTGTCCCAGGCCCTTGGTAACGAGGCATCGATCCAGGGTCGCGCGGCCTCCTGTATTCCGATCGTCCCGCTCTTCCTTTCGGCGGGGCTGCCCAGCATTGCCAGTAAGTACACCTACAACTGGACAGCGGGTGATAACCCTGACACCGTCAGCAAGCAGACGGTCACCTCAGCGAATCCGGGCGATTACCCTCAGATCAATGCCCTATCCAGCGACAGCAATGTCAACATCTGGCTTCGCTCCAACGGTGCGACAGGGGTCAATCAGGTCACCCCTGGGCCCTTCCTTGAGTACTGCAACACCAGATATCTCCCCGGCAATGCCTGCGCCTCTGTCTTTGATGGTTCGGGTTCCGATATCCATACCTGGGCGGTGATCTCCAGGCCCGGTCCGGTAACCGGAGGGATCGGTGACGATTTCGCCTCCAACAGCCTGTCGGGCTACACCGCCAACAGCACGCCTCGCTGGCCATCCATCTGGCAAACGAGCTCGCGCTCAAGCGGTGGTGGTGAACTGCTCCTCCAGAGCGGTGCGGTGACTTTCCGGCGTACTTCTACTACAAACTGGAATAACCTGACGGGAACAGCAGCGAATCCAAGCAATCCTGCACCAGCCATTGCCAGAGCAGTCAATCTCTATGCTCTTAAAACACCAGTGCTTGAGTTTACGTTCAGGACTACAGGTACGGGAAACTTCAGTAATCAATCAGCCCTAAAGATTGACTACAGTTTCGCTGGTGGGATCACAACCGATCAACCGGTCCAAACGAACAGTGGCTGGGTGCAGCTCGCTACCATCAGCGCTGGTGGTTCTGTGTCATCGGGGCCGAACTGCAGCAATTCCGGTGGCACCTACACCTGCCGTATTGCTTTCCCTGCAGCGGCCTACGATCCAGCCGCCAATCGATTCAGTCACTTCGTCAAGTTTCGCCTCAAGGCGAATGTTGACTACATCACCTCCAGCCAATCCACAAACAATCGGCTGCGCACCGTCGAAATCGATGATGTTGCCATCAAAAGCTCAACGACCGGTGACGATCCCGAATACCTCAATTGGTGCGAGTACAGCGCCTTATTTCCTGTCACCACGTCCTTCTCCGGAGGCTTTCATTGCCTTGGTCCCACCATCGACCTTCAAGCGTTGGGTAACAACCTCTGGGTTGACACCACAGACCATTCCGTCAGCTTCTATTACAACCGCTCCACCGACTCCCGAGGCATCACCGCGGCCGATCCCCTGATCAACCTCGTGCGGGGCGGAACGATGTCGAATGTGTCCTGTAGCGCAGGCCGAGGCGGCGGCCAGCCGCCTTTCCTCAATGTGGCGCCAGTCGAGAACTGCAAGACGCTGGTTTCCGAGAACGTCTTTAACCCAGTGGCTGAATACGACAGGTTCAACATCTTCGGTAGGGACACTTCTCCAGACAATACCTGTATCGATGCGGGACGCACCAATCAGCCCTGCAATCAGGTGATCATCATCGGTGCCGACTCCTCGGCTTCGGCGGCGAACCGCTCCCGCATTGCCGGGGCCTGGTTCTACCTCCCCTGGGGGTTGGTTTCCTTCTGTGTCAACGGCTGCGGCAGCCTGCCCGGATTGACGCCGGCGGAGCTGGCCCAGGACGACAGCTGGAATTTCGGTGGCCGGATCTGGGTGCGCACGATCCTGGCGGGCGGCCAGAACCATTTCCGGGTTCCGCCCTCGGCGTCCTCCAGCCTCACCCAGCTGGTCGGAGTCTCCAACTCAGCTGATGTGAGTTACATCGGCTGGGAAGGCATCGATTGGGTGGCTCGCTCGCCAACGGCGGCGCGCAAAGGGTTCTCTCTCAATTAGGCCGATGCAGATGCAGTGCCGACCACGAACCCGTCGATCCTCGCCCGCAGAGCAGGGCATCGGCATTGTCGAGCCCCTGGTGCTCACGGTCATGCTGGTGATTGTGGTCGGCTCCACGGCCCTGGTGTTCAACAGCATCAACCGGCGAACCATCTCCACGCAGCAGCAGGTGGTGATGCAGGCTTCGATCGACGACAACCTACGTCAGATCAAGACCCTGGCCCGCAGGTATACCTGTTGTTCAGGGGTCTGCACGACCACCATTCCCACCACATTCGGTGTGGTCAGCGGCAACACCCAGCCCTGTGCCACCAATAATCCCCTGGATGATCGCTACTACTTCCCCCAGGTTGACCTTGCCTCGACAACGGCCAATTTCCCTAATACAACCAGTTCATCGGAGCCGATCGCCGTTGAGCAGCTCTGTGCCAACAACACGGCCTTTCTGACCCCTTTCCAGACGGCCATTGATGCACTGCCACAGCCCGTCAACGCCACCCGCACCACGGCGATCCAGCCCGAGCGCATCCTCCGGGTGACATTTACCGATAACAACAGCAATAACCGTGTCACTAGGGTGGAAAACATCATTCCCCAGATGGCCTACTTCTGCCCGTGAAACACCGTCCTTCCGCCCTGCCTCGGCGGAGCCAAGTCAAGGCCTTCACGGTGGTGGAACTGATGGTCACCGTGGCGGTCATCGGCATCCTCGGTTCTGTCGCTTTCGCTTCTTCGCAGGTGTTTCTGCGCCGAGACCAGGCCAATGGCGCCGTCGCCGAACTGATGGGCTGGCTGGAGGGCGTCTCCGGGCGATCCGGCGCCTTCGGCCCCTGCGTGGTGCAGTTCACCACCGGAACCAACGTGGCGCCCGGCTCCACCTTCGCCTCCCTGCAGAACGTCGCCACCAATGCCCGCTGCACCCCGGAGGCCAACCTGGCCCTTCCAACCACCGATGGCAACCGCACCTACAACGTCGCAGTGACCTACACACCGAATTCAGCGACATCCCTCACGTTCACCCCCCGAGGGGGTGTGGTGGCCAATGGTGTCGAGGCGGTCGTCAAGATTTCCGTGAACAACCAACTGCCACTGCGTTGCGTGCGAATCTCCTTCGGAACGTTGAGCACCGGCATCAACAACACCACCGGCGACGTCACCCAGACCTGCACGGTATGGGAGAGAACCTGATGGGAGCGAACCTGATGCGACCCGCCGTGAACCGCAGGAGATCCAGCCATGGGTTCACCCTGGTCGAGCTGCTCATCGGCAGCGTGCTCACCGCCATCGCCCTGGGGTCGGTGGCCGTGTTGGCCGTGCATCAGATCCGCATCGCCGACCGTGTCTATGCCCTCACCACGGTCAACCGCAATTTCCGGCGGCTCTCCGATCTGTTGAAAGTGGAAGTGGGTGAGGCCTGCCTGCTGCGCGGCGGTGC
This sequence comes from Synechococcus sp. UW140, assembly GCA_943367705.1. Taxonomy (GTDB): domain Bacteria; phylum Cyanobacteriota; class Cyanobacteriia; order PCC-6307; family Cyanobiaceae; genus Cyanobium. The sequence continues at coordinate 77,369 of CALRJV020000004.1, forward strand.
CAACCCACGCACCACCGCCACCCTGCCGGATAGCCCATGCAAGCCGCAGGATCCTTCCGTCTGCTCCCCGGCCGCCGCCTCCACCGACCTGCGGCTGCTGATTCCGATTCAGACCGCAGGTTCGAACACCATCACCTACGACATCGTCAGGTACTACCGCAGTGGCAACGAGCTGTTGCGTGATGGCCCCCAGGTGGATGCCAATGGCTTGTTGACAACCACAGACGCCACCGGCAGCAGGGTCCTGAGCAATGTGTCCACGTTCACACCCACCGTCTCCGCGGATTGCACCTGGGTCAGCCTCGATCTCGGTCTGAGTGTCCCAGGCTCCACCGATGTGGTGACGCGCACACTCACTCTCTACTCTGGGGCCGCCGAGAGCATCCACTGATTTGGGCCAGGCCTCCTGGGACCATGGTTATCACTCCTCGACGTCGTACACGAGTGCGTTCTATCGAGAACTGAGCCCCAGCTGGCTTGATTTCGCGGCCCTGCTTAAGGGGCATCTGCCACCAAGGGAGTCCGAGGGAGAGCCGTTCACCTACCTCGACCTCGGTTGCGGCACGGGTTTCTCCCTGGTGATGCTGGCCGCCCTCTATCCGGAGGGTCGCTTCCATGGCGTCGACTTCCATCCGGATCATGTGGCCCACGGCCTCGATCTGGTGCGCCGCGCCGGGCTGACGAATGTGGCCATCGTTGAGGCCGACTTTCTGGAGCTGGCCGGCTCCGCGGAGCCATGGCCATGGCCAGCCGGTGGCTGTCATTACGTGGCGGCCCACGGCATCGCGACCTGGGTCACCGAGCCGGTTCAGAGCGCCCTGCTGTCGGTGGCGGCGGCCTCCCTGCGTCCCGGGGGTCTGTTCTACTGCTCCTACAACGCCTATCCGGGCTGGCTGGCCCGCAGCGGCTTTCAGCAGCTTCTGGCTCTCGAACTTCCGACGGCCAGGCCGGGGGAACTGGGCCGTTGCTTTCGTGACTCCGCCGGCCTTCTGAACCAGCTTCTCGGTGAGGAATCCCAGCCTTCTCCCCTGGGGTCGGCCTTGCCGGGGTTGCGCAGAGAGTTGCAGTCGTTGCAGTTCGCGCCTGTGGATTATCTCTGCGGTGAATTCGCCAATGCCGGCTGGTCGCCGCTGTACGTCTCGGAGATGCTGGCGCGCTGCGACAGGCACAAGCTTTCCTTTCTCGGTTCGGCCACCTACTCCGAGTCCATGGTTGAACTCCTGCCGCCACCCGTGCGGGACCTGGCGGTGCGCGAAGCCAGGCCCGTGGCCCGTGAGCTCCTGATTGATCTGGCCACCAACAAGGCGTTTCGGAGGGATCTCCTGGTCCGGGGGCAGGTGCGGCTCACCCAGCAGGAATGGGGCCAGCGCCTGGCCTCGCTGTCGTTTCGGCTGCTGCTGCCCCAGGCCGAATGGCTGCCCACGCCCCGGGACACGCTTCACTTCCGCGCCAGCTTCGGGGAGATCCAGGGCGATCCGAAGGCCTACGGACCCGTGATCGCGGCCCTTGCGGAGGCTCCGAGGTCGATGGCGTCCCTGCTGAGCTCAGGCCAACAGGGCCAAGGCGAGCTCGTCGTCATGCTGGCGCTGTTGCTCGAGGCGGGGAGCATCGGCTTCGACCGGGGTCCCGCAGGGGCAACGGCGGCGGCACCTGTTCAGCGTCTCAACCAGGTGCTGCTGGACCGCATGCAGGAGGGGCGTTCCTACACCCAGCTGGCCTTGCCGGCCGCGGCGGCCGCCGTTCCTTTCTCCGTCCTGGAGGCATTGATCCACAAGGCGCTGCAGGACCGGCTGGAGGAGCCGATGCTGAGCAGCTGCGTGCGTCTCTGGCTGCAGGAGCTGGAGGTGCAGCTGCTCAGCCACGACAACCAGGTGATCACCGAACCGCAGGCCCAGATCGACAGGATTCAGGCCATCACGGCCGCGGTCGTGGCCACCAAGGCACCGCTGCTGCAGCGGCTGGGAGGCCTCCCCGGCCCTTCCCTCAGTCAGCCCCGATCCGCTCGACCCCGAAGTAAGGCACCAACGCCGCCGGCAGCCTGACGCTGCCATCCGGCTGCTGGCCCGCCTCCAGCAGGGCGGCCATGGTGCGGCCCACGGCCAGGCCGCTGCCGTTGAGGGTGTGGAGCAGGCGGGTGGTCTTGCCGTCGCGGCAGCGGATCGAGGCCCGCCGGGCCTGGAAATCGCCGCAGGTGCTGCAGCTGGAGATCTCCCGGTAGGTGCCGGCGCCCGCCAGCCACACCTCCAGGTCGTAGGTGCGGGCGGCGGAGAAGCCCAGATCGCCCGTGCACAGCTCGATGCGGCGGTAGGGCAGCTCGAGGGCCTCCAGGATCGCCTCCGCATCGAGGGTGAGCTGCTCGTGGGCCGCCTCGGAGTCCTCCGGGGCCACGAACCAGTAGAGCTCCACCTTGTTGAACTGGTGCAGGCGGATCAGGCCGCGGGTGTCACGGCCGTAGGAGCCGGCCTCGCGGCGGAAACAGGGGGTGTAGGCGGCGTACTTCAGCGGCAGCTGCTCGGCGCCCAGCACCTCGCCGCGATGCAGGGACGTGACCGGCACCTCGGCGGTGGGGGTGAGCCAGAGGTCGTCGTCGGCGCAGCGGAAGCTCTCCTCGGCGAACTTGGGCAGCTGGCCGGAGCCGGTGAGGCTGGCGGTGTTCACCAGCACCGGCGGCAGCACCTCGGTGTAGCCCCGCTGGCCGTGGCGATCGAGCATGAAGCTGATCAGGGCCCGCTCCAGCCGGGCGCCCTGGCCCAGCAGGGTGACAAAACGGCTCTGGGCGATGCGCACCGAGCGCTCGGTGTCGACGATGCCGAGCCGTTCGGCGATCTGCCAGTGCTCCTGGAGCTCCTCGCTTGCGGCGGCGACGCGCGGCGTGCCCCAGCGCTTCACCTCCACGTTGTCGGCCTCGCTGCGGCCGCTGGGGCAGAGGGGCGAGGGCAGGTTGGGCAGCACCATCAGCTGCTCCAGCAGCTGGGCCTCGATTCCCTTCTCCTGTTCCTCCAGCTCCCCCACCTGCCGCTTGATGCGGTTGCCCTGCTCCCGCAGCTCCTTCACCTCCTCGCCGCCCGGGGCGGCGCCGGCCCGGATCCGCTCGCCCACCTCCTTGCCGATGCGGTTGCCCTCCGCCTGCAGCTCACTGCGCCGCTGCTCCAGGTCGCGGGCCTCGATGGCCAGCTGGCGCAGGCCGGAGAGGTCGGTGGCCATGCCGCGCCGCGCCAGGGGGCCGGTGATCAGCGTCGGGTCGTTGCGCAGCAGGCGCTGATCCAGCACGGGAGGGCCAATCGTCTTGGGGGCAGCCTACGGACCGGCGTCCCAGGTGGATACCGGCCCTAAAGTTGGCGGACCATCTGACCACCTGACCATGCGTTCCGTTGGTCTGGCTGAGGCGAAATCGCAGCTTTCCGCCCTTCTGGATGCGGTCGAGATGGGGGACGAGGTGGTGATCACCCGCCGCGGCCAGCCTGTGGCCCGTCTGGTGCGGGAAAGTCCTGCCCCAGGGGAGGAAGGTCCTCTGTCATGGCCGGAGCGGCTGCGGCGGTTCCACGACCACCAGCCCCCCTTCGCGGGGAACGCGGTGGCCCTCGTCGATGAGCTGCGGCGGGATCGGGGATGACGCCCCGACGCCGGGACCCGATGGTGGGAACCTATGTCGACACCTGCGTGCTGCTGTCGCTGTTCCTGAACGACGCCGGTTTCCCTGCGGCGGAGCAGTGGCTTTTCAGCCAGGGCCCTGCGCCCCTCTGGATCAGCCACTGGGTGCTTGTGGAGTTCGCCGCTGTGGTGGCCCTCTGCGTGCGCCGAGGTGCTCTCACCGAAGACCGTGCCGGGGCCATTCACGCTGAATTCGAGTGTTTCCGCCGCGAGCGCCTGCGATTGCTGGAACCGCGGGGCACCGATTTCCTGCAGGCCAGGCGATGGTTGCAGGAGTTGGGGAGCCTGCCGCTGCGCGGTGGGGATGCCCTTCACCTGGCCATCGCCAGCCGGGAGGTGTTGGTCCTCGCCACCGCCGACCAGGCGCTGGTCAGGGTCGCCGCCGCCCTGGGCCTGAGCCACCAGGCGATCAGCCCTGACCCTTAGCTCTACGGACCGGCGGTTCCTTCGATCACCTGACGATCGCAGCGGCTGTAGGCCTCGGCGGCGGTGGGCAGCAGATCCATGCCGTTGCGGATTTCGGCGGGCAGCAGCCGCTCCAGCTCCGCCACGGCCGCGTCGTAGGCCTGCTGGGCCTCGCGGTACTCCTCGCTGCCGGGGGCGTAGCGCTTCTGGGCCACCATCCAGGGCTTGGCGGCGTTCGTCAGCCGGGCCGAAGCGGCCTGCACATCCTCCTGGTGCACCCGGCAGTAGCGGTAGCGATCAATGGGCGCCGGGGCGGGTGGCGCCGCCACCACCGGCGCTCCGGACGGGGCCGGCGCCGGCGCGGGGGCCCCGTTGCGGTCCCGCAGCGCGGCGGCCAGGCAGTCGGGGTTGCGCCGCAGCGCATCCTCGGGGGTGGCGGCACTTTCGGCCTCGCCGCGGCAGGCGGCCCGCTGGCTCTGGCTCACCTCCACCGTGGGCCGCCGGCACCCCGGCAGCAGCAGGAACGGCAGCAGGAGCGCCGGCCACGGGGCCGGGGGGCGGGCACGCATGGGGGCGGCGGTCAGGGGAAGCTGGAGGTGCGGGAGCGGCTGGAGCTCGACAGCCCCGTGAACGACGCCCCCAGCCCGTCGCTCAGGGCCAGGGTGTAGGCCGGTTCGCGGCTGTTGTTGAGAGTGGGCGAGAAGGCGTCGACGTTGTTGAGCAGCACCGACGTCACGTTGGCCGTGCCGCCGGTGAGGTTCAGGGTGCCGTTGTCGTTGATCGGTGGGCCCGTCCGGGTCTTGGTCCGGGTGCCGCCGTCGTAGGCGTAGGTGATCGTCTGACCGCCCGCGAGGGTGAGGGTGAGGGACGTGCCGGGGACGGCCGTGGCCGAGGCCGATTCGGTGATCTCGCTGTCGAGCAGGTGGTTGATGCGGCCCCAGTGGTCCTGCAGCCGCCGCAGCGATTCCTGCTGGGAGGACACCCGGATCTGGGTCACCATCACGTTGCTGCCGGTGGCGAAGATCACGCCCATGATCACCGAGGTGATCAGCAGTTCGACCATGGTGAAGCCCCGGTGCCGGGGACGCCGCCGCTGGTGCTGGCATTCGCGCTGAAGGTGGGAGCGGGGGTGGTTCATGGCGTCAGAGGGTGCCTCCGTAGCTGCTGTCCGGGCAGGTGCCGCCGCTGGAATTGCTGGCGCCCACACTGATCAGGCCGAGGCCTTCGGAGATGCGTACGCAGCGCATCGGCCCGCCGCTGCCGGCCAGGGAGATCTGGATCACCACCGGCGCGGTGAGCTGGGCGTCGGCGGCCGCGGCGTTGACCGTTCCCCGGGGGGTGAACTTGAAGCTGGTGGCGCCGCCCGGGGCGATCGTGTAGGTGGACGAGCCGAGGGTTTCGCTGATCTGCATCGGCTGGCCGGTGAGGCAGTTGTTGGCGATGGTCGGGTTGGCGATGGCGCTGCCGGCGATCAGCTCGGAAGCGGTGGCGAGGGTGGCGCCGCCGGCCAAGGTGCCGCCGCTGATGGTCACCTGGCAGGCATTGCCCTTCAGGGAGGTGCGCCGCACCGCCTCCAGCCAGCCCGCCAGTTCGGTGGCCACCGCATTGACCCGCTCCCGCCGCCATTCATTGCCGGAGGCGCTGAGCCCGACGGCGCCGAGGATGCCCAGGATCACCACCACCACGACGAGCTCGATCATGGTGAAGCCGGCATTGGAGGGGCGTTTGTTCATCAGGGGCACCAGGCGACGGTGGTGGGCACGAGGGTGACCCGGCGCAGCAGTTCGCCGCTGCTGTTGCCGTTGGCGGCCGAGGAGGCGGGCGGCGGGAAGAAGTCGTTCTTGCCCAGCTCCACGCTGCCCAGGCTGGTGCAGATGCCGGTGCTGCAGGTGTAGCGATCGTTGAGCCGCCGCACCCGGGCCAGATCGGTGTCCACCAGGGCCTGCTGGCGGTAGCGCGTCTCCGCCGCCGCCGAGGAGCGGTTGGATTCCACGAACAGCACCGAGGTGCCGGTGAGGGCCAGCACCAGCAGCACCGACGCCACCATCAATTCCACCAGGGAGAAGCCGGCGTCGTGGCTGCGGCGGGGCGGGGGGAGGGCGGTGGGATGGAAGGGTTTCACGGTGGCTCAGGAGTAAGTGAGACGTCTGACGGCCCTGGTGACGTAATCGATCGCAAAGGACTCATAGAGGGAGTCGTCGCCGCCGCAGAACTTCATCAGCCCGCAGACGCTCTCCAGATCGCTCGGGGAGATCGTGACGCTGATGTTGCCGTTGGCGCGGAAGTTGTTGGTCCAGATCACCCCCTTGAAGTCCGGGGTGCCGCCCATCTCGATGTTGCCGAGGGGGAAGTAGAGGAACATGCTCTGGGAGGCGCCGTTGCCGTTGCCGAGATCCAGGAACTGGGCCCCGCACGGGGCGGGGGCTCCCGGGCTGCAACCGAACAGGGCCAGGTCGGCGGCGCGGGGGGCGCCCTGGGTGCTGGTGGAGCAGGTGATGGCACCGGCATCGGAATCGCACTGGAAGATGCCGGAGGAGCCGTTCCCCCGGGTGACGCTCTTCTGAGCGCTGGTGGAGGCGTTGGGGAAGTGCAGCCGCACCGGGATCGTGCTGGCGGCGGTGCTGCCGCTGGTGTCGAAGAACAGTTCGACGTTGTTGCCGGTGCTGAGGCGGTTGAGGCTGCAGGAGATGGTCTGGAACGTGCCGGGGGGTGAGGCGCCGCCGTTCTCGTCCTCGCGGGTGCAGAGCGTGTTACAGGGGGCGGGCCAGCTGGCGAAGTTGCGGCTGGCCAGGGTCAGGTCGCTGCTCACGGTCACGTTGCAGCTGGCCGGGGGCGAGGCGCTGCGGCAGGTGGCGTTGGCGGTGGGCAGCGGTGGCGGCAGGTTGACGTCCACCACGTTGACGCTGGTGTGGGCCAGGCCGTCGACGCAGCCCCCGGCAAAGGAGGCGATGCAGGTGACCGGATCGACGTTGAGGTTGTAGGCGCCGCCGGAAATCACCAGATCGCCGGTGTTGTCGTCGGCGGCGCCGGCCACAAAGCCGAAGCCCGGGGCCAGGGTGCAGCGGCGGATGTCATTGCCGAAGCTGTTCCCCAGGCCGCGCAGGCTGCGGTCGAGGCACTTGGGCACCACCTCCAGCGTCTCCTGCAGCGTGCTGGCGGCCACGACGGAGCCGCCGCGCAGGGCGAAGCCGCGCACGGTGAGGGTGAGCTGGCCGGCGCTGGGGGGCACGGCCGCGACCCCGGTCATGGGGTTGGCCAGGGTGCCCTGGCGCACGATGGCGACGGTGGCGCCGGAGCAGTCCACATCCACCAGCCGCCAGCGCTGCTGGGAGCCGTCGCCGATGTTGATCGTCTGGGCGGTGGGGAGGGAGCCGGCGGTGGGGAAGGTGGTGCCCACGTTGGCGAAAGCCCGGCCATCAGGCACCTTGACGGCGTTGTTGACGGCGATGGCGGCGGGCGTGGACGTCTCAAGCAGGCAGGCGTTGACCAGCAGCTGGCGGTTGCGGTGGCGGTTCAGCTCACTCACCACCGCCGTCATGCCGATGTCGGCGGCGGCCCGGGCATCCCGGGCCTGGCTCTGGTAAGCCGAAGCCAGCTCCGCCATGCTGGAGCGGTTCGCTATGGCCAGCCCCCCAGGAGCACAGCCATGATGATCAGAAAGCAGGCGACCATGAAGCCCCGGGCATCGCGGGGCCGGCGGGAGCCCGCCAGCGTCAGCAGCAGCAGCCGACCCGTCATCGCTCCAAGCCTCCTCCGACGTGGACAGGAACCCCATTCGCCGCAGCACTTCTGCTGCCCCTTCAACGTACGACCGGATCACCCGGGAGGCTTGAGAACCGTGAGGCAATCGGCTGGGGGGATCGGAAGAGAACGCTGACAATCCGCCATAAAAAAGCCCCCGGATGGGGGGCGCTTGCTGGGTTGCTCGGGCAGGGTTCAGAGCACCTGCACCACTTCGTTGACTTCGGGGATCGCTTCGCGCAGCTTGCGCTCGATGCCCATCTTCAGGGTCATGGTGCTGCTGGGGCAGGAACCGCAGGCACCCTGCAGGCGTACCTTCACCACCGGGCCGTCGATCTCGACGATCTCCACGTTGCCGCCATCGGCCATCAGGTAGGGGCGCAGCTCGTCGAGCACCCGCTCCACGTTCTCGATCGTCAGGGCGCGGGGGTCGGCCTCGACGGCGGACGCCGTGCTCTCGGGGCTGGCGGTGTCGGTGGTCATGGTGGATGCAGGGGGTCTTTCAGCCAAGCTTAGGGAGGCCGGGGCCTTCCGGGCCGGGGGCTGGCCAGGGGACGTCCCTAGGATCGCTCCAGCTTCTTACGTGGCGGCCTGAGTGATCGGGCGCCGGCCTGATCCCACCCCATGACCGACGTTCCCGCCCAGCGGATCCGTAACTTCTGCATCATCGCCCACATCGACCACGGGAAATCGACCCTGGCCGACCGCCTGCTGCAGGACACCGGCACCGTGGCCGCCCGGGACATGCAGGCCCAGTTCCTGGACAACATGGAGCTGGAGCGGGAGCGGGGCATCACGATCAAGCTCCAGGCCGCCCGCATGGAGTACAAGGCGGCCGACGGCCAGACCTACATCCTCAACCTGATCGACACGCCGGGCCACGTCGATTTCTCCTACGAGGTGAGCCGCAGCCTGCTGGCCTGCGAGGGCGCCCTGCTGGTGGTGGATGCCAGCCAGGGGGTGGAGGCCCAGACGCTGGCCAACGTGTACCTGGCGCTGGAGAACGATCTGGAGATCATTCCGGTGCTCAACAAGATCGACCTGCCCGGGGCCGACCCCGACCGGATCAAGGCGGAGATCGAGGCGATCATCGGTCTCGACACCTCCACGGCCATCAACTGCTCCGCCAAGACCGGCCTGGGGGTGCCGGAGATCCTGCAGGCGGTGGTGGATCGGGTGCCGGCGCCGCCGGACCAGGCCGACGAACCGCTGCGGGCCCTGATCTTCGACTCCTACTACGACCCCTACCGGGGCGTGATCGTCTACTTCCGGGTGATCAGCGGTGTGATCGCCCGCAAGGACAAGGTGCTGCTGATGGCCAGCGGCAAGGTGGTGGAGCTCGATGAGGTGGGGGTGATGGCGCCGGACCAGCGCCAGGTGGAGAGCCTCCATGCCGGTGAGGTGGGCTACCTGTCCGCCTCGATCAAGGCGGTGGCCGATGCCCGCGTCGGCGACACCATCACCCTGGCGGCGAACCCGGCGAGCGAACCTCTGCCCGGCTACGCCGAGGCCACGCCGATGGTGTTCTGCGGCCTGTTCCCCACCGACGCCGATCAATACCCCGACCTGCGCGAGGCCCTCGACAAGCTGCAGCTCTCCGATGCGGCGCTGCAGTACGAGCCGGAGACCAGCAGCGCCATGGGTTTCGGCTTCCGCTGCGGCTTCCTCGGCCTGCTGCACATGGAGATCGTGCAGGAGCGGCTGGAGCGCGAATACGACCTCGATCTGATCGTCACCGCGCCGTCGGTGATCTACCAGGTGAACATGATCGACGGCAGCACCCTGATGGTGGACAACCCCGCCACCCTGCCTGATCCCCAGAAGCGGGAATCGATCGAGGAGCCCTATGTGAAGCTGGAGATCTACACCCCCAATGTGTACAACGGCGCCCTGATGGAGCTGTGCCAGGAGCGGCGCGGTGAGTTCATCGACATGAAATACATCACCACCGATCGGGTGACGCTGCACTACGAGATGCCGCTGGCGGAGGTGGTGACCGATTTCTTCGATCAGATGAAGAGCCGCACCAAGGGCTACGCCTCGATGGAGTACAGCCTGATCGGCTATCGCAAAAATGAGCTGGTGCGCCTTGACGTGCTGATCAACGGCGAGAAGGCCGATCCCCTCACCACCATCGTGCACCGCGACAAGGCCTACAACGTCGGCAAGGGCCTGGTGGAGAAGCTCAAGGAGCTGATTCCCCGGCAGCAGTTCAAGATTCCCATCCAGGCCTCGATCGGCAGCCGCATCATCGCCAGCGAGAGCATCAGCGCCATCCGCAAGGACGTGCTGGCCAAGTGCTACGGCGGTGACATCTCCCGCAAGAAGAAGCTGCTCAAGAAGCAGGCCAAGGGCAAGAAGCGCATGAAGGCCATGGGCCGGGTGGAGGTGCCCCAGGAGGCCTTCATGGCGGTGCTGAAGCTGAATCAGTGAGCCGGCTCTGAAGCGGCGTGCCGGGCCTGAATCGGAAGGCTCCGCGCCCTTTCGTGCAGCGAGTGGCCTCACCCTTTTGCAGCCCCAAACGGATTCTGTACAGGATGTACAGATCTGGACATCATGCTGGCCGCGCCTCAACATCCCCCTGGCTGCGCCTCAACGTCCCCCAGCCGATCGCGCGATTCCGCCCTGCCCACCACGCTTACCTAGTCCGTCGAGCGGCGCCGGTGCTGCTGCACGGGCCCGGTGGCGTCGGTGCGGAAGAACAGGGCCGGGGTGAGGCCCACCCGCCGCATCTGGCGCCGGCCGCGGAGCTGCATCACCACCAGCCCGGCGCCGGTGACCCCCTGCAGCAGCAGGGTGGTGATCAGGCGCACGGGGTTGAGCAGGTGCTGCTGCATCGGGGGGAGCGGCGCCAGCTGCCCCTGGCTGACCAGGGTGGCGGCGTCATGGATCGTCACTGCCGGCAGCAGCAGCAGCAGGATCAGCCCCAGGGGCAGCAGGGCCCCGTGCAGCGCTCCGGTCCAGGGTTGTTCGCGGCGGTGACGTCGATAGCCGCCACCGATGAGATAGAGGCCGAAGCCCACCGGCAGCAGCGGCAGGGCGGGGGAGAGGCCGATCAGTCCGTTGAGCCGGCCGGCGGGAGCCTCGACGCTGGCGAAGCTGCCCGCCAGCAGCAGGGTGCTCAGCTCCAGCACCAGCAGCACCAGCCCCACCAGTCGCAGCTGGCTGAGGGAATAGTCCAGCTGGTGGCGATTGACGATGCTGTCGACCTCATCGCGGGTGTCCCTGTGCCGGCGATCGTTCATGGGCCGCTGGTGCGTTTTTCCCATGGCAACACTGACAGCCGAAGCCCGGATCAGGGGTTATCCAGCCAGATCTGAAACTCTGCCGGCGCCAGGATCAACAAGGGGTGCAGCTGGTTCTTCAGGGCGAGCAGATCGCCATCGCCGCTGACGAGGACCGGCACGCCAGCCGCCAGGGCCAGGTCGAGAAACACCTGATCTTTCGGGTCGCGAACCTGGATCTGACAAGGCTTGAGGGAGCCGGCATGGGTTTCACACCATGGCAGCACATCCGCCAGCAGCTGATCAACGTCGGCCCTCGTGAGCCGAAACTTGGGGTAGGCGAGCACCCGGATCAGTTCGCGGGCTGAGGATTCGGTCAGCACCGGTGTGATGGCGGCGCTCTGCCAGGTCCGGCGCAGCCAGGCCAAGCGGCCGTTCTCAAACAACAGCGCCGAGACCAGCACATTCGTGTCGAGAACAACGCGGATCGTCACGCCTGGCGGGACCATGCCACCGCGGCGGCCACATCCGCTTCCGTGATTCCCAGCTCCTCCAGGCGGGATCGAACCTGGGAGGCCGCATTCGGGTGGACGGGGGTGAGCACGATGCGACCGTTCTCGGTCGCCACGTCGTAGTAGTCAGCGATCCCCACGGCCTCCACCACGGCCTTGGGCAAGGTGAGCTGGTTCTTGCTGGTGCGCTTGGCCAAGACCATGAACGCCGCCGGCTTTGTCCGGAATCAAGGATTCCTTACTTTAGGTCGGCGGTAGCCCGTGACCCCATGGGGGAAGCCTGAAAAGGCGTTCGCTGTCATCGCCATGCCCTCGTTGCACCGCCACCGATCCGGGGAGCGGGGATTCGCCCTGCCCCTGGCCATGGGGGCGTCCCTGGTGCTGCTGCTGGGGAGTCTTTCGGCCCACACCGCCAGCCTGCAGCTGCGCCTGCAGGGGATCCGGGAGCAGCAGCAGCGCCGGGCGGAGGACCGACTGGCCTCGGCGGGCCAGCAACTGCTGGCGGAGCTGCACCGCAGCCATCCCTGCCTGCTGGCGCTGCCACTGCCGCAGTGGGACGTCCAGGGCCTGGTCTGCGCTCCGGCCCAGGCGATCGCGGCCCTGCGGCAGGGCCAGGTGCAGGGGAGCTCCTACCGCCTGGTCGCCTGGCGCCCGGAGCTGCAGCCGGCCGAACTGCTGCTGGAGCTGGACGCCGGCGGGGGCCAGCCGGCGCGGCAGGGGGCCTTCACGGTGCAGCTGGCGCCGGCCCAGCCACCGACCCAGCCCCAGCCGCAGATCACCGATGTGCGGCTGGTGGGTCTGCGGGGGGTGGGGCCATGAGCCTGATCGAACTGCTGACAGGATCGGTGCTGTTCACCGCCGCGGCGGGATCCTCCCTCCAGCTCTGGGCCCTGGCGGGCGCCGCGGCCGTGGCCGAGCAGCGCCAGCAGGAACGGCTCGAGCAGGCGGAGGTGGCGCTGGCGCGGGCCGAAGCCTCCCTGCGCGCCCTGGCCCCTTCCGCCGGCGACTGCACCACGGCGGCAGCCCAGCTGCTGCAGGCCCTGGCGGCCGAGCCCCTGGCCCCGGGGCTGGCGCGCCAGCTGGAGGTGTCCCCCAGCGGCGACGGGGTGGTGCTGCGGCTGGCGGTGGATGGCGAGGCCGAACCGCGCCAGCGGCTGTACGCGCCGGCGGCCCTCGGGCGCTGCGGACTTCTGCAGGGAGGGGGCGGTGGCCCGATCTGAGCCGGGGGGCTTCACCCTGCCGGAAACCCTGCTGACGCTGGTGCTGGTGGGACTGCTGGCCCAGCTGGGGTTCAGCTCCGCCAGCCGCGAGCTGGCCCTGGCCCGGCTGGAGGGGGCCAGCCGCCGGGTGATGGTGGGGCTGGAGCGGGGACGGGATGCCGCCCTGCGCAGCGGCCAGCCCTGTGCCCTGAGCCTGGAGGCCACGGGCTGGCGGGAGCCCCAGGCCGGCAACCTGCCGGCCTGCGAGGGGGCGGCCCTGGAGCTGGGGGAGGGGGTCGGTGGGCTGGATGTGACAGTCAGCCACAACCTGCCGGCGGCGGTGCGCTTCACCAGCAACGGGCTGATCATCGACGGCGGCACCGTGCTGCTGAGCACCGAGGGCACCGATCTGGTGCGCTGTGTGGTGGTGGCCCTGCCCCTCGGGGTGACCCGCCTGGGGCGGCAGGGGCCGGGCGGCTGCCTGCCGGATCCCCAGTCCTGAGCCGCCCTATCCCGATGAACAGGAGTTGTGGCATGTCGTCATTGCGTCCCAGGCTGAGGGTGGGCGGGTTTTCGCTGGTGGAACTGCTGGTGGCAGCCTGCCTGGGGCTGCTGGTGTGGGGTGTGGTGCTGCAGGCACTGGTGGCCGATGGCCGCCGGGTCGACCGGATGGTGCGGCAGCTGCGGGAACGGGGCCAGCAGAAGCGGGTGCTGGCCCTGCTGCGGGGCGACCTGCAGCGGGCCACCCGGGTGGATCTCGCCCTGGGAGTTGGGGCCGCCTGCGGGTTGGGGGGCCGGGATCCCGTGCTGCAGCTACAGACTCCCACCGGCCCGATCACCTACACGGTGGGCAGTGCCCCGAGCGCCATCTGGCGGGGCCGGGTGCTGATGCGCTGCGGTCCGGCCTTCGGGCTGCACGGCGAACCAAGCGCCGCAGCGGCCCAGAACCGGGTGCTGCTTGATGGGCTCGCCGACCCGGGGCTGGCGGCCGCCCTCGAGCCGGACGGCCTGCTGCGCCTGCAGCTGCGGCAGGAGTTCGAGCCTGCAGGGGGTGGCATGCAACGGGTTGAGACAGAGGCGAGGGTGGGGGCAGGGGGGTGAGGGGGCAACCTCGACCGCCTCAACCTGTCTTGGCTCCCCTGCAGATCCGCGACCCCCCGGATCCCCCGCAGCGAAGGTTGCAGCGCCGGGCTCGTGCCCAGAAGCGCAGTCTGAGCCAGGAAGCTCTGGGTGATCTGGGCCGTGGCCCGTTGGGAAGATGGACTCCTGCTCACTGCCGATCAACGGATGCGACGGCTGGCCGATCAGGGGCTGCCCTGAATCGTTTAGGCCTGCCAGCGTTCCAGACGCACTAGGAGTTTCTTGCACATAGAGCGGCTGCCCGCCTTTCACGGCGAACGCCACTCCTGTGCTGAATCTCTGCGGCTCTGTTCTTCTGCTGTGCGTGCCGTTGAATCGGGTCCTCCGTCCCCCCTGGCTTCTCTGGCCAGAGCCACTGCCCCTCATCCCGCTGCAGCCGCCAGTGCCTGCTGCTGTGATCGCTGGAACCTGAACAACTTGAGCAGGTTGTGCGTGGCGGAGATCAGATGCCACTCGCCGTTCACCTTCTCCAGGCCGCGCAGCAGAAAGCGGCGCAAGCCGCGTGCTTCCTTGATCTGTCCATTCACCGGTTCCACGATCGCCTTGTGCTGGGCAAAAATCTTGGATCCTTTCTTGATGCGGAGCTTGCGGGCCATGCGGGTTTTGGCGTCGGCGTCCTTGGGCAGCGGGCCGCGTTTCGGAGGCGGTGGCTGACCGTCCTGCAGCCGGCCGGTGGCGATGTAGGCGTCAATGCCCTGAACGGCGCAGGTCTTGGCGTAGTCCTCGCTCCAGCAGCCCGCATCAAAGGTCATCACCTCCGGCAAGGCAGCGGCTCTGGTCGCGATGCGCTCCAGGATCGGCTCCAGGTGTTCCACGTCCGGCGGTTGGTTGCTCAACCCCACCGCCACGATCACCTCGTTGTCGCTGTCGCCAGCCAGCTGGCAGTTGTAGCCCTGCAGTTAGGTGCTGCCGGATTGCATCAGGTGGCTGTCGGGATCCGTGAAGTTGCGCTTGGTCTTGTCGGTCGGCGTTCCGTCGGCCTTCCTGGCCAGGCCACGTCTGGCCATCTCGTCAGCCGCCAGTGGCTCTAGATCCGGTGGTTCGACACCGGCCTGATCTGCGGCCTCGATAGCTTTCTCCCTCGCGGTCCTTGGCTGCTGCCGCCTCAGCTTTCTTGGTCTGCTCGGCCTGCTCAGCTGCCGTTGCATTCGATTCCTGGGCAGCCGCCGCTTTGGTTCTGGCTTTCTCCGCTTCCTCAAGTCGTTGACGCCCCGCTGCCGCAGCGGTTTCCGCTTCCATCTCCAAGCGGGCCTGGCGGATCCTGGCCAACCGGTCCTGCCAGCGCCTAAGCTCCTTTATAGATCACTGTTGCGGTTGCCCTTGCCGTAGGGCCGGTCTTCCTGTGCATCCAGGATCTTGGCCTTACGCATCAAGGCGTTGATCTCCTTTCCCAGCTGCTTCTCCGCCTTGAGCATCCGCTCATGACTCATGGCTTTTCGCTTGGAGGCATTGGCCTGCACCTTGGTGCCATCGAGGGCCACATGGCCAAGGCTCACCATGCCCGCTGTCCCGTGTCAATCAGGTTGATGGGTGGCGTCAATCTGGCTGCAACGGGACAGAGCGCGCCGTGGTGACGGCGAACAAACCGCTCCAGATCCCGGAGGCTCTGGCAACCGATCAGGAAGCCGAGCACTGCCACCAACAGCATGTACCAAGACGAAATGCGGACCTCGCGCCGCATGTGGGTATCCGGTATCGCCTGCAGGGAACTGATCAGATCGAGCTCGGATGCGGCAACAGTGGTTCCGGCAGAGGGAGGGGGAGATAACACCGGCCAAACCCCATGCTGGGAGCTAAGGCCAGAGCACCTTGGATAATCTCTAAATCAGCGCTGGGTATCTATGTACTACTCTATGAGGCCTGATGGGCGACGGGGGGACGAGCTTGGTAATCTAGTGAAGACAAACCCACACTATTCTTGCATCGGCAGATGGATGCGATTAATGTTCTAATTGATACTGGATCAATTCAACGGTCCAATCCTCTTTGGGTGCCAGTAAGTGGCTGACGTTGAATATACTCTAAGTCAGGCTTCATCCTCTGAGACTCGCAAGCTGGCAGAAGAGGAATTCATTCAAAACAACACTATCGCAGAAGTATGCATCTCCATTTCGCAGGCTTAGCAAGAGACTGTGCGGCCACTATACAAATGAATATTTCCAGTCTCATTGGAATAGCCGAGCAACCCGGCGTCGAAAGCGCATCTCTCATAATAGCCGAAAACAATTCGTCGGACCAGACCAGAGAGATTTTACTAAGGCTAGAATCAATAAGCCAAAGCATTTACGTCTTGCCACTAGGAGACCTTGACTCCCTATATCCCATAAGAGAAGCAAGACTAGCATTTTGCAGAGACCGCCTCATTGAGAGGATAGCTGATGATATTGATGGTTGCGCCAATCAAGAGCAATCAACCCACATTTACATTCCTGTTGACCTAGACTCGGAAATTGGATCTTCAATCTCTCCAATACAGTTCATCAAGGAATGCAGTAGGGTTGCCGAAGGAAGTGCCAATGGTATATTCCCGGCATCAGCACCATTCTATTACGATATTCATGCACTTCGTGCCGAAGGATGGGTTGAAAGCAACTGCTGGGAGCAGCTTCATCAATTCATAAATGATAACGATGCGCAAAGCTATGATGACTACTTCTTTGCCAATATTGTACTCAAGCAGAAGTCACTGGGAGAACTGCAACAACAACGGCTAATCCCTGTTAAGAGCGCTTTTGGAGGCATCGGGATCTACAACTTTGAGGCAGTCAAGAATATTCATTACTTCAGGGATGAGCTGCAGCAGGGACGATGTATCTGCGAGCATGCAGTCTTTAATCGACAAATTGATAAGTTGTTTATCAGCACTGAGTTCATCGTAAAGGCCCCAGTAGAGCACATACGTGACAAGCATGCTTTTGAGGAACGTATGCTCTTTGCGCTTACAGCTGTTCCTAACAAACTTCATGACTCACCAAGTCTCACAAGAGCATCGTCGACCAGCCCAATGCATTGTCGTCTCTGTGGCGAAGTCCTTACACCTGTCTTCCGCAAGCAGTTGCTAAGGCGCCACGACGTTCAATATTTCCAGTGTTCTGCTTGCCGGGCAATGCAGACTGAGTCTCCCTACTGGCTCGCAGAGGCCTATTCCCCAGAGAATGAGCGTTTCGACACCGGTTCGGTGACCCGTTCGATCATCAATGCAGCGTTTCTTAATTGGTTGGTCAGTGCCCTAGATGCTCCCGCCTTGCGCTTGCTCGATTACGGTTGTGGATCAGGATTATTGGTCAGGCTGCTGCGCGATGTGGGGCACGATGCCTGGGGATTAGATAGCTATTCCGAGCCCAGACTCTCGACCGGCTTTCAGGTGGATGATCCATCTGGATTTGATATTATAAATCTTTGTGAGGTAATCGAGCATTTTGACCGACCATCCGAAATGTTGGATTCGATATTTGCATCTAATCCATCGATTGTTGTTGTTCAGACAGAAATCATGGCTGATCCTGACCCATCATGGTCCTATCTGGCTGGCTTTCACGGCCAGCATGTCTTCTTTTTGTCAGATGAGACGATCCATTATATCGCTAGACGTTATTCACGTCAGGTCTGTGTGATCTCAGGATTCCTGCTGTTTGTTAGTGATTCTATTTCGCTGAAACTTCTTGACGTAGGTGCTGGAGATTTCAGAACTAGCATGCCAGACCTGCATTCTGAGGCGGCTAAACTTATCAACTCTGTGTTAAGCCAGCCATATCGATATCCATTGGTTGATTTTAACAGCGCCATGAAGTGCCTTGGTCAGTCAAGCTGGACAGACGGAGTTCCGAACAGGGCTGCATTATCGGACTCATTTAGTATAGATAAAGAGACAACAGATAATATGTCCATCGACTATAGGTACAGAGATGTAAGCGTTCCCGAACGAGAGCAGTTCGTTGACTGGTTAAGACTTGCAGTGCCAAGAATGACACACCAAGGGAATGAGAGAGCTTTTGAATTTGTGGCTATGCATCTAGATAGTAACGCACCCGTTCTGGAAATAGGTTCATTCTGTGGGCTCTCAACCATACTGATTGGGCATTATCTGAAGAAGTATCACAAGAATAATCGTATAATCACCTGCGACAAGTGGGAGTTTGAGGGACAGAAGCTCGGTATGACCTTGGGCGGAAGCAGCCTTCTTACTCATGACGAATACAAGCACTTTGTCAAAGATCTGTATATGAAGAATGTGTCAAGCTTCTTGCCTGGAAACATTCCGTTTACTATTGAGCAGCTTTCAGATGATTTCTTTGACCTCTGGGGGGCTTCTTCAACTACCAACGATGTCTTTAATAGGAGCATTAAGCTCGGAGGCGATATAGCATTTTGCTTTATTGATGGCAACCATCAGTACGAGTTTGCCAAGCGAGATTTCATGAATACAGACATGTATCTGATTCCAGGGGGCTTTGTTTTGTTTGACGACTCTGGGGACGGTACTGACTGGGATGTTAACCGGCTTGCCAGAGAAATTGAGCGTGATGAAAGGTATGAGATTATAGCACGAAATCCAAACTATCTTTTCCGAAAGAGATGATATGACCAGCTAGAATGGGATTTGTTGTCGGCTCGATGGCGCGTCTACTTGCTGTTGTTTAGCGTGGTAGATTACTGTTCGCAGTCATCCAGACAGGCTGAGCCAATTACAAGACCTATCTGTATCTTCCGGCTGAGCTGCCGTTTGGGTTTCTAAGGAGGCGCCACTTAGGGATCTGCCCCCACTTGGCGATCAGCCTAACCCCAGTGAATCGATGACAATGGCCAGGGCCTCTTTCTCATTCATCACGTTGTAGCAATCCTGGTTACGTAGAAACCACAGATAATCCAGTGCCGGGATGTTCAGTGCGCCCATGGAAGGGGGGATCGGCGATTCAATGGAGGGCCGTGGGGAGCGCCAAACAAGGGCCTGGGGATTTCCATCGGTGACGATGGTGCAATAGCTGAGAAGTGGGTGGAACGCCTGGATCATTGGGATTATCTTGTAGGTATCACCATGCCAGGCATTGCTGGGATCCTTGGTCATGAACTGACGCATCATGATGGCCTCCACTTGATCGCGGTTGCAGGAGAAGACATCGCTGGGAAAGATATCATCCAGAAGGATGACAGATCGATCATGGGTGAGGAGCAGCGCGTTGCAGAAATCGCGATAGGTCTGCTCCCAGGTATGCAGGCCATCGAGGAAGATGAGATCGTATTTTAAGTCTCTTTTGACATCGCAGAAAAAACTGTCGCTTGGGATCTCGTAGTACTCGATCGAGGCATCCTGCGGCGCGGTTTCCTTGTCGAAAAGGAAATGGGGATCGACGGCGGTCTTGTAGGTTGCGGAGACTTGGAAGAAGGTGTGACCAGTCTCGACACCGATCTCTAGGTAACGAGCGGGAGAAGCCATCGCCGCCAGCATTGTATTGAGGCGTCTGGCCGAAGCGTTAACGACGGTGTTGAGTAGGATGCTGGTCATTCCGTCGGTCATGGATTCAAGCTCTGTGAAGGAAAGGATAGGCAGGCATCAGAGAGGGAGCTGCTCTGAAGGGAGCCACCCTGGCGGTGAGCGCTCACAGCCTGTAGGCAAAAGGTTTCAAAATGGCGAATGTAATCCATTCGGTTGAAGATCCGATGGTTGTTGGCGAGAATCGAGGCTTTCAGCTTTTGGCGACGCTCAGGATCGTTGCAGAGCTCGCTCACCAGCCGGACATAGTCCGCTTCGCTCGCGGCGATCGGCGGATCGTCAATGCCCATTTCGCGGTAGCCGCTGGCAACGACGCGGGAGCGCAGATTCGAGCCTTCCAGGGTGACGATGGGAGTGCCGACAAAACAGGCCTCGAAAAAGGTGATCCCGGAGCCATAGTAAATGGGATCGAGTAGCAGATCGAGACAGTTGCAGAGGGCGTGGTACTCGGCGCGTCCCATGAAGGCCAACGGGATGCAGCGCTCCCTTGCCGTGGGAGCGTTCCTTGCGAGCCGCTCCAGAAAGAGTCTGGTTCTCGATGGAATCGAGTCTTCCACAAACACAAAGCCAACCTCCGGATTCTCTTGGGCAATCTTCTCCAGCAGCAGATCAAAATCGGGATGTAGCTTTTGCAGGCCCTGCAGACAGCCCACCAGGGTGTCGCCTGGAGGAAGAAAGAAGTACTCACGGGGCAACGGTGTGAGACTCAGGCCTGCGTCCTCGAAGTGGCACGGTAGGCCACCGGGAAGCCTGATCAGTGTTTCGGTGTAGTGCTCTTCCGCACCGGCCGGCTCCAGATCCGCGACGGAGATGTAGTAGTCAATCTCACGGATACCTGATGTATGGGGAATTCCCCAGCCAGTGATCTGGATGGGTGCCGTACAAAGAAATGGCAGAATGAACTCATAGGAATTCATGCCGAAATCGGTGAAGAAAAGGATGTCTAGCTCCGCTGACAGCAGCGTTTGGTAGGCGTCGGCAAAATCGGAGGACAACTGGATGACTCGTTCGCAGATGGCATCGAGGCCGTCACGGACCGCGTCTTGCTTTGAATCTGCCGTGTGGATCAGAACCACCTCGAAGCTCTTGCGATCGAGATGGCGGATCAGGCCGGAGAAGGCGATCGCATTGCTGTGGCCGGAGAAGTACCGGGAGAGAAAGCCGATCCGCAGCCGCTCACCCCCGTGCCTCGGCTGGGCTTGTCCAACGGCGGCATGGCGTTGGCGCACGCCCTGGAGTAATGGCTCGCTGAGCCCGCGCATCAGGTCCATGTAGCGCTCCAGCAATCGGCGGTCGTTCTGGTTGTGATAAGCGAGCTCGAAGGTGTGCGGGATCGCCTCATCACGGATGTCAAGCCTCAGCCCCGGATCGCACTCAACCAGCGAGAGCCCATTGAGGAAGCGCCGGCGTGCTTCCTCAATCTCATCTCGGCTTGCAGGAATGCCCGGCAGCATCAGATGATGATTGAGCTTGTAGATGGCGGAGCCTGGACGCAGCGACGCCACCTTTGCGTAGGAAGACGCGGCGCCTCTCCAGTCGGCAATCAGATGCAGGATCCTCGCCCGGCGGCAGTGGTAGATGAACGATTCTGGATCGAACTCCAATGCCTTTTCGACATACTGAAGGGCCGCCTCATGGCGCCTCATTCGGATCATCACAACGCTCAGGTGCGAGAAAACCTTCTCTGAATTGGGTTCGATACGAAGGGCTTTGGCAAGGCTGTTCACAGCCTGTTCGTTATCTCCCCGATCCGAGAGAAGTTCCGCTTCCTGCAAATGCCCTGCCAGGCTTTGGGGCAGCCGGCTCAGCCAGCGCCCCACCACCTCCAGCGCACGCGCCTCGCAAGCGGTCGCACGCAGGGAAGCCACCCAGAGACTCCAGACCACCACTTCCTCCTCCCGGGGGCAACGCACTACAAGGCGCTCAGCGAGTTCAAGCACCTCCTCGTGACGCTGCTCCAGCCCGAGTGCCTTGAGGCGGCTCACTAGGGCTGGGAGGAATTCGGGATCCTGCCGCAGCGCGCGATCGAGAAACAGCAGAGCGGGACGGGGCAGCCCCAGCATCAGGAGGCAGCTGCCGATATTCGCATTGGCTTTCAGGCCATAGACGTGATCGGATCGAAGGACGGAGAGGCTTCGGATGGCATCTCGATACCGCTTGGCCTCGAAATGATCCTTCGCCTGAAGATAGAGTTCGGTGGCCTTGGAGCGATCCTTAGCAGGGGAAGATGCTTCATCGGCCATGGATGGTCGTGGTAGGTGGATTGGAAGATTCATCTTCACCGCTGTCAGGCTGGCAGGGCCTGAATGTCTTTCCGCAATGGGGGGATGACCTCGAAGCTTACTTCCAGATCATTTTTCTAGGGGCACAATTCAATGTCAGGCAGCATGACCTGCTCAGCATAAAAAAGGCGGAGGTTTCCCCCCGCCCCATGGCCATCAGGCCGTAACTGATCCTCAGGTTCAGCTGAAGGCGCAGCTGATGGCGCCGATGTTGGTGGCGTTCGTGGCGCCGGTGACCGTGACGGTGACGACGGCATCGGTAGTGATGGAGGTATCGGTGAGGCAACGCACGCCTGCAGCACCGGCTGTGAAGCTCCTGACGATCGTTCTGTCGGCACCGGTGGCGCAGTTGGCGGGCTGGACGCCCACGCCCCCGGAGGCGATGAAGGTGGAGCATTCCTTGGCGAGGCCAAGTGCCTCTCCAACCTTCGCACCGGCATCGGCCGCAGCGCGTGCACCGAGGAAGTTGGGCAGAGCCACTGCCGAAAGGATGCCCACGATAGCCACCACGATCATGAGCTCGATGAGGGTGAAGCCCTGGGCCACCTTCGATTTCTTCTCGCGCAGGCTGCGCATCAGCGCCAGTTTGGTTTTGGGGGAGATGTTCATGGGAAAAGCTTCAGGGCTTTCAACTCCTATCATTTTATGCAAAGTGCTGGCCGGCGTCCATGCCGGCCTCCTGCCGGTGCTGCGTTGGACCCGGTGTATCCCGAAGCGGCGGATCCACTGCCCTGTCTGAGTTCCTGGATACAAGCCATCCAACCGAGAATGGCCGAAATGGGATTTTTTCATAGTCCACTAGGATCGAATTGGCGCTGGAACTTGCCGAGGTCTAATGATTCTCTAATGAAGCTATCGGTCTTTTCTCGGGTCATGAGGGCTTTCCGTGGGCCTTCCCAGGCTTTTTCGATGCGTCGGCGGCTGCTGGGCCTGAGCCTGCTGGCCGTGCTGGGGGGGTATGCACTGCTGATCGGGGCCACGGCCCTGCTGGCCAGCCAGGAACGGCGCAGCCAGCACCGTGCCACCGCGGCCAGCGTGCGCCAGGTGCTCCTGGCGCGACGGCCCGTGCCCCAGAGCCTCGCGGCGATCAGCGACATCCTGGACCGACTGATCAGCCCCAACTTCCTGGGCTGGGTCGAGACCGACCAGGGCGTGCCCTATGGCGCCGCCGGCCAGATCCGCCTGTTCTCCATCCCCACCGGCGTACCCCTCTCCCGCCTGCCGGACCTCAGGGCTGGGCTTGATCAGGTGGCCGTGGTGCGGGTGGGGGACCTCACCTTCCTCACCAGCACGCAGCAGATCCAGTTGGGCGCCAGCTCGGTACGCGTGCGTTTCCTGGAGGACATCACCCAGAAACTGGTGCAGCAGCGTCTGCTGCTGATTCTTCTGACGGCGGCGGCCGGTGTGGCCACCCTGTTCACGGGCCTGCTGCTCCGGCCTGTGCTGGTGCGGGGCCTTTTGCCGCTCCACGATCTCGGCTTGCGCATGCAGACGATCAGTTCCGACACCCTCGACAGTCAGCGGGTGTCGGTGGCCGCCCAGCCCCGGGAGTTGGCCCCCATCGCGCTGGCCTTCAACGATCTGCTTGATCGCCTCTCGGCCTCCTGGGAGCGCCAGCGGGGCTTCGCCAACGGCGTGAGCCATGAGCTGCGCACCCCTATCAGCCTGATCCGCAACTACGCCGGCCGCCTGCGGCGCCGCTCCCACGGGCTCTCGGAGGAGGAGGCCGCCCAGGTGGAGCTGATCGAGGAGGAGGCGGGCCGGATGGGGAAGCTGGTGAGCGATTTGTTGGCCCTCACCCGCATCGATGCCAACCGCACCCTGATGCCCTTCGAGCCGTTCGATGTGGCCCAGGCGATCGAGCGGGTGGCGGAGCGGCTGCGCTCCCGCTGCCACGGCCGCCTGCGGATCTGCCCCGGCGCCACCCAGAGCTCACGCACCTTCGCGCTCGGGGATGCTGAACGCTTCGAGCAGTGCCTGGGGAATCTGATTGAGAACGCTCAGAAATACGATCCCAGCGGTGGCCCGATTCAGCTGCGGCTCGATGCCAGCCTCGATCGGGTGGTGGTGCACGTGATTGATGCCGGCCCCGGCGTTCCCGACAGCGAGAGATCGCTGATTTTCGAGCGCTTCGGCCGGGGTCGCCACACCGGTGCCATCCCCGGCAGTGGGGTGGGTCTGGCGGTGGTCAGGGCGCTGATGGAGGCGATGGGAGGCAGCGTCTTGGTGGCCGATGGGCCGGAGGGGGGAGCCGATTTCCAGCTGCGCCTCAAGGGCGCGGCTCCCCTTCACGCAGCATGAAGCCCACGCCGCGCACCGTCTGGATCAGGGTGGGAAGCCCCTCCGGCTCGATCTTGCGGCGCAGGTAACGGATGTAGACGCCCAGCAGGTTCTCGTCGCCGAAGTGGTTTTCGCCCCACACCTCGCGCAGGATCTCCTCCCGCTCCACCACCCGTCCGGTGCCGCGCAGCAGGCAGAGGAGCAGATCGTATTCGCGCACCGAGAGGGAAATCGCCTGGCCCGCCCTCATCACCTCCCGGGTGGCGGTATTCACCGTGAGGTCGGCGCAACGCAGCAGATCGGATTCGGCCACACCGCGCCAGTAGGCGGTGCGCCGCAGCTGGGCGCGGATGCGGGCCAGCAGCTCCTCGATCGAAAAGGGTTTGAGGATGTAATCGTCGGCCCCCGAATCGAGCGCTTCAACACGGTCGCGGATGTCGTCGTGGCAGGTGAGCATCAGCACGGGGGTGATGTCACCGCTGGAGCGCAGTCGCCGGCAGATCTCGACACCGCTGAAATCGGGCAGCGTCCAATCGAGCAGCACCAGATCGGTGCTGGCGTCCCTCAGGTGCATCAGTGCTCCCTGGCCGTCTTCGGCCTCGGTGACGTTGTAGCCCTCGCAGTTGAGTTCCCCGACAAGGAACGAGCGCATGCGCTGGTCATCCTCGACAATCAGCAGCCGCGACTGGGAGGTGGCCTCCGCCATCCTCAGCGTGGTGGCCCTTCCTTCAGCATGAAGCCGACGCCGCGCACCGTCTGGATCAGGGTGGGCTGGCCGGCCGGCTCGAGCTTGCGGCGCAGGTAGCGGACATAGACATCAAGGAGATTGTCGTCGCCCAGCCAGTTCTCACCCCAGAGCGCATCGAGGATGGCCCGCCGCTCCTGCACCTGATTGGGGTGGCGCAGCAGATGCATCAGCAGATCAAACTCCTTGGCCGTGAGGTGAATCGACTCTCCGCCCCGCGCCACTTCCCGGCTGGCGGGATTCACCTCCAGATCGGCCATCCGCAGCAGGCCGCCTTCCTGTTCATCAATGCCGCTGCGACGCAGGCGGGCCCGCACCCGGGCGAGCAGTTCCTCGATCGAGAACGGCTTGATCAGATAGTCGTCGGCGCCGGAATCGAGCGCCTCCACCCGTTGCTGCACCTCATCCCGGGCGGTCAGCATCAGCACGGGGGTGGAGATGCCCCCTTTGCGCATGCGCCGGCACACCTCGACGCCACTGAAGTCGGGCAGGTTCCAGTCGAGGAGCACCAGATCCCAAGTCTGACTGCGGATCCTACCCAGGGCCTGCTGGCCGCAGGAGGCTTCTTCACACTCGTAGCCCTCGACCGCCAGCTCGGAGGTGAGGAAGCCGCGCATTTCAGGGTCGTCGTCGACGATCAGGAGGCGGGCGCTGGTCATCTGATCGGGAAGGCTGAACGACGCTCGGCCACGATGGGAGTCAGCACTCTGGAGTTGAGTGGCGCATGTCAGCCACATTATACCAGCGTGAGAATTTACCTGCAAGCTCACCTCTGGCACTCTTGCGACTCGCTAGAAACCCCATGGCATCGCTGCCACCTTGCCTGTGGACCCGGTGAGTACGGGTCGGTGCCGGACCTCATGACATCCCTTGACGTCGGCGCCGTCAGAGGCATAAATTCCGCCGGATTTCATGGCTGCCGGAGTTATCGGTGGCCCCGCATATCGGCCGCCGGCCACATTGGCAACCCCCAACGTTACTCTTCCAGAGATCCTCCACCCCTCGGGATTCCTGATCTGCGCTCGTTTGAGCGCAGATGCGCACGAATCCCACCCGTGCCCGTCCACTTGTGATTCCGAACTCCGCTGGTGATACCGACAGGGAGGCCCCCCGGGCCGGAGGCGCCACCCTCGCGGAGCGGATGGCGCGCTGGGGCCTGGCGATCGTGGTCGTCTACGGGCTGATCGCCCTGTCCACGCCATTGCTGGTGCACGGGGGCCTGCTGAGCGATCCCAATGCGGGCCTGGAGAACCCCATCTACGCACCGCCCTCCTTCGGCCATTGGTGCGGCACCGACCGCCTCGGCCGCGACGTCTGCGTACGCACGCTCTCTGGCAGCAGCGTTGCCCTCCAGGTGGTGCTGACCGCACTGGTGCTCGCCCTGGCCATCGGCGTCCCCCTCGGCATGGTGAGCGGTTACCTCGGCGGCGGGGTCGACCGCCTGTTGGTGCTGGTGATGGACACCCTGTACACCCTGCCGGTGCTGCTCCTGTCGGTCGTACTCGCCTTCCTGCTGGGCCGGGGCCTGCCCAACGCCGCCGCCGCCCTCTGCGTGGTCTACGTGCCCCAGTACTTCCGGGTGGTGCGCAACCAGTCGGCTCAGGTGAAGGCGGAGCTGTTCATCGAAGCGGCCCGCTCCCTGGGGGCCGGCCCCGCCTGGATCCTGCGCCGCTACCTGTTACGCAACGTGATCACCTCCGTGCCCGTGCTGCTCACCCTCAATGCGGCCGATGCGGTGCTGGTGCTGGGGGGACTGGGTTTTCTTGGTCTCGGCCTGCCCGAAACGATCCCCGAATGGGGCAGCGACCTGCAGCAGGCGCTGACCGCCCTGCCCACCGGCATCTGGTGGACCGCCCTCTATCCAGGTTTGGCCATGTTCGTGCTGGTGCTGGGTCTCTCCTTCTTGGGTGAGGGACTGGAGCGCTGGCTGAGTGGCCCGTTGTCTGATCAGCGGGACTGATCGCCTTTGGTGAATCACATGGAACGGTTTTTCTGAGCCTGGCTTATCGACAGGCTTGTGCCAGAATCACCCGCCTGAGAGAGGTCGTCATGCAGAGGATTTCCGTTGGTGATGCACTGGTTCCCAGCTTGGGCGTCTGCATCACATTTCACTATGCTGCCTCCCGCATCGGCTATCTCAAGCAGGTGATCTGTGGCTATGTGGGCATCGCGCTAAGAACGCGTGTCTACATCATCACCAATTGCTCTGATTACGGGCCAGTCGAAAGAGCCCTCGTCGGTCTTCCTTCTGAGATCAGTGTTGAGTTCTTTACCCCTACGGGGTTGGGGCACCCTTATCTTCTGGCGTGGTCTCACTATGCCATTCTGCGAGATCTTGTGGCGTCAGGAGATATCACGCACTTTCTGTATACTGAGGATGATATCTTGCTGTCCCGTTCCAACATTGCCTATTGGTTGAGAGCAAGAGAAGGGCTTAAAGAGCATGGCCTGTTGCCGTCATTCTACCGAGTTGAGATTGATTCTGCTGGTCAGTGGGTCAGCACTGAAAACTGCGATCCGGTGGGTTTTGGCCAACAGGCATCGTTGTTCATGGAAAGCATTGGACTGTTCATGACCATGCCGAATCCGCATCAGGGAATGTACTTTCTTGATCAGCCCTTGATGCATGAACTGATCAACAGTCCTGAACTGTCACCGGATAACTCCATTGGGGGTATACGGGAAAAGGCTGCACTAGGCTTGACCTTCATCGCTAGGCCAAAGGGATTCAGTTCGCGGACCGTGGTGCCCATTGATCTTCACGGCAAAACCGTGGCGAAAGAAGCCTGGGTACATCATCTTCCCAACAGCTATAGCCGCAATCCCACTTCAGACCATGGCAAGATACCGATGGCTGCACTTTTCCAGCCGTTGGATGATGTCTGGGTCATTGGTGGGCTGTATTCCATGGTCTACGACGAGAAAACATTCATGGTCGTTAAAATTCTGGCGCTGGATTCTCAGGGTGTCCATGTCCGGAAATTCAGCGAAACGTTCTCCAGTCGGCCTGTCGAGATGCCCCGGTCTCTTCTGAATGAAGAGTCGCTGGGAGAAGCCCAGGGCATCGAGTTTGTCCCCTTTTCCAGGGGGCTGTTCGCTCTTCTGGATGCCCGGTATATTCAACACTCTTTTGTCTTTCCCTCGGAGCTGGAGCGTTATGAGGCCTGGAGGGCTCAGGGCCTCGACTACTTCGGTTGATATTTCCTTCTGATCTTAAGATATGGGCTGAAATTCGAATTGATAATCTGGAATCGAAGATTCAACATCTCGGATGTGACATGGCGCAGGAAAAGCGTAAAAGCCATAATAGCGCTTGCAATTTCTGTAATTGTAGTTCGGGTTTGGGTCGTTGTGCGTCGTTCGGATGTCCAGACATGGATTCCATACATTGTAACCATTGGCGATCAGCTGGGCGGTGAAGATGTTTTCGCACCCGGCGATTCCAAGGGCGAGATTGGCGGTGTCACGCAGGAGTTGGTCGACGGGATGCCCTTTCATGATCCAGGTGTCCTGGGACAGACCCTGGTAGAACGGCGGGAACTCTCCGTCCAGTTCTCTGCGTGTCAAGGCGATGACAGAGCTGGGACTCGAGAGCTGTTTTGCTGCCTGCAGAATATCTTCGCTCATCAATAAATCACTATTGGAAAAAACAATATGATGATCGCTGTATTCGGGAGCGGAGACGAGCTCCAGGAAGTCGGAAAAGCTGGACCTCCTTCCCAGATGCACGGTTTGGCAGGAGTCTGTATTGGCGTCGTCGTCAAGGTCCTCAATCAGAAGTGTGATCTTGTCGAAGATTCCAAGTTCCTTGTTGTGGGCAAGGCACGCATTCAGCTGTCCCATCTTGATGGGATTACTGGGCTTGTAATGCTGTGTCGCGAAAAGAATCACTGCTCAATCTCCTGTTGTCTGGTGCAGTTGCTATCAACGCAGAGTCGTCTGGCCAAAAGGGTTGTGACAGTTCGCTGGTGTTGCAGGGAGATGCTGGAGTTCAGTGACTGGGTCAGCATGGTCTCTCCCGATCGCTGGAAGCATAGTGTTTCGATTAGACCCCTGCTCAGACCTCCCGTGGTCATGGATGCCAGGACGGCTGCTGCCGGATGATGCTGGCCATGGGTCCTGCTGGATGTGAGCAGCCTTGCGTAGCATTAAAGGATTCGGGTTTGACGCAATGCCCTGGTGGTTGGATCTGGCCCTGCTGGCCCTGGCCGTGGCCCTCTGGCAGAAGGCGGGCAACACGCCCGACGACGTCTGGAGCATCTTCCAGAAGTTCCTGGCCTTCGTGGCCGTGCTGGTGGTGCTGCTCGGCGGCCGCCAGCTGCTGCTCGAGATCCTGGCCCTGGGGTTCACCCTCTGGCTGCCGGGCGCCTCCCGCTTCGATGGCGGCCCCCTCAACAGCGAAGCCGCACGTTCCTCGGAAGCTCCTCGAGGATGGCGCCTTCCGGGCTGAGGGCCGGGTAGGGGCGCCCCTCGCGGCGGCACCAGTCCGCCACCTGCGGGTAGGCCCACTCGAACAGCAGCCGGCCGTACTGCTCCGGCGCCAGCCCTTCGCCCCTGCTCGGCAGGCCGCCCTTCGCCTGCCGCTGCCGCAGCGCCTCGAACAACAGGATCGCGGTCGCCACCGACACGTTGAGCGACTGCACCATGCCCACCATCGGAATCACGATCGCCTGGTCGATCGCCGCGGCCGTCTCCTCGCTCAGGCCCCACTTCTCCGCCCCCAGCACGAAGGCCGTCGGGCCGGTGAAGTCACAGTCGCGGTAGTCCACCGCCTGCGCCCCCAGATGGGTGCCGTAGAGCCGGAAGCCGCCGGCCTTGAGCTGGGCGATGGCGTCGCTGCTGCTCCGGTGCCGGTGCAGCGCCACCCACTTCTGGCTGCCCAGGGCCGTGCTGTTGAAGGTTGGCGTGCGCCCCGGGAGGCTGACGGCATGGGCTTCGAGCACCCCCACCGCATCGCAGCTGCGCAGGATCGCCGAGAGGTTGTGGGGCTTGTCCACCTGCTCCAGCAGCAGCGTCAGATCCCCCATGCGGCGATCGAGCACCGCGCGCAGGCGCTCGAAGCGGCGGGGCAGCAGTGGCATCGGTGCATGGCGGTGGACCCTCACTTCAGCACCGGAGCCAGCGCCAGCAGTTCCGCCACCGCCGCGCAGATCGGCGCCTCGCCTTCGGCCTCGAACACCGTGAAGCCCGGCATGGCATTCACCTCGAAGATCACCCAGCGGCCATCGGGCGTCAGCCGCAGGTCGATGCCGGCCAGCGCCAGCCCCATCCGCCGGCAGGTGTCCCGGCAGCGCTCCGCCACCGCCTCCGGCAGCGGCTGCGGCACCAGCCGCGGCGCTGCGCAGCCGGACGTCGGCAGGCGGTAGTCGACCGCCTCGCTCTCGATCCGGCAGCCGAAGATCCGCTCCCCCACGACGTGGACCCGGTGGTCGACGCCCGCGATCCGCCGCTGGAACTGGGTCGGACACCAGGACAGCAGCCCCAGCCGCGGGTCGTTCTCCCCTTCGAAGCGGCGCACCCGGCTGCGGCTGCTGCCGACGGCCTTCACGATCACCTCCCCGTGCCGCTCGCGGAAGGCCAGGGCCTCCGCGGCCGAGGTGGTGACCAGGGTGGGCGGAACCTCCCAGCCCCAGCGACGCAGCCACCGCAGCTGGGCGGGCTTCGAGGCGCAGATCGCCGTCGCCGAAGGGCGGTTCAGGACGAGGGCCGGCGTCAGATCCAGCCAGCTCTGCAGGGCATGCTCCGCATCCGCGTCGAGGCCCGCCTCCGCACCGGTGGGCCGCACCAGCACCGCGCTGATGTCCGCCTGCCAGCGCCGCAGCTCCGCCGGTCGGAGTTCCGCGCTCCAGGGTCCGATCCGTGGCGCCACCCCCCGGCGGCGCAGGGCCGCCGCCACCCCCTGCAGGACCGGATCGTGCACCGCCCCCAGCAACAGCACGCTCATCCGGCCTCCACCCGCTGGTCCAGCAGCCGGTGCAGCGCATCCACTTCCGCCGCTCCCACCCGCTCCAGTCCCACCCGTGCCTGGATAAGCCCCTCTTCCGCCCCCCCTGTCCGGAAGCGGAAGCTGGCCATCTCCAGTCCGGCCGCCGCGCAGAGGCGGCGCGCCCACGCCCTCTCCTCGCCAGCCCCTGCCCCGATCACCGTGGCGCCGACCACGGTCACCAGCCGGCTTCCGCCCGGCTCCGGGCCCGGATCCCGCACGGGGATGCCGAGCCCGGAGGCGTGGTCGGCCCAGTGGGCCCAGCCCCAGTTGCGGCCGCAGAGGCAGCCCGGGCTGGGCCGATCGATCACCGGGCAGCGCAGCCCCTCCAGCCAGGCCAGCAGGAAGGCGGTCATCTCCACGGCGATGAAGGGCCGCCGGGCGGGCTGGATCCAGCTGAGTTCCAGCGGATCCACCTGCACCAGCCGCGTCAGCACCGCGCTGATCGCCCCATCCGGCCTGTCCACCCCCTGGCAGGCCCAGCGTCCCTCCCCGGCTTCCGCGATCGCCAGACGCCACCCCGGCAGGGAGAGATCGCGCGGGGTCAGCAGAACGGCCTGGGGTGCCCAGGCCGCCTGCAGGCGGAGAGCGTCGCCGTCGTGTGCGCTCGCCAGAATCACCCGCATTCCCGTCAGGGTTCCGGCGTCACGAAGGAGTCGGCCCCGGCCGTTCCGGCCGAGAGCGAATCGATGCTGCGGGCCATCAGGCTCAGACCGTCCTGGAGACGGTTCAGTGTGGCCGTGAGTTCCGGTTCCGCCACCGCACCGGCGATCGGCGGCAGGGGGCGTCCCGGGAAGGGGATCGGATTCGGGTTGTCGATCAGCGGCTTGAGGTCCCGCACCGGAGATGGCAGGCGGAACAGCGCACTGCCGGTGGCCGTGGGCAGGGCCACGATCAGCTGGTCGAAGTCCCTGCCGCTGTTGCTGGCGGGTGCCGCCGGCGGAGGCGCGAAGGAGAAGTTGTTGGGCAGGAACGTGCCGCGATGCTCCGGCGTCAGCAGCACATCGAAGGTCTGGCCCTGGAAGGTCCGGGTGGTGATCTCGATCTCCACGAACCCACGGAACTCCACCGTGTCCGGAAGATTCGCCAATGTGACGTCGGGTTGAAGAATCACCAGGGCCGTGTCCCTGCCGGGAACCCTCACGCTCAGGGTGAAGCGATTGGGATCAGCCGTTGGGACGAGATCGCCGAACGAATTCCCTCCTGTCACGTCGGTGACCTGCACGGTCTGCGTCAGATTCAGGGCTGGCGTGGTGGCGTTGAAGGTCAGCAGAAATGTCAACGTGGTCGTTGACGTGTTGGCAATCGTCAGGAAGTAACCCTGAAGGATGCCCCGTGCGGCGCCGGGGACCCGCACCAGAGGCGGAGTGGCCGGAGTGGTTCCCTTGAAGAGGAGCTCGAAAGTGGAGACAAGCATGACTGTTGGATCTCAGGCGAGGCGCTGACAACTGCAGTCTTTTGGGCGTTGTCAGAAATGGACAAAGGAACCGTAGTTCGTTGAACCCAGGGCCATTGTCTTTGCCCTGATTCCTTGTTGTCATTCGGGTGACAGCAATCTGTTGGATGAGTTCCCTGGGGCCGTAGTCCTGGTGCCATGGCGACTAGCCTGCGCTCCGTGTTTCGGTCAGCCGTGTCCTTCCATCCCGCAGAAGCCGCCACGCCTGCCGCGCCCCTTTCCTTCGACCAGCGCGTCTACGCGATGGTGGCCCACATCCCCTCCGGCCAGCTGGCCACCTACGGCCAGGTCGCCGAGATGATCGGTGCCTGGGGCTGCGCCCGCCAGGTGGGCTGGGCCCTGCGCCGCCTGCCCCTGCCCTCCGCGGTGCCGTGGCACCGGGTAGTGAACGCCCAGGGGCGCATCGCCATGAGCCCTGGCCGCGAGGGCAGCGACTGGATGCAGCGGGAGCTGCTGCTGGCCGAGGGGATCGCCGTGGCCCCCGACGGGCGCCTGCCCCTGGCCCGGCACCGCTGGCATCCGCCCGCCGCGCTCCTGCCGGAGGCCGGGTCCTCCTGTACAAAGGACTGATCCGTCCCGGGAGCCCGCCGATTCACGCCAGCGACGTCGTCCCCGGCCTGGCCTCCCGGCAACTGGCCTGGCAGGTGCTGCAGGCGGTGGCGGCCGGGGCCTACGCCGACGCCGCCCTGGAGCGGGAGCTGGGCTCCCTGGTCCGCGCCGGCGGTGGTCTTTCGCCCGCCGACCGCGCCCTGGCCACCGAGATCGCCTACGGGGCCATCCGCCAGCGGCTGCTGCTGGATGCCTGGATCGACACCCTCGGCAAGGTGAGCGCCCTGCGCCAGCCCCCGGCCCTGCGCTGGCTGCTGCATGTGGGGCTCTACCAGCTGCTGTTCAGCGACCGGGTGCCGGCGGCGGCGGCGGTGAGCACCACGGTGGCGCTGGCCAAGCGCGCCGGCCTGGCCAAGCTGGCGCCCGTGGTGAACGGCCTGATGCGCTCCCTGCTGCGGTGCCGCGAGCGGCCCGCCGGCAGCGGACCCGGCCCCGACCCCTGGGAGGGGCTGGCGCTGCCGGCCGACCCCGCCGCCGCCCTGGCCGTGCGCCGCTCCCTGCCCCCCTGGCTCGCCGCCGGCCTGCTCGACTGGCTGCCGCCGGAGCGGGCCGAGGCCTTTGCCCTGGCCTGCAACGCCGTGCCTCCCCTCGACCTGCGGGTCAATGGCCTGCGTACCACCCGGGAAGCGCTGCTGGAGCGGTTTGCGGACGCCGGCGTGGCCGCCCGCGCCCTGCCCGCTGCTCCCCATGGCCTCACCCTGCTGGAGCGGGTGGGCGATCCCCGCGAGCTGCCGGGCTACGGCGAGGGGCTCTGGTGCGTGCAGGACCGCAGCGCCCAGGCCATCGCCCCCCTGCTCGACCCCCGACCCGGCCAGCGGATCCTCGATGCCTGCGCCGCCCCGGGGGGCAAGAGCACCCACCTGGGGGAGCTGATCGGCGACCGGGGCGAGGTGTGGGCGCTGGATCGCTCCGAAGCGCGGCTGCGGCGCGTGGATCGCAACGCCGAACGGCTGGGCCTCACCACGATCCGCTCCCTGGCCGCCGACGCCACCGACCTCGGGGAGCTGAAGCCCCACTGGCAGGGCAGCTTCGATCGGATTCTCCTGGATGCCCCCTGCTCGGGCCTCGGCACCCTGGCCCGCCACCCCGATGCCCGCTGGCGGATCACCCCCGAGGCCATCGACGGCCTGGTGAGCCTGCAGCGCCAGCTCCTGGAGGCGATGCTGCCGTTGCTGGTCCCCGGCGGCCGGCTGCTCTACGCCACCTGCACGGTGGAACCGCGGGAGAACGGCGCCCTGATCGCCGCGCTGCTGGCGGCCCATCCGGACTGGACCCTGCTGGAAGAACGTCAGTGGTGGCCCACCCCCGCCGCGGCGGAGTGCGGCGGCGGCGACGGCTTCTATGCGGCCCTGCTGCGGGGGCCGGGGGCGGCGCAGCTGGCCTGACGGCGCTCAGGACGGTGGCGGCGGGGCGGCGACGGGCGGCGGCGGCGGCAGGGGGGCGGCGGGTTCCGGCGGTGGGGGCGGGGGTATGGCCGCGTCGCGGGAGCGGGGGGCGGCGACGGGATTGTTGGGCGGCACCGGCTGGGTGGGCTCGCCCTGGGTGGGCGGCTGTTCGGTGGAGGGCTCCCGCTCGGGGGGGGCGGTGCGGCTGGGCTCCTGCACCGGCGGCTGCCAGCGGGGGCTCTCGCCGCTGCCGCTGTATTCCGGTCGAGCGTCGCGGGTCGTCGACGTCGCGCCGGGGACCGGCTTGAAGGTGCCGGTGAGCTTCGGCTTGGGCGGGAACGTCTGCACCGGCATCCCCTTGGTCACCGGTTCCATGAACGTCCGCCAGGCGTAGGTGGCCAGCACGCTGGTGGTGCCCGTCTCCCGGTTGTTGTCGTAGCCCAGCCAGACGCCGGTGGTGAGCTGGGGGATGGAGCCGATGAACCAGAGATCCCGCCCCCCTTCGGAGGTGCCCGTCTTGCCGGCCACTGCCCGGTCGGCCAGGGCGGCGCCGCCGCCGGTGCCGCCCTGCACCACCTGCTGCAGCATCCAGATCATCGCGTCGGCGATGTCGCTGCTGACCGCCCGGGTGCCGCGCGGGCCGTTGGCCCGGCGGGACCACAGCAGTTCCCCCTCCGGTCCGTAGATCTCCTCGAAGGGCAGTGGCTGGATGTACACGCCGCGGTTCACCAGGGCCGCGTACGCCGCCGTCATGTCGAGCACCGTCTGCTCGTTGGCGCCGATCGCCATCGACAGGTAGCGCCCCAGCTCCCGGTGGATGCCGAGGCTCCTGGCGGTGGCGATGACCGGGTCGTAGCCCAGCTTCTGGAGCAGCCCCACCGCCACGATGTTGAGGGAGTTCTGCAGGGCCGTGGCCAGGCTCACCCGGCCCATGTAGCGGTTGCCGAAGTTCTTGGGGCAGTAGCTGCCGAAGCAACGGGCCGAATCCAGCACCGTGTCCTCCGGCTTCATCCCCAGCTTGAGGGCCGTCAGGTAGACGAAGAGCTTGAAGGTGGAGCCCGGGGAGCGCAGCGCCTGGGAGGCCCGGTTGAACTGGGTCTTCTCCCAGTCCTTGCCGCCCACCATCGCCCGCACCAGCCCCGTGCCCGGCTCCATGGCCACCAGGGCCCCCTCCATGCTGCCGGTGGCGTAGGAGTCGATCGTCTTCTGGGCCTCGGCCTGCCAGGCCGCATTCAGACCGCTGCGGATCGTGAGGCCCCCCACCTCCAGCTGCTCCTTGCTGAGCACCTTGGGCAGTTCCTGCTCCAGCCAGCTGGTGTACCAGGGGGCCGGGTTGAAGAAGTACTTCGGCTCCGCCGGCTTCAGCGCCAACGGGGCGGCATCGGCCCGCTGCAGCTGGGCGTCGTCGATGAAGCCCGCCTCCCGCATGCGCTGCAGCACGATCGAGCGCCGCCGCAGCGCCACCTCCGGATTCACCAGGGGGGAATACACCGAAGGAGCCGGCGGCAGGCCGGCGATCAGCGCCGCCTCCGGCAGGGTGAGCTGGTCGGGGCGTTTGGAGAAGTAGATCCAGGCGGCATCGGAGACGCCGTAGGCGCTGGAGCCGAGATAGACGTAGTTGAGGTACTGCTCGAGGATCTGTGCCTTGCTCAGCTGGCGCTCGATCTTTCCGGCCAGGGCCGCTTCCTTCAGCTTCCGCATGATCGTGCGGTCCTGGCTCAGGAACACGGTGCGGGCCAGCTGCTGGGTGATCGTGCTGGCGCCCTCCTCCACGGCGCCCTGCTGGAGGTTGCGCAGCATGGCGCGGCTGATGCCGAGCAGGTCGATGCCGTCGTGCTGGTAGAAGCGCCGGTCCTCGGCGGCCACGAAGGCGCGCTGGATCAGCAGCGGCATCTTGCCGGCGGGCAATTTCTCCCGGGTGGCCGGCCCCTTCTTGAGCACCACCTGGCCGTCGGAGGAGAGGATCGTGATCGTCCCCGGCCGGTTGAAGCTGGTGATGCGGCCGGCATCGGGCAGCATCCCGTCGAGGCCGCGCACCAGCGTCGTCTGCCCCAAGGCGACGAGTCCGCCGGCGGCGGTGGCCGCCAGGGCCGGGACGAGCAGGCGCCAGCCGGAGGGTCGCGAAGGCCTCCTGGGCGGGGGCTCACCGGGTTGCCGCGGGCCGGTGGTGGCCGTGGACAGGCCCACCCTGGTCATGGCAGCGGTGCCGTCAGCGCAGCGGTGCGGATCAGGTCACTGTGGCCGATCGCCAGGGCGGTGACAAGCATCCCCAGCACCAGGAAGGGCTGGGCGCTGGCCTGGTACTTCACGTCGAAGGCGACCGGATCGCGCAGCAGCCAGATGTCCTGGAACGTGATCTGGGGAATGATCAGCAGCACCAGCAGCACGGCGGCGAAGTGCTGGCCGATGGCGATCAGCACCGCCACCATCGCCAGCTGGAAGAGATCGATCATGCCGGCGCTGATCCAGCTGGCCCGCTGGATGCCGAACACCACGGGCAGGGATTGCAGGCCCAGGGCCCGGTCCCCTTCGACGCTCTTGAAGTCGTTGACGACGGCGATGCCCAGCCCCGCCAGGCTGTAGGCGAGGGTGAGCAGGGCCGTGGCCCAGGTGAGCTGTCCGAACAGGGCCTGGCCGGCCCACCAGGGCAGGGCGATGTAGCTGGCGCCAAGGGCGTAGTTGCCCAGCCAGCCGTTCTGCTTGAGCTTCAGCGGTGGCGCCGAATAGATGTAGCTGACGAACGAGCCCCCCAGGGCCAGCAGCAGCAGCACCGGCGTGCTGTGGCCGGCCCAGACATCCAGACCCCAGGCCACGCCCAGCCCGGCCAGCAGCAGCACCACGATCTGGAGACGCACCTGGCCGAGGGGAATGGCCCCGGAGGGAATCGGCCGGTAGGGCTCGTTGATCGCGTCGATCTCGCGGTCGTAGTAGTCGTTGATCGTCTGGGTGTAGCCGGCCAGCAGCGGTCCGCTCATCAGCATGCAGGCCACGGACGCCCCCACCTCCGGCAGGGTCCAGTGGAAGTTGCCGGAGGCCGCCGCCCCGCAGATCACCCCCCAGATCAGAGGGATCCAGGTGACGGGCTTCATCAGCTGCAGCCGGATCTTCCAGATGTTGGAGGTGCCGGTAGCGCCCTTCATCCCGAGCAGCTGCCGGGCGCCACCGGAGACGCCTGGGGAGCCGGCGCTGGTTTCGGGGCTCTGGCTCATGGGTGGGCCCGTCTCAGGCAGGGGTGATCTCGTCGTCGAAGAACCAGGTGGTGGTGCCGCCGCTGAGCTCCACCACCACACCGATGCCGGTGCCGTCGGTGACACGGAAATCCTTCACCGTGCCGGTGGCATCGGCCTTGAGGGCGGCCACCAGGCCGGCCGGGATCCGATCGCGCACGCGGGTGACCCGCACCTTCGAACCGATGGTGATGCCAGCCTGGGCCATGTCCGGCGCGATTAGAAAGTCGCGCAACCCTAACAGCGAACCCGTGGTAGCCAAACGGATCATCCCCTGCCTCGACGTGGCCGACGGCCGCGTGGTGAAGGGGGTCAATTTCGTCGGGCTGCGCGACGCCGGCGACCCGGTGGAACTGGCCTGCCGCTACAGCGCCTCCGGGGCCGACGAACTCGTTTTCCTCGACATCGCCGCCAGCCACCAGGGCCGTGCCACCCTGGTCGACATGGTGCGACGCACCGCCGAGGCGGTGACGATCCCCTTCACCGTGGGCGGCGGCATCGTCAGCGTGGAGGGCATCACCGAGCTGCTGCGGGCCGGCGCCGACAAGGTGAGCCTCAATTCTTCGGCGGTCCGCACCCCGGAGCTGGTGACGGCCGGCGCCGATCGCTTCGGCTGCCAGTGCATCGTGGTGGCCATCGACGCCCGCCGCCGGCCCAGCGTCGGCGGGGAGGCCCCGGGCTGGGATGTGTTCGTCAAGGGCGGGCGGGAGAACACCGGCCTCGATGCGGTGGCCTGGGCCCGGCAGGTGGTGGCGCTCGGGGCCGGGGAAATCCTGCTGACTTCGATGGACGGCGACGGCACCCAGGCGGGATACGATCTGGCCCTGACCCGGGCGGTGGTCGAGGCCGTGGAGGTGCCTGTGATCGCCTCCGGAGGTGCCGGCTGCATCGACCACATCGCCGCCGCCCTTGAGGTCGCCGGAGCCTCGGCCGCCCTGCTGGCCTCCCTGCTGCACGACGGGGTCCTCACCGTCGAAGAGATCAAGACCGACCTGCTGCAGCGGGGCCTGCCGGTGCGGCCCCTGCTGACGGCCCTGGCGGCCGGCTGAATCGCTCGCCGCAGCGGCGATCGCAGACCTCCTTCACTCGCCGTAACATTGAGTAACGTCCGTGGCCTTCGGTGCATCGTTGAACGCCTTCCTGCTGCTGCCGACGCCCCTGTTCACCGTCATCGCGCTGGTGGTGGTGCTCGTGGTGATCGCGCTGGTGGCCTGGGCGCTCCAGCTGATGCAGGCCGCCACCGACCGCCGCGAGTTCTCCCTGATGCTCGCCGGCTGCATGGTCTGCTCGGCGGCGGTGGGCCTGGCCACCGTGATGGTGCTCACCTTCACCAGCCCGGTGCGGCTCGAAGCCCGCGGTCTGGTGGCCCCCGACCATGAGGTGTCCGGCGTCAGCCTGGATGCGATCGTGCTGCCCTGGGACGACGCCCTGACCCAGCAGGGCGAGGGCTGAGGCCCGATCCCACCCTCATGTCGCCCCGCTTTGGCCACCGTTGATCCCCGGCAGATCAGCGATCTGTTCGACACCATCGCCCCCCGCTACGACCAGCTGAACGATCTGCTCAGCCTGGGGCTGCATCGGCTCTGGAAGCGGCAGGCCCTGCTTTGGTTGGACCCCCGCCCCGGCCAGCGCCTGCTCGATCTCTGTTGCGGCACCGGCGACCTGGCCCTGGTGCTGGCCTCCCGTGTCCGGCCCGGCGGGCTGGTGCTGGGCCTGGATGCGGCCGCCGCGCCGCTGGCCATCGCCGAGCGCCGGGCGGCGCTCCAGCCCTGGCTGCCCCTGCAGTGGCGGCAGGGCGATGCCCTCGCCACCGGCCTGGCCGACGG
This sequence comes from Synechococcus sp. UW140, assembly GCA_943367705.1. GTDB lineage: Bacteria > Cyanobacteriota > Cyanobacteriia > PCC-6307 > Cyanobiaceae > Cyanobium. The sequence continues at coordinate 116,525 of CALRJV020000004.1, forward strand.
CTGGGCGGATGGGGCGGTGATGGCCTACGGCCTGCGCAACCTGGCCGACCCGGCAGCCGGCCTGGTGGAGCTGCGGCGCCTGCTGCGGCCCGGCGGGCGGGCGGCGGTGCTCGATTTCAACCGGCCCGATCCGGCCTCAGTGCCGGCGGCCTTCCAGCGCTTCTACCTGCGCCGCCTGGTGGTGCCGGCCGCCCGTGCCGTGGGCCTGCCCGAGCAGTACGCCTGGCTGGAGGAGAGCCTGGCCCGCTTCCCCACCGGAGCGGTCCAGGAGGAGCTGGCCCGCTCCGCCGGCTTCGCCGCAGCCCGCCACCGCCCCCTGGCCGGCGGCCTGATGGGGTTGCTGGAGCTGCAGGCCTGAGGCGATCTGGCAGCATCAAGCCGACTTCCCTGCCGTCCTGGCCCGTACCCGACCGGCGCACCATGCTCTTCCAGGACATCATCGCCAGCCTCAACCGGTTCTGGGCCGACCAGGGTTGCCTGATCCTGCAGCCCTACGACACGGAGAAGGGCGCCGGCACCATGAGCCCCCACACCGTGCTGCGGGCGATCGGCCCGGAGCCCTGGGCGGTGGCCTACCCCGAGCCCTGCCGGCGCCCCACCGACGGCCGCTACGGCGACAACCCCAACCGGGCCCAGCATTACTTCCAGTACCAGGTGCTGATCAAGCCCTCCCCGGATGCCATCCAGGAGACCTACCTGGCCTCCCTCGAAACCCTGGGCATCCACGCTGCCGACCACGACATCCGCTTCGTGGAGGACAACTGGGAATCCCCCACCCTCGGGGCCTGGGGCGTGGGCTGGGAGGTGTGGCTCGACGGCATGGAAGTGACCCAGTTCACCTATTTCCAGCAGTGCGGCGGCCTCGACTGCCGGCCGGTGTCGATCGAGATCACCTACGGCCTGGAGCGGCTGGCGATGTACCTCCAGGACGTGGAGAGCATCTGGGACCTGCGCTGGAACGGCGAGCGCAGCTACGGCGACATCTGGCTGCCCTTCGAGAAGGGGCAGTGCACCTACAACTTCGAGGCCTCCAACCCCGAACGCCTGCTGCAGCTGTTCGCCCTGCATGAGGCCGAGGCCGCCGATCTGGTGGCGGCCGGGCTGCCGGCACCGGCCCTCGACCACGTGCTCAAGTGCAGCCACACCTTCAACCTGCTCGAGGCCCGCGGCGTGATCTCGGTGACCGAGCGCACCGCCACCATCGGCCGCATCCGCCATCTGGCGCGGCAGGTGGCCGAAGCCTGGCTGGAGGAGCGCCGGGCCCTGGGCTTCCCCCTGCTGAACGAACCGCCGGCGTGAAGCGCACCCTGCTGGTGGCGGTGCTGGTGCTCGGCGCCTTCCAGGCCGGCCGGCTCACCGAACGGGCCATCTGGCCCTGCCGGCTGCGGCCGCTGGCCGGCCTGGTGGCACCGCTCCTGGGTCAGAAGCTGCCCAGCCCGGAGCTGTGTGAGCTGATGCTCAAGCTGCCGAGTTTCTGAACGGGCTCTGGCTGGCGATCAGGGAGCCACCACCGCCGGCGTGGCCGCCACCGCCTTGCCCCTGGGAGCGCCGCCGAAGAAGAACTTCACGCCCACTTCGATGCCGTTCATGTTCACGGAAAAGCCGTTGGCCTGCTGGTCACCGTTGTTCCATTTCAGGCCCATGTAGCGCCAGGACAGGTTCAGATCGGTGTTGTCCCCGATGGCATAGCCCAGGCCCACCTGGGCGTTGCCGCTGAGGTCCTGCTGGCCGCCCAGGCCGAAGCCGCCGATATCGCCGCGGGCGAAGGCCCGCAGGCGCGGCGAGAGGAAGACCGTGGCCTGGGTGCCCACCAGGGGCTGCACCCAGGTGCGCTGGAAGTTGCGGGTGGGCTCCAGCAGGGTGCGCCCGAAGGGGCCATCGAGGGTGGCGGCCAGGTTGAGGCGGCCGTCGATCAGCCGCACCCCGGCATAGGGGATCACCGAGTACGTGCCGGGCTTGCCGATGGCCGATTCCCGTTCGCCGAACCGGTAACGCAGGGCGAAGTCGTAGATCCCCAGGGACTGGCCCACATCGGCCGTCGTCGTGAACAGCTGCCGGGGGCCGACCAGGCGCGCCGCCGAGTCGCCCAGGTTGGTGTACCAGAGGTCGGCCTGCAGGCCCACCCGGTCCTTTTCGATGCTGCCGCGGGCGGAGGCGGCGAACCTCAGGATGTCGAGGATCTCCCCCAGGTCCTGGTCCACCTCCGCCTCCTGGCCCCGGATCGTGGTGGTGCCAAGGGTGCGCAGCGGTGCGAAGCCGTACAGCTCGACGGTGCCGCTCCAGGGGGGGGCGGCTGGGCTGGCGGGTGCTTGCTCCGCCTGGGCGGTCTCCGGCGCCGCCGGCTCGGCCAGGCCCGCCGCCGGCACCAGGGCCGGCAGCACCAGGGTCAGGCTGGCCAGGACGTGCAGCGGGCGGGGCTTGCTCGCGTTCATAGGGAGGGGAGGGGACGTCAGGACGTTCAGGCCCGGAGGCTGGTCCGGGGATGTTCGCCGAACTGGCTGTGGTAACGGCGGGCGACGTGCCCTGCGTTCATGAATCCCCACTGAGCGGCCGCCACCTGACGGCAGCGCTTGGGGGTGCGCAGGTGGATCTCACCGCCTGCGGCCAGGCCGAAGAACGCCGTTCTGGAGGGAACGGGAGACGGGAACGGCGGAACCGCACGTTTGAGTGTTCGGATCGCTCCGCTCTGTGCATCCTTTGGGGGCGTGTCCTCCGGATCCGTGGCGACCGTCACGGGACAACGGGGGACCTGAGCCCTCTTCCTACCCCACTCCTCACCCGCCGGGTGTTCCCCGCCATGCCCAACGGCCAGCCCAACATCCTCATCCTCTGGGGCGATGACATCGGCCAGAGCAACCTCAGCTGCTACAGCGACGGCCTGATGGGGTACCAGACCCCCAACATCGACAGGGTCGCCAACGAGGGCGGCCGCTTCATCCACTACTACGCCGAGCAGAGCTGCACCGCCGGCCGGGCGGCCTTCATCTCCGGCCAGAGCGTGTTCCGCACCGGCCTCAGCAAGGTGGGGCTGCCGGGCGCCGAGCTGGGCTACCGCCCGGAGGATCCCACCATCGCCGAGCTGCTGCAGCCGCTGGGCTACCGCACCGGCCAGTTCGGCAAGAACCACTTCGGCGACCGGGACGAGCATCTGCCGACGATGCACGGCTTCGACGAGTTCTTCGGCAACCTGTACCACCTCAACGCCGAGGAGGAGCCGGAACTGCCTGACTATCCCAAGCCGGAGGACTTTCCCGATTTCCAGAAGAACTTCGGCCCCCGCGGTGTGCTGCACACCTGGGCCAACGGTGATGGCACCCAGCGCATCGAGAACACCGGTCCGCTCACCAAGAAGCGGATGGAGAACTGCGATGAGGAGTTCCTGGTCGAGGCCAAACGTTTCATCCGTGACGCCGTGGCCTCCGGCGAGCCCTTCTTCGTGTGGTTCAACACCACCCACATGCACTTCCGCACCCATGCCCGTCCCCAGGACATCGGCCAGGCGGGGCGGTGGCAGTCGGAGTACCACGACGTGATGATCTACCACGACAACTGCATCGGCGAGATGCTCGACCTGCTCGACGAGCTGGGCATCGCCGATGACACGATCGTGATGTACAGCACCGACAACGGTCCCCACATGAACAGCTGGCCCGATGCCGGCATGACGCCATTCCGCAACGAGAAGAACTCCAACTGGGAAGGGGCTTACCGGGTACCCGCCCTGGTGCGCTGGCCCGGCAAGATCGCCCCTGGCACGCTCTTCACCGGCATCGTCAGCCATCTCGACTGGCTGCCCACCCTGGTGGCGGCGGCCGGCGAACCGGCGATCAAGGAGAAGCTCCTGGAGGGCCACACGGTGGGCTCCAAGACCTTCAAGATCCACCTGGATGGCTACAACATGCTGGACTACTGGACCGGCCAGAGCGACAAGAGCCCCCGGGTCGAATTCTTCTACTTCTCCGACGACGGCGACCTCACCGGCCTGCGCTACGACAACTGGAAGTTCGTGTTCATGGAGCAGCGGCAGCAGGGCACCTGTCAGATCTGGGCCGAACCATTCGTGGAACTGCGCCTGCCCAAGATCTTCAACCTGCTCACCGATCCCTACGAGCGGGCCGACATCACCTCCAACACCTACTGGGACTGGATGCTGGACCATGCCTTTGCCCTGGTGCCGGCCCAGACGATCGTGGGCCGGTTCCTGGCCACGTTCCAGGCCTATCCCCCACGCCAGAAGGCGGCCAGCTTCTCGTTGGGGGATGTGATGGCCAAGATGGCCTCCGCCGCCAGCGGCGGCCATTGAGGGGCTTCCCGCCGCCGACCCCGCCATGACCCTGGAGCGCTCCCCCTCCCCGACGCGATCCGCCCCTGCCCCCCGGCCGGGGCGCCCGCCGGCGCGGGACATGGTCTGGATTCCGCCGGGCAGCTTCGCGATGGGCTCCGACCACCACTACCCGGAGGAGGCTCCGGCCCACCGGGTGGCGGTGGGGGGCTTCTGGATCGACCGCTCCCCGGTCACCAACGCCCAGTTCCAGAAGTTCGTCAAGGCCACGGGGTACGTCACCCTGGCGGAGAGGCCGGCCGATCCGGCCGACTATCCCGGAGCACAGCCGGAGCTGCTGGCCCCGGCCTCGATCGTGTTCGTACCGCCGCCCGGGCCGATCGCCACGGGCGATCCCTACCGCTGGTGGCAGTACCTGCCCGGGGCCAGCTGGCGCCACCCCGAAGGGCCAGGAAGCTCCATCCGGATGCGGGAGCACCATCCCGTGGTGCATGTGGCCCACGGGGATGCGGCCGCCTACGCCCTCTGGGCCGGCAAGCAGCTGCCCGGCGAGGCCGAGTGGGAGCGGGCGGCCCGCGGCGGCCGGGAGCAGGGCGAATTCGCCTGGGGGGACGAGCTGCACCCCGGCGGTCGGCCCATGGCCAACACCTTCCAGGGGGATTTCCCCCACCACAACAGCCTGCTCGACGGCTGGGAGCGCACCTCGCCGGTGGGGTCCTTCCCGCCGAACGGCTACGGCCTGCTCGACATGATCGGCAACGTCTGGGAGTGGACCGATGACTGGTACGGCGGCCATGCCGCCACGGGCGACAAACCCGAAGGGTGTTGCCGGCTGGCCAGCATCGATCCGGGCTCCCAGCACGGGAACCAGCCGCGCAAGGTGGTGAAGGGCGGCTCCTTTCTGTGCGCCCCCAGCTACTGCCGCCGCTACCGGCCCGCCGCGCGCATGGCCCAGGGGATCGACACCTCCACCTGCCACATGGGCTTCCGCTGCATCGTGAGGGCCTGATCCATGCCGGACCTTCCCCTGGTGGAGTGGCTGGAGCGGTTCGCCGTCGGCCTGCGCTTCATGCTCGAAAGCGTGTCGCTGGTGTGCGTGGCGCTGGGGTTCGCGGCCACCCTGCTCCAGGCCGTGCGCCAGCGGCTGGGCCCCGGCCGCCACCGCCGCGAACCCGTCAGCCGGCGCTTCAACGGCCTCCGCCTCACCTTCGGCAGCTGGCTGTCGATGGCCCTGGAGTTCCAGCTGGCCGCCGATATCGTCGCCACCACCACGGCCCCCTCCAACCAGAACCTGATCCAGCTCGGTGTCATCGCCGTGATCCGCACCTTCCTCAACATCTTCCTGGGCCGGGAAGTGGAGCTGGAGCTGAAGTTCGAGGAGGCCCAGCGTCAGCAGCGTTCCACCACCGAGACCCTTTCTCCCTAGATGGCCAACCTCAACAACGAACTGGCCAAGGAGCGCAATCGGGCGGCGGCTGAGCGCACCCTGATGGCCTGGATCCGCACCTGCCTGTCGCTGATCAGCTTCGGCTTCGGCCTCGACAAGATCATCGGCGCCATCAACAGGAGCCGCTTCGATGGCAGTGCCCATGCCGGCCTGAGTGTGCGGCTGGTGTCCATGGGCTTCGTGCTCGTCGGCATCCTGGCGATGGCCGCGGCCACCCGCCAGCACCTGCGCACGCTCAAGCTGATCCGGCGCGACGACTTTCTCTATGCCGATCAGCGCTCGATCAGCACCATCACGGCGATGGCCCTCACCCTCATCGGTGCGTTCGCCTTTGTGCTGCTGGTGATGGGTTCCTCGCTCGGTTGATCCCCATGCGCGAAGCCGCCGGCGTTCTGGTCTCGGCCACCATCGTCACCTTGATGTTCAGCCTGGGCCTGGGGCTGAAGCCGTACCCGTTCCTGCTGCTCAGGGATCGCCCCGCCTTCCTCTGGCGCGTGCTGCTGGGCACCTGCGTGCTGGTGCCCCTGGCCGGGCTGGCCCTGGTGCTGATGCCCCTGCATGGCCTGCTGAGCCGGCCCGCCTGGGTGGCCATGGCCCTGATGCTGGCCTGCCCCAGCGCCCCCCTGATCCTGTTCCGGGTGCGCAGCAGCGGCGGCACGGCCGAGCTGGCCGCGCGGCTGCAGATCGGCGCGGCGCTGCTGGCGATCGTCACGGTTCCGCTGATGGAGGTGATCTTCCGCGCCGCTGCCGGCCTGCGGGGCTGGGAGGTGGCCGACTGGGGGATCACCCCCGGCCAGGTGGCGGGCCAGGTGCTGAAGGTCCAGGTGCTGCCGGTGCTCGCCGGGTTGCTGCTGGGGCAGTGGCAGCCCGAGCTGGCGCGGCGCTGCAGCCGGGCCCTCGGGTCCCTGGCCACCGCGCTGCTGGTGGTGATGATGGCGGCCCTGCTGCTGCTCGCCGGCCGCCAGCTGCCACCCTTCCTGCAGCAGAACCTGGTGGCTCTGGCCGGCATGGCCGTCCTCAGCGTGCTCAGCCTGGCGATCGGCTACGGCCTGGCGGGTTCGGACCCGCTGGAGCGACGCACCGTGGCCCTGGTGTCGGGGATGCGCAACACCGGGCTGGCCGCCCAGCTGGCCCTGACCTACGGCAAGGGGCTGCCGGGCCTGATCCCCGGTCTGCTCAGCTATGTGCTGATCACCGTGATCGTCAGCACCCTGTTCCTGCGCTGGCAGCAGCGGCAGCTGGTCTCCAACGGCTGATCCATCCGCCTGATGGTTCCGGCGCCAGCCCTCAGCCGTTCTTCGGCACGGTGCTTCGGTTGCCGTTGCGGATGGCGTGATAGCCGGGGGAAAGAATCTCCACATCGGCGGCGGCGAACTGATCCTGAAGTGCCGCCAGCACCTCCGAGAGGGTCTGGCGGTAGGTGTCCGGCGCGCGCACGAAGGCCGTGAGCTCGTAGCTGATGTGGAAGTCGTTGAGTGAGGTCTGGAGCACGAACGGCGCCACCTCGTCGGTGATGCCCGCCACGCTGCCGGCGGCCGCCAGCATCAGCGCGTGCACCCGCCGCCAGGGAACGTCGTAGCCGATGGTGATCGTGGTGGCGATCGCCACCGGCTGGCTGATCTCCCGGCGGGAGAAGCTGTAGTTCACCACCGAGGCGCCGATCACGCTGGCGTTGGGAATGCTCACCAGTTCGTTGCGCGGTGTCTGCAGGCGGGTCACCAGCAGGGCCCGGTCCTGCACCACCCCCACCACTCCGTTGATCTCCACCCGGTCGCCCTCCCGGAAGGCCCGGGTGTAGATGAGCATCAGTCCGCTGATGATGTTGCTGGCCACGGCGCTGGAGCCCAGGGCGGCCAGGGCACCGATGAACAGGCCGGCCCCCTGGAACACCTTGCTGCCGGAGCCGGGGATGTAGGGGAAGGCCACCGCCAGGCCCGCCATGCCGAGCAGGATCGCCACCAGCCTGGACGTGGGCAGGGCCCACTCCTGGTAGAAGCCGGGAAGACGGATCCGGCCGTGGTCGATGGCCCGGAACCAGGACTGGCTGGCACGGATCGCCAGCACGGTGATGACCAGGATCACCCCGATCGAGACGAGATTGGGGATCGCCTGCACGATGCCGCCCAGGAAACCCAGCAGCACCGCCTTGATCTGGCCCCGCAGACCTTCGGCGATGCCTGCGGTGGGCGGGAAGAAGCCCAGCAGCAGCGGAATCAGCAGGTAGCTGATCACCAGCACCAGCGACCAGTGCACCACCTGGCGCAGCCACTGCATGATCCGGCGCACGTGGTCCGCCTCGACGAACCCGCCCAGGCCCAGGCGACTCAGCTCCTGCATGACGAAGCGGGGGCGTTCGGCGAAGTGCCGCCGGAGCCGCCTGTTGAGCCCCCCCTGCACCCGCAGCCAGAGGATGTAGAACCCCAGCACCAGCGCCGCCAGGGCCGTTCCCCTCAGCCAGGACCCGAGCGTGTGGCTGCCCCTGTAGCTGGTGATCGCCCGCCGCATGCCGTCCCGGTAGCGCAGCGCGAGCTGCTGCCGCGTCACCCCGAAGCAGGCCGCCGCCCGATCGCCCACGGCCAGCTCGGGGTTGAAGCGCCCGTCCTGCTCCCTGATGCCCACCAGGGAGAAGGGGGGCTCGTCCTCCACCACGATCTGGTGGGGCTGGACGGTGTGATCCTGCGCCAGTTCCAGCAGGCGGGCATTGGCGCGGCGCACATAGTCGTTGAGCCTCTGGGCGGCGGGGGCCCGGCGGATTTCCAGGTAGCGGCGGCCATCAAGGCCGATGAACAGGGGAGTGGTCGCACAGCCCTGGGCGGCCGCCGCCGTGGTGGCGCCCGCGCCGGCCCAGGCGGGCTGGGGTGGGCCCTGGCCCAGCCCCAGTCCTATCCCCAGGCCAAGGCAGAGCAGCAGCGCCAGCAGGGCGATCCGCTTTCTGAGGGACCATGGCCGCCCCTGGATCCCGTGCCGCTGCATCACCGATCCCCTGGGTCCGCCGAGGCGATTGTCCCGCGGCGCCCCCGCGGGTGTCGATGGCTGGGGGCCCATGGCCGCCGGCGGGAACCCTGGAGCATGCTCCGCTCCCCCCTGCTGCCACTGCTGCTGCTGCTCGTGGTGCTGCTCCAGGCCCAGCTGCGGCCGCTGCAGCCCGGTCCGGCCGATCCGATGCGGCTGCTCGCCGGGGGCGATGGGCCGCAGCCGGCGATCCTTCACGGCCGCCTGCTGGGCGACCCGGTGGCCCCGGCCCCCCCGGCGACGGGGCAGGCAACGGTTCCTGGTCCCTGCCGGGTGCTGCTGCAGACGGCGGGGGGGCGCAGCGAGCTGGGCTTTCCCGCCTGTCCGGCCCTGCGCGAAGGCTGGGAGGTGCGGGTGAGCGGGCTGCTGCGCCGCCCCCGGCCGGCCCCCCACCCCCTCCTGGCGGGGCCGGCGGAGCGCCTGGCCCGCCAGGGCGCCTGGACCCGCCTGGCGGTGGAGCGGCTGGAGGTGCTCCGCCGGCCCGCCACCCCGATCGCCGATCTGCGCCGCGCCATCGCCGTGCGCTTCGTGGCTGCGGCGGGCCCGGAGCGGGGCGGCCTGCTGGCGGCCCTGGTGCTGGGCAGCGCCGTGGTGCCCCTGCCGGCCGAGCTGCGCGCTGACTTCCGCGTCGCTGGCCTCTCCCACGCCCTGGCCGCCTCCGGGTTCCACCTCACGGTCCTGCTGGGGGCGGTGCTGGCCATCGGCCGGGGCCTTGGCCGCTGCGCGCGACTGGGCCTGGGGGCCGGGGCCATGGCCCTGTTCCTGCTGCTGGCCGGGCCCCAGCCCTCGGTGGTGCGGGCGGTGCTGATGGGGGCCATCGCCCTGGTGCTGCTGGAGAGCGGCCGCCGGGGCCGGCCTCTGGGGATCCTGGGCCTCAGCCTGGCGGGGATGCTGCTGCTGCGGCCGGCCTGGCTCCACGACGTGGGCTTCCAGCTGAGCGCCGCCGCCACCGCCGGCCTGGTGCTGACGGCGCGGCCCCTGGAGCAGGCCCTGGCCGGGCGGCTGCCCGGTGGCCCCCCCGGGCCGGCGGGCTGGTGGCGAAGCTGGCTGGCCCCGGCCCTGGCGGTGCCGGTGGCGGCCAGCCTCTGGACCCTGCCCCTGCAGCTGCTCCACTTCGGCGTGGTGCCCCTCTACGCCGTGCCGGCCAACCTGCTGGCCGCCCCCCTGCTGACGCCCCTCACCCTCGGGGCGATGGCCCTGGCGGCCGTGGCCGTGCTGCTGCCGCCCCTGCTGGGGCCGTTGCTGGTGCCCCTCGGCTGGCTGGCCCAGCTCCTGCTCCTGCTCGCCCATGGGGTTGCTGGCCTGCCCATGGCCCAGTGGCAGAGCGGCCGGCCCCTGCCGCTGCTGGTGCTCCTGTTCACCCTGGCCCTGCTGGCTCTGGTGCTGCCGGGGACGGACCGGCGCCTTCGAGGCCTGGCATTGGGGCTGGGCGTCGGAGTGCTGGTGGCCCATCTGGTGCTGCTGGGCGGCGACCAGCTGCTGCTGGTCCACCAGGGGGAGGGCGGTCCCCCCCGCGACCTGCTGCTGGCCAGGCACCAGGGCCGCGCCGCCCTGGTCAGCACCCGCGCCGATGGGTTCAGCTGCCGCCAGGCCGGCCAGCTGGCCCAGGCCCTCGGGGTGGCCCGCTTCGACTGGTCCCTGCTGCTGGATCCGGTGGCCAGTGCCGATCCGGCCTGCTGGAGCCAGCAGTCGGGCCGGGTGCTGGCCTACGGGGGCGGGGCGGCCCCCCTGGCCGCCGGCCAGCGGCTGGCGAGTCGGGGGCTCGCTGTGGAGGCCCTGGCCATGGACAGCCACGCCCTGCGCCTGCAGCTGGGCCGCCACCGCTGGCTGCTGCTGCCCGACCGCCAGGCTCTGACCAGCTGGCGGCTGGACCGTCCGGCCATCGGCGAGGGGGTGTGGCTGGGGGTCCGGCCCCGCCCCGCCGAGCAGCGGGCCCTGCTGGCGCAGGGGCCGCCGCGGGTGTGGCTCAGTGGGGCCCGGCCGGCCGGTGCCCCCCTGCCGCGGGGCTGGCGGGCCAGCGGGGCCAGCGGTGCGCTGACCGCTCCGTAAAGTGTGCCGATCCCCGACGCCATGGCGCCAGGGGTGTGGAGAGGTGGCTGAGTGGTCGAAAGCGAACGACTCGAAATCGTTTGAAGGGCAACCTTCCGTGGGTTCGAATCCCACCCTCTCCGTTCCGTCAGGCCTGGCCTCCGCGCCGTCAGGCCTGGCCTGCGCGCGTCAGGAATGGAACAGCAGCACCAGGCCGGATTTCACCTGGTGAAACTCCCGTTCCTCCCGGCTGAGGTCGAGGCCCACCTGCAGACCCTCCTTGAGCGCCACATCGAACGGTGGCGCCGGCGGTGGCTTGCCATCACACCAGAGGGCCGCGATGCCCACGGACGTGGCATGCCAGCGGAAGCAGGGTGTTGTCCCGATGGAAGGCTCCTTGAGGGCGTCTTCGAGAAGCTCGCGGATCGCCATCGTGTCCCGGCTCTCGCCATCCCAGTCGTCGCCTTAGCTTCGGCAGAGACCTCGGCAAGGGCAATCGGCTGAGAGTTTTCGTGATACTGGCGCCTACGGTGCCTGACATGGAGGCCTTTCCCAGCCCAGTCGCCCTGGTGCACGAGTGGTTCACCCCCCGGTCGGTGGGAGGGTCCGAGCAGGTGGTCGAGGAACTCGACCGGCTCCTGGCCGGCCGGGGAACGACCCCGGCCCTGTTCGCCCTGGTGGATGGCGAGAGTTCCCGGCCCGGCAGCTGGCTGGCCGGCCGCCGGGTCCGCACCAGCTTCATCCAGCGGCTGCCCTGGGGGGTGAGCCACGTGCAGCAGTACCTGCCGCTCCTGCCCCTGGCGATCGAGCAGCTCGATCTCTCCGGCCATCCCCTGGTGATCAGCAGCAGCCACCTGGTGGCCAAGGGGGTGATCACCGGTCCGGACCAGCTGCATGTCAGCTATGTGCACACCCCGGCCCGCTACGCCTGGGACCAGATGCACACCTACCTGGCCCGCTCGGCCCTGGCCCGCGGGCCCCTGGGCCCCCTGGTGCGGCTGCAGCTGCACCAGCTGCGCCAGTGGGACGTGGTCAGCAGCGCCCGGGTGGATGCCCTGGTGGCCAACTCCCGCTTCACCGCCCGCCGCATCCGCTGTTTCTGGCGCCGGCGCGCCCACGTGCTGCCGCCCCCCGTGGCGGTGGAGCGCTTCCGCTGGGATCAGCCCCGGGACGACGTCTATGTGAGCCTCTGCCGGCTGGTGCCCAACAAACGGGTGGATGTGGTGGTGGAGGCCTTCAACCGCACCGGCCTGCCCCTGGTGGTGCTGGGGGATGGCCCCGAGCGGCGGCGGCTGGAGGCGATGGCGGGACCGGCCATCCGCTTCCTCGGTCGCCTGCCGGACCAGGAGACCGCCGTCTGGCTGGAGCGGGCGCGGGCCTACGTGTATGCCGGCCTGGAGGACTTCGGCATCGCGCCGGTGGAGGCGATGGCCGCCGGCGCTCCCGTGATCGCCTTCGGGCAGGGCGGGGTGCTCGACAGCGTGCGCTGCCTCAGGGATGGCGACGATGCCCCCACCGGTCTGCTGTTCCCGGAGCAGAACGCCGCCAGCCTGGCGGCGGCCCTGGAGCACTTCGAGGCGGGCCGGCTGTGGCGCTCTCTGCCGGCGGAGGGGCAGCGGCGCCAGGCAGAGAGCTTTGCACCGCCGGTCTTCCGGCGCCGCATGGAAACGTTGCTTGACCAGCTCTGGCAGCAGCACCGTCGCCGCCTCCGCCGTCCTGTGCCTCTGATCTGAGTGGCCCCAAGGGATGGAGTTCCGCACGGGCTGATCCTTAACTTCGTCTAACGAACGCGTCCCCCATGCTCTCTTCCATCGGGACCCCCTACGCCTCTCGTCAGCTTGTGACAGCTCCGGCGCAGGTGCTCACCGCGGAAGAGCTGATCGCCTTCCAGTCCAAGCGCGACCGCGTCGTCAAGCGTGCCGGGGACATCGTCTTCTCCCTCACCGTCCTCACCCTCGGGTCGCCGGTGCTGCTGGCCCTGGCCTTGCTGGTGAAGGTCACCTCCCGCGGCCCGGTGTTCTACGTGCAGCAGCGGGTGGGGCGCGATTACCGCAGCTTCGGTTGCATCAAGTTCCGCACCATGCGGCGCGATGCCGATCGCCTGCTCTCCAAGCTGCTGGCCGAATCCCCGGATCTCGATGAGGAGTTCCGCAACGATTTCAAGCTCAAGAACGATCCGCGCGTCACCCGTCTGGGCAAGTTCCTGCGCCGCTCCAGCCTCGATGAACTGCCCCAGTTCCTCAACGTGCTCCGGGGTGAGATGAGTGTGGTTGGCCCCCGTCCGATCGTGAAAAGTGAGTTGGAGCGCTACGGCAACCGCATGGATGAAGTGCTGGCGGTGCGGCCCGGCCTGACTGGCCTGTGGCAGGTGTCCGGCCGCAACAACCTCAGCTACCCCGAGCGGGTCCGGCTGGATGTCCGCTACGCCCGCCGCCGCACCCTGCTGATGGATCTGCGCATCATCCTGCGCACCATCGGCGTGATGCTCGACCCCCGCGACCGCGGCGCCTACTGAGGCCTGTCTCGCCCCCTCAGCCGGGCGTCCATCCGGCCCCGAGCAGGGCCAGGGCCGGCAGGGCCAGCAGCAGCCAGATCCCTTCGAGCCGATCGCCCAGGGCCAGGATCCGCTCGACCCCGGCCCGGTCCGGGGGGCGGCCCCCGGCGGCCAGGGTGGGCTTGATGCGCACCCCATCGGCGTAGGTGTTGGCGCCGCCCAGGCGCACGCCGGCGGCGTGGGCGAAAGCCGCCTCTGAAACACCGGCATTGGGGGACGGGTCGGGAGCCCCATCCCGCAGGGCTGCCTGCAGCCAGTGGAGCGTCTGCCCGGGCCGGCCCGCCGCCAGGGGCAGGCTGAGGGCCACCAGTCGGGTGGGGAGCCAGGTGAGCAGGTCGTCGAGGCGGGCACCGGCGGTGCCCAGCCAGCGCAGGCTCCCGTGGCGGTAGCCCAGCATCGAATCCAGGGTGCTGGCGGCCTTGAAGCCCCAGGCCAGGGCGAGGGGGCCCGGCAGTAGCCAAGAAGGCAGGGCCGGCCCCATCTGCTGCAGCGCCGCCCCGGCCAGCATCCAGAACAGCGGGGCGAACAGGCCGTCGACGGCGTTTTCGGCGGCGGTTTCGGCGGCGGCCCGCAGGATCTCCGCTTCCGGCAGGTGGCTCACCTGGCGGCCCACGATCCGGGCGAGGCGCTCCCGGGCCAGGGGCAGGTCGGGCAGGGCCACCAGCACGGCCCGGACGGCCCGCTTCAGGCTGCCGCCCGCCAGGGCGCTGGCCAGGCCCAGCAGCAGCAGGGGCAGCCCCAGCGGCGGTACCCGCCGGGCGAGGACCTCCAGGCCCCAGCCCGCCAGGCCGCTGGCGCCGACCACCAGCAGGGCAAGCAGCAGCCCGCCCAGCCGCAATCGTCGGGGGGCGTCGCCGGCCCAGGCCTCCACGGCCCGGCGCAGGCCGGTGATGGCCCAGCCCATCACCTGGACGGGATGGGGCGACCAGAGGGGGTCCCCCAGCAGCCGGTCGAGCCCGCAGGCGAGCAGCACAAGCAGGGCCGGGCTCAATGCCGGCTGCGCTGCAGCAGGGGCAGCAGCGCAGCCGCCCCCAGGAAGGCCGCCAGCTGGATCGGCAGGCTGCCGCCCAGGCCGACCAGCTGGGCGACCAGCCCCATCCCCAGGCTGCCGGCCAGGCCCCCCAGGGCCGAAGAACGCTCCAGGACGCTCCAGTTCTGCTGCAGGTCGCCGGCCGGATCGACGCCGATGGCCAGGCGCCCATCCGCCACCGCGGCCAGCAGGCCGAAGGGCACGAACAGCAGCACCGCCCCCCAGCCGCCGACGAACTGGGTGGCCACCAGCACGGCGGCCATCAGCAGGTAGGGCAGGCGCGGGGGCAGCCGCAGCCCCCAGGCTTCGGCACCGGTGCGGCCCACGCCGTAGGCCGTCAGCAGCAGGCCGAAATCGAAGCAGCTGCCCGCCGCCTGCTGACGCACCCACAGGGGCAGCAGGGCGAACAGGCCGCCGAGCAGCAGCCCCTGCACCACCCCGCCCGGCTCCAGGCGCCAGGGGGCCGGCTCCGCCGCTGCCGGGGCATCGCCATCGCGGTGCTCCTCCAGGTGGCCGCCGGCCCGCAGGGCCCCGACCAGCGGCGCCAGGGGCAGCAGCAGCACCAGGGCGCCGCCGAACTGGAGCAGGGCCTTGCCGATCGGAAACAGGACGGCCGTGAGCAGGTTGCCCGCCAGGCGGCCCGCCTCGGCGCCGGCCCGCAGTTCGCCGATCGGCACCGCCCCGCGGCCATGGAGCTGGCGCTGCAGCGGGTCCTGGGCCAGGCGCAGACCCACCGCCAGCAGGGCGATGGCCAGCAGCGGTGCCAGCACGGAGCGGCCCAGCAGGCCCGCCGCCACGGCCAGCAGCAGCACCAGGCTGAGCATCTGCAGCAGGAAGCCCAGCCGGATCCGCTGGGGCAGGGGCAGCAGCAGCGGCAGGGTGGCCAGGGCCGGCAGCACCCCGTTCACCAGCGGCGACGGGGTGAGGCCGCTGAGCAGCCAGGCGGTGGCGCCGATGGCCAGGGTGCCGCTGGCCTGGCTGCTGCTCCAGGCGAGGGTCAGCAGGCGCCGCTGCATGGGCTGGGGATCAGGCGGCCTTGAGCCAGCTGAACATGGAGCGCAGGCCCTTGCCCACCTGCTCGATCGGATGGGCGGCATCGCGCTCGCGGGCCTTGGCCATCTCGGGCTTGCCCGCCTCGCACTCGGCCACGAAGTTGCGGGCGAAGGTGCCGTCCTGGATGTCGGCCAGGATGCGCCGCATCTCCGCCTTGGTGTCGGCGGTGATCAGCCGGGGCCCGCTGACGTAGTCGCCGTATTCGGCGGTGTTGGAGATCGAGTCGCGCATGGCGGTGAGGCCGCCCTTGACCATCAGGTCGACGATCAGCTTCACCTCGTGCAGGCACTCGAAGTAGGCCAGCTCGGGCTGGTAGCCCGCTTCCACCAGGGTCTCAAAACCGGCCTTCACCAGTTCGCTCAGACCGCCGCAGAGGACGGCCTGCTCACCGAACAGGTCGGTTTCGGTCTCCTCCTTGAAGTTGGTTTCCAGGATGCCGGCGCGGGTGCCGCCGATGCCCTTGGCGTAGGCCATCGCCAGCTCGCGGGCATGGCCGGAGGCGTCCTGCTGGATGGCGAACAGGGCGGGCACGCCCTGGCCGTTCTGGTACTCCCAGCGCACGGTGTGGCCTGGTCCCTTGGGGGCGATCATCACCACGTCCACATCGGCGGGGGGCTGGATCAGCCCGAAGCGGATGTTGAAGCCGTGGGCGAAGCTCAGCACCTTGCCGGCGCTGAGGTGGGGTGCGATCTCGGTGGCGTAGACGGCCTTCTGGGCCTCATCGGGCAGCAGCACCATGATCCAGTCGGCCTTGGCGCAGGCGTCGGCCACGCTCAGCACTTCCAGGCCGTCGGCCCGGGCCTTGGCGGCGGAGCGGCTGCCGTCGTAGAGGCCCACCACCACGTTGACACCGCTGTCCTTGAGGTTCAGGGCGTGGGCATGGCCCTGGGAGCCGTAGCCGATGATGGCCACCGTCTTGCCGTTCAGCAGGCTGAGGTCGGCGTCGGAGTCGTAGAAGAGCTGGGCCATTCCGGGCGGCGGGCAGGGCAAACGCAGACTTTAGGTGTGCGTCCGCACGGGCCTCAGCCGCCGGAGGCCTCCGAGGGGTGGGCGATCACCCGGTCGATCAGGCCGTACTCCTTGGCTTCGGCGGCGCTGAGGAAGTAGTCGCGGTCGGTGTCCTTGGTGACCTTCTCCAGGGACTGGCCGCACATCCCGGCCAGGGACTGGTTGAGCATGTCCTTGATGCGCAGGATCTCCCGCGCCTCGATCTCGATGTCGCTGGCCTGGCGCTGGCTGGTGCCGCCCAGGGGCTGGTGGATCATGATCCGGCTGTGGGGCAGGGCCAGCCGCTTGCCCTTGGTGCCGGCCGCCAGCAGGAAGGCGCCCATGGAGGCCGCCAGTCCGACGCAGATCGTCACCACGTCCGATTTGACGTACTGCATGGTGTCGTAGATCGCCAGGCCGGCGGTCACCGAGCCGCCCGGCGAGTTGATGTACAGGTAGATCGGCTTGGAGCTGTCGTCGGAGTCGAGGTACAGCATCTGGGCCACCAGGCTGTTGGCGATCCCGTCGGTCACCTCCTGGCCCAGGAACAGGATCCGCTCCACCCCGAGGCGGGTGTAGATGTCGACCCAGCGCTCGTACTGGCTGCCGGGGAGACGGTAGGGAACGCTGGGGGTGCCGATGGGCATGGCGGGAAGGCTCCCGTTCGGAGCCGGAGAGAGGAGGTGGAGGAGAGGGGCGGCCGGGGGGCCTGTGTTGGCGAGGGGGCGGGAGAACCCCCGGGGGGCTCAGCCCGGCTGGTGCGTCACGCCACGGGGGCGGCCGCGGGCAGCTCCTTGCGGCTGGTCAGCACCCGGTCGATCAGGCCGTAGGCCATGGCTTCCTCGGCCGTGAGGTAGGTCATCCGGTCGGAGTCCCGGGAGAGCTCGTCGATGCTCTTGCCCGTGTTCTCCGAGAGGATCTCCAGCATGCTGTGCTTGTTGTGCAGCACTTCCTTCGCCCGGATCTGGATGTCGCTGGCCTGGCCGCGGGCGCCGGAGCGGGGCTGGTGCAGCACGATCGAGGCGTGAGGAAGGGCGGCGCGCTGGCCCTTGGTGCCCGCCGAGAGGATCATGGCGGCGGTGCCCATGGCCTGGCCGATGCAGATGGTGTGCACCGGCGGCTTGACATAGCGCAGGGTGTCGCAGATGGCGAAGGCTTCGGTCTCGAAGCCGATCGCATCGCCGGAGTACCAGCTGGTGCCGGTGGAGTTGATGTAGAAGAAGATCGGCTTCTCCGGGTTGTCGAACTCCAGGTAGAGCAGCTGGGCGATGATCAGCTCGGTGACGTCGATGCCCATCTGACGCTTGGCGTCGTCGTCGGAGAAGAGGGGCAGCCCCAGATAGACGATCCGCTCCTTGAGCAGCAGGGACGGCAGATCCGGCGGCGGTGTGCGCATCACCGCGGAATCGCCGTAATAGGGGGCCGACACCGTCATCCGCGCTCACCAGCAGTCGTGAGGCAGGAGCCTAGCCGGGGCCAGGAGGCTGGTGCTCCTGCAGGGCGACGGGTTTTCCGCCCTGCTTGTCGAGGCCCCGGCCGTTGCCCCGCTCGCCGGGCCGCTCGCCGCTGCGGTCGCAGCGGGCGAAGACCATGCGGCCGGTGGGGGTCTGCAGGGCGCCGGTGACGGTGACGGGCAGCCGTTCGCCGATGCGGCGCCGGGCATCCTCGACCACCACCATGGTGCCGTCCTCCAGGTAGCCGACGCCCTGGTCGGCCTCCTTGCCTTCGCGCACGATCTTGAGCTGCAGGCCATCCCCCGGTTGCACCTCGGGCCGCAGGGCGATGACCAGTTCGCTGAGGTTCAGCACCCGCAGTTCCTGCACCTGGGCCACCTGGGCCAGGTTGAAGTCGGCGGTGAGCAGGGTGCCGCCGGTGTCGGCGGTGAGCTTGAGCAGCTTGTCGTCGGCGCCGTTGCCGCTGTAGCGGGTGCTGTTGACCACCAGCCGGCGGCCGTAGTTCTCCCGCAGTTCGGTGAGCAGCTTCAGGCCCCGCCGTCCCTTGGCGCGCTTCTCGCCGTTGGCGGAGTCGGCCAGGGCCTGGAGCTCGTCGATCACGGCCTGGGCGACGATCACCTGGCCCTCCAGCAGCCCGGAGGCCAGCAGACCGCGGATGCGGCCGTCGATGATCACGCTGGTGTCGAGGATCTTGGCGGTCGCGGGCAGGAGAACGCCGTCGGCCACCAGCAGGGCCTCGGTGCTGGCCGGGTTGAACAGGCGCAGCAGGGTGCGGCCGTGCACCTCCGCCAGGTTGTACCCCAGCACGCCGAAGAAGACGTTGCTGAGCACCGCCGCCAGCGGCTTCACCAGCACCACTTCCCAGGGCAGGGGCAGCAGCAGGATCGGTGCAAGCAGCAGGTTGGCCACCAGCAGGCCCAGGATCAGGCCCACCGCCCGGCTGATCAGCAGGTCGGTGGGCATGCTGCGCACCTGGGCCATCAGGCGCCGCCGCAGCTGCTGGAAGAAGATGCCGGCGATCAGTCCGAAGAAGGCGCCGAAGCCCCCCATCACGGTGCGGAGACCCTCCTGGTTGCTCACCTGCAGCAGCAGCTGTTCCGGCAGCAGGTCAACCCCGAGCCAGCCGGTCGCTGCCCCTGAGATCAGGAACAGCAGCAAGATGAGGGTGTCCACCATGCTTCGAAGTCCCGACGTCTCGGCCGTCCGGCAAGTCTTCAAAGCAGCTTGGCCGATCTTCCGCCGTTTCGGTCCCAGGGATTACCGCCCGTGATGGATCCCCGATCCGCCTACGTCCACATTCCCTTCTGCCACCGGCGCTGTTTCTACTGCGATTTCCCGGTGGTGCCCCTGGGGGACCGGGCCGACGGGGCCTCCTCCGGCTCCATCGCCGCCTACCTCCTGCTGCTGCACCGGGAGATCGCCAGCTCCCCGGCCGGCCCGCCCCTGGCGACCGTCTACCTCGGTGGTGGCACCCCCTCGATGCTGACCGGCGACCAGGTGGCCGCCATCCTCGAAGCCCTGGAGCACCGCTACGGACTGGCCCCGGGGGCGGAGCTGAGCCTGGAGCTGGATCCGGCCAGCTTTGATCAGGCCCGTCTGGCCGACTACCTGGCCGCGGGCATCAACCGGGTCAGCCTGGGGGGCCAGAGCTTCGACGACCGTGTGCTGGCGGAGCTGGGCCGGCGCCACCGGGGGGCGGACCTGCGGGAGGCGGCTGGCTGGCTGCGCCGCGCCCGGCGCCGGGGGGAGCTGGCCAGCTGGAGCCTGGATCTGATCCAGGGGCTGCCCCGCCAGGGCCTGGCCCACTGGGGCTGCCAGCTGGCCGAGGCCATCGCCCTGGAGCCCCCCCACCTGTCGGTGTACGACCTCAGCATCGAGCCCGGCACCGTCTTCGAGCGGCGCCTGGCCGTGGGGGAGCTGGCCCTGCCGCCGGAGGATCTGGCCGCCGACCTGATGGACCTGACCTGGAGCCGGCTCACCGCCGCCGGCTACGGCCACTACGAGGTGTCCAACTACGCCCTGCCCGGCCACGCCTCGCGCCACAACCGCGTCTACTGGAGCGGTGCCGGCTGGTGGGGGTTCGGGATGGGCGCCACCGGCGCCCCCCACGGCCGCCGGCGGGCCCACCCCCGCACCCGTGCCGGCTACGCGGAGATGCTGGCGGCCCGGGCCGCCGGGGCGGAGCCATCCGAGGGGACGGACGGAGAGGCCGGGGGGGAGGGGATGCCCTTCGATGAGCGGCTGATGGTGGGCCTGCGCTGCCGTGAAGGGGTGAACCTCGAGCGCCTCGCCCGCCAGGAGGGCCTGGCGCCCTCGCTCCTCCACGGGCTGCGGGCGCGGCTCGGGGACTACGAGCGCCGCGGCCTGCTGCGGGTCGAGGGGCCCCGCTGGCGGCTGGCGGATCCGGAGGGACTGGCCCTCAGCAATGGGGTGCTGCGGGAGATGCTGGCCTGGTGGCAGGAGCTGGAACGGCCCTCGCCCCAGGCGCGCCTGGCCCCTGCTCCCTGACCCAGCGGCCCAGGACCTCCACCGCCAGGGCCCGGCCTTGCATCAGGGGCGGGCTGAAGGGGGGCTGGCGGGTCGTGAGCCCCAGCAGGTCGGCCGTCACCCGCACCTGGCCATCGCAGCCGTCACCGGCGCCGATGCCGATCACCGGCACCGCCAGGGCGGCGCTCAGCTCCGCGGCCAGCTCCGCCGGCACATGCTCAAGCACCAGGGCGAAGCAGCCCGCCTCCTGCAGGGCCCGGGCCCGCCGCCGCAGCCGCTCCTGGCTGACCGGATCGCCGGCCTGGCGCCGGTAGCCCAGCTGATGCACCGACTGGGGGGTCAGCCCCAGGTGGCCCATGACCGGAATGCCGCTGCGCACCATCCGGTCGATCACGGCCAGGGTCTCGGGTTCGGCGCCCTCCAGCTTGACCGCCACGGCGGGGGTTTCCTTCAGCACCCGGCCCGCCGCCGCCACGGCCGCATCGGCGCCGCACTGGTAGCTGAGGAAGGGCAGGTCGCAGATCAGCAGCGGCGGGTCCTGCGGCGCCGCCGCCGCCAGGCCCCGGCCGGCGGCGCGGCAGTGGTGGAGCATCTCCTCCAGGGTCACCGGCAGGGTGGTGGCGTGGCCGAGCACCACCATCGCCAGGGAGTCGCCCACCAGCACCGCATCCACCCCGGCACCGGCCACCACGGCGGCGGAGAGGGCGTCCCAGGCGGTGAGCACGGTGATCGGCAGGCCCGCCTGCTTGCGCCGTGTCAGATCAGCGGGTCGCAGGGGCACGGCACGGGGGGTCGCAGGGGGCATTGCTAGCATCGACCCGACTCGGACCCACGCGGCTCTGACGCCCAAATCTGGTCAGGACCGGAAGGGAGCAGCCACACGGGATGCTCAGGGCAGGCGTGGACTCCGGGTCACCCTCTTAAGAACCGCGGCTCAGTCGACCCGGTTCTGGCGGTTGATCAGGAAGGGCGGGATCATGGCCCCCCGCTCCTCGGGCGTGTGGGTGAGGGTGTCGGCGAAGCTGGCGGCGGGGCGCTCCGGCCGGTAGTGGCCGCCGCTCTGGAAGCCGGTGGCGATCACCGTGACGTGGATCTCCCCCTCCAGGGATTCGTCCACCACCGCTCCCACGATGATGTTGGCGTCGGGATCGACCACGTCGTAGATCACCTCCGAGGCGGTGGTCATGTCCTCCAGGGTCATGTCCTTGCCGCCGCTGATGTTGATGACGCAGCCGTTGGCCCCGTCGATGCGGGCCGACTCCAGCAGGGGGCTGCTCATGGCGGCCTGGGCCGCCTCGATGGCCCGGGAGCGGCCGGAGCCCACGCCGATGCCCAGGAGGGCGGTGCCGGCGTCGGCCATCACCGAGCGGATGTCGGCGAAGTCGACGTTCACCAGGCCCGGCCTGGTGATGATGTCGGTGATGCCCTTGACGCCCATGCGCAGCACGTCGTCGGCGGCGCGGAAGGCCTCCTGGAGCGGCGCGCCGGCGATGGCATCCCGCAGGCGGTCGTTGGGAATGATGATCAGCGTGTCGACATGCTCGGCCAGGCGGGCGATGCCCTCCTCCGCCTGCCGCAGCCGCTTGCGGCCCTCGAAGCCGAAGGGTTTGGTGACGATGCCCACGGTCAGGGCGCCGCACTCCTTGGCCACCTCGGCGACGATCGGCGCCGCGCCGGTGCCGGTGCCGCCGCCCATGCCGGCGGCGATGAAGACGAGATCAGCGCCCTCCAGGGACTGCTGCAGGTCGGCCCGGGATTCCTCGGCCGCCTTCTGGCCGATCACTGGGTTGCCGCCGGCCCCCAGGCCCCGGGTGAGCTTCTGGCCCAGCTGGATGCGCTGGCCCGCGGCCGACTGCAGCAGGGCCTGGGCGTCGGTGTTCAGCACCCGGTAGCCCACCCCGTTGAGGTCGGTGGCGATCATCCGGTTGACCGCGTTGCTGCCGCCTCCCCCCACGCCGATCACCTCGATCCGGGCCGACTGGCTCGGGACGATCCCATTGCTGCTGGGCGAGATCTGGCTCATCGCGTGGGGCTCCTGCGGGGACGAAAGATCGACGTGGTAAGGGCGGTCCTGATCGCGCGACATCGCGGGAGGGGGAGTGTGGCCGTTGATCTGCGGCTGCATTATGTCGGTGGCCAGCTCAGCCAGAGTTGCCGATAGATCACATTGGACCGAATCTCAGCAGGGCGCAACGGCCTGTGAGGATTGTCTGGCTGGTCGCCGGGCCCCAGGCAGGCCTCACCGCAGGCCTCACTGGGTGCCGGCGGGTGCGGGCCGGGGCGGGGCGGCGGCGGGCCCGGGGCGAGGGGCCGGCGAGGGGCTGGCTGGGGTGCCGCTGCCCCCTCTGGTGCCCACGCTCAGCTCCGGCTGCTCCGGATCGGTCAGATCGATCAGCTGGGGCGGTCCACCCTTCATGGTGGCCGGCAGGGTGCGGCTGAGGTGGGCAACCACCTCCAGGCGCCGGGGCAGCCGGGCGTCCGGGGGGCCGAGGCGCACCCGGCCCAGCTGGGTGGTGCTGAGCCAGAGGCTGCCGTCCGGCTCGAAGCGGATCTCGCGCAGCCCCGGTCCCAGCGCCTCCCGCTCCTTCAGCACCTGGGCCAGGGCCGACCGGTGGAGGGCGTTCCAGCCGACGACCAGCAGGGACAGGTCCCCCTGGCTGCGGATGCCCATGTGTTGGCGGATGCTGATCCAGTTGCCGAGGCCGTCCACGAAGCCCATCTCCGGGCCGCGGTCGGTGCGCCGCACCGCCCGGGCCACCGCCTCCCGGTCCTTCAGCTCCACCCGCAGCCGCGGCGGCAGCATCAGCCGGCTCACCTTCACCTGCTCCACCGGCAGGGCCCCCATCAGGTCGCTGGCCACCAGCCGGGGCTGCAGGGCCATCAGGGGCTGGGGGAAACGCAGACCCGCCGCCGCGATCACCTGGTCGCGACTGACCACGGCGCTGCCGAGCACTTCCACCTGGTTCGGTTCCCGCAGGATCCAGCCCTGCCGCAGCAGCAGGTAGCCCAGGCCGACGGACATGCCGCTGAAGACCAGGATCCGCCACAGCTGGCGCAGCCTCTCGCTGCGGCGTTGACGACGCAGTTCCTTGCGGCGCTGGACACCTGGCGGCAACGGCGATCCCGGCGACGGGGGCGCTCCCTGCGACGAGGGGACCCGCTTCACAGCTCGCAGCGGGAGCGGGCCATGAGTTCATCCATCCAGGTGCGGGCCCGGCGGGCATCGGCGAAGGGCAGCTCCGCCTGCTGCCCTCCTCCCACCAGCCGCAGACGGCAGGCCCCCTCGCTCTCCTCGGTCAGGGGGGCCTCCCCGGAGCTGAGGGAGAGCAGCTCGACCATTTCCAGCTGCTTGATGGTGAAGCTTCCCACCGGCTGGAAGCTGCCGGCCACGAACCGGCTCCAGGTCAGCTCCCCGTTGACGAGCCGGGCGGCCCCGCAGCCGTCTAGCTTGGCCAGTTCGGCGCCGCTCGCCCAGTCGCGGAACTGCTGCTGGCGCCGCCGCTCGACCCAGCCGAGGGCCACCAGGAGCACGAAGGCCGCCAGCAGGGGCAGCCACAGCAGGCCATGGATCACGGCGCCGTTCCTTCCACGTTCATCCTGAGCTCTGATCCTCCCGCGCCCAGCACCAATTGGTGCACCAGGTCGGGGAGCGGACATCCACTGGCCTCCCACAGCATGGGGTACATGCTCTGGCTGGTGAAGCCCGGCAGGGTGTTGATCTCGTTCAGCCAGAGGTTGCCTGTCGCCTCGTCGAAGAAGAAGTCGACCCGGGCCAGCCCCCCGGCGTCCACGGCCCGGCAGGCGGCCAGCGCCATGGCCCTGGCCCGTTCGCTCACCGCCTCGCCCACGGGCGCGGGGATGACGGTGTGGCTGTGGCCTTCGCTGTACTTGGTCTCGTAGTCGTACCAGTCGGCGTTGAAGCGGATCTCCCCCAGAACCGAGGCGCTGAGCCCGTCGCCCGGGCCCCCGTGGCGCCGCAGCACGGCGCACTCGAGCTCCCTGGCCTTGACGCCCTGCTCCACCACCAGGCGCCGGTCCAGGCCGGCCGCCAGCTCCAGACCCTTGAGCAGGCCGTCACGGTCGCTGGCCTTGCTGATGCCCACCGAGGAGCCCATGTTGGCCGGCTTGACGAAGCAGGGGTAGCCGAGGCTGCTCTCCAGCCGCTCCAGCAGGGCCTCCGGACCCCCTGCGGCGCTCAGCTCGTGGACGGCGACGCAGGCGTAGGGCACCTGGGGCAGCCCGGCGGCGGCGAAGGCGGCCTTCATGGCCTGCTTGTCCATGCCCAGCGCCGATCCCAGCACCCCGGAGCCCACGTAGGGCACCCCCATCAGGGTGAACAGGCCCTGGATCGTGCCGTCCTCCCCGTTGGGGCCGTGGAGCACCGGGAACCACACCTCCATCTCCAGGGCGCCGTCGGGGAAGCCCCGGAAGCCCGCGGGTTCCGCCGATCCCTGCAGATCTCCGGGTTCGGCCGGCACGCCCCGCTCCAGCACCGTTGCTGCCACGGCATCGGGCCACCAGCGGCCGCCGCGATCGATGTAGAAGCTGCTGACCCGGTAGCGCTCGGCATTGGCCCCGCTGCGCAGTCCCCGCAGCACGGTCTGGGCCGAGCGGATCGAGACGGCGTGTTCGCCGGAGGCTCCCCCGAACACCAGGCCGACGCGGGTGGGGGAGGGGGCCATCGGCGCAGGAAAGAGGGCCAAACGTATCAGCGAATGCCGCTCCGGCCCAGGGGCCGGCCGCTGAGGCTGAACGGCCGCACGGTCTCGATCAGCACGTCGACCAGGTCCCCGGGGGCGAAGGGGCGGCCATCGCCGGGGTCGGCGGCGAAGAAGGTGAGGCGGTTGGTGCGGGTGCGGCCCATCAGCTGCTCCGGGTCGCGGGGGTTGACTCCCTCGGCCAGCACCTGCTCCCGCCGCCCCAGGTAGCGGGCGCTGCGCTCGGCGGCCACCCTCTCCACCAGGGCGTTGAGCTCCTGGAGCCGTTCCACCTTCACGGCCTCCGGCAGCTGGTCGGGCCAGTCGGCCGCCGGGGTGCCGGGCCGCGGCGAATAGGCGGCGGTGTTGACCTGGTCGAAGCCGATCGATGCGATCAGCGCCAGGGTGCGGCGGAACTGGGCGTCGGTTTCGCCGGGGAAGGCCACGATCACGTCGGCGCTGATGGCCGCGTCGGGGAGGCGCTGGCGGATGCGATCGATGATC
Source organism: Synechococcus sp. UW140 (assembly GCA_943367705.1). Lineage (GTDB taxonomy): Bacteria > Cyanobacteriota > Cyanobacteriia > PCC-6307 > Cyanobiaceae > Cyanobium. The sequence goes on from CALRJV020000004.1 coordinate 142,060, forward strand.
CGCCGGTAGCGCTCCACGGTGTAGCCCCGGGCCATGGCCCGCAGCACGTCGTCGTCACCGCTCTGGAAGGGGATGTGGAAGTGCTCGCACACCTTGGGCAGGTCGGCGCAGGCGTCGATCAGCCGATCGGTGAAGTAGCGGGGGTGGCTGGTGGCGAAGCGGATGCGCTCCAGGCCCCGCACGTCATGCACCGCCCGCAGCAGGTCGGTGAGGGTGTGGGCCCGCCGGCCCTCGGCGGTGATGCCGGGCAGGTCGCGGCCGTAGGCGTCGATGTTCTGGCCCAGCAGGGTGACCTCCCGGTAGCCCCGGGCCGCCAGTCCTTCCATCTCCAGCCGGATCGCTTCGGGCAGGCGCGACTGCTCCCGGCCGCGCACGGAGGGCACCACGCAGTAGGTGCAGTGCTCGTTGCAGCCGTAGATGACGTTCACCCAGGCGCAGACGGCACTGTCCCGCCGCGCGGCGGTGATGTCCTCGAGGATGTGGTGCTCGTCGGTGGCCACCACCTGCTGGCCGCTCTCCACCCGGGTGAGCAGGGCCTCGAGCCGGTTGGCGTGCTGGGGGCCCATCACCAGATCCAGCTCCGGCACTCGCCGCAGCAGGGATTCCCCCTCCTGCTGGGCCACGCAGCCGGCCACCACCAGGGTGAGGGCTGGGTTGGTCCGTTTGCGCTGGGCCTGCTTACCCAGATAGCTGTAGACCTTCTGCTCGGCGTTGTCCCGGATCGTGCAGGTGTTGTAGAGCACCAGATCGGCGCTGTGCTCGTCGCTGCCGGGGCTGTAGCCCATGGCTTCCAGGATGCCGGCCATGCGCTCGGAATCCGCCTTGTTCATCTGGCAGCCGAAGGTGGTGATCCAGTAGCTGCCGCGCCGTGCCGAGGGCGCCTGGTCGGCCTGCGGGCCGGAAACGGTGGCTGTCATGGGATCCAGTTTCCGCTATCGCCCCTCCCCGCCGGCGGGGAGGCTGTGGCAGCGTGAAGACTCTGGACCCTTTCCGGAATGCGCTGCCGCCTGAGCCGCTTTCCCCTCACCAAGGCGGTGCCCCTGGCCATCAGCCGCGGCACCACCGCCGCCGTCGAGCACCTGCTGCTGGAACTCGAGCACGACGGCATCACCGGCCGGGGCGAGACCGGCGGTTTCGACACCGGCCACAGGGCTTACCGCACCGACGATCTGGCCGCCGAACTGGAGGCCGTCCTGCCGGCCCTCGAGAGCGCCGCCCCGGAGCCCTTCCAGGCCCTCGACCCGCTGCTGGCGACGCTGTCGCCCCCGGCCCGCTGCGCCGTCGATCTGGCCCTGCACGACTGGTGGGGGCAGCGGCTGGGTCAGCCGCTGTGGCGGCTCTGGGGCCTCGATGACGACGCGATCGTCCCCACCAGCGTGACCCTGGGGCTCGGCAGCGAGGCGGCGGTGCTGGAGCGGCTGGAGCGCTGGTGGCAGCAGCTGCCCGCCAGCCGCATCAAGCTCAAGCTCGGCAGTCCGGAGGGCCTCGACCATGACCGGGTCCTGGTGCGGGCGGTGGCCCAGGCGCTGGAGCGGCGCCACCAGAGCCATGGGGTGGCCTGCGAGCTGCAGGTGGATGCCAACGGCGGCTGGAGCCTGGAGCAGGCCCGCTCGATGCTCGGCTGGCTCGATTCCGAGGGTGTGGCGCTGGTGGAACAGCCCCTGGCCCCCCTGGAGGATCCGGAGGCCGATTGCGCGGCGTTTGCCGCCCTGGAGCTCGACTGCCCCATGGTTCTGGTGGCCGACGAGAGCTGCTGGAACCTGGCCGACCTGGTGCGGCTGGCCCCCTACGTCGATGGGGTGAACATCAAGCTGCTCAAGAGCGGCGGGCTGGCGGAGGCCCTGCTGATGGCCAGGGCCGCGGGGCGCCTGGGCCTCGGCGTGATGCTCGGCTGCTACTCCGACAGCGCCCTGCTCAATGGGGCCGCTGCCCAGCTGCTGCCCCTGGTGCGCTGGCCGGACCTGGACAGCCACCTGAACCTGGTGGACGACCCCTTCAGCGGCCCTGCCCTGGAGGGGGACCGGCTGCGGCCGGGGACGGCCCCCGGCCTGGGGGTGCTCGATGCTCGGCGCTGACGTCCCGATCGTGCTGCTGCAGCACGGGGGCCTCGACAACCTCAGCGGCAAGACGGGCCTGGCGATGCTGCGCTACCGCCACGGCCCGATCGTGGCGGTGGTGGATCCGGAGCACCCCGGCGCCGACCTGCGGGCGATCACCGGCATCGAGCGGGTCGTGCCGGTGGTGGGGTCGCTGGCCGAGGCCCTGCCCTTCGCCCCGGAGGTGGCGGTGGTGGGGCTGGCCCCCTCCGGCGGCCGGCTGCCGCCGGCCATGGGCGCCGACGTGGCGGCCGCCCTGGAGGCGGGCCTGTCGCTGGCCAGCGGTCTGCACAGCCGCCTGGGGGACGATCCCTCGCTGGCGGCCCTGGTGCGGCCGGGCCGCTGGATCTGGGATCTGCGCCGGGAGCCCCCCGACCTGGGCGTCGGCGGCGGCCGGGCGGCGGCGCTGCCGGGCCGCCGGCTGCTGGCGGTGGGCACCGACATGTCGGTGGGCAAGATGAGCGCCTGCCTGGAGCTGCTGGCCGCCGCCCGGCGCCGCGCCCGCGATGCCCGCTTCGTCGGCACCGGCCAGGCCGGCATCCTGATCAGCGGCGGGGGGGTGGCCCTCGATGCCGTGCGCATCGACTACGCGGCCGGCGCCGTGGAGGCCGCGGTGCTGGCCGCCGCCACCGGCGCCGGCCCGGACACCCTGGTGCTGATCGAGGGGCAGGGATCCCTCTGCCACCCGGGCTCGAGCGCCACCCTGCCCCTGATCCGCGGCAGCCAGCCCACCGATCTGCTGCTGGTGCACCGCGCCGGACAGCGCACGATCCAGCGGCTGGCGGACTGCCCCCTCCCCCCCCTGCCCCAGGTGATCGCCGCCGTCGAGGCCCTGGCGGCCCTGGGCCGGCCGGCGGGATCCGCGCCGCCCCCCAGGGTGGCGGCCATCGCCCTCAACACCGCCCACCTCGACGGGAGCTCGGCGGCGGCGGCGCTGGCGGCCACGGCCGGGGAGACGGGGCTGCCCTGTCTCGATCCGGTGCGGCAGGGCGGCGAGGCCCTGCTGGAGCTGCTGCTCAGCCAAGAAAGAAGCCCGACGCCGAAGCGCCGGGCCTGAAGGGCGAGCGAGGGGACTCGAACCCCCGAATGGTGGCGCCACAAGCCACTGCCTTAACCACTTGGCGACGCCCGCCGCGGTCTTTGCCAATGTATCAAGCGAGCCTGCCGGCCCCCCCTCTTGCCACCGCCGACCACCGCCACCCGCACTGTCTCCGGCCTCCTGGGCCTCACCGCCGCCGCCGGAGGGCTGATCGGCCTTGCCGTCACCAACCCCGGCCCGGCGGCCTTCGAGGAGTTCGCCGCCGAGAAGCTCACCGAACTGGCCAGCGAGGAGCTGTGCCGCAACGAGGGGCTGCCGCTGCTGGCCCGGTTGCTGATCCAGAACTGTCCAGAGCTGGTGCGATCCCAGCGCAAGGTGCTGGGTCGCCTGGCCCGGGAACATTCGCGCCGCTACAACTTCGGCCTGATGAGCATCTACGGCACCCGCTTGGGCGGCGAGAAGGTGCTGCCCAACTGGAGCATCCCCCGCTACGACGCCGTCACCCTGGGGGTGGCCGGCCATTTCGTGCTCCTCACCGCCGGCGAGAGCGCGCCGGGGAGCCCGATGCCGTGAGCGGGGCGCCCCCTCCGCCCGGCCGTGTGCCCCCTCCGCCTGGCCCCCTGCTGCCACCGATGCGGATCCCCAGGCTCCTGCTCGACCCCCGGTGCCCCCTGCCGGCCGCGGATGACCAGGGGCTGGTGACGGTGCGGCTGGAGCATGGCGACGGACGGATCCGGGCCATCCACGGGCTCGCCGCCGGGTCCGGCGGCGATGGGGAGGACGGCGCCCCGGCGCCCCTGGCGCTCACGCCGCTGGTGGAGCCCCACGCCCACCTCGACAAGGCCTTCAGCGGCGCGGCGTTCCCCAATCCCGAGGGGACGATGGCGGGCGCCATGGCGGCCAACGGCCGGGAGGCGGCCGACCGCCAGGCGGAGGCGGTGCGCCGGCGGGGGGCGCGGGCCCTGGAGCGGGCCTGGCGCTATGGCCTGCGGGCGATTCGCAGCCACATCGACAGCCTCGGCCCCTGGGCCACCCCCAGCTGGGAGGTGCTGCTGGAGCTGCGCGACCGCTGGCGCGGCCGGGTGGAGCTGCAGCTGGTGGCCCTGGTGCCGGTGGGCCACTGGCGCACGGCCGAGGGGGAGGCGTTCGCCGCCTGGGTCGCCGCCCGCGGCGGCCTGCTGGGGGGGGTGCTCGGCGCCCCCTTCCGCTCCACCCCGGCCGACCGGGCGGGCCTGCTGGCCCTGCTGCGGCTGGCGGAGCGCCTCGGCTGCGGTGTGGATCTGCACGTCGATGAAAGCGCCGGGGACCACGGCCGCGGCGTGGCCCTGGTGAGCGAGCTGCTGCTGCGGCACCGGATCGTGGTGCCGCTCACCTGCAGCCACGCCAGCAGCATGGGCCTGCTGGCCGACCGCCCCTGCCGCCGCCTGGCGGAGGCGATGGCGGACGCGGCGGTGGGGGTGGTGGCCCTGCCCACCACCAATCTCTGGCTGCTGGGCAAGCACCACCGCCGTACGCCGTCCCTGCGGCCCCAGGCCCCGATCCGCCAGCTGCAGGAGGCCGGGGTGACCGTGGCCGTGGGGGCCGACAATGTCCAGGATCCCTGGTTTCCGGGGGGGGATTTCGATCCCATCGCCCTGCTGCGTTTCAGCCTGGCCTCCAGCCACCTGATGCCCTGGCGCCGCCTCGGGCTGAGCCCCTTCAGCACCGCTGCGGCCCAGCTGCTGGGCCTGGAGTGGGACGGGGTTCTGCGGGAGGGCGCCCCGGCCGATCTGGTCGTGCTGGGGGCCACCTCCTGGACCGAGCTGCTGGCCCGTCCCCCCCGGCGGCGGGTGCTGCGGGCCGGCCGCTGGCTGGACCCGCCCCCCTGCGAGGAACCCTCCCCATCCCTGGCCGCCTGCCATGCCTGACACCACCGTCCCTGGCCCGCTGCCCGCCCTGGCCGATCCGGAACGGATCCGGGCCCTGGCGGCCGAACTGGGTGCCAGCCCGGTGGGCCTGACGCCGATCCTCGCCCCCGCCGAACTCGGCCGGCTCTCGGCCGACTTCCACGACTATTCCCCCGTGCTGGAGCCGCTGCTGAAGGGCCGCCGTGCCCAGCTGGCGGTGAAGGTGGAGCGGCTGGAGCAGGTGATGGCGGTGGCCGGGGCCTGTGCCCGCCACCGGGTGCCCCTGACCGCGAGGGGGGCCGGCACCGGCAACTACGGCCAGTGCGTGCCCCTGGCCGGAGGCCTGGTGCTCGACATGGGGGGCCTCAACCGGCTGCGGTCGGTGGACCCGGCCACCGGCGTGATCGAGGCGGAGTCGGGTTGCATCCTGGCCCATCTGGACGGCCAGCTGCTGGCCCACGGCCGGGCCCTGCGGATGGCGCCCAGCACCTACCGCAGCGCCACCCTCGGGGGCTTCATCGCCGGCGGATCGGGCGGCCTGGGGTCCCTGCGCTGGGGCTTCCTGCGCGATCCGGGCCACCTGCTGGGGCTGGAGGTGGTGACGCTGGAAGCCGAGCCGCGGCTGCTGCGGCTCGACGCCGCCGCCAGTGCCCCCCTCAACCACGCCTACGGCACCAACGGGATCCTCACCGCCCTGCGGATGGCCACCACCGAAGCGGTGGCCTGGGAGCAGCTGGTGGTGGGGTTCGACCGCTGGGAGGAGGCCCTGGAGGCCTCCCGGGACCTGCCCACCACCGCCCTGCTGCTCAACGCCCTCTGCCTGCTGGAGGCCCCGGTGGCGGCGGCCATGCCCTGGCCTGCCGGCTGCCCCGCCGCCAGCGCCGGCGAGCACCGGCTGCTGCTGCATGCCGCCCCCGACAGCCTGGAGGTCCTGCCCGGCTGGCTGGCGGCCCGGGGCGGCCGGATCCTCTGGCGGGGCCGCCGGCCCGAGCCGGGTCGGGGGCGGGGCCTGCCCCTGGGGGAACTCACCTGGAACCACACCACCCTGCACTGGCGGGCCCAGGCCCCCGACTGGACCTACCTGCAGCTGCTGCTGCCCCGGCCCGAGGCGCCCCTGTTGGAGGCGGTGCGCGGGCGCTGGGGCACGGATGTGCTCTGGCACCTGGAGGCGGTGCGCCACATGGGGGCGCCCCGGCTGACGGCCCTGCCCCTGGTGCGCTGGCAGGGCCCCGAGGCCCTCGCCGACCTCGTCGCCCAGTGCCGCGGGCTGGGGGCGGTGCCCTTCGATCCCCACGTGATCACCGTCGAGGATGGGGGGCTCGGGGTGGTGGATGCCGATCAGGTGGCCGCCAAGGCCGCCTTCGATCCGGCCGGACTGATGAACCCGGGCAAGCTGCGGGGCTGGCGGGGCTAGGCCCCCCGTGCGCGATCAGCGGCAGTCCAGGCTCAGGCGGGTGTCGGCGCCGGTCACCGGGTTGGTGCCCCGGGCCTCCCGGCAGAGGTTGCGCTGGTCCACCCGGTCGAGCAGGGCATCGGTGAAGTCCGCATCGGTGACCGTCGCGCCGGTGAAGTTGCTGCCGGAGGCGATCGCCCCGCGCAGCACCGCGCCGGTGAGGTCGGTGCCGCTCATGTCCACCTTGTCCATCAGGGCGTCGCTGAGGTCGGCGCCGTGGAAGTCGGCCTCCGGAAAGGCGGCCTGGGTGAGGATCGCCCCGTGCAGATCCGCGTCCCTGAAACGGGCCTGGCGGGCCGTGGCCCCGGCGAAGGAGCTGCCGGCCAGCTGCTGGCCGCTGAAGTCCTTGCCGCTCTGGTTGGTGAGGGTGTAGTCGACCCGGTCCTGGAAGTCGGCCAGGGCGCCGGAGGGGGCCAGCAGCAGCAGACCCAGCAGCAGGATCAGGAGCGGGCCGGCCAGCCACGGGCCCAGGCCCGACGAGCGGAGGCTGCCCGCGGGCCGGGGGGGAGCGGAGGCGGGGGCCGTCGTCATGGTCCGGGGCTGCCGGGGACCCCTCCAGGCTGGCCCGCTTCGGGGACTTCGTCAGCCCCGGGGGCCTCGAGCAGGGGCAGCACGGCCCCGAGCAGGAAAAGCGAACCGGCCACCACCGGCAGCGGCCCGCCTGGCAGCAGGCTGTCCAGTCCGCCGGCCAGGCTGCCGGCCGGCTCGAGCTGATCGGCCTTCCCCGGACAGGCGGCCGCCAGCTCCTCCAGGGTCCAGCTGGCGTGCTCCGGCACCGCCACCACCGCCGCCCGATCGCCGGGGCGCAGCAGCTGCTCCAGCATCACCGCCCCCTCCTTGTGCCGCTGGATGCCCAGCAGCCAGCGGCGCGGCCTGTCTCCGTCGAGCCGGTCGAGTTCGCGGCGCAGGGTGGCTGCCGCCGGGGGATTGTGGGCCCCGTCGATCAGCAGCTCGCGGCCCCGCCAGCGGTGCCGCTCCAGCCGCCCGGGCCAGCGGGCCGCCTCCAGGCCGGCCCGGATCGTCGCCGCGTCCAGGGCCGTGCCGGCCAGCGGGCCGTCCGGGGCGGTCAGGGCCCGGGCCATGGCCACCGCCACGGCCCCGTTCCGGCGCTGCAGCTCCCCCGCCAGGCCCAGGCGGGGCCCGCCGTCGGCCACGGCCGGCAGGGGATCCAGCCACTGGAGGCTGGCGCCGCGGCGGCGGGCCTCCGCCTCCAGCACCCGGCGGGCCTCGGGCTCCTGGGCGCAGCTGAAGGCCCGGCAGCCCGCTCCCATCACGGCAGCCTTCTCGGCGGCGATGGCGGCCAGGGTGTCGCCCAGGTGTTCGCGGTGGTCGAGGCCGATGGCCCCGAAGCCGATCACCGGCCGGCGGGGGTGGACGGTGGTGGCATCGAGCCGTCCCCCCAGGCCCACCTCCAGCACCGCCAGATCCACCCGCTCGCGGGCGAAGTGCTCGAAGGCCGCCGCCGTGATCAGCTCGAAGGGGGTGAGCCGGTGCTGGCGGCCGAGGGGCTGCCAGCGGGCCAGGTCGTCCCGCAGGGTGGTGGCCGTGATCCAGGCGTCATCGACCTGGATCCGCTCGCACCAGCTCACCAGGTGGGGGGAGCGGTAGGTGCCCACGTGGACACCGGCGGCCCGCAGGATCGCGTGCAGGAAGGTGCAGATCGAGCCCTTGCCATTGGTGCCGGCCACCTGGGCGGCGGCGAAGCGCCGTTCCGGGTGGCCCCCCTCCGCCAGGGCGCCGACCAGCCGCTCCAGGCCCAGGTCGACGCCGCGGCGGGCGAAGGGTTCGAGCAGGTCGCCCAGGTCGACCGGGGGGGGCAGCGGGGACGGCACGGGCAGGGATGGATCAGGCCAGGCTGAGGAGAGCCTTCTCCAGGCGCTTCACCGCCTTGCGCAGCTGGCGGGGCTTGACCACCAGCGGCGGCACGAACCGCACCACGCCAGGGCCGGCCGGCACCAGCAGCAGGCCTTCGGCCATGGCCGCCTTGACGATCTCCGGGGCCGTGGGTCCGCCCTCGCGCAGCACCAGGCCCCGCAGCAGACCCCAGCCGCGCTCACCGGCCAGCCGTTCGGGGTGGCGGGCCACCAGCTCCTGAAGCAGGGACTGGAGCAGGGCTCCATTGGCGCTCACCTTCTCCAGCAGGCCCCGCCGTTCGATCTCCTCGATCACCGTGAGGCCGGCGCGGCAGGCGAAAGGGTTGCCGCCGAAGGTGCTGGCGTGGTCGCCGGGGCGGAAGTGGTCGGCGGTGGCCTTCACCGCCAGGGCGCCGATGGGGATGCCGCCCCCCAGGCCCTTGGCCATGGTCAGGGCATCGGGCTCGACCCCGAGCTGTTCGTAGCCCCACCAGTGGCCGCTGCGGCCGACGCCGATCTGCACCTCATCGAAGATGAGCAGGATCCGGTGGGCATCGCAGAGCTCCCGCACGCGCCGGAAGAAGGCCGGATCGCCGGGGTTGACCCCGCCCTCGCCCTGGATCGGTTCGAGCAGCACGGCCGCCACCCGCGGACCCTCGGCTTCACAGGAGGCCAGCAGCGCTTCGAAGGCGGCCGTGTCGTTGTAGGGGAAGTAGCGGAAGCCCGACACCATGGGCTCGAAGCCCTGGTGGTACTTGGGCTGGCCCGTCGCGGTCACCGCCGCCAGGGTGCGGCCATGGAAGCTGGCCTCGGCGGTGAGGATCAGCGGATCGGCGATGCCGCGCACCTGGTGGCCGTGCTTGCGGGCCAGCTTGATGGCGGCCTCGTTGGCTTCAGCGCCGGAATTGCAGAAGAAGACCCTGTCGGTGCAGCTGCGGGCGGTGATCGCCGCGGCCAGGGCCTCCTGCTCCGGGATCCGATACAGGTTGGAGACGTGCTGGAGCCGGCCCAGCTGGCGGCAGAGCCGCCGCTGCAGCACAGGATCGCTGTGGCCCAGGGTGCAGACGGCGATGCCCGCCACCATGTCGAGGTAGCGCCGGCCCCCCTCGTCCCAGAGCCAGACACCCTTGCCCCGCGTCAGCGCCAGGGGATAGCGGCCGTAGGTGTCCATCACCGGTTGGATGGGAGCGGTGGGACTCGAACCCACATGCCCGAAGGCGCTCGATTTTGAGTCGAGTCCGTCTACCAATTCCGGCACGCTCCCGATGGGGGGACTCTAGGCGGCGGTGGTGGGCAGCCTGCGGATCGAAGCGCCGGCGGCGTTGAGCTTGCCCTCCAGATCGGCGTAACCCCGGTCGAGGTATTCCAGGCCCCGCACGGTGGTGATGCCGTCGGCGGCAAGGCCGGCGAGCACCATGGCGGCGGAGGCGCGCAGGTCGGTGCCGTGGACGGGGGCGCCGCTGAGCCGGGCCACCCCCTCGACGCAGGCGGTGTTGCCCTGCATGCGGATCGAGGCGCCCATGCGCTGCAGTTCGGCCACGTGCTGGAGACGGTTCTCGAAGATGTTCTCCACCACCATGCTGGTGCCCTCGGCGGTGGCCAGCAGGGCCATGAAGGGGGCCTGCAGATCGGTGGGGAAGCCGGGGAAGGGCTGGGTGCGCAGATCCACCGCCCGCACCTTGCCGGCGGTGAGGATCAGGCCCTGGCCGTCGGCCTCGATGCGGCAGCCCGCCTCCTCAAGCTTGGTGATCACGGCACCGAGATGCTCGGGCAGGGCGGGGAACACCCGCAGGCGGGAACGGGTGATGGCGCCGGCCAGCAGGAAGGTGCCGGCCTCGATGCGGTCGGGGATGACGGCGTAGTCGGCCCCGTGCAGCCGCTCCACCCCGACGATGGTGATGGTGGGGGTGCCGGCGCCGCGCACCTTGGCTCCCATGGCCAGCAGCAGCCGGGCAAGGTCGATCACCTCCGGCTCCTGGGCGGCGTTGTCGATGACCGTTTCGCCGTCGGCGAGGGCCGCCGCCATCATCAGGGTCTCGGTGGCGCCGACGCTGGGGCAGTCGAGGTGGATGTGGCCGCCGGTGAGGCGGCGCTGGCGGCCCGGCACCACGGCGGTGACCACGCCGTGTTCGATGGTGACCTGGGCGCCGAGGGCCTTGAGTCCCTTGACGTGCTCCACCACCGGCCGGGTGCCGATCTGGCAGCCACCGGGCAGGGGCACCTGGGCCATCCCCATGCGGGCCAGCAGCGGGCCGATGCAGAAGAAGCTGGCCCGCAGGCTGTTGACCAGCTCATAGGGCGGGGCGGCGGTGGTGATGTGGTCGCCGTGGAGGACGATGGCGTCACCGCCGCGCTGCACCCGCACCCCGAGGGCGGAGAGGATCTCCCCCATGGCCGTGATGTCGGTCAGGGGAGGCACGTTGCTGAGCCGCAGCCCGTCTTCGGTGAGCAGGCAGGCGGCCATCAGCACCAGGGCCGAATTCTTGGCGCCGCTGACCCTCAGTTCCCCGTCAAGACGCCGTCCACCACTGATCTCCAGCCTGGTGCCGGCGATGGCCTTGACAGGCATGGGGGATACGGTCATGGACAGGAGTCCTGGTATCAATTTCGGGGGCATCTTGACAACGAATGATCCCGTCGTCTAGGGGGTCGCCGCTCAAACTGTCTTGCCACCCACTCGCCGCCATGGTCCGGAGGGGTGGCTCGCCGGTGATGATTTATGCTCCACCCAGCGCCGCGGCCTCCGTGGCGGCTACACGCCCGCGGATGTGGCGGAATTGGTAGACGCGCTAGTTTCAGGTACTAGTGGCAGCAATGTCGTGGGAGTTCAAGTCTCCCCATCCGCATAATTTATTCATGATTGTCCTCAAGATCACCAACGCTTCTGATGTCGTCGCCGCGAACATCGGCAGGTTTCTGGAACGTCTGACCCCTGACGAGTACGACCAGAACAAGGTGGAGGACATCGTGATCGACCGCCTGGTGGCGAACCTCAAGGCGGAGGGCATCCGCGGTGAGGTGGCGGCGTTCAAGGGGCTCGACCTCAGCGACGACGACCTGGTCATCCATGACCAACTCAAGCTCCGGCGCCGCAAGACGATCTGACACCCCCGGGTCCCTCCCCTGATCAGCGCGGGCTGCCGCCGGGCAGCGAGCCGATCCGCAGCGTCCGCAATCCCCTCGTCCAGGCCCTGCGGCGCCTGCATCGGCCCAGCGGCCGGCAGGAGCAGGGGCTGATCCTGCTGGAGGGGACCCACCTGCTGCAGGAGGCCCTTGCCCTCGGTCTGCGGCCCCGCCAGCTGCTGGCCACCGGTGACTGGATGGAGCGCCATGACGCCCTGCTGGAGCGGCTGCCGGATCCGGGCCGGCTGCGGATCGCCAGCCCCGAGGTGCTGGCCGCCGCCGCCACCACCGGCCACCCTGACGGGGTGCTGCTCACCCTGGAGGCCGCCGACCTGCCCGCCCCGGCGGGGCCGCCGGACTTCGTCCTGGTTCTCGACCGGCTCCAGGATCCGGGCAACCTGGGCACCCTGCTGCGCACGGCGCTGGCGGCGGGGGTGGAGCAGGTGTGGCTGGCGGAGGGGGCCGACCCCCTGCAGCCCAAGGTGCTGCGGGCCTCCAGCGGCGCGGCCCTGGCCCTGCCGATGGAGCGGATGGGGGCCACAGGCCTTCCAGCCCGCCTGGCCGCGGCCCGGGAGCGGGGCGTGCAGCTGGTGGCGGCGGTGGTGCCCGAGGCGGGCGGCGCCGCCCAGCCCTACTGGGAGCTGGACTGGTGCCGCCCCACGGCCCTGCTGCTGGGCAACGAGGGGGCGGGGCTGGCCCCGGAGCTGGCCAGGCTGGCCGACCGGCGGGTGACGATCCCCCACAGTCCCGCTGTGGAGTCGCTGAATGTGGCGGCCGCGGCCGCCCTGCTGCTGCTGGAGCGCCCCCGCCAGGCCCACGGCCGGCCCGGGGCCTGACAGGGGAGAATGCCGCTACCCATGCAGCCCCGACCGGTGACCGCAGCACCCGCCTCCCCTCCCTCCGGGTTCGATTTCGACGTGATCGTGATCGGTGCCGGTTATGGCGGTTTCGATGCGGCCAAGCACGGCGCCGACCACGGCCTGAAGGTGGCGATCGTGGAATCCCGCGACATGGGCGGCACCTGCGTCAACCGGGGCTGTGTCCCCTCCAAGGCCCTGTTGGCGGCCAGCGGCCGGGTGCGGGAACTGGCCGACGCCGAGCATCTCAAGGGTTTCGGCATCCATGCGGCGCCGGTGCGCTTCGAGCGCCAGAAGATCGCCGACCATGCCGCCCAGCTGGTGGCCACGATCCGCACCAACCTCACCAAAACGCTGGAGCGGGCCGGCGCCACGATCCTGCGGGGCAAGGGCCGCCTCGACGGCCCCCAGCGGGTGGCGGTGCGCGAGGCCAGCGGCGTGGAGCGGGTGTATGCGGCCCGGGAGGTGATCATCGCCACCGGCTCCGATCCCTTCGTGCCCCCGGGCATCGAGACCGACGGCCGCACCGTGTTCACCAGCGACGAGGCCATCAACCTGGAGTGGCTGCCCCGCTGGATCACGATCATCGGCAGCGGCTACATCGGCCTGGAGTTCGCCGACGTCTACACGGCCCTGGGCTGTGAGGTCACGATGATCGAGGCGCTCGACCGGGTGATGCCCACCTTTGATCCGGACATCGCCAAGATCGCCGCCCGCCATCTGATCGACGGCCGCGACATCGACGCCCGCTCCGGCGTGCTGGCCAGCAGGATCACCCCCGGCTGCCCGGTCAAGATCGAACTGGTGGATATGGCCACCCGCGAGCCGGTGGAGACCCTGGAGGTGGATGCGGTGCTGGTGGCCACCGGCCGGGTGCCCGTCAGCAAGGACCTCAACCTGGCCAGCGTGGGGGTGGAGACCAACCGGGGCTTCATTCCGGTCGACGATGGCCTGCGGGTGCTGGCCAATGGCGCGCCGGTGCCCCACCTGTGGGCCGTCGGTGATGTGACCGGAAAAATGATGCTGGCCCACACCGCCGCCGCCCAGGGCACGGTGGCGATCGAGAACATCCTCGGCCACGCCCGCCGCATCGATTACCGCTCGATCCCCGCCGCCACCTTCACCCACCCGGAGATCAGCTCGGTGGGGCTCTCGGAAGCCGATGCCAGGGAGCTGGCCGCGGCGGAGGGCTTTGAGCTGGGAGCTGTGCGCAGCTATTTCAAGGCCAACTCCAAGGCCCTGGCCGAACTGGAGAGCGACGGCCTGCTGAAGCTGCTGTTCCGCAAGGACACCGGCGAGGTGCTGGGGGCCCACATCTACGGCCTCCATGCCGCCGACCTGATCCAGGAGATCGCCAACGCGGTGGCCCGGCGCCAGGGGGTGCGGCAGCTGGCCAGCGAGGTGCACACCCACCCCACCCTGAGCGAGGTGGTGGAAGTGGCCTACAAGCAGGCCGCCGCCAGCCTGGCCACGGCGGTGGGTGCCTGAGATGGAGATCCGTCGCCGGCCCCCCAACCCCTCGGTCCGGGTGGCCCACCTGGAATTCGGCACCCCCCATCCCGAGGAGAGCCCCCGCCACATCCTTGAGGAGATCGTCTGGGAGAAGGACAGGGAAGTGACGGCCGCCCGGGAGCGGGTGAGCCTGGAGTCCCTCAAGCAGCAGGTGGCTGAGCTGCCCCCCACCCGGGACTTCGTGGCGGCCCTGCGGGCCAGCTTCCGCAAACCGGCGGTGATCGCCGAAGTCAAGAAGGCCAGCCCCAGCAAGGGGGTGATCCGGGAGGACTTCGACCCCGTCGCCATCGCCCGGGGCTACCGCGACGGCGGCGCCAGCTGCCTGTCGGTGCTCACCGACAGGCGCTTCTTCCAGGGGGGCTTCGAGGTGCTGGTGGCGGTGCGGGAGGCGGTGGAGCTGCCCCTGCTGTGCAAGGACTTCATCCTCACCCCCTACCAGCTGTTCCAGGCCCGGGCCGCCGGGGCCGATGCCGCCCTGCTGATCGCGGCGATCCTCACCGACCAGGATCTGGCCTACCTGCTCAAGGTGGCCCGGGGCCTGGGGCTGGCGGTGCTGGTGGAGGTGCACGACGCGGGCGAGATGGAGCGGGTGCTGCAGCTGGAGGGCGTGACCCTGATCGGCATCAACAACCGCGATCTGGCCAGCTTCACGGTGGATCTGGCCACCACCGAACAACTGATGGAACGCTTCGGCGAGCAGGTGCGTGCCCGCGGTGCCCTGCTGGTGAGCGAATCGGGCCTGTTCAGCCGGGAGGATCTGGATCGGGCCGTCGGTGCCGGCGCCGATGCGGTGCTGGTGGGGGAGGCACTGATGCGCCAGGACGACGTGACGGCGGCCCTGGAGACCCTGATCGGGGGCTGAGGCCCCGGGCCCGCTGGGGGGTCGCGGCTCAGTCCTTCTCGAGGATGGCCCGGGCTGCGTCCAGCTGGGCGCGGACTTCCGGGCTCAGCTCGGGAACGTGCAGGTGCAGGGAATCCAGGGTTTCGATGATGGCGGCCGCCACGGCGATGCGGGTGAACCACTTGTTGTCGGCGGGTACGACATACCAGGGGGCGTGATGGCTGGCGGTGTGGCGGATGGTTTCGGTGTAGGCGTCCATGTAGTCATTCCAGAAGGCCCGCTCCTTGATGTCGTTGGCGGAGAACTTCCAGTTCTTCTCGGGGCGATCGAGGCGCGCGAGGAAGCGCTTGCGCTGCTCGTTTCTGGAGACGTTCAGGAAGAACTTCCTGACGATGATGCCATTGTTGTTCAGGTAGGTCTCGTAGTTCCTGATGTCTTGAAACCGCTCCTTCCAGATGTTCTTGGTGACACGTTCGGCCGGAAGCGTCTGCCTGGCCAGCATCTCCGGGTGCACCCGTACCACCAGTGTTTCTTCATAGTAGCTGCGGTTGAAGATGCCGATCCGGCCCCGTTCAGGAAGGGCATTGTTGGATCGCCACAGGAAATCATGGTCCAGATCCACCGATGAAGGCGCCTTGAACGAGGTCACCTGGCATCCCTGGGGATTGACCCCGCTCATCACATGCTTGATGGTGCCGTCCTTGCCCGCCGCATCCATCGCCTGGAAGATCAGCAGCAGAGCGTAGCGATCCTGGGCATAGAGAAGATCCTGGAAGTGCGCCAGCATCTGCACTCCCATGGAGAGCGCCTCCTGGGCGCGGGGCTTGTCTTCGTGGTCCAGATGCAACGTATCGCCGGGATCAAAGTTTTTCAGGTGGAAATCCTTCCCATCCTCAACCCGGAAGGGCTTGGCGAATGTTCTGGCGCGCTCGAGGAAGTCCTGCTTCTCCATTCCCTTCTCTCCTTGCCTCGTTTCCAGTGTTAGGCCATCTGCCTGCGGCCCCGGATGCGGTTGCCATCATTCGTAAACCATTCGCAAACGATTTTCAATCCATTCGCAAGCAGGCCTTACGCCGCTCAGTCGGGCCCAGTTCTACACCAACAACGTTTCACTCTAGCCACGGTGCGTGTGGTCGTCAGCCATGAAGAACAAACCTTATCCCGATGGTTTTTCAGGCTCGCTGATTAGAGTGAAAGGGGAGAACAGACCGGCGTTCCTACGGCCCTTCCCCTGATTCATCGGTCGACCTGCCCATGCCCGCCTCTCTGGTCAGTTATTCGAAGATTCTGGAGATCGTCGGCGACATTCTCCGGGTGGAGGTGCCGGCCGACGCCAGCAACCGCGACGGAGCGCCCCGGTTCAACGATCTGGCCGTGGTTCAGAACCGCAATGGAACCTCCTCCCTGGCGCAGGTGATCGCCCTCAAGCAGGAGTCCGTCTCGCTGCAGGTGTTCCGTGGCACCAAGGGGGTGGCCACCGACTCGGCGGTGCATTTCCTCGGCCATCCGATGGAGGCCACCTACTCCGGCAACATCCTCGGGCGGGTGTTTCGGGGCACCGGTGAGCCGATCGACGGCGGTCCCGGGCTTTCGGAGGATCCCAAGGTGCCCATCGGCGGACCTTCGGTCAATCCGATGTGCCGGATTCTGGCCTCCAGGATGATCCGCACGAACGTGCCGATGATCGACGTCTTCAATTGCCTGGTGGAGAGCCAGAAGATTCCGATCTTCTCCGTGTCCGGCGAGCCCTTCAATGCGTTCCTGGCTCGGATCGGCATCCAGGCCGACGCCGATGTGGTCGTGTTCGGTGGCCTGGGTCTGATCTTCGATGACTATTACGCCTTTCGCCAGACCTTCGAAGATGCGGGCGTCTTCGCCCGCACCGTCATGTTCGTCAACCTGGCCTCCGATCCGATTGTCGAGCGCCTGCTGGTTCCGGACATGGCCCTGGCGGTGGCCGAGCGTTTCGCCGTCGAGGAGGGGAAGCGGGTGCTGGTGCTGCTCACTGACATGACATCCTTCGCCGATGCCCTCAAGGAGATCAGCATCGCCATGGATCAGGTCCCGGCCAACCGGGGCTATCCGGGTGATCTCTATTCCCAGCTGGCCCGCCGCTACGAGAAGGCGGCCGACTATGCCAAGGGTGGCTCGGTGACGCTGCTCACGGTCACCACCATGCCCGGCGACGACATCACCCACCCCGTCCCTGACAACACGGGGTACATCACCGAAGGGCAGTTCTATCTGCACGACGGCGTCCTCGATCCGTTCGGCTCCCTGTCCCGCCTCAAGCAGAACGTGATCGGCAAGGTCACCCGCGACGACCATCAGCAGATCATGAACACCTGCATCCGCCTCTATTCCGGCGCCAGGGACGCGGAGCAGAAGCAGGCGATGGCGTTCGAGCTCTCCGACTACGACCAGCGCCTGATCCGGTTCGGTGGCCTGTTCAAGGCCCGGTTCATGGACATCAACGTCGACATCTCCCTCGAGGATGCGCTGGACCTGGCCTGGAAGACCCTGGCTGAGTGCTTTCAGCCCGGCGAACTGCTGATGAAGCAGGAGCTCGTCGATCGGTACTTCCCCGGCGGCACCCCGCCTGCCCCTTCCACCCCCTGACGGCCATGGCCAGGCTCCTGCTCACCAAGGCCTCGCTGACGAAGGAGAAGGCGCTGCTGCGCACCTTCCACGACGTCCTGCCGTCGCTGGACATGAAGCGGCGCCAGATCGGCAGCGAGCGGGAGAAGGCCCGGCGGCAGCTGGCCGAGGCCACCCGGCAGGCCGCGGCGATCGAGCCGGACGTGGCCGCCCGGTTGCCGATGGTCGCCAACGAGGCCATCCCCCTGCAGGAGCTGGTCGCCATCTCCAGCCTGGAGATCGGCGAGGAGAACCTGATGGGAATCCGGCTGCCGGTGCTGCGGAGCCTGGAGTTCCGGGTCACCCCCTATGGCGAGCTCACCCGCCCGTTCTGGGTCGACGCCCTCGTCGTCGTGCTCAAGGCGGCCCTGGAGGCCGACATCCACCTCCAGGTGGCCCGGCGCCGCCTCGAGCGGCTCGAAGCGGCCGAGCGGATCGTCACCCAGCGCTACAACCTGTTCGACAAGGTTCTGATTCCCAGGGCCAGAACGAACATCCGCAGGATCTCCATCTATCTGGCCGATGCGGAGCGGGCCGGTGTGGTGAATTCGAAGATCGCCAAGCGCAAGAAGGAGCGCCAGGCCCCATGACGATCGTCGCCCTGGCCAAGGTCTCCATTTTCGGGCTCGCGGCCGAGAAGCAGGCGGTGCTGGAGGGGCTGCAGGCCCTGGGCTGCCTGCATCTCATCCCCCTGGGCTCCTCGGAGGGGGCGGCGGCCTTCGCCGCCCCCCAGCCGCCCGGCCAGGCGCGCGAGGCCCTGCGCTACCTGATGGATGTGCGCCAGCGCCGCTACCAGCTGAAGGTGGATCCCAGCTTCGAGCTCGAGGCGGTGGTGGCGAAGGCGCTCGCCAACCGGACCCGCAAGCGGGCCGCCGAGGACCGGATCCTGCGGCTGCGCCAGCACCTTGCCGAGCTGGCCCCGTGGGGCAACTTCCATCTGCCCGAGCTGGAGGCGCTCGACGGGCAGCGCCTGTGGTTCTACCGGGTTCCCCATGCCAGGCAGAAGGCCTTCCAGCAGGCGCTGGAGGGGCTGGCTCTGCCGTGGCAGCGGGTCCACGCCAGCCCCCGGCACGGCTATGTGGTGCTGATCGCCACGCAGGAACCCGACCAGAGCCTGCTGCCGGTCCAGCGCGCCCACGTCGGTTCGGAGTCTCCCGAGGAACTGAGGTTCGAGCTCGACCAGGCCCATGTGGATCTCGATGACATCGAAGCGGAGCACGAAGCCCTCAGCCGCTGGATCTTCCTGCTCTCGAAGCACCTGATCCATGCCGATGCCCAGGCGGCCCTGGGGCAGGCCGGCCAGAAGACCGCCGACCGCGGCCATCTCTTTCAGGTGCAGGGCTGGATGCCCCGCCAGGACCTGCCCCGGCTCGAGGCCTTCGTCCGCCGCATGGGCCTGGCCTCCTGGGCCGAAAGTCCCAGCTCCGATGACAGCCCACCGACGCTGATGGCGAATCCGGAGGCCCTGGCGGGCGGTGCCGATCTGGTCAGTTTCTATGAGACGCCCGGCTACCGCGACTGGGATCCCTCGATCGTGGTGTTCTTCTCGTTCGCGATCTTCTTCGCGATGATCCTGGCCGACGCGGGCTATGCCCTGGTGCTCGGGGTGCTGCTCGCCGCGGCCTGGCGGGGCATGGGCCGGCGCCCCCCGACGCGCCGGTTCCGCGTGCTGGCGGCGGTTGCCCTGCTGTTCGCGCTTCTCTACGGCGTGCTGGCCGGCAGTTACTTCGGGGCCGCACCACCGGCCGGATCCTTCGCGGCCCATCTCCAGGTGCTGAATCTGGAGGATTTCGACGCGATGATGAGGGTCTCCCTGGTGGTGGGAGCCCTGCATCTGATCCTCGCCAACGGGGTGGTGGCCCTGCGGGGCGCGTCGCTCGCCGAGCGGGCCAGGCCGATCGGCTGGATCGCCATCATCCTTGCGGGCCTCAGCCTCTACCTCGGGGCGGGCACGGCGACGGGCCGGGATCTGGGCCTCGGCTTCGGCGGCGGCGGGGTTCTCACGATCCTGCTGCTGAGCAGTGAGCGGCGGCTCGATTCCCTCGGCTCGCTGCTGCGGCGTCTCTTCGACGGCGTCGCATCGCTGGCGGAAATCTCCAAACTTTTTGGCGATGTGATGAGTTACCTGCGGTTGTTCGCCCTAGGCTTGGCCAGTGCCTCTCTGGCCCTCACATTCAATCAACTAGCCGGGCAAGTCTACCGCTCCGATGTGCCCCTTGGAGTGGTCATTTCGCTGTTGATCCTTATTCTGGGTCATGGCATCAATCTGTTGCTGGCTATCATCAGTGGCTTTGTCCATGGACTGCGGCTGAACTTCATCGAGTTCTTCAACTGGAGCCTTGATGAGGAAGGCTATCCCTTCGAACCCTTCGGCAAACAGGAGACGGCATCGTGACCAACGACACTTCCATCCTCGTGCTCGGCTGGATCGGCATCTATGCGCCGGTGGCGCTGGCGGCGATCGGCGCCTCCATCGGCTGCACGACGGCGGGCCAGGCGGCGATCGGCGCCATGATGGAGGTCAGCAGCGGCTACGGACGGTTCGTCGGTCTGTCGGCGCTCCCCTCCTCGATGTCGATCTACGGCATCGTCGTGATGTTCATCCTCAACCGCCCGGTGACCCCGGCCAATTCCGGCGGCCTGTTCGGTATCGGCCTGCTGTCCGGTCTGGCGTTCCTGATGGCGGGGATCTACCAGGGACTGTGCTGCGCGTCCGCCATTTCCGGTTCCAAGTCCAAGCCGGAGATCTTCGGCCTCTCCCTGGCCCCGGCCGCGATCGTGGAGGGCTTCGCCGTCTTCGCCTTCGTGTTCGCCCTGGTGGCGGCCGGGGGCATTCCCAAATAGGGCCTCTGCAGCGCCTCCTTTGCGCTGGTGTCTGCGTTCCTTTCCCATCTCCGTTGTTCCTCCCCAGCCGGGCAGAACCCATGGCCAACCCGAAGAAACTCCGGCACGACACGCCCCTGGCGGTGGCCTCGGGGGTGGAGGAGCTGATTGCGCGCCTGCGGGACCAGGGCGTCGAGAAGGGCCGCAGCGAAGCGGAGGGCCTGGAGCAGGAGGCGCGGGCCACGGCCGCCGCCACGGTGGCCCAGGCCGAGGCCCAGGCCCGTTCGATCGTCGAGCGGGCCAGAGCGGAGGCCGAGTCCCTGCAGACCTCGGGCCGGCAGGCGCTGGAGCTCGCCTTCCGCGATGCCACCCTCGCCCTCAAGGCCCAGCTCAGCGAGCGCTTCACCGGTGAAGTGCGTCAGCTCGTCGGTGAGGAGCAGGAGAAGCAGGAGATCCTCGAGCGGATGATCCTGGAGATCGTCGGGGCCCTGCGCCCGGAGGCCGACCAGTCCCAGCAGGTGGAGGTGCTGCTGCCCCGCCGGGTCGCCGGGCTGGCCGAACTCAGCCAGCATCCCGAGGAACTGGAACAGGGCATCCTCAGCCGCTTCGTGCGGCTCACCGCCCGGGGCCTGCTGCGGGAGGGGGTCAGCTTCGGGGTGGCCAAGGGCCCCGACGCCGGCCTGAAGCTGCGGCTGGTGGATCGCGATGTGGTGCTCGACCTGACGGATGCGGCGATCGCCCAGACGCTCCTGGCCCACCTGCAGCCCCGTTTTCGCGCCCTGCTCGAGGGGGTGGTGAAGTGAGGGCCCGATGAAGTACGTCCTTCTGATGGCCAGCCTGCCGCCCCTCGGGACGCTGTTCGAGGCCGCGACACCACCGATCTCCAGGATCAGGCTGGAGAGCCGTCTGGGGCTGCTGGAGGCCGCCGACCGCCAGACCCTCGAGCGGATCGCCAACCTGATCGCCTGGTCGGCCCAGCCCGTGGAACGCTCCGACGCGGCCTTCGTCGCCGAGGCGCACCGCTTCCTGGCCACCAACCGCAGCCCCACCCTGCGGCGCCTGGTGACCCAGCGGCTGGAGATGCGCACGATCGTCGCGGCCCTGCGCCGCCGCCGCCGCGGTGAAGCCCAGCCCCCCGCCGGAGAGATCTGGGGATTCGGCGAATGGGTGGGGCTGATCGAGCGCCACTGGAGCGCACCGACGTTCCAGCTGGAGGGGATCGTCCCCTGGGTCCGTCAGGCCCAGGAGCTGCTGGAGAAGGACGATCTGATCGGCTTCGAGCGGCTGCAGTTCTCCGTTGTCTGGGCGATGCTGAATCGCCTGGGGGAAGGTCATCACTTCGATTTCGAGGCGCTGATCATCTATCTGGCGCGCTGGAGTCTGGTCAGCCGCTGGTCGGGCTACAAGGCCGAATCGGCCGTCGTTCGTTTCCGTGAGCTCGTGGACGCTGGCCTTGGCAGCCATCGAGAACTCTTTGCCGGTGCATCCTGATGATCAACACCATGGCGGCCCCGTCCGATGACCATCGCGCCACCGTCGTGGCCGTGCAGGATGATCTCGTCACGATTCAGATGGCGGCGACCGAGCCCCGGCCCCTGCTCAAGAATGAAGTCATCTACATCTGTCTGAAGCGCCGGGCCGGTGATCGGGAGGAAAGGCTCAAGGCCGAGGTGCTGCGGGTGCGGGGCCGGCTGGCCGATGCCCAGGTGTTCGAGAGCACCAAGGGCGTCGGCATCGGCGATCCGGTCGAGCAGACGGGCGAGCAGCTTTCCGTCACCCTGGGCCCCGGCCTGCTGGGCCAGGTCTATGACGGGCTGCAGAATCCGCTGGCCCAGCTCGCCGCCGGCTTCGGCACGTTTCTGCCCCGGGGGGCGGAGGTGTCGCCGCTGGACACGGAGAGGACATGGTCGTTCCAGCCGACAGCCAGGATCGGGGACACCCTCCAGGCCGGGGATGGGATCGGCACCGTCCAGGAGGGCCGGTTCACCCACAAGATCATGGTTCCTTTCGACCAGTAGGGGACCGTCACCCTTGACTGGATCCAGCAGGGAAGCTTCACGATCGACACAGCCGTGGCCCGGATCACGGAGACCTCCGGGGCGACGCGGTCGCTGACGCTGACGCAGCAGTGGCCGGTGCGGCGCCCCCTGCCCCAGGCCCTGCTGGAGGCCCACCGCTGCGAGCGGCTCTACCCCCAGGAGCCGATGATCACCACCCAGCGCATCATCGACACGTTCCTGCCCATCGCCCGGGGCGGCACCGGCTGCATCCCGGGGCCCTTCGGCGCCGGCAAGACCGTGCTCCAGAACCTCATCTCCCGCCATTCCGATGTGGACATCGTGCTGGTGGTGGCCTGCGGGGAGCGCGCCGGGGAGGTGGTGGAAACGATCACCGAATTCCCCAAACTGTCCGACCCGAAAACCGGCGGTTCGCTGATGGACCGCACCATCATCATCTGCAACACCTCCTCAATGCCGGTGGCGGCCAGGGAGGCCTCGATCTACACCGGACTCACCCTGGGCGAGTACTACCGCCAGATGGGCTACAACGTGCTGCTGATCGCCGATTCCACCTCCCGCTGGGCCCAGGCGATGCGCGAAACCTCCGGGCGGCTGGAGGAGATTCCGGGCGAAGAGGCCTTCCCCGCCTATCTCGATTCCTCGATCAAGAGCGTCTACGAGAGGGCCGGCATCATCCGCACCAACGACGGCTCCGTCGGTAGCCTCACGATGATCGGAACGGTGTCACCGGCGGGGGGGAACTTCGAGGAGCCGGTCACCCAGTGCACCCTGGGAACGGTGAAGGCCTTCCTGGGGCTGAGTGCGGAGCGGGCCTACAAGCGCTTCTATCCCGCCGTCGACATCCTGCTCTCCTGGTCGCGCTATTTCCAGCAGCTCGAAGGCTGGTTCGCCCAGCATCTCTCCCCGGACTGGGTGGAGCGTGTCGCCGCCATGAACGCCCTGCTCAAGGAGGGCGACCGGGTCAGCCAGATGATCCAGGTGACCGGGGAGGAAGGGGTGAGCCTGGAGGATTTCGTCGTCTTCCAGAAGGCCCAGTTCCTCGACATGGTCTACCTGCAGCAGGATGCCTTCGATGCTGTCGACTCCACCACGCCCCTGGAACGCCAGAAGACCTCCTTCGACCTGGTCTTCGATCTGCTGCACCGCGATCCCACCTTCCCCGACAAGACAGCCGCCCGGGATTACTACACCCGGCTCACGGGTCTGTACCGGAACCTGAACTACGCCGCCACCGGGTCCCCCACCTACGCCAGCTATCTGCAGCAGATCAAGGCCCTCGCCGCCCGGCCCGACGGCCTGAGCCGGTCACCGGCGTGATGCCTTGAGGGCCAGGGGCCAGTGGATGCGCCGCCCCCGGTCTGTCTCCCCCCAGGCGGCTGCCAGGGCCGGACGCAGCCGCTCGATGGGATCGCGGCCCAGGGCGGCCCGGTAGCGGGCGCTGGCCGACCAGCTGGAGCAGTAGCCGAGCAGCTCCTCCAGGGTCCAGGTGGCTTCCATGGTGAAGGGCGGGGCCTCCAGACGTTCGAAGGGCAGCACCAGGTCGCGGTAGCCGTTCTCCACCTGCGCCTTCTCGGGGGGCCAGTAGGGGCCGACGATGTCGGCGTAGAAGTGCTGCAGGAGCGCATCGGGCCCCTCCCCCTCCAGCTGGGGGATGCCGTAGCTCCAGACCGCCAGCACCCCGCCGGGGTGCAGCACCCGCTCCACCTCCTCAAAGAACCGGGGCTGATCGAACCAGTGCACCGCCTGGGCCACGGTGACCAGATCGAGGCTGTCCGCCTCCAGGCCGCAGCTCTCCGCCGCCGCCAGCCGGTAGTGCACACCGGGATGGGGACGGGCGGCGGCCAGCTGGGAGGCGCTGGCATCGGTGGCCACCACCTCGGCGAAATGGGCGGCCAGGCCGATGGCGGCCTGGCCCGTTCCGGTGGCGCAGTCCCAGGCCCGCTGGCGGGCGGGGGCCACCCCGGCCAGCCAGGCGAACAGGGGCTCCGGGTAGGTGGGCCGGTAGTGGGCGTAGGCCCCGGCCACCGAGCCGAAGTGATCGGTGAAGCTGGCGCCCATCGCTTCGGGTCCGCAGAACAAGGCCGTCTGCATCCATACCTAGCGTCAGCGGGTGCTGGATGCGACTCCCTGCTTGAGGCGACGGGCGACGGCCTTCAGATCCTGCATCAGGCAGGAGATCTTCGTCCGCGTCGTCATGGCGATGGGGTTGTCGTAGCCCAGGGCCTCGCGTAATCGGTGCAGTGAATGAGACTGCGTGGCTTCACGAAAAACCGCTGTGGTGAAGGGGTGGCGCTTCATGAGCCGTGGCCGTTCGGCCCTGCGGCCACTGGCCCCGGAGCCCATCTCGGCGCGCGAAATCTGGATCGGATCTTCTGCCGCTTCCAGCCGGGATGCGGCGGCGTCGCCCAGCACGGAGGAACGGATCCGGTTCCTTTCCCGCTGCTCATGCAGGGCGAGGGTCTCGATGTGCAGGTTGATGAGGGGATGGCTGTGGTGGCTCCAGGCCAGCCAGCTGTTGCAGTAAAAGTCCGCGTAGTCATCGATGCGCGCAAACGCGTTTGCCATCGAGGAGAAGGAGCGGCCCATGGCGAGCCAGGTGTCGAAGGGGTCGCGATGGGTGTAGATGCAGGTATGGGGAATCTGGCGGTCGTTAAGCATCCCCACCAGGCTTGGCGCAGCGGAACCATCAGGGAAATGCCGGAATCTCCAGCCTTCGCCGAAGCTGTGGTCGCGGATCATCAGCACCGAAGCCTCCTGATGGGCGAGAAACCTGTCAACAAGCAGATCAAGACGTCGTTGATACTCCTGAAGGGCCTCATCTCTGGTGAACAGCTCCAGAGCGCGAACCCGATGCAAAGGATCTTCTGGGAAGTATGTTGTTGGTGGATTGTAGGAGTAGGGGTTGGTTTCGCCGGTGAGCCAGGCGTTCCCATCCAGAGCTTTGGCGATGTAGTGAAAGAGATAGGTGCCTGCGGAACAGGGAAGATTGGCGACAAGGACAATTCGTTTGTCCATGCTTTCGTTCAGGTGAGTTGAAAGCATAGACGGCAAAAAGCCCCCGCTGGTGGGCGGGGGCCGGGAAGGGTTCGGTTGGGGGAGCGGCTCAGACCTTGCGGCTGTAGAACTCCACCACCAGCAGTTCGTTGATCTCGAGGGCGACCCATTCGCGCTCGATGCGGCCGCCCACCTTGGCGGTCATCTTGGCCTTGTCGAACTCGAGGTGGGGCGGGATGTTGGCCAGGCCGGGGAAAGCCAGGTTGGCTTCGGCCAGGGTCTTGCTGCACTTGCGCTCGCGAATGGCGACCACGTCGCCGGCCCTGCACTGATAGCTGGGGATGTCCACCACCCGGCCGTTCACGGTGACGTGGCCATGGTTCACCAGCTGGCGGGCGCCCGGAACGGTGGGGCCGAGGCCGAGGCGGAAACAGATGTTGTCGAGTCGGTTCTCGAGCAGCTTGAGCAGGTTGGTTCCGGTGGAACCCTCCTGGGCACGGGCTTTCTTCACGTAGCGCACCAGCTGACGTTCGGAAATGCCGTAGTTGAAACGCAGTTTCTGCTTTTCTTCGAGACGGATCGCGTATTCGGAGCGCTTGCGACGGGCTTGGCCGTGCTGACCGGGGGGATAAGACCGTTTGGCGGCCTTACGGGTGAGACCGGGAAGGTCCCCCAAGCGCCGCGTGATCCTCAGGCGAGGGCCGCGGTAGCGAGACATAAGGGAAAGTGACGGGGTGGAAGGTGCGGCCCGGAGGCCAGACGGCGAAGTTCACGGTTGCGGCATGCTGGACGAACCTGGATGCCTGCGCGTGCTGCGCCAACCACCCACCCTAGGCGGCGACGGTCCCGGCCCTGTCCCGGCCTCGGAGATGGCCTCAAAGCTGGCAACAGGGCCGGCCGCCCTCTCGGCCGCCGTCGCCGCCGTGCTGCTGGCCCTGATCGGTGCCTACCGGCGCTGGATCTCCCCCCTGCTGGGCCCCCGCTGCCGCTTCATCCCCAGCTGCAGCGCCTACGGGCTGGAGGCGATCGGCCGCCATGGGCCCTGGCGCGGCGGCTGGTTGACCGTGAAGCGCGTCTGCCGCTGCCATCCCTTCACCCCCTGCGGCTGCGATCCGGTTCCGGACTGATGCAGGAGCTGCTGCTGTTCACGCGCCAGGGCTGCTGCCTCTGCGAAGGCCTCGAGGAGAAGCTGGGGGCCCTGGATCCCCCCCAGCCCCTGCAGGTGATCGACGTGGACAGCGATCCGGCCCTGCAGGGGCGCTATGGGCTGGCCGTGCCCGTGCTGGCGGTGGCGGCCGGCCCCGACGCCCCCCTGCGGGAGCTTCCGCGGGTGTCCCCCCGGCTCGCGGGAGCCCAGCTGCAGGCCTGGCTGGTCAACCAGGGCGTGCGCTGAGGGTCACGCTATGACAGGCGCCAGCTCCGTCCCGCCGGACGCCGCCGGCGCCGCCATGTCCCCGCTGCTTCAGCCGCTCCTGCACCAGGTGGGCCTGCCGCCGCTGCCCGACCCCACCGGCGCCCTGGCCCAGGCGGTGGTCAGCGGCGTCAGCTGCGATTCCCGCCGCGTCGGCCCCGGCACCCTGTTCGTGGGCCTGCCCGGTACGGCCGTGGATGGCGGCAGCTTCTGGCCCGAGGTGCTGGCCGCCGGTGCGGTGGCGGCGGTGATCGGGCCGGCGGCGGCGGCCGTCCGGCCCCCGGCCCCCGGCGATCCGGTGCTGGTGGTGGAGCCGCCCCTGGCCCTCTGGGCCGGCCGGCTGGCGGCGGAGTTCTGGGGCCAGCCCAGCCGGCGCCTGGCCCTGATCGGTGTCACCGGCACCAACGGCAAGACCACCACCACCTATCTGATCGAGCATCTGGCGGCGGCGGCGGGCCACCCGTCGGCCCTGTTCGGCACCCTGCAGAACCGCTGGCCGGGCCACAGCGCCACGGCCACCCACACCACCGCCTTCACCGATCTGCTGCAGGCCGATCTGGCCCAGGCCGTGGCGGCGGGCAGCAGCATCGCCGCCATGGAGGTGAGCTCCCACGCCCTCGATCAGCGGCGGGTGGCCGGTTGCCGCTTCGCCGGGGCGGTGTTCACCAACCTCACCCAGGACCACCTCGACTACCACCCGTCGATGGAGGCCTACTTCGAGGCCAAGGCGCAGCTGTTCGCCTCGGATCTGCTCGACGGCGGCGCCGTGGTCAACGTCGATGACCCCTGGGGGGCCCGGCTGGCCGAGCGGCTGCGGACGGCCGACCGGGGATCCGGCGCCCGCCCCTGCTGGCGCAGCTCCCTGGAGGATCCGGCGGTGGAGCTGCACATCAGCGATCTGGTGATGGGCGCCGACGGGGTGAGCGGCCGCCTGCACAGCCCATTGGGGGAGGGGACCTTCCGCTCCCCCCTGGTGGGACGCTTCAACCTGATGAACCTGCTGGAGGCGGTGGGGGCCCTGCTCCAGCAGGGACTGGCCCTGCCGCCGCTGCTCGACGGCCTGGCCAGCTTCCGGGGGGTGCCGGGACGCATGGAGAGGGTCGGCGGGCCGGCGGGGGTGCCCCTGCCATCGGTGCTGGTGGATTACGCCCACACCCCCGACGGCCTCGCCAATGCCCTGGCCGCCTGCCGGCCCTTCAGCCACGGGCGGCTGATCTGCGTGTTCGGCTGCGGCGGTGACCGGGACCGCACCAAGCGGCCCCTGATGGCGGCGATCGCCGCCCGCCTGGCCGACGCGGTGGTGGTGACCTCCGACAACCCCCGCACCGAGGACCCCCAGCGGATCCTCGATGATGTGGTGGCGGGGATTCCCGCCGGCACCGAGCTGGTGGTGGAAGGGGACCGGGCCGCGGCGATCGCCGCCGCCATTGCTGCGGCGGCGCCGGAGGACCTGGTGCTGATCGCCGGCAAGGGCCACGAGGACTACCAGATCCTCGGCACCACCAAGGTGCATTTCGATGATCGGGAGGAGGCCGCCCGGGCGCTGCAGGCCCGCGCCGCGGCTTGAGCAGGGGGGACGGCGGGGGATAGTGAGGCGTCCTTCGTCCATCCCCAGCCATGAGCGCTCCCGTTCCCATGCCGAAGAGGTTCCTGGCGGAACTGCTCGGCACCTTCTGGCTCGTGTTCGGAGGCTGCGGCAGTGCGGTCCTGGCGGCCGTGTTCCCCTACGGCCAGGGGGACACCAATCCCCTGGGGCTGGGATTTGTCGGGGTCGCGCTGGCCTTCGGCCTGACCCTGCTGACGATGGCCTACGCCATCGGCCATGTCTCTGGGTGCCATATCAATCCGGCGGTGAGCTTCGGCCTCTGGGCCAGCGGCCGCTTCCCCAGCTCGGCCCTGTTGCCCTATGTCGTCGCCCAGGTGCTCGGCGGTGTCCTGGCCGGCGGGCTCCTCTACGGCATCGCCAGCGGCCGCAAGGGGTTTGAGCTGATCGGCAACAACCCCCTGGCCACCAACGGCTTCGGCGCCCATTCCCCGGGTGGTTACGGCTTCTGGGCGGCGCTGATCATCGAGGTGCTGCTGACCTTCTTCTTCCTGCTGGTGATCCTGGGCGCCACCCACCGGGACGCGATCAAGGACTTCGCCGGGGTGCCGATCGGCCTGTCCCTGGTGCTCATCCACCTGATCAGCATTCCCGTCACCAACACGTCGGTGAATCCCGCCCGCAGCACCGGTGTGGCCCTCTGGGTGGGAGGTGAGGCCATCGGTCAGCTGTGGCTGTTCTGGCTCGCTCCGATCGTGGGCGCGCTTCTGGCGGGCTGGGTGCAGCGCCATCTGCTGGAGGCGGGGGAGCACTGAGCGTCGTCCTCCCCTCGGCGCCCTACCCCGGGCGCCCGGATTGGCCCTGTCAGGGAAAGGGGATCAAGGGTGTGTCGAATGTCGGAAGATTTCCGGAGGAATCGCTGCCGCTCTGCAACGGCATTGATACCTTGATTCAAAATTGAGCAACGTCTCTGGTCTGATGCCGACAAACCTGGCTCTGGTGGCGAGTGTCATCATCCCCTTTCTGTTCAAGTTCGCCGGTGCCGTTGCCCTCTGGATTGCCGGTGGCTGGTGCATCAGATTTGCCCTGCGCATCCTCAAAAGGGGGCTCTCCTCCGGCACCCTTGACCCCACGGTCATCGGCTATCTGATCAACATCCTGGGTGCTGTCCTCAGGGTCATCCTGGTGGTCGCGATCCTTGGCTTCTTCGGCATTCAGACCGCCAGTTTCGCTGCCCTTCTGGCCGGTGCCGGTGTGGCCATCGGCGCCGCCTGGAGCGGCATGCTCAGCAACTTCGCCGCAGGGGTCTTCCTGCAGGTCTTCCGGCCGTTCAGTGTCGGCGACTTCATCACCGCCGGTGGTGTGACCGGAACGGTGGAGGAGATCGGCATGTTCGTCACCACCATCCAGTCGATGGATTGCGTCCGCAACATCGTCCCCAACGGCAAGCTGTTCTCCGACACGATCCAGAACTTCTCCTCCCACCCTTACCGGCGGGTTGATCTTGTCGCCCAGCTCGACAACAGCGCCGACGTGGCCAAGGCGATCGCCCTGCTGAAGGAAGGCATCAAGGCCGTCCCCAACCAGGATCCCAACACCCCGGCCGACATCGAGGTGCTTGAGTTCAGCGAGCGTGGCCCTCGCCTGGCGGTGCGCCCCTACACCCACACCGACACCTACTGGCAGGTGTACTTCGACACCAATCGCATGATCGCCGACGTCCTCGGCCGCAATGGGTTCCCGGTGCCGCGCATTCCCGTCGCCATGGCCCAGAGCGGCAACTGAGGTCCGGCGCCCGGCACTCTCGAGGGCTGAACTTCCGTAGGGCCGCCGTTCAGCCCACCGAAAGCTGAGCCAGCTGGGTCAGCAGAAGCTGCACCTCGTCCGCGGTGCTGACCAGGTGGGTGCAGGCCCGCACGCAGCGGGGCGATTCCAGGGTCCGCAGCCAGGTGCCCCGATCCCCCAGGCGCTTCACGACGGCGGCCGGGTCCAGGGGGTCTCCCCCGGGTTCGGCCATCGTGAAGCTCACCAGCCCCGCCGGCGGGGGCACCGCCAGCAGGGTGCGGACCCCGCCAATCCGCTGCAGGCCTTCCCACAGCTGACCGCTGCGCTCCCGGATGGCTTCCAGCCGCGCGTCAGCATCGCCTTCGGCCTCCAGCAGTTGCAGGGAGCGATCCAGCCCGGCGAACAAGGGGGTGCAGGAGGTGGCCACCTCGAAGCGGCGGGCGTCGCGGTGGTAGCCGCCGGCGCCGGGGCCGTCGTGCTCCAGGGTGCGCCAGCCGATGAGGGTGGGACTGCTCGCCTCCAGCAGCCGCTCGGAGAGCGCCACCGCACCGAGCCCTTCGGGGCCGCAGCACCACTTGTGGCCCGTGCAGGCGTAGATGTCGGCGGCGGCGGCCGCCTCGGCCACCGGCAGGCTCCCCAGGGACTGGGCCGCATCCACCAGCAGCCAGGGATGGCGGGGATGGCCGGCCAGCCGGGAAGCCACCGCCGCGATCGGCATCGTCTGGCCGGTGTTCCAGAGCAGGTGGGAAAGCACCACCAGCCGGGTCCGGGGGGTGAGGGCTGCCTCCAGCCGCTCGCCCACCGCCCCGGCTGTGGCGGCGGCGTCGCCGGTGAGATCCGCCACCGCCAGGGAGGTGATCCGCAGCCGGTGGCGCCGGGCCAGCTCCTCGAGGGCGGCCACCACGCCGTAGTGCTCGGCATCGCTGACCAGCAGCTCATCCCCCGGCTCCCAGGGCAGGCCCCAGAGGGGCAGCACGCACCCCGAGGTGACGTTCTCCGTGAAGGCCACCCGCTCCGCCGCCACGCCGAACCAGGCCGCCAGTCGCTGCCGTAGCCCTGAGACCGTGCGGTTCACATAGGGCCAGACGTTGTCGCTGAAGGGGCCCAGCTCCTGGATGGTGGCGAAGGCCTCGCTGATCGCCGCCAGCGATGGGGTTGGCAGGGGCCCCTGGCCGCCGAAATTGAAATACGTCTTGTTGGCCAGGGCGGGCATCAGGGCCCGCAGGGGGACTGGGGCGTTCTCGGCGGGCAAGGACAGAGGTGGTGGCGCCGGTGAAGCATGGCAGTGGACGCTTCACGCTGGAAGCTCAAGCCAACCCATCGGGGGCCCACCCCAGGGCTGCTTGTCGGCCGTCCATCGCCCCGCGATCGAATGCTCAACGCAGAATGGTTCAACGCTGAATCGATTGACGCAGAAAGGTTCAACGCCGAAAAGTTCAGCGG
Source organism: Synechococcus sp. UW140 (assembly GCA_943367705.1). Classification (GTDB taxonomy): domain Bacteria; phylum Cyanobacteriota; class Cyanobacteriia; order PCC-6307; family Cyanobiaceae; genus Cyanobium. The sequence goes on from CALRJV020000004.1 coordinate 173,377, forward strand.
AGCCAATCAGCCGAAAGATATCAGCGCTGAGAAACTTGCGTTCTTCGTCTCAGTTGCTGGCGATCACCTGGCCCACCACCACGGCCGCCACGGCCGAGAACAGGGTGATGCCGAGGGCCGTCAGGGGGCTCTGGCCCTGGGCCACCGCCAGGGTGGTGATCACGCCGGCCCCGAGGCTGGCCACGGCGAGCTGGGAGGTGAGTTCGCTGCCGGTGCGGGGGCTGGGGCTCGGGGTCACGGCGGCTTCGTCACGATTGATGGCCTGACGCTACGGGCGATGAATCGTTCGTCACCGCCAGCCCGGCGAAGCTGTTACGAGGCGTGGTTGTTCTTCATGAAGCCGTTACATCGGGCCGCTTCGATGCATTGAAAGTCTTCCACTTTCGTGCCGAATCGCCTCAGGAAGCCCTCCCGGCGCCTGAGGCCGGCCGGGCCCGGCCACTGCTGGCCCAGCTGCGCAGGGCCTCCAGCTGCTCCCGGGCCGTGCGCGAGAGGGGCACCACCTGGCTGGCCGCCGCGATCAGGTCGGCCTCCCCCAGCTCGCGGCCCTCGCCGAAGGCCAGGTGCATGGCCTCGATCACGGTCTGCTCCAGTTCGGCGCCGGAGAAGTCGGCGGTGCGGTCCACCAGCACCTCCAGGGGGATGGTGTGCCGGGGCCGCCGACGCCGCAGCTGCAGATCCAGGATCGCCCGGCGTTCCTCCGCATCAGGCAGCTCCAGCAGGAAGATCTCGTCGAAGCGGCCCTTGCGCAGCAGTTCCGCCGGCAGCCGCTCCACGGCGTTGGCGGTGGCCACCACGAACACGGCGCTGCTCTTCTCCGCCATCCAGGTGAGCAGGCTGGCCAGCACCCGCTGGCTGGTGCCGCCGTCGCTGCGGCCGTCGCCACCGCCGAAGCCCTTGTCGATCTCGTCGATCCAGAGCACACAGGGGGCCATGGCCTCGGCCCGCTGGATCATCTCCCGGGTCCGGGCCTCGCTGGCCCCCACCAGGCCGGCGAACAGGCGGCCCACATCGAGCCGCAGCAGGGGCATGGCCCAGCTGTGGGCGATCGCCTTGGCGGTGAGCGACTTTCCGGTGCCCTGGGGGCCGATCAGCAGCACCCCCCGGGGCAGGGGCAGGCCGTAGCGCTGGGCCTCCTCGCTGAAGGCCCGGTGGCGCTGCTCCAACCAGTGCTTGAGCGTCTCCAGCCCGCCGATGTCGGCCGGGGTGGCTTCGGTGGGGCAGTACTCCAGCAGTTCGCTGCGGGCGATGGCCTGGCGCTTCTCCTCCAGCACCTCCGCCAGGTCCTCGAGGCCCAGCTGCCCCCGCCGCGCCAGGGCCCGGGCCGCCAGCTGGCGCACCCGCTGCTCGCTCAGCCCGTGGCAGGCGGCCGTGAGCTGCTCGAGCACCGCTGGCTCCAGGGGCTGGCCGCTGGCTTCGGCGATGGCTCGCAGCAGGCGGCCGATCTCCCCGGCCTCGGGCAGGGGCAGCTCCAGTAGGGTGACGCTGTCCTCCAGCTCCCGCGGCAGCTGCCATTCCGGGGCGCTGATCACCAGGGTGTGGGGCACCTGGCGCAGACCGGCGGCCAGGTTGCGCAGGCGCCGGCAGACGCCGGGATCGTCGGCGTAGCGATGGAAGTCCTTCAGCAGCAGGATCGCCCCCTGCTCGGCCGGCAGACTGTCGAGGGCGCCGAGGGCCGCCATCGGCTGACGCACCGCCTGACCCTCCAGGCCCGGGCTCCCGCTCAGCCCGCCGATGAAGTCCCAGCGCAGCAGGGTGCGGCCCCCCAGGCGCTGGGCGGCCCGCTCCAGCAGGCCCTCCACCCGCTCCTCCTCAAGGCTGCGGATCCAGAGAATCGGCGTGCGGGAGCGGATCAGAAGATCCAGCTGATCGCCCAGGTCGTGGACCATGGCTCAGCGCAGGGAGCGGAGGGCCGCCCAGCGGGGGTCACCGTCTCCCCCGCCGCCGGCGTCGCCGCTGGGCAGCGGCGGGCCGGGGCAGTCGGGGCCGCAGCGGTTCACCAGGGGCAGCTGCAGGCTGAGCTGCTCGAACAGCCAGCGCTCCGGATCGAAGCTGCCCCCCGGATCGAGCCGCTCCACCGGATCCTCGGCCGCGAACACCACCTCCTCCTCCTCCTCGGGGCCGGCCACGGCGACCTCCAGCAGCTCACGGGCCGTGGCAGCCAGGGCGTGGTTGTAGGTCTGGAGGCAGCGGTCGCAGCAGAGGGTGACGATCGTCTCGGCCGTACCCTCCACCTCCAGCACCGTGCCGTGGTGGTGGGCCCGCACCCGGCCACGCACGGGTGTGAGGCTGGCCAGGCCGGCGATGGACTGGTCGACCAGCCAGCTGCGGCCCTCGCCCAGCAGCCGCAACTCCTGCAGGGGCAGCGGCTGCAGCCGGCTCATTTCTTGGTCTTGGGCTCGAAGGGCAGGCGGCCGCCGGTGCTGCCGCCGCCGGCCGTGGCGGTGGCGGGCTGCTGGGCCAGCTGCTTGTCGAGAATCGCCTGCAGATTGTCGGGCAGGGCCTCACGGGTGAGCAGGAAGGTCTGGACCCCCTGGAACACGTTGGCCACCACCATGTAGAGCAGCACGCCGGCGGGCAGGGGGAAGAACAGGAACATGGCCGTGATCATCACCGGCGTGATCTTGTTGGCGGTCGCCTGCTGGGGGTTCGCGGGCATGCCCATGCCCGAGAGCAGCTGGGAGGCGAACAGGGTGGCGCCGAAGGCCCCCACCAGGATGGCGATGTCCCAGTTGACGGCGCCGTCGGTGTAGAAGCCCACCTGGCCCAGGGCCTTGATGAACAGGAAGCCGCTGCGGGCCGCCAGGCCGGGGATCCGGGCCTCGACGGTGGCGTCGCCGGGGGCCAGCGCCGTGATCCGGCCCTGGTCATCCACCTTCACCACGCTCTCGCCCTTGGTCACCACCCAGCTGGGGGTGAAGCTGTCGCCGTGCTCCACGGTGCCCAGCAGGGAGGCGAAGCTGGTGCCGTCCTTGGCGTGCAGCTCCACCTGGGTGCTGTCACCGACGCCGAGCTTGGTGCCGCCCTCCAGGCTGGCGATCACCGGCACGTGCTCCGTCTCGCTGATGAAGATCGAGTGGCTGGCGCTGTTGAAGGGCTTGGCCTCCACCGCGGCGATCTCCTCGGCCGGGAGCACCTTGAGGTTGATCGCGTAGGGGACGTCGGCGAAGGGGGACCCCCGCAGGGTGGCGAACAGGGCGAAGAGGATCGGCATCTGCACCAGCAGCGGCAGGCATCCCGAGAGGGGACTGCCGAACTCCTTCATCAGACCGCCCAGCTCCTCCTGCTGCTTCTGGGGGTTGTTGGCGTACTTGGCCTTGATCTCCGCCTGGCGCTGCTGCATCACCGGCTGGGCGATGCGCATGCGCCGGGCGCTGCGGATCGAGCCGGCACTCAACGGGAACAGGGCGAGGCGGATGACCACGGTGAGGGCCACGATCGCGAGCCCATAGCTCGGAACCAATCCGTAGAAGAAATCGAGGATCGGGAGCAGCAGGTTGTCGGAGATGTAGCCGATCACGGCAGGGGTGCGCTGGGGTGGGGAATCTCGGCTGCCAGTGTGCCCGACCGGGGAGACCGGATGGGGGTCCGGTGGTCAGGCGCTTTCACGGGCCGGAGGGGCGAAGCCGGCGGCACCGGTGGCTCCGGAGGTGCGGGTGGCGGCCTTACCGCGGCTCTCGCGCTGCTCCTCGATGAAGGCCTCGAGCTCCCGGAAGCGCGGCACCGTCCGCATTTCGAGCTTGGCACCGTCGTTGAGCACCACCACCATGTCGCCCCAGGCGCCGAAGCCCCGCGGCACCGAGCGCACCTCGCGGATCTGGCTGTAGACCACCTGGGTGCGGTCACGGCCGAGCCAGCCGCCGCTGACGCTGATGCGCCGGCTGGTGATGCGGAAACGCAGCCACAGGGCCCGGACGATGGCTCCCACAGCAAAGGGAATGCCGATCAGGGTGAGACCGAACAGCAGGTTGACGATCAGGTCCCCCTTGGCGGGTCCGCCCTCATAGAAGACCGTCTCATTGATTTCGAGTTTGTTATCCACCCTGTCCTCCGGGGTCATCGAGCAATCCTGCCTGGCGCAGCAGCTGGGCCCATTCTCCCAGCAGCTGGTCTTCGCTGCGTTCAAGGCAGCCGGGCTTGAGGGTGATCAGCAGCCACAGGGGCTGGCTTGGGGCCGGCGGGTGACGCCGCAGGTGGTCGTGGAAGAGACGCCGCAGGCGGTTGCGGCGCACCGCCAGCTTGCTCACCTTGCTGCTGATGACGATCCCGCAGCGCCAGTGGCTGGCGATGGCGGGCGTACCGGGGGGCAGCAGGGAGGGCTCCGCCGCCAGGACCCGGAGCAGCAGCCCCGGCCCCTGGTAGCGACGACCCTGGCGGTACAGACGATCGAAGACCCGTCGGCCCTTCAGCCGGTGCTGCTGCGGCAGGGCCACGGACCTTCCCGGCCGGCCTCAGACCGCCAGGCGGGCCCGGCCGCGGCGACGGCGGGTGCGGATCACGCGACGGCCCGTATGGGTGCGCATCCGCACCCGGAAGCCGGACACGCGCTTGCGCTTGCGGCTCGTTCCTTCAAGGGTGCGCTTCGTCATGCTGCTGCTTGCTCAGTGGGTCACCCTATCAGTTGGTGTTGTTGGGCACGATCTGGATCAGCCAGCTGCCCAGGTAGCCCGAGACCGGGATGTCGCCGGGGGCCTGGGCCAGGGCGTTGAACTGATACATGCCGGCATTGAACGGGTTGAAGACGTTCATGTAGACACCGATCGTGTCCTTGTCGGAAACGGGGGTTTCCGGAAAGATCTCGATGGATCGCCCGTTGGCCGACACCTCGATCGTGGCGGGGATCGTTTCCAGGCAGCGGGTTCTCTTGAGCATCCCGCCCTCACTCATCCGGCACAGCTTCACCTGCTTCGGATCGATCGTGGTATCGAAGTGGCTCGGAATGCTGATGCTCAACTTGAGGATCGCCGTCTTGCGATCCTTCGGCCGCAGCATCAGGTAGTACTCCGCCCGCTGCATGCGGGTGGTCTCGGTGGTGAAGAAGTAGAGCTTGCGGTAGTCCTTGTTGTTCTCCCAGCGGAACTCCATCAGGCCGGGCGTGCCCTGGGCCAGGGAGGGAGTGGGAGCTAGCGGGGAGAGGAGGGTGGCGCCGGCGACCGCCAGTGCGCCGAGGCTGGCGGTGCCCAGACGGCCGATCAGGGCCAGGGGCTGGAACCGCTCGCGCGGGAGGGACGGCATGGCTGGGAGGAACTTCATGCTGAAAGTCTCAACACGCCTGTGCGTCTGCCGTGCCTTCAGTGGTCGGCGGGGGAGCTGGCTGGGGCCGAAGGCTGGACCGCCTCGGCCCGGTCGGGCCTCAGCCGCGCCGCCTCCCGCAGGTAGGGGTGGACCTCCTCCCGGCCGGCAGCCAGCCAGGCGTGGGCCAGCAGCCGGATGCAGCGGGGCAGGTCCCCGGCCACCGCCATCTGCTGGCAATCCAGCAGGGCGACCCGCCCCCAGTCGGCCCGGCGCCGGGCGATGGCGGCCGGGAAGCAGGCGTCCAGATCGGCGGTGACGGAGAAGGTCACCGAGAGCACCCGGTCCCCCGCCAGGTCGTTGCGCTGCAGCAGCTCCTCGATCAGCTCCGCCACGGCCTCCGCGATCGCCTCGCCGGTGTTGGCGCTGGCGGTGGTGGCTCCCCGCAGGGCCCTCAGCTCGAGACCAGGCTTCATGACGTCAGGGGCGATGGAGCCAGAGGGGCTGGCCGCTCCAGGCCAGCTCCAGGCTCAGGGACTGGGAGACCTGCTGCATCAGTGTGCTGCCCGGCAGCAGTCCGAGCAGTTTCCTGGGCGGTTTGCCGAAGCTGACCGTCCGGGCCTTCTCCGGATCCAGCCCCGCCAGTTGCGCCGCCAGGCGGCGGGCGCTCTCCTCGTCCCCCAGAACATCCACCAGGCCGAGTTCCAGGGCCTGGGCGCCGCTGAACACCCGCCCGTCGGCGAAGCCGCGCACCACGTCCTGCTCCAGGCCCCGGCCCGCGGCCACCGCGGTCACGAACTGGTCGTAGCTGGCGTCGATCAGCTCCTGCAGCAGCTGCCGTTCCGCTTCGGAGAGGGCGCGGTCGGGGGAAAGGATGTCCTTGTAGAGGCCGCTCTTGACGGTTTCGAAGCGGATGCCGATCCGCTTCAGCAGCCGCGACAGATCATTGCCCCGCAGGATCACGCCGATGGAGCCGGTGATGGTGCCGGGATTGGCGACGATCTTCTCCGCCGCCACCCCCACATAGACGCCGCCGGAGGCGGAGATGTTGCCGAAGCTGGCCACCACGCGGCAGCCCTTCTCCCGCAGCCGCATCAGGGCCGCATGGATCTCCTGGCTGTCACCGACGGTGCCGCCGGGACTGTCGATGCGCAGCAGCAGGGCGGGGCACTCCCGCTGCTGCACCTGCTCGATGGCCTTCAGCACCCGGACGCGGGTGCCCCCGGCGATCGGCCCCTCGATGGCGATGCGCGCCAGGGTTCGTCGGGACTTGCGGCACCAGGGCCAGGGCATTGTGGAGATGCGCGGTGGCTGGATCTTAAAAAGAAGGCCCGGACGGGCCTGCTCGCCCCCCTCCGCCCCTCCACCGCCGCCCCAGGACTCACGCCCCATGCCCCGGACCCTGCGCTGGGTGTTGATGCTCCTGCCCTTCGCCCTCTGGGGCACCGCCATGGCGGCGATGAAGCCGCTGCTGGGTGGGGCGTCGCCGGCGATGCTGGCCAGCCTGCGGCTGCTGCCGGCCGGGGTGGTGCTGCTGCTGGCGGCCCGGCTGCTGGGGCGCTCCTGGCGGGTCGATCCTGTGGATTGGCCCTGGCTGCTGCTGTTCGCCGCCGTTGACGGCAGCTTGTTCCAGGGGCTCCTGGCCCGGGGGCTGGGCCAGACCGGGGCGGGCCTGGGTTCGGTGCTGATCGACTCCCAGCCCCTGCTGGTCGCCCTGCTGGCCCGCACCCTGTTCGGCGAGGCGATCAACCCGGTGGGCTGGCTGGGCCTGCTGATCGGCCTGCTGGGCATCCTCTGCCTGGGACTCCCCGGGGAGGTGCTGCGCCACTGGTGGCTCCAGGGGCCGCCTGCCCTGCAGGGGCAGGCCTGGAGCCACGGCGAGGCCTGGATGCTGGGGGCGGCGGCGGCGATGGCGCTGGGCACCGTGCTCTGCCGCTACGCCACCCGGCGCAGCGATCCGGTCGCCGTCACCGGCTGGCACATGCTCCTGGGCGGCGTGCCCCTGCTGCTGGTGGCCGGCGGTGAGGCGCTGCTCCGCCCGGAGACGGTGAGCTTCTGGCCCCACTGGAGCCCGGTGGAGTGGGGCCTGATGGCCTACGCGGCCCTGCTGGGCAGTGCCCTGGCCTATGGCCTCTTCTTCTGGTTCGCCAGCAGCGGCGACCTCACCGGCTTCACCGCCCTCACCTTCCTCACCCCCGTGTTCGCGGTGCTCTGCGGCGTGCTGCTGCTGGATGAGCGGCTGGCTCCGCTGCAGTGGCTGGGGGCGGTGCTGGCCCTGCTCTCGGTGCTGCTGATCAACCAGCGCGGCCGGCTCTGGCAGCTGGGCGGGCGCACGGAGCCGGTGCCGCCATGATCCGCACGGTTCTCTTCGTTCACCAGAACTTTCCCGGCCAGTACCGGCACCTGGCGCCGGCCCTGCGGGCCCGCGGCGACCGGGTGGTGGCGATCGGCGGCCCCACCAGCCAGCCACTGCCCGCCATCCCGCTGCACCGCTACGACCCCCTGCCCCCCGGGGGGGTGCCGCCCTGCCACCCCTGGGCGGCCGATTTCCAGACCAAGATCCTGCGGGCCGAGGCGGTGGCCCGCTGCCTGCAGTCGCTGCTGAAGGACGGTCTGCGGCCCGATCTGGTGGTGGGCCATCCGGGCTGGGGGGAGCTGCTGGTGGTGAAGGACCTGCTGCCGGCCGTCCCGGTCCTGCACCAGGTGGAGTTCGTTTATCAACTGGCGGGCGGCGATGTGGGATTCGACCCGGAGTTCGCTGACGCCGACTGGCGCCCCCGGGCCCGCCTGCGCCTGCGGCGGGCCACCCAGCTGCTGGCCCTCCAGGACCTGGACTGGGGGGTCGCCCCCACCCCCTGGCAGGCCAGCACCGTGCCGGCCCCGTACCGCCAGCGGCTGAGCGTGATCCATGAGGGCATCGACACCGCCGCGATCGCCCCCCAGGGCCCAGCCCGCCTGCAGCTGCAGCGCGCCGGCCTGAGCTTCGGGCCCGGCGATGAGGTGGTGAGCTTCGTGGCCCGCAACCTGGAGCCCTACCGGGGCTTCCACACCTTCATGCGCATGCTGCCCCGGCTGCAGCAGCTCAGGCCCGGGGCCCATGTGGTGATCGTGGGCGGCGATGGGGTGAGCTACGGCGCCGCGCCCCCCGGCGGCGGCAGCTGGAAGGAGGCCATGCTGCGGGAGCTGGGCGATGCCCTCGACCGGCGCCGGGTCCATTTCGTCGGCCTTGTGCCCCACCCGGTGCTGCACGAGCTGTTCAGGGTCACGGCCTGCCACGTCTATCTCACCGTTCCCTTCGTGCTCAGCTGGAGCCTGCTGGAGGCGATGAGCTGTGGCGCCCTGGTGATCGGTTCAGCCACCGCCCCCGTGCAGGACGTGATCGAGGACGGCCGCAACGGACTGCTGGTGGATTTCTTCGATCACCGGGCCCTGGCCGAGCGGCGGGCGGCGGTGCTCGCCGACCCCGCCGGCCACGCCGGGCTGCGCAGAGAGGCCCGGCGGACCGTGGTGGAACGGTTCGATCTGACCCGGATCTGCCTGCCCCGGCAGCTGGAGCTCGTGGATCGGCTGATGGCCGGAGCGGGGACACAGGATGGAACGACGGGGGAGCGATAGGTTCCCTCCGATTCGCCCAGCCGGTTTGTCCGCCCTGCCCCGCCGCCAACGCCGCCGGTTGCTGCTGATCACCCTGGTTCTGGGCCTGGCCCTGTTCGCCTGGCAGCTGGGCACGACGGGGCTGGTGGATGAGACGCCGCCCCTGTTCGCGGCCTCGGCGCGGGCGATGGCGGAGACGGGCGACTGGCTGATCCCCCGGGTCAACGGCCTGCCCCGCTACGACAAGCCGCCGCTGGTGTACTGGCTGATGGGGCTCGTCTATGCCCTGCCCGGCCAGGAGCAGTGGAACCCCCTCGGGACCTGGGCGGCCCGTTTCCCCTCCGCCCTGGCCGCCATCGGCGTGATGCTGGCCCTGGCGGACACCCTGCTGCGCTGGCCCCAGCCCCCGTTCCAGGCCGCCCCAGAAGCTGCCCCGGACGCCGCCCCCGCCGCTGCCCCCGCCGCCGCCTCCCCTCCGGCGCCGGAGCGTCCGGGCCTGACGGCCCTCACCGCCGCCCTCGCCTTCGGCCTCTCGCCCCTGGTGCTCGCCTGGGGGCGCACGGCGGTGAGTGATTCCCTGTTCAGCGGCCTGGTGGCCCTGGCCCTGCTGCTCTGCTGGCAGGCCTATGCCGACCCGGCCCGGCGCTGGTGGCTGCCTTGGCCCGTGCTTGGGCTGGCCGTACTGGCCAAGGGGCCGGTGGCGGTGGTGCTCCTGGGCCTCACCCTGCTGCTGTTCGGCTGGCTCCAGGCCGACATCGCCGGGCTGAGGCGGCGGCTGCGGCCGCTGCGGGGCCTGGTGCTCACCGCCCTGGTGGCGGCCCCCTGGTACCTGCTGGCCCTGTACGGCGAAGGCCGGCCCTTCTGGGACAGCTTCTTCGGTTACCACAACCTCCAGCGCTTCACCGAGGTGGTGAACCGCCACCTGCAGCCCTGGTGGTTCTTCGTGCCTGTGATGCTGGTGGCCAGCCTGCCCGTCTCGCCGCTGCTGCTCGTCGGCCTGACCCGGGCGATCGGACCGCTGCGCCGCTCCTGGTGCCCCACCTGGCCCCAGCCCCCGGCCGCCTCCCTGGCCCGTTTCGCCGCCTGCTGGCTTCTGGCGGTGCTGCTGTTCTTCACCGCCGCCGCCACCAAGCTGCCGAGCTACTGGCTGCCGGCCACGCCCGCCGCCGCCCTGCTGATCGCCCTGGCGGCCCAGACGGGCTGGTGCGGCGCTGGCGGAGAGCCTGGCGGCCGGCCCTGGGAGCGCTGGGCCTGGGGCCTCAGCCTGCTGCTGGTGAGCGGGCTGGGACTGGCGTTCCTGGCGGCTCCCCTCTGGCTGCCGCTGATCCAGGACCCGGAGATGCCCACGCTGGCGACGGAGCTCCGGGGCAGTCCCCTGGTGCCCGTGGTGGCCGCCTGCTGGCTGCTGGCGGCCCTGCTGGGCTGGAGCACCCGCCGCCACCGCCCACCCCTTCGCCTGCTGGCCCTGCAGCTGCCCCTGGTGCTGTTCGTGCCCGTGGCCCTGGTGCCGCTGTGGAGCGTGGGGGATCGCCTGCGGGGCGGGCCCGTGCGCCGCATGGCGGCGGCCCTGCAGCGCGAGGGCCGACCGGGGGAACCGGTGGCGATGGTGGGCGTGCTCAAGCCCTCCCTGCACTACTACAGCCGGCGGATCGTGATCTACGAGGGCATCGGCGTGGAGGGGCCCCTCAACCTGGCGGACCGCCTGCGGCGGGAGCGCCGGGCGGGCCAGCGGCCCAGCACGCCGGAGGACCAGCCCACCGTGCTGGTGGTGATCGATCAGACCACCGCCCGTGCCCCCTTCTGGCGCCATCTCGGCGCCAGCGAACTTGACAGTGCCGGCGTCTACCGGCTGTGGCGTCTGGATCGCCGCCGCCTTGAGGACGCCGCGGCGATGCTGCGGCGCAAGGGCTTTGCCCCCGACTGGCAGGACCCCCGTCCGGAGCGTTACTGAGCCGCCGGCAGGTGGATGTGGAAACGGCTCCCCACCGCGATCTCGCTGTCCACATCGATGGTCCCCCCCATCGCCTCCACCAGCAGCTTCACCACCGAGAGCCCAAGACCCGAGCCCCGTTCGTGCTCGATGGCGTTGCGGCCGCGGTGGAAGCGGTCGAACACCTTGGGGATGTCCTCCGGGGGGATGCCGATGCCCTGGTCCCGGACGCTGATGCACAGGTCGGCGTCGTTCCTGGTGAGCTCCAGGCAGATCGGTCGACCAGGAGGGGAATACTTGTCGGCGTTTTCGATCAGGTTGAGCAACACCTGCTGGAGGCGATCGGTTTCGGCCACCGCCCGGATCGGCCCCTCGGCGGCCTCCTCGGGAAGGGTGAGCAGCAGCGGACGTGACAGCTGGCTGCGGGCAAGGTCGCAGGCGGTCGTGAGCACCTCATCCACCGCCACCGGGGTCAGCACCATCTGCAGCTGGCCGGACTCGCTGCGGGAGAGATCCAGCAGGTCGTTGAGCATGCGGGTGATGCGATGGGTCTCGGCCTCGGTGGTGGCGAGGGCACGCATCTGCTCGGGATCCAGGTTCTGGCCGCGGCGCTGCAGGCGGCGCAGGTAGCCGCCGATGATCATCAGCGGGTTGCGCAGCTCGTGGGAGACCAGACCCACGAAGTGCCGCTGCTGGCTCCAGGCCAGGGCCAGCCGGTCGAGCAGGCCATTGAAGGACTGGGCCAGCTCCTCCACCTCCAGGGGCGCCTTCTCGAGCTTGAGATGGCTGCTGGCCAGGCTTTCGGAGGTCACGCCGGCCGCCAGTCGATGGAGATCCCGCAGCGGCTGGAGCAGCCGGCGGGTGAGCACGGAGATCGCCACCAGGGTGAGCGCCAGGCACAGGATCCACACCACGGCCAGCCCCAGCAGCATGTTGTGCAGGCTGGCGACATTGGTGCTGATGTCCTCGGCGACCCAGAGCTGGCTGCCGCCGGGGGACTGGTGCAGGGACGTGGTGAGATAACTGTGGCCCTCCGGGTCCTTCACCAGGCGGTGATCCGTGCCGATCAGCAGCGGCGTGAAGGATCGGACCGACCAGGGGCTGCCGTGCGCCGCCATGGCCTGCTCGACCAGGACGGGAAGGGCCACGACCTCGCCGGAGACGGGCCTGGGCAACAGCAGGGAACCATCCGCAAGCTGCACCCAGTAGAAGCGCTCCCTGACACTGCGGCGGTCCAGCTCCCCGTGCAGGTGGTCGGCGTGGGCGGCGGACGGATCGCCGCCGAGCCGGTCGAGGGCGTCGGCCAGCGAGCCCGCCGCCAGCTGCTGACTCTCCTGCTGGTGACGCAGCAGGCAATCCCGATTGATGAGGAGGGTGAAGGCGGAGGCGGCGCTGAATCCCAGGAAGACAGAGGTGAAGGCCGCCAGCCGGAGCTGGCCCAGAAGGCTTCCGAACGTCCGGTGACGCCAGCCACGGGCAGGGGCCCCGGTCGGGGGGGCCATCGGTGGATGGGTCGTCACAGGTGGCGGTTCTCGCTCCACCTGGGCAGCAGCCGTTCCAGCAGGGCGGGCAGCCTGTCGAGAAGTTCGTGCTTGAGCACGTAGTCGTCGGCTCCGGCCTCCTGGGCCTGGCGGCGCCGCTCCGGGTCGTTCAGGGAGGTGAAGATGACCACCGGCACGGTGCAGCCCCGGCTGCGCAGGTCCCGCAGACATTCGATGCCGTCGCAGTCGTGCATCTGAACGTCGAGGAAGACCAGATCGATCCCCCCCTCGGCCAGCCTCGTCTCCAGGTCATGGCCGTTGGTCAGTGCCACCACCTCGCAGCCGGAGTCCGCCAGCTCCTCGGCCACCATGGCCCGGATGTGGGGGTCATCGTCGACGATCGAAACGGTGGGCCGAGCGGCGACTGCGCCGTCGGAGGCCGCCCCGACCTGGGTGGCGATCGGTGAATGCATGGCACCTGGAACCGTGCCTCATCTTGACGCGATCCGCGCCGATCGGCAGCGCCGGGACCGGGCCGGAGCCTGCGGTCAGACCGCCACCGGCTGGGGACAGAGTTCGCCGTAGAGCCGCTCCAACGCGTCGATGTTGCCGGTGAGGGTGTAGCGCTCCAGGGCCCGCTGGCGCGCCCGGCGTCCCAGTTCCGCCGTCAGCACGGGCTGGTCCCGCAGCACCGGCAGCAGGGTGCGCAGCTGGGTGGTGACGCCCTGGGTGCTGATCACGATGCCGGCTCCCCCCTCCAGTACCTCCCCGTCGGCTCCGGCATCGGTGGCCACGCAGGCGGTGCCGCAGGCCATGGCCTCCAGCAGGGCCAGGGAGAGCCCCTCCACCAGGGAGGGCAGCAGGAACACCTCGGCGAGCTGCAGCAGCGCCACCCGGCGGGCCCGGCTGGCCTCGTAGCCCCACCAGATCACATCAGATTCCGTGCCGCTCTGCAGGGAGGAGCGCAGCGGTCCATCCCCCACGATCACCAGAACGCAGCCCTGGGGCCGCACCAGCCGCCAGGCCTTCAGGAGGGCCTCGACGTTCTTCTCGGTGGCGACCCGCCCCATGTAGAGGAAGACGCGGCGGCCGCCCACCCTGAGCCGCAGCTGGGCCAGATCGGATTCGCCCCCCGGGGCGGCCGGCGCCCAGGTGTCGGTGTCGACCCCGTTGGGGATCACCGCCAGCCGCTCGCGCCGCACCCCCAGGCGCACCAGCACCTCGGCCTGCAGTTCGGAGAACACGATCACCCGGTCGAACTTCGCCAGGGAGGGGGCGTAGAGCTGGTAGGTGAGCTGCTGGGTGCCGGCGGTGAGGTTGCGCAGGCCCGCGTCGAAGGGGGGATGGAAGGTGGCGACCAGGGGCAGCCCGAGCTGCTGGCAGAGGTCGGGCAGGCGGAAGTCAAGCGGGGAGAGGGTGAGGCTGGCGTGTACCAGATCGGGCCGCAGCCGCTCCAGGGACTCCCGCAGCTCCCGTTGGGCCCCCGGGGAGGGAATCGTGTACATCTGCGACTTCACCAGGTAGGGCAGGGCCACCTCGGGGTTGGCCTCCGGCCCCCCCGGCGGATCGAGCTCGCCAGCCCCCGCTTCCGGCCGCCCCAGGGAGGGCGTGGGGGTGTCGAAGTGAATGAAGCTCACCGCATGGCCGCGCTGCCGCAGGGCTTCGGTGGTGCTGAGGCCGTAGGTGACGTTGCCGCAGAACGGAGACTTCTTGCCCAGCCAGGCAATGTGCATCACCTGTATGGCCCCACGCAAGAGCGGAATTTAGCAGCGCTGGGCAGGCGCTCAGCTGCTGCGCCAGGGGCGTTCACTCAGGGCGGCGACCGCGGCGATGGCCGCCAGCCCCCAGAGCACCGGCAGCAGGCCGTAGCGGCTGACCACGGTGCCCGCCAGCACCAGGGGCAGGCTCAGGGCGATGTTGATCAGGTTGTTCTGCAGGCCGAACACCCGGCCGCGCTGGTTTTCCGGGGTGTCCTCCTGGATCGTGGTCTGGGCGGGGATCGCCAGCAGGGCCGCACCCACCCCCAGCAGGCCGCAGAGCAGCAGGGTGAAGACGAGGTTGCCCCGCAGCTGGCCCAGCAGCACCAGGCACCAGGCGATGGTCCCGAGCCCCGCACTCGCCAGCCCCCGGCGGCTGAAGCGCTCGCCCAGCTGGGCCATGGCCAGGGCCCCCAGGGCCAGCCCCACCCCGCTCATCGCCAGCAGCACGCCGAAGCGGGTGGGACCGAGCCCGCCGATCGCCGCCGCCAGGCTGATCGCCAGCACGTAGAGGGCCGCCAGCAGGCTGTAGAGCAGCACCAGCTGGATCATGGCGCTGCGCACGTTGGGCCGCTCCCGCAGCACCTGTACCCCTTCACCGATCTCCTCCCAGACGGAGATGGTGCGGGGCTCCCGCGGCGGTTCGGAGATCTTGATCCCGGCGATCGCCACGGCCGCGGCGCCATAGCAGAGCGGCAGCAGGACGAATTCTCCGCCCGGGATGCCCACCTGGGCCAGCAGGGTGCGCAGCAACCGCAGGATCGGGTCGCCGAGGGCGAACCCGACGATGGTGGCGGCCATGCTGGTGGCCTGGTAAACCGAATTGGCGGCGAGCAGCTGGGGGTAGCTCACCAGCAGGGGGATGGCCGCCTGCTCGGCCGGCGCGAAGAACTGGGTGAGCACCGACTCGCAGAAGGTCATGGCCACCAGGGCCCAGTAGCCCCAGCTCAGGCCCAGCCACATCGGCCCCGGCAGCAGGCACAGGGGGGCCAGCATCACCAGGGCGGCCCGCAGGCCGTTGGAGGCCACCATCACGGTGCGCTTCGGCCAGCGGTCGGCCCAGACGCCCGCCACCGTGCCCAGCAGCATCGCCGGCACGGTGTTGGCCACATAGATGCCGGTGGCCAGCAGGGTGATCATCTGGGCCCGGGTCTCGAAGCCCATGCGGAAGGCGGCGGCCGCCTCGGCGAGGGCCGCGTTGTTCTGCGGTGTGTCCGTCACCCAGTACTGGGCGATCAGGAACACCATCAGCACGATGTAGAACTTGTCCGCCAGCTGGGAGAACACCTGGCCGATCCACAGTCGCCGGAACCCCGGCATGGCCAGGACGCCGGCCAGTCCCCTCTCGGTCTTGCCGCTCGGGCTCATGCTGGCTCGGACGGATGGGAGGGCATGGGGTCGCAGGCGGTCCGCAGCAGTCTGAAGGCTCGCGGTCTCTGACCGAGATGCTCCCCGCACCAGGCCTCCACCAGGTCAAGAAGGTGCAGCCACACCACTTCCGGCCCCATCAGCCGGCCGTCCCGGCTCCGGGGTGGGGCGGGGCGCGTCAACCGCTGCAGCAGGGCCAGTTCGGAAGGGTTGAGCATCACCCTGGCCCCGGGCACGGCCCCGATCGCCAGGCCCTCGCCGGGCAGCAGGCTGCAGCGCCACGACCAGTCGCCGATCGGCGGCAGCAATGGCGCGCCGCTGCGGACGCAGTGCTGCAGGGGCAGGGCGAAGCCCCCCAGGGCCAGCAGGTGGATGCTGCCCTGCACCGCCACCGCCAGGGCCTCCACCCGCTCGGCCCGCTCCGTCACCACGGCCTCCAGGCGCCCGAGCTGGAGCAGCAGGTCAGCGAGCACCCCCGGGGCGGGGGCTTCGCCGGGCACCAGCTTCAGGCAGAGCTCGGCCAGGGCCTGGGCGGCGGCCAGGGTCTCCAGGCGCTGGGCCAGGCCGCTGTAGTTGCGCAGCACCCGCAGCTGCCGCACCCGCCGCAGGCCGCCGCGGCCCCCCACCTGCAGCACCAGATGGGCCAGGGGCACCGCCGCCGCCAGGCTGCTCTTCGGCCGCCGCGCCCCCGGCACCGCCAGCCGGGTGAGGCCTTCGGCCTCGCTCAGCAGGGTGAGCAGCCGGTCGTGCTCCCCCAGGGGTCGGCAGGTGAGGGCGAGGCCCTCCAGGTGCTGTTCAGGCACCGGCGCGCAGGGCCTGCATCAGGGCCACGCCCCGGCTCGTGCCCAGCCGGCCGGCTCCGGCCGCCACCAGGGCGAGGGCCTGGTCGAGATCGGCGATGCCACCGGCGGCCTTCACCGCCGCCCGGCCCCTGGCCAGGGCCACCAGCCGGGTCACCTGCTCGGGGGTCACCGGTGGGCCGAAGCCGCTGCCGGTCTTGAGGAAACGGGCGCCGGCGTCGATGCTGATCTCCACCAGCAGGTCCAGGGCCTCGGGGTCGAGGCGGCCCATTTCCAGGATCACCTTGACCGGCAGGCCCAGGTCGGTGATGGCCGCCAGATCGTCGAGCACGGCGGTGCCGTCGCCATCGGCCAGGGCGCCGAAATCGGGCACCACGTCGAGTTCGTCGGCACCGGCCCCGGCGGCCCACTCGGCCTCGGCCCGTTTGATCGCCGCGGGGATGGCCCCGAAGGGGAATCCCACCACGGCGACCAGCTTCACCGCCCCGTCGACCGGCAGCCGCTCACGGGCCACCGGCAGCCAGCGGGAGGCCAGGCACACCCCGGCGAAGCCGAAGTGGCGGGCCTCATCGCAGCAGCGCAGGATGGCCTCCCGGTCCCGGTGGGGATCCAGCAGGGCGTGGTCGATCAGGGGGGCGAGGTCGGGCCGCTCGGACTCCCGCTCAGGTGTCACGGGCCTGGATGACGCCGAATCCGCCATGGTTGCGGCGGTAGACCACCTGGATCTGGTCGGTGGCCGCGTCGCGGAACATGTAGAAGTCGTGATCGATCAGATCCAGCTGATGCAGGGCCTCCTCCAGGTCCATCGCCGGCATGGCGAAGTACTTGCGCCGGACGCCGCGGTGGGGCACGGCGGGCTCGAGGCCGTCGGTGAGGGAGCCCCCGGGGTTGGGCAGCGTGGCGGCTCCGGCTTCCTCGGCGGCGGCGGAGCGGTGCACCGGGCCCTGGCTGCGCTCCTGCAGACGGTCCTTGTAGCGGGTCAGCTGGCGGCTCAGCTTGGTGGCCACCAGATCGATGCTGGCGTAGAGGTTCTCGCTCCGTTCCTGGGCCCGGATCACCACCCCGTTGGCGAAGACCGTGACTTCCGCCGTCTGCTGCGGCACACGGGGATTGCGGGCCACCGACAGATGCACGTCGGCTTCCTTGACGATGCCATCGAAGTGGCTGATGGCGCGATTGAGCTTGGTTTCGGTGTACTCCCTGATTGCCGGTGTGACGTCGAGATTGCGGCCGTGGATCAGCAGTTTCATTCGGGTGCCTGCCTCCAGAGGAATTCTGGCTCTGGGACAACCTCAAGCTAGGAACGCCGCTGCATGGCCCCCAACACTCCCGCAATTCTTTTTGAAGCCCCGGCCCCGGTGCCCTTCCCGCTGGCCTGGGGGTGGCAGCGCCGCCTGCAGCGGCGCCGGCTCGATGACCCCGCTGCCCCCGATGCCCTGCTGCTGCTGCAGCACACCCCCTGCTACACCCTGGGTCGGGGGGCCAGCCTGGAGCACCTGGGCTTCGATCCGGCCGATCCGCCCCTGCCGCTGCACCGCATCGACCGGGGCGGGGAGGTGACCCACCACCTGCCCGGCCAGCTGGTGCTCTACCCGGTGCTGGATCTGCAGCGCCACGGCGGCGACCTGCACCTCTACCTGCGGGCCCTGGAGGATGTGGTGCTCGCGGTGCTGCAGGAGCTGGGGCTGGAGGGGGAGCGCATCGAGGGGCTCACCGGGGTCTGGCTGGAGGGGCGCAAGCTGGCGGCGATCGGGGTCGGTGCCCGGCGCTGGATCAGCCAGCACGGTCTGGCCCTGAATGTCGACTGCTCCCTGGAGGGCTTCGGCGCGATCGTCCCCTGCGGGCTCTCCGGCCGGCCGGTGGGGCGGCTGGTGGACTGGCGGCCCTCCCTCACCCCCGAGCAGGTGGCCCCGCTGCTGCTGGCGGCCTTTTCCCACCGCTTCGCACTGGACCTGCGGCCGCCGGGGCCACAGGAGGGACTGGCTGGCCTGGGGGAGGGGGGAGACCGGTCGGGACTGGGAGAATCCTGATCTCCCGAAGCTTTCCGCCGGCCGCCCATGAACGCCAGAGCTGAGATCCACTGGCAGGGCAGCCCCCGGGACCGTCGAGCCCTCGAAGGCCGCACCGACTGGAGCCGGCTCGAGGGACTCGAGGGCCTCTGGCCGGAACTGGAGCTCTTGTACGGCCCGCTGGTGGCGCTGGAGGCCCCCCACGGCCGCCATCCGGAGACGCTGCGCTACGGGGAGCTGCGCCAGGCGATCGACCGGGCGGCGGCGGCCTTCGCCGATCTGGGGGTGGGGTCCGGCGATGTGGTGGCCCTGTTCGCGGAGAACGGTCCCCGCTGGCTGGTGGCCGACCAGGGGCTGATGCGGGCCGGGGCGGCCGATGCGGTGCGCGGCAGCGCGGCGCCGGCCGAGGAGCTGCGCTACATCCTCGAGGACGCCGGCGCGGTGGGGGCGGTGCTGGAGTCGGCCGCCCTGCTGGAGCGGCTGGCCCTCGACGGGCCGGCCCTGCGGCGGCTGCGCTTCATCGTGTTGCTGGAAGGGGAGGCCCCGGCCGTTCCCCTGCCGCTGCCCTGCCTCACCTGGGACGACCTGCTGCAGCGCGGCGCCGCCAGCCCCCTGCCGCCCGCCCCCACGGGAGGGCCCGGCCGGCTGGCCACGCTTCTGTACACCTCCGGCACCACCGGCCAGCCCAAGGGGGTGCCCCTCAGCCACGCCAACCTGTTGCACCAGCTGGCCACCCTGGGGGTGGCCGTGTCGCCGAGCCCCGGCGATCACGTGCTGTCCGTGCTGCCGATCTGGCATGCCTACGAGCGCACCGCCGAGTACTTCCTGCTCAGCTGCGGCTGCCGCCAGACCTACACCACCCTCAAGCAGCTGCGCTCCGACCTGCAGAAGGTGCGGCCCCAGTACCTGATCAGCGTGCCGCGGCTGTGGGAGGCCCTGCTCTCCGGCTTCGAGGACGCCCTGGCCGCCATGCCCGCCTCCCGCCAGCGCCTGCTGCGCCGGGCCCTCGCCGTCAGCCGGGCCTTCCACCGGCGGCGGCGGACGGCCCTGGATCTCACCCTCAAGCCGGTCGGGGCCGCCGACCGGCTGCTGGCCGCCGGCGGCGCCCTGCTGCTCTGGCCCCTGCATGGGGCGGCCGGCGCCCTGCTGTGGCCGAAGGTGCGCGCCCAGCTGGTGGGCGGCCGGCTGCGCACCGCCATCAGCGGCGGCGGGGCCCTGGCCATCCATGTGGATGGCTTCTTCGAGGCCGTCGGCATCGAACTGCTGGTGGGGTACGGCCTCACCGAGACCAGTCCGGTGCTCGCCTGCCGCCGGCCCTGGAGCAACCGCCGCGGCAGCGCCGGCCAGCCCCTGCCGGATACCGCCCTGAAGGTGGTGGACCCCGCCACCAGGACATCGCTCCCGGTGGGGGAGCGGGGGCTGGTGCTGGCCAGGGGGCCCCAGGTGATGGGGGGCTACCACAACAAACCCGAGGCCACGGCGAAGGTGCTCGATGGCGAGGGCTGGTTCGACACCGGCGACCTGGGCCTGCTGCTGGCCGATGGAACCCTGGTGCTGACCGGCCGCGCCAAGGACACGATCGTGCTCAGCAGTGGCGAGAACATCGAGCCCGGCCCCCTGGAGGAGGCCCTGGTGGCCTCACCGCTGGTGGAGCAGGTGATGCTGGTGGGCCAGGACCGCAAGCAGCTCGGGGCCCTGGTGGTGCCGAAGGCGGAGGTACTGCAGGCGTTCGCAGCCGAAGCCAATCTCCCCTGCTCCGAGCCCGGCGCCGGCGCCGATCCGGCCCTGCTGCGGGCCCTCTGCCGCGAGTGCAACCGCCTGCTGGCGGCCCGGCCGGGCTCCCGGGCCGACGAGCGCCTCGGCGGCGTGGCCCTGGTGGAGCCCTTCAGCATCGACAACGGCCTGCTCACCCAGACCCTCAAGCAGCGCCGCGATCGGATCGCCGAGCGGGACCGCGGCGCCATCGCCGCTCTCTACGGCGAGAGCGGATCCCATGGTTGACCGGATCCCCCGTCGCCTGACAGCCTGAGCCCTGCACCTGAAGTCCCATGGCCGACGGCAACAGCCTCAACATCAAGCGATCGATCACGGTGCGTGCCGTGGTCACGCCGCGCTGGAAGGAGGATGCCGAGCGGGAGCTCAGCAATGCGCTCACCAATTTCGACCAGCAGCTGGCCCAGCTGGAGCAGGAGGGGCAGCGGCTGGTCGACGAGATCCGTCGTCAGAGCGCCAACCCCCTCGATCCCCGCGTGCAGGAACAGGTGGGTTCGGTGCAGCAGCAGGTGGCGGCCAAGCGCGCCGAGTTCGAGGAGCAGAAGCGCCAGGTGCTTGACCAGCAGCGCCAGGTGCGGGAGCTGGAGATGGAGCAGGTGGTGGAGCAGGGTCAGATCGAGAGCTTCTGCGACGTCCAGGTGGGCGACAACCTGGTGCAGAAGCTGCAGGTGGCGGTGCTTGTGCGGGATGGGGTGATCGAGGCGATCGAGGGGGGCTGATCCTTCCGCCACCTAAAATCCCCCCCATCACAGAGGCAGTCCCCCGTTGGCCACCCACGAAATCTTCATGCCGGCCCTCAGCTCCACCATGACGGAGGGCAAGATCGTGGAGTGGCTCAAGAAACCCGGTGAGCGGGTCGAGCGGGGCGAGTCGGTGCTCGTGGTGGAGTCCGACAAGGCGGACATGGATGTGGAGGCCTTCCAGGAGGGGTTCCTGGCGGCCGTGCTGATGGAGGCGGGCAGCACCGCCCCGGTGGGTGAGACGATCGGCCTGATCGTCGAGACCGAAGCGGAGATCGCGGCGGCCAGGGCCGCGGCCCCGGCTCCGGCCGCGGCGGCCCCCGCTCCGGTGGCCCCTGCGGCGGCGGCGCCCGCTCCAGCTGCACCTGCCCCCACCCCAGCCCCGGCCTCACCGGCTCCGGCTCCGGCCCCCGTGGCCGCCCCGGCGCCGGCGGCCGCTCCCGCCGCCGCCAGCGACGGCCGGGTGGTGGCCACCCCCCGGGCCCGCAAGCTGGCGGCCCAGCTCGGCGTGGCCCTGGCCTCCGTGCGGGGCACCGGTCCCAACGGCCGGATCCAGGCCGAGGACGTGGAGCAGGCCACCGGCCAGCCGGTGAGCGTGCCGCGGGTGGCCGAAGGCACCGCCCCGGCCATGGCCGCCCCGGCCGCCAATGGCGCAGCGGCCGCCCCCGCCGCCCCCGCAGGCCAGGCCTTCGGCCGCGCCGGCGAGACGGTGGCCTTCAACACCCTGCAGCAGGCGGTCGTCCGCAACATGAACGCCAGCCTGGCGGTCCCCTGCTTCCACGTCGGCTACACGATCACCACCGACCGGCTCGACGCCTTCTACAAGCAGGTCAAGGCCAAGGGCGTCACGATGACGGCCCTGCTGGCCAAGGCCGTGGGCGTCACCCTGGCCCGCCATCCCCAGGTGAACGCGTCGGCCAGCGACGCGGGCATGGCCTACCCGGCCTCCGTCAACGTGGCTGTGGCCGTGGCCATGGATGACGGCGGCCTGATCACCCCGGTGCTGGCTTCCGCCGATCGCACCGACCTCTATTCCCTCTCCCGCAACTGGGCCGATCTGGTGGCCCGCTCCCGCTCCAAGCAGCTCAAGCCGGAGGAGTACACCACCGGCACCTTCACCCTCTCCAACCTGGGCATGTTCGGCGTCGATCGCTTCGACGCGATCCTGCCCCCGGGCACCGGGGCGATCCTGGCGGTGGCCGCTTCCCGGCCCGTCGTCGCGGCCCTCAAGGACGGTTCGATCGCCGTGCGGCGCCAGATGCAGGTGAACCTCACGGCCGACCACCGCGTCATCTACGGCACCCACGCCGCCGCCTTCCTCAAGGATCTCGCCGACCTGATCGAGAACCGGCCCGAAAGTCTGGCCCTCTGAGGCGCCTTCTCTCCGCCTGGTCACCCCTGCCGTGCCGGATCCCGCCGACCTGCGCCTGTCGAGCTACGACTTCGCCCTGCCGCAGGAGCGGATCGCCCAGCGGCCGGTGGAGCCCCGCCACGCCGCACGGCTGCTGGTGGTGGACCCGGTGGGGGTCGGGCCTGCCCCCCACGCTCGCCACCTCAGCGCCTGGGATCTGCAGCACGAACTCAGGCCCGGTGACCTGCTGGTGGTGAACGACACCCGGGTGCTGCGGGCCCGGCTGGAGGCGCGGCGGCCCGGGGGCGGTGCGGTGGAGCTGCTGGTGCTCGAGCCCTGGCCGGGCGGGGCGGGGCAGTGGCTGTGCCTGGCGCGGCCCGCCAAGAAGCTGCGGCCCGGTGACCGCCTGGAGGTGGTGGCCGGCGGCCAGCCGCCCCTGAGCGTTGCGGTGGTGGGCAGCGATCCCTCCACCGGCGGCCGCATCGTGCAGTTCCCGCCGGACTGCGCCGATGCGGCCGCCCTCGAGCCCCTGCTCGTGCAGTACGGCGCCATTCCCCTGCCGCCCTACATCCACGAACACGACGCCAGCGACAACGAGCGCTACCAGACCCGCTACGCCGCCCGTCCCGGTGCCGTGGCCGCCCCCACCGCCGGCCTGCACCTCAGCGACGAGCTGCTCTCTGCGATCCGGGAGCGGGGCGTCGGCGTGGCCACCACCACCCTGCATGTGGGCCTGGGCACGTTCCGGCCGATCGAAACGGAAGACCTCAGCGCTCTGGAGCTCCACAGCGAATGGGTGGAAGTGAGCCCGGCGCTGGTGGAGGCGGTGGCGGCCTGCCGGGCGGCAGGCGGCCGGGTGATCGCCATCGGCACCACCTCGGTGCGCAGCCTTGAGGCGGTGGCCCGGCTGCATGGCGGCGAGCTCCGCCCCCACACCGGCCCGGTGAACCTGGTGATCCAGCCGGGCTATCGCTTCGCCGTGGTGCAGGGCCTGCTCACCAACTTCCACCTGCCGAAGAGCTCGCTGCTGCTGCTGGTGAGTGCCCTGATCGGCCGTGAGCGCCTGCTGGCCCTCTACGCCGAGGCGATCGAGCGCCAGTACCGCTTCTTCTCCTACGGCGATGCCATGTGGATCGCGCCGGAGGCGGCGCTGCCAGGGGCCCGGCCAGCCTGAAAAAAAAGCCCCCGGCGATCACCGGGGGCTGGTGCTTGGTGCCGAAGAGGAGCTCAGGCGGCCAGGTTCGCGGCCACGAAGTCCCAGTTGACCAGCTTGTCGAGGTAGGTGGCCATGTAGTCGGGACGGCGGTTCTGGTAGTCGAGGTAGTAGGCGTGCTCCCAGACATCCATGGTGAGCAGGGCCTTCTGGCCATGGGCCAGGGGCAGATCGGCGTTGGCGGTCTTGGTGATCTTGAGGGTGCCGCCATCAAGCACCAGCCAGGCCCAGCCGCTGCCGAACTGGGTGGCGCCGGCGGTCTTGAACTGCTCGGTGAAGGCCTCGAAGCTGCCGAAGTCGGCGGCGATCTTGTCGGCCAGGGCGCCGGTGGGGGCGCCGCCGCCACCGGGTTTGATGCACTGCCAGTAGAAGCTGTGGTTCCAGACCTGGGCGGCGTTGTTGAACACCCCGGCCTTGCCGGCGTCGCCGGCCACGGCCAGGATCACCTCTTCCAGGCTCTTGCCTTCGAGGTCCGTCCCTTCGATCAGCTTGTTGAGGTTGGTGACGTAGGCGGCGTGGTGCTTGCCGTGGTGGAACTCCAGGGTCTGCCGGGAGATGTGGGGCTCGAGTGCGTCGAGGCCGTAGGGCAGTTCGGGCAGCTGGTGAGCCATGGGAGAGGGTTGGGGTGTGGCGGCATTGTAACGATCGTCACCCGAATCCTGGCTGCCCGAGCCGGGGGCTCAGCCCTTCACCTCAAGCAGCTCCACTTCGAACACCAGGGTGGCGTTGGGGGGGATCACTCCGCCGGCGCCACGCTCGCCGTAGGCCAGATCGGGGGGAATGACCAGCTTGCGCTTGCCGCCCACCTTCATGCCGGCCACCCCTTCGTCCCAGCCCCGGATCACCCGGCCGGCGCCGAGGGGGAAGCTGAAGGGACCGCGGCCGTAGCTGCTGTCGAACTCCTTGCCGTTGGTGAGGGTGCCGCGGTAGTTGACCACCACGGTCTGGCCGCTCTTGGCTTCGGCGCCCTCGCCCAGGGCCAGGTCGGTGATGCGCAGCCCGCTGGGGGTGGTGCGTTCGGTGGGGGAGACGAGCTCCCCGCCCAGGGCCGCGGCCCCGCTGGAGGCCAGGTCGGCGCTGGAGGAATCGGGAGCCATGGTGAACAGGGTGGGGTTGGGGACGTCGGGGTCGAGTTCGAGCGGGGCCGCCACGGCCTGCTTCGCCGCCGGTGCGGGGGCGGGGCTCGCCTGTGGCGCGGTGGCGGGGCCGGAACGGGCCAGGGCCTGCTGTACGCCGGACTCGGCCGGGGCCGGTGCGGCGGCCTCCACCTGGGAGGGCGACACCAGCTGGCTCACGAAGGCCAGCATCAGACAGGCCACGCAGACCATCGAGCTGATCAGGATGTCGCGCATGCGGAAGGACCCGGATGGGGGGATTCTGCCAGTGCGATCAGTCGTTCCCTTCGCCGCCGTTCTGGCGCTGGCGCAGGGTCTGCTCGAGCCGGTCGATGCGGCCGCGCAGTTCGTCCAGTTCCCGCTGGCGGGCCAGGCCCAGGTCCTGCAGCAGCTGGTCGCGGTTGCGCTCCAGCTGGCGTTCCGCCTGCTGCTCCACCTCCGGCGTCTCGCCCCGCAGGGCGCGCATCACATCCTCCACCAGGGCGGAGGCGTGGCTGGGATCGAGGCGGCCGCTGCTCACCCATTCCTGGCTGACGTACTTGAGCCGGTCGGCCACCAGCGAGGTGGTGCCGAGGCCGCGCAGCAGCAGCATCTGCAGCAGATTGCCCTGGTCCATGAAAGAGGTTTCCTTGGGGAAACGGCGTGACTCTTCCCTGACCTTGGCGCCTCCTGAGCCCGGCGACCATGGGCAATGACCGGCGTGCCGGCTGGGCCATCGCCGCGGGTGCCGGGCTGCTGGCGGGGCTGCTGGCGGGGGTGGCCCTGCCGCCGCTGGGGTGGCCCTGGCTGCTCTGGCCCGCCGCGGCCGTCCTCTGGGGTCTGCTGTCCCCCTCCCGCAGCTCCGCTGGCCCTGCGGCCGCGGCGGGCGGCACCTGGGGACTGGCGGCCGTGCTGGTGAGCCACCGCTGGCTGCTCTGGCTCCATCCCCTCGACTGGATCGGCGTGCCCGGCCCCCTGAGCCTGCCGATCTGCCTGGCTCTGTGGCTGGCCTGCGGCGTGGCCGGAGCTGCCCTGGTGGGGGCCTGGGCCTGGCTGGTGTGGCGTCTGGATGGCCGCCGCGGCAGCACTGCCGTGCTCATGGCCGCACTGTGGGGCCTCGCCGAGGTGACCCTGTCGCGGGGTCCCCTTTTCTGGATGGGTCTGGGTGTCTCGACCCTTCCCGGGGACAGGCCCCTGGCCGGCCTGGCCTCGATCGGCGGGGCGGGGCTGGTGGCCGGGGTCCAGTTGCTGATCGGTTGGGGGCTGTGGCGATGCGCCACGGCGGGCCCCCGCCGCGGCCGCAGCGTCACGGTGACCCTGGCCCTGGTGCTGGCCGCCCATCTGATCGGCCTGGCCCTCCTCGATGACGGCTCCGTCGCCGAGGGGCCGGTGGAACGGTGGCTGGTGCTCCAGCCGGCCACCCCCACCCGCCAGAAGTTCCTGCCTGAGCAGCAACGGCGCCTGCTGCGCCAGTTGGCTGCAGCCCAGCGGCAGGCCCTGCTCCCTGGGGAGGCATCCACGCCAGAGGCGATCACGGGGTTGCTGCTGCCCGAAGGGGCACTGGCCCTGGGTCAGCCCCTGCCGGCGCCGGCGACCGTGGAGGTGCTCAGCGGCGGCTTCCGCGTTGATGGCCTCGAGAAGCGCAGCAGCGTGCTGCGCTTCTCGCCCGGCGAATGGCAGCCCAGCAGCTGGATCGACAAGCACCGGGTGGTACCGCTCGGGGAGTGGGTGCCCCTGGCGGGGCTGTGGCGATGGAGCGGATTGTCGGCGGTGGGTGGCATCGAGCCGGGGGCGGCCTCTCGGCTGCTGGAGCGTCCGGGCGGGGCGGTGGGGGTGGCCATCTGCTACGAGATCTCCGATGGGGCTGGCCTGGCGGCTGCCACCAGGGAGGGGGCTCGCTGGCTGCTGGCGACAGCCAATCTGGATCCTTATCCGTTGATGCTGCAGAAGCAGTTCCGGGCGCTGGCCCAGCTGCGGGCGATCGAGACCGGCCGCTGGCTGATCAGTGCGGCCAACACGGGGCCCAGCCTGGTGGTGGATGCCCACGGGCGGATCGGAGACCAGCTGCCGGTCGGCCGCCCTGGCTCCGGACTCCTCACGGTGCGGCAGCGCTGGGCCCTCACGCCGTACGACCGCTGGGGAGAGGCCCCCCTGCTGGGGATCGCGGCCATCGCCGCCCTGCGGCGCTGGCAAGCCTGAACGCCCGCGGCTCAGATGGGGCCCTCAGGCGCCGGGAGCCTGGGGAGCTGGATCCATCCGGAGTTGCCGGTTGCGGTTGGCAAAGGCGATGCCCTGCTCTTCGAATCGGCGCATGAGGTCGAGGTTGATCGCCTGCTGCAGATCAAGGAAGAGCGTCATGTCGCCATCGGGGACGAAGAACACGAATTCGAACTCCAGGGCCGCGTCGGTAAGGCCGGTGAAGTGACAGCGGTCGAAGTAGGCCGGTGGATGGGCCTGCACCACCCGGGCCACCAGTTCGGGGATGGCCGCCACCTGTTCCACCGGGGTCTCGTAGATCACGCCGATGCGGTGGGCGACCCGGCGCCGCGGCAGGTCGCTGAAGTTGCGGATCGTTTCGTTGAGCAGTTCCTCGTTGCTGATCACCACCCGCTCCCCATCCAGGCTGCGGATGCGGGTGGAGCGCAGACCGACCTCCTCCACCGACCCCAGCACGGTCCCGAAGCGGATGAAGTCGCCGACCTGGAACGGGGCGTCCAGCAGGATCGTCAGGTAGCTGATGAAGCTGGTGAGCGGTCCCTTCAGGGCCAGGCCGATGCCGATGCCCGCACCGGCCAGGGAGGCGTAGATGGCACCCATCTCCACCCCCTGGTTCTGCAGAAACACCAGGGCCGCGATCAGCCAGACGATCGTGCGGATCATGGGAGCCAGCCCATGCAGGCTGGCGAGCTGGTCGTGGTGCCCCAGCTGTCGCATGGAGCGGTTGAGGAGGAGCAGCAGCGAACGGTTGATCAGCCGCACCACCAGCACGATCGCCGCCAGCCGCAGGGCGCCGTCGACGAAACGGTCGGGACCCTGGTCGAAGACCAGCCCCTGCCATCCCCGCACCAGGGACTGCCAACCCCAGGAGGCCATGGCCAGGTACCCCAGGGGGGCGGCGGTCCCCAGCGCCAGGCGGATCAGGGAGCCATCGCCGCCGCCGCGCTCAGCGAAACGTCGCAGCAGACGCCGCACCAGCCGTGTCAGCAGCCAGACGACGGCGGATCCCGCCACCACCCGGAGCGCGGCCAGGAGGAACGTGACGCCCAGGGTCGTCATGGGTTCACGGCGGCTCGACTCACCCTTGCATAGGCGATCGCGGAGCGGCCAGGTGCGCCAGCAGGGCGTCGGTGACGGCGGCGGGAAGGCCCACCTCGATCCGTTCGTTGCGCAGGTGCAGGTCCCGCTGGGGGAAGGGGATCGTCAGGTCGTGATGGCGCAGCATCGCTTCGATACGGAAGTTGAGTTCACTGCGGATTTCGTACTGACGCCTGGGTTGGTTGATCCAGACCAGCAGCTGAAAATCCAGAGAACTGTCTCCAAAGCCGGTGAAGAACACCGATGGTGGCGGTAGCGCAAGGATGTCAGAGAAGCCCTCGCAGGCTTCCAGCAGGGCCTGGCGCACCAGCTGGCAATCGGAGCCGTAGGCCACACCCACAGGAATTCTCAGGCGCGAGATCGGGCTGCCGTGACTCCAGTTGACAACGCGGGATTCGAGAAACTCCGCATTGGGGACGATGATCGAAATACGGTCGAGAGTGACCACCTCGGTGCTGCGCAGATTGACGCGGGTCACGGTTCCCTGCAGGTCGCCCACTTCAACGAAATCGTTCACCTGAATGGGCCGCTCGAACATGATGATCAGGCCGCTGATCAGGTTCTTGGCGATGCCCTGCAGGCCCAGTCCCACCCCCACCCCCAGGACGCTGGCGAACAGGGCGAGGGAGGTGAGGTTGAGGCCCCACAGCTGCAGCAGCACGAGTGTGCCGAAGAACAGCAGCCCGTACTGAAGGATGAAGGCGATCGCTTCCTGGGAACCGGGCTCGATTCCCGTGCGCTGCAGCACCCGCGTACGCAGCAGCCCCGTCAGGAACGCCACGCCGCGCACCAGCACAAGGAAGAGCGCCACCAGGATGACGGCGTCC
Source organism: Synechococcus sp. UW140 (assembly GCA_943367705.1). Taxonomy (GTDB): domain Bacteria; phylum Cyanobacteriota; class Cyanobacteriia; order PCC-6307; family Cyanobiaceae; genus Cyanobium. Next base: position 201,861 of record CALRJV020000004.1, read on the forward strand.
AGCACCGAATAGCTGCGTCCCCCCAGGGGCAGGAAGGGGGATCCCAGGCTCTCGGTGACTGCGTTGAACAGGCGGCCGATCAGCAGCCGGGTGGCAGGAAAGAAGCCGGCGATCACCCGGACCGCCGCCACCCAGAGCCCGAACTGCAGCACCACAAGCACCCCATGCAACAGCCAGTCCATGCCCCGCAGCGGCCTGACAGTGCCGGACTCGCTGGCCAGCGGCTGGGTGAAGGCCGAAGGCAGAAAGCGGTGCCACAGCAGTCGCAGCAGCCGCTGCAACAGGAACGCCAGCCCCAGGATTCCGAGGGACACGGGAATCATCCGGGCCACGTAGGCGGGCTGACGCTGGGCCCGTCCCTGGGCGATGGCCGCTGCGATGCTGCGGCGCCAGAGATCGGCCTGTCGCTCGATGGCCATGCTCTCGGGTGTGTCCCGTCGGGTGACCGTGAGGATCACCTCGTCATCGAGGGTGATCACGGGAAGGTTGTTCAGCTCCCTGACGGCGATCTTTCCGGGCTGCGTCGACGCCACCACGTCCTGCAGCAGCCGGTTGGCCCGCTCCACCCGTTGCCCGGCCGAGTAGTCCTTCGAGGCGGTGACCTCGAACAGCTGGTGGCCATCCAGCTCCAGAAACGCCTGGCTCTCTGGCCGGGCCTGGGCCCTGGCGCCGTGGAAGGGTGCCACCGCCAGCAGGACGGCCAGGACCGCCAGGACCACCAGGCGCCCCGCAGGCAGGGGGCCGAGGCCGCGTCTTGTCCCTCGGCGCGACGGCAAGGTGGGCTGGATGGCCATGGGGGGCGGGGGTGGCGACCTGCTCGTCGGGCAGGCGGTTGGCCATCAGGTGAGAGCCGGCTGGGAGCTCTGGCCGACCGGACGGGACACCAGGATCTTGCGGAGGCCCACACGCCCCGTCGCATCGGCGAAGTCTCCCCAGGCCTCCAGGCCGGCCCCGTTCCCCTCCAGGGTCGTGCCGCCGCCATCCTCCCCATCGTCCTGGGGTTCGAAAAGGTCCAGCACGGCCTGGCGCACCCCCGAGAGGCGCCGCTCCAGCTTCTGGCGTACCCGCTGCTCCTGCTCCAGCTCCTCGAGGAGCGCCAGACGCTGCCGTTCGGCGGCCTCCTGGAGCTGGGCTTCCCGGGCAGCAGCGGCTTGGGCGGCCTCCTGCAGGCGCTGCGCCAGGGCCTCCTCGCGCAGCCGATCCCGCTCCCCCTCGGCCTCCTCCAGGGCCGCCTGCTCCGCTTCGGCGATGGCCAGCTGCTGCCGGATGGCCTCGTGGAAGCGCTCCACCTCCGCTTCGGCCTGGCGCCGGCCCTCAAGGGCCTCGGCCAGTTCAGCCGCGAGCCGCTCCCGCTCCAGCCGGGCCTCCTCCATCTGGGCCGCCACCTCATGGGCCCGGGTGGCGGCGGCGGTCTCCAGGTGGCGGCGGAAGCGGCGCTCCTGCTCCAGCTCCTCGCGCAGGGCGTCGAGTTCGCAGGTGGTGGCGGCGATCAGGCTCTGGGCCTGGGCGGTGAGGGCCTCGACCGCCTGGTTGAAGGAGGATGACATCGGCGTGCGGGGGGGAAGGATGCTGGCTTCGCTTTAAGTCTGCAGTGGGGGGCCTGTCGGTAGCGAAGCGCTCCACCATGGGTAGGGGACGCCGGTTCGCCTCAGAAGGAAGCGATGCGGGAACGGCGCAGGAGCACCGAAGGCGCGATGCCGTAGTGGCGTTGGAAGTTGGCGGCGAAGGATGACATCTGCACGAAGCCGTGGCGGCGCGCGATGGCGGTCACGGTCTCCCCAGGCTGGGCCTGCCGCAGGTCACGGTGTACCGCCTCTAGTCGCTGACGCTTCACCCACTGCATGGGGCTGCAGCCGAACCGCCTCTGAAACAGATATTGCAGGTTGCGCTGTGAGTAGGCGCTGCGCCGACTGAGCTCCGTGGGGGTGATCGGGGTGTGCAGATGGGCCTGGATCCATTCCAGGAGTTCGTCGAAGGGGCGATCCCGACGCGCGTCGGGGAGAGCGCCGTCGATCCCCCGGATCGCTTCCGGGCAGACCAGGGCGGCCACGAGGCGGTAGAGCAGATCCTCGAGCTGGGGGGCGGCGAGTCCGCCCACCGGTCCCAGCAGCGGCGCGTCCAGCATCCGCAGCGCCAGGTGGAGGTGGCGGAGGAGATCGGCCTGCCGGCCCGATGGGCTGCCATCCACCACCAGGGCGCTTTCGAAGCGAGGCAGGTGGCGGCGGGGATCCCTGGCGGTGCCCTCGAGAAGGGAGGCCGTGGCGGCCAGACGCCCACGATCGAGGCAGATCATCACCTCCTCGAAGGTTCCGGTGCTGGCCGTGAAGGCCGCGCCCGGCAGGTAGGCCGCCATCGGCCCCCCCTGCAGCCGCAGCGTCTGTCCATCCGTTCCCACGCGGGCCTCCCCCGAGAGCGGCAGGGTCAGGGTGGCGAGATCGGCGTCGTCGAAGCCGATCTCGAGGGGGGAATGGCGACTGCAGGACACCGCCACGCCGCCGACATGGATCACCCCGCTGCGATGGAAGAAGCCGTGGGCCTGGGGACCCTCCAGGAACGCGTTGAGGGGGAAGGTCTGAGCCACCCGGCCCAGCAGGGCGTCGGGGTCCCTCACCTCCACCGCCCGTGACTCGAGCAGCGTCAGCGGGGCCCCAGCCGTCATTCGTTGACGATCGAGGCGGTGACCTCGACCGAGGCATCGCCGCACTGCACGATCCGGCCGGTGGGATTGGCCACCAGGCTGCCGAGCACAAGCTGGGGATCGGCCGGACGGATCTGACCCGGCTGGATGTTCATGCAGATGATCGTCGTGATTCTGGGGTTCTGGGTGGGGGTGAGGAAGGCTGCTCCCACGTAGGCATTGAGCCGGCCCGCTTTGGGGGACTGGGCCGGAATCACATAGCTGTAGGCCGCTTCGATGGTGGTGCGGACGGCGTAGTCGAAGGACGGCGGCAGGGTGATGCCGAAATCCTGCTGGATGTTCGAGACCGTGGCCCGGAAGGCGCCGTTCTTCTGGAAATAGGTGCGCTGCGCCTCCATCATCCGGGCCACGGCGTTGAGTGCCGCCGTCTGATCAGGGCTCGCCTGCGGCTGCGCCCCGGCCCCGGGACTGGCCGCCGCGATGCCGAGGGCCAGGCAGGCCAGCAGCGTCGGGCGGGCGTGGCGGAACAGGGGAAAGGTCATGGGTGGGGGTTGCGGAACCAGGGCAGGGTCGTCAACGGAGACGGCGGTCTGTGCCTCCGCCGTCTCCTGGCCTGGGTCTGCTCTTGGGACGGGCAGCGTGCCACGTTTCGCGCCATTTCTGACAGGATCCGTGCCGCACTGTTGCGCCTTCGCGACAGTCTTGCCGTCCTGCGTTCATGGGCCGCCGCAGGCCGTGCCAACGAGTGTGTCGATGGTGATCGATGCGACCCTGGAGCGCTCATTGACGCCCCCACAATGCGGGCCGTGAGCCGTCCGCAGGGCCCAGCGAATCCGTGTTTGTGCATCGTCCTGAGGCCTGGGGATTTCCGGTGCTGGCCGCCCTGCTGATCCTGGCTCTGGGATTCGGAGTGTTGCTGCTGTGGCCCGCTCCCGCCCCGGCGGCGGACCCCTGCCCGCCGGCGTTGGCACCAATCCCCGGCGGCCACTACCGGATCGGTGCGGCCGGCCGCCTGCCGGAGGAGGCGGAGTCGGGGGCGCCGGTGCGGCTGCAGCCCTTCTGCATCGGCCGCACGGAGGTGACCAACCGCGCGTTCGCCGCCTTCGTGGCCGCCACCGGCTACCGCACCCAGGCGGAGCGGCCCCTGCCCCAGGAGCAGTTCCCGCAGCTCTCCGCCGCCGAGCGCCGCCCGGGCTCGGTGGTGTTCCGGCCGCCCGCCCCCGGCGAGCCCCTGGAGGAGCTCAGCTGGTGGCAGTGGGTGCCCGGGGCCGACTGGCGCCACCCCGAGGGCCCCGGCAGTTCCATCGACGACCGGCTCGACCATCCGGTGGTGCAGGTGTCGCTGGCGGATGCCGAGGCCTACGCGGCCTGGGCCGGCGCCGCCCTCCCCAGCGAGGCCCAGTGGGAGTTCGCCGCCCGGGGCGGCCTGCGGGATCGGGCCTTCAGCTGGGGCAACACCTGGCGGCCCGGCCTGGCCAACACCTGGCAGGGGGAGTTTCCCGTCAGCAACACCGCCGACGATGGCTTCACCGGCACCGCTCCGGTGGGCAGCTTCCCCCCCAATGGCTACGGACTCCAGGACATGACCGGCAATGTCTGGGAGTGGACGGCGGACTGGTACCGGCCCGGCCACGAGCGCCTCGCCGGCCAGGACGACCCGGTGCTGGCCGACCCGGCCGCCAGCAGTGATCCGCGGGAGCCCGGGGTGGCCAAGCACGTCATCAAGGGGGGCTCCTTCCTGTGCGCCCCCAACTACTGCAGCCGCTACCGGCCGGCGGCGCGGGAGGCCGAAAGCCCCGACACCGGCACCTCCCACATCGGTTTCCGACTCGTTTCCCCCGCCCTGACGTCCCATGGCTGAACGTCCCATGACCCGCCTGAGCGCCGTGCTCGGCCGCCTGCTGCGGCGCCTGGTGCCGGCGGGCCTGGCCCTGGCCCTGCTGGGCTGGTCGTTCGGCGCCGTGCCGGCCCTGGCCCAGCGGATCACCGGCACGCCGGGAGCCCCCAATGCCACCACCACGATCTCCGGCACCCAGCTGCCCGCGCCGGCGCCCCCCTTCGGTGGGGTGATCAAGGACGGGGCGCTGCAGTCGAAGCCCTGGTGGGCGCCGCGTGTGGTGCCGCCCCAGAGCGCGCCGAATGTGCTGCTGATCATCACCGACGACGCCGGTTTCGGTGTGCCCAGCACCTTCGGCGGCGTGATCCCCACCCCGGCGATGGACCGCGTGGCCAAGGCGGGCCTCCGGTACAACCGCATGTTCTCCACGGCGCTGTGCTCCCCCACCCGTGCCGCCCTGATCACCGGCCGCAACCACCACTCCGCCGGCTTCGGGGTGATCTCGGAGCAGTCGACGGGCTTCCCCGGCTACAACAGCATCATCGAGCGGGACAAGGCCACGATCGGCCGCCTGCTCAAAGACAACGGCTATTCCACCGCCTGGTTCGGCAAGGACCACAACGTGCCCGCCTTCCAGGCCAGCCAGAGCGGCCCGTTTGATCAGTGGCCCACCGGCATGGGCTTCGAGTACTTCTACGGCTTCGTGGGAGGCGACGCCAACCAGTGGCAGCCGAACCTGTTCCGCAACACCACCCAGATCTATCCGTTTGAGGGCAAGGCGCCTGGCAGCTGGAACCTGGTCACGGCGATGGCCGATGACGCCATCGACTACATGGCGCGGATGCACCAGATCAACCCCAGCAAGCCGCTGTTCATCAAGTACGCCCCCGGAGCCACCCACGCGCCCCACCACCCCACCAAGGAGTGGGTGGATCGGATCCATGCCATGCATCTCTTTGATGACGGCTACGAGAAGCTGAGGGAGCGCATCTTCGCCAACCAGAAGAAACTCGGCGTGATTCCCAAGGACGCCAAGCTCGATCCCTGGCCCGCCGATGTGATCACCCCCTGGGACAAATTGAGCCCGGAGGCCCAGAAACTGTTCATCCGCCAGGTGGAGGTGTTCGCCGCCTACGCCGCCTACAGCGACTACGAAATCGGCCGGGTGATCCAGCAGTTCGATGACCTCGGCAAGCTCGACAACACGCTGATCCTCTACATCAACGGCGACAACGGCACCAGCGCCGAAGGCGGGCCCCTGGGCACCCCCAACGAAGTGGCTTTCTTCAACGGCCTCAACAAGCTGCCTGTTGAGGTGCAGATGAAGTTCTACGACGTGTGGGGCACTGATCTCACCTACAACCACATGTCGGCGGGCTGGAGCTGGGCCTTCGACACCCCCTTCAGCTGGTTCAAGCAGAACGCCTCCCGGCTCGGTGGCGTGAACCAGAACATGGTGGTGTCATGGCCGGCGCGCATCAAGGACAGGGGCGGCCTGCGGGAGCAGTTTGTGCACGTCATCGACGTGGTGCCGACAATCCTGGAGGCGGCGGGGTTACGGGCGCCCGAGGTGGTGGATGGCATTCCCCAGAAGCCGATCGAGGGCACGAGCTTCGTCTACACCTTTGATGCGAAAAACGCCAAGGCGCCATCCAGGCACGAGCGCCAGTACTTCGAGATGTTCGGCCAGTGGGCCCTCTACGACAAGGGCTGGCTGTTGAGCACCAAGGTCAACCGGGCCCCCTGGGACGCCTTCGGCCCGGCCAACCCGGATCCGCTCAACAACCAGACCCTGGAGCTCTACAACCTCAACAACGATTTCAGCCAGACCACCGACCTGGCGGCCCAGCACCCCGGCAAGCTGAAGGAGATGAAGGCGGCCTTCATCGCCGAAGCGAACAAGTACCAGGTGTTCCCGCTCGATGCCTCGGTGGCGGCCCGGATCGTGGCGCCCCGGCCCAACATCACCGCCGGCCGCAGTGAGTTCGTCTACACCCATCCGATGGTGGGGCTGCCCCAGGGCGCTTCGCCCATGCTGCTCAACACCTCCTACAGCGTCAGCGCCGACATCGAGGTGCCGGCCGGCGGCGCCGAGGGCATGCTGCTCACCTCCGGCGGCCGCTTCGGCGGCTACGGCTTCTATCTGAAGAACAGCAAGCCCGTGTGGGTCTGGAACATGGTGGACCTGGAGCGCCTCAAGTGGGAGGGCACAGAGCCCCTCACCCCTGGCAAGCACAAGGTTGAGTTTGATTTCGTCTACGACGGCAAGGGGGCCGGCACCCTGGCCTTCAACGACTTCAGCGGTGTCGGCCGCCCCGGCACCGGCACCCTCAATGTGGACGGCAAGGTGGTGGCCACCAAGACCATGGCCAAGACCCTGCCGATGATCCTGCAGTGGGACGAGAGCTTCGATATCGGCTCCGACACCCTCACCGGCGTCAACGACGCCGACTACCAGCCGCCGTTCCGCTTCACCGGCACCCTCGAGAAGCTCACCCTCAAGCTGGACCGGCCCAAGCTCTCCCCGGAGGAGATCAGGAGCCTGGAGGCCGCCATGCGCACCAAGGCGGCGAGCGAGTGACTCAGGGCCGGGTGGGGCAGAGCCGCCGCCATTCCCCCAGGGCCTCACCGGCGGCGTAGTACTTGCGCAGGCTGAGGGCGGCGTCGTAGCGCTGCTTCTGCGGCGAGCCGGCCCAGGTGGCGGCGGGGCAGCTCTGGGGAGCGGCTCCAGCCTTGGGAGGCTGTTCGGCCGCATCCACCCCCAGCCGCAGCCGGAACAGGCCTTCCTGGCCGTACTGCTGCCGGAAGGCCTCCCGATCGACCGGCGCCAGGGAACCGTTGTTGGGTTCCACGATCCCCTGGGCCCTGGCGACGGACGGAACGATGGACGGGACGAGCAGCGCCAGTCCCGCCGCGAGGCCGGCGGCCCGACGTCGCCGCCATGGGGCCCGGGGGGAGCGGGTGGTCAAAGGGCAGCGGGCAGGGGATCGGGCCATCCTGTCGGCCGCACTGGCGCCGGCCGTTTCCGGCTCAGCCAGCTTGACCACAGCAACAAGCCCCCCCAGGGGCCCGATCAAAGAGGCCCCAGGGGAGCCCTGGATCAAGAAAATGGAGCCAAGCGGACTCGAACCGCTGACCCCCTGCATGCCATGCAGGTGCTCTACCAGCTGAGCTATGGCCCCATTGGTGCGCCGGTTGACCGGTGCTTGAGGAGCTTACAACGTGGGGGTGCGGGCCCGATCCCTTCACACCTGACGCCAGACCGCCACCAGGCGGCCCTGCACGCTCACCTGGTCGGCGGGCACCAGGATCGGCGCATAGGCGGGGTTGGCGGCCTCCAGCCGCACCTGGGCCCCCTGGCGGTGGAAGTGCTTGAGGGTGGTGCCGCTGCCGGGAACCAGGGCGCTCACGATCGTGCCCTCGCGCAGCCGGGAGGGGTCGGCCACGGGCTCCATCAGCACCACGTCGCCATGGGCGATGTGGGCGTCCACCATCGAGTCGCCGTTGACGGTGAGGGCGAACAAGCCGCGGGTGTCGAGCACCGGTGCCAGATCGAGGTGCTCCTGGACGTCGTCGAAGGTTTCCACCAGGCCGCCGGCGGCCACGGCCCCGAGCACCGGGATGCCCGGGTGGCTCTCGCCGAGCAGCTGCAGGGTCCGGGCCTGGCCCTCTTGCCAGGTGATCCAGCCCTTCTGCTGCAGGTGGCGCAGGCGGCTCTGGATCGGCGCCGGCGACCGCAGGCCCATGGCCTCCATCATCTGGCGGATCGAGGGGCTGTGGCGGTGGCTGCCGATGTAGTCGGCGAGCCAGTCGTAGAGCTGCCGCTGGGCCTCGGTGAGCTCCTGGTGGGTGGCGACCACGGGCAGTACGGATGAACCAGTCCCTTTCTGCCATCCCGCGAGCGGTTTGTCCAGGGCCGGGCCTGCGGCTGCCGGTGGCGCCCTCAGTCGCTGACGCCCCCCAGCAGGGTGGCGAGCAGGGCCTGCTGCACGTGCAGGCGGTTCTCCGCCTGGTCGAACACCCGGCTGGCGGCCCCCTCGATCACACCGGCGCTGATCTCCTCGCCGCGGTGGGCGGGGAGACAGTGCAGCACGATCGCCCGCGGATCGGCCTCGGCCAGCAGGTCCTCGTCCAGGCACCAGCCGGCGAAGGCCTGCTCCCGCTGGGCCTGCTCCTCCTCCTGGCCCATCGACGCCCACACATCGGTGTAAAGCACATGGGCCCCCCGGGCGCTCGCCACGGGGTCCTGCAGCACGGTGATCGAGCTGCGCCCGCCGGCCAGGGCCCGGGCCTGTTCCACCACGGCCGGGCTGGGGGCGAAACCGTCGGGGCTGCCGATGCGCACGTCCATCCCCAGCAGGGCCCCGACGAGCATCAGCGAATGGGCCATGTTGTTGCCGTCGCCCACGTAGGCCAGGGTGAGGCCGTGCAGGTCGCTGGGGCCGTGGCCGAAGCGCTCCTGGATCGTCAGGGCATCGGCCAGCGCCTGGCAGGGGTGCTCCAGGTCGGTGAGGGCGTTGATCACCGGGATCGAGGCCCAGTGGGCGTAGTCGACCAGGTCCTCCTGGGCGAAGGTGCGGATCGCCAGGGCATCGCAGTAGCGGCTCAGCACCCGGGCCGTGTCGGCGATCGGCTCGCCCCGGCCCACCTGGGTGACGGCCGGGTTGAGGTCGATCGTCTGACCGCCGAGCCGGGCCATGGCGACGATGAAGCTCACCCGGGTGCGGGTCGAGGCCTTGGAGAAGATCAGCCCCAGCACCCGGCCGGCCAGGTCGATGCGTCGCTCGCCGCCCTTCAGCTGACGGGCCAGCTCCAGCAGGGCGAAAGTCTGGGGACCGTCGAGGTCGGACGAGGAGAGCAGGTCGCGGCCCCTGAGGGCGGCGAGCGGGGCTGAGGGGGACACCATGGCCCACGTCCCAAAGAACCCTTATGCGAGATCGACCCCCCCCACGTCAAGGGCAGGGCCGCAGGCCGTGGCGCGCCGGCTGCGCCGGGTTGGTGCGGGGCAGCAGGATGAACGCGGTGGCCTGCCAGGCTCCCGGCGCTTCCCAGCAGGCCAGCTGCGGGTGGGCGGCGCCCAGCTCCCCCATCCTTTGCCGGTTGCCGTGGAACGCCAGCAGCGGCTGCTGCAGGGGGCTGGAGTCCGCTGGGTCCCGTTCCTCCAGATCCCGCAGCTGGCCGGGCCGGAAGTAGGTGCCCATCAGGGCATCGGTGCGCCAGCCCGTGCTCCAGCAGCCGCCCTCACAGACGCCGGTGCTGTTCACGAAGGCCGCCATGGCCCGATAGTTCTCCAAGGGTGTCTGTTTTTCGACCAGCAAGCGCTGGCCGGTCCGCAGCTGCAGCAGCAGCACGGCCGCCAGCAGAATGGCCAGGGCGGTGCGGCGGAAGCGGCCCAGTGGGGCGCTCAGCTCCCAGCCCGTCCCCACCAGGTAGGCCACGGCCGGCAGCACCACGATGGTGTAACGGGCCTGGCTCATGGGCTTGATCGGATCGATCACCAGCATCAGTGCCAGGAACAGGCCGATCACCAGCAGCAGGTAGCGGGCCTCCCCCAGGGCCTGGGGCAACTGGTGGGTCGGCTCCACCAGGAAGCGGCGCAGGTTCCGCCAGGAGCCGAAGGCACAGACCATCCCCACCCCCAGGCCGAGCAGGCCCAGCTGGGCCAGCGCTCCCTGGTGGAGGTCCAGCAGGGGAAGCAGGCCGCGGCTGAACTGCTTCAGGGTGCCGATGACCGGCTCCACCTCGATCCAGTCGATCCGTTCGAACTTGGCGCCCACGGGGCTGACGAGGCCATGGGCGAAGGGCGGCAGCAGCAGCAGCAGCCCCAGGACGGCCGCGTCCCGCCGTCGCCGCAGCACGCGCCCATCGACGGCGCTCACCGCCAGCACCACCAGCACGAACAGCAGGGAGAAGTAGTGCGTCAGGGACAGCAGCACGCAGGCCAGCCGGAATCCCCAGCGCAGGGCGGCCTGGTGGCGTCCTGTCCGCTGACGCAGCAGCAGGGCCGTGCCCAGCATCAGCGTCGACAGGGTCAGCGAGAGGGCATAACTGCGGGTTTCCTGGGCATAGAAGAGAAAGGAGGGGCTGGTGCCCAGGAAGGCCACCGTGGCCAGACGGCGACCGCTGCCGCGCCCGGAACTGCCCAGGGCCGCCGCCACCAGACCCAGGGCGGCGATCAGAAAGCTGAGGCTGCGGGTGGCGGTCTCGCCGCCGCCGAAGACCCCGATCCAGAGCTTCAGCAGGAGCTGGTAGAGGGGGGGATGGGTGTCGGGGAGCAGCCAGTCCCGGAAGAGCACGCCCCAGTCGGCGCTGCTGGCGGCCACGGACCAGATCTCATCGGACCAGTAGGAGTAAGCCGTGGTCAGCCCCTCTCCGGCCAACCCGAGGCAGCACAGGATCAGCAGGGCGGTCAGAAGCCGCCAGGGAGGGCGCTGGAGCGCTCGGGTGGCGGGTGGGCGCCCTGAAGGCTCTGTCCCGACCACCATCACTCCGCTGCAGGAGACCAGTGCCGGGACATTAGGCCTGACTCAAGCCCGCTACCACATCAAGGGCAGGGCCGCAGGCCATGGCGAGCCGGCTGCGCCGGGCTGGTGCGGGGCAGCAGGATGAATGCCGTTGTCTCCCAGGACCCTGGTGCCTCCCAGCAGGCCATGGCGGGGTTGTTGGCGATGAGGCCCTTCAGCTTCGGGTAGGCCCTGCGGAAGCCGAGCAGCGGACGATCCAGTCGCGTCTGGGCCAGCGGAGTACCGGCCTCGAAGGCCATCAGCTGGTGAGAGCTGAAATAGGTGGCCGTGAGCGCCTCCAGGAACCATCCGCTGGACCAGCATCCCTCGCCCTTCCGGCAGAGATCGCTGTCGGCCACGAAGCTGGCCAGGAGCTTGTAGTTCTCCTGGGGCCTGCGTTTGTCGGCCAGGTGCTGGGTGCCGATGCGCAGCTGCAGCAGCATCACGGCGCAGAGCAGGCTGGCCAGGGCGACGCGGCGAACGCGGCCCAGGCTCACGGTGAGTTCCCAGCCGATTCCCACCAGGTAGGCCAGGGCGGGCAGCACCACGATGTAGTAGCGGCCCTGTGACAGCGGTCGGAACGGATCGATCGCCAGAATCAGAGCCAGGAATGCGATGAGCACCGTGAGCACGAAGCGGGCCTCCCCCGTGGCGGGTGCCCTGCGGCTGAACACTCCGCGGCTGAACACCGGGAAAGTGGCGGCTCCGATGCCGCCGACGAAGGCGACCAGGATCAGCAGGCCTCGCGGACCCTGTCGCGGATCGAGCAGCGGCAGTGTTCCCGCAAGGAACTGGGTGATCGTGCCGCTGATGGGCGTGACCTCGATCCAGTCAATGCGGGTGAGATTCTCCGCGGGGGGGCTCAGCAGGGCGTGGAGGAGCGGCCACAGCAGCAGGAGCAGCAGCAGGGGGATGGCATCGGTCCGCGATCGGAAGACCGTTCCCTCGGCGGTGACCACCGCCAGCACCACCACCACGAAGATCAGGGAGAAGTAGTGGGTGAGGGACAGCAGCAGGCAGGAAATCGCGAACCCCCAGCGCAGGGCGGTCTCGTGGCATCCTGTTCGCTGACGCAGCAGCAGGGCCGTGCCCAGCATCAACGTCGACAGGGTCAGCGAGAGGGCATAGCTGCGGGTTTCCTGGGCAAAGAAGAGAAAGGCGGGGCTGGTGCCCAGGAAGGCCACCGTGAACAGGCGCCGGCCTGCCCCTCGCCCTGAACTGCAAAGGGCCGCCGCCACCAGACCCAGGGCGGCGATCAGAAAGCTGAGGCTGCGGGTGACGGTCTCCCCGGTGCCGAAGACCCCGATCCAGAGCTTCAGCAGGAGCTGATAGAGGGGCGGATGGACGTCGGGGATCAGCCAGTCATGGAGCAGCACCCCCCAGTCGGCGCTGCTGGCGGCCACGGACCAGAGCTCATCCGACCAGTAGGAGTAGGCGGTTGTCAGACCCTGTCCCGCCATCGTCAGGCAGAACAGGATCAGCAGCCCCGTCAGGGCCGCTGGAACCAGGTGGTGTGCCCGGTGGGATGGATCGGTGTCGTCCATCCCCTGGGCCTGCCGTCGATCTGACAGAGAAATCTAGGGTCGACCCCCGACCGGGGAACCCGGGAAAGGAGCCTCAGGCCGCGGCTCCCTCCAGCACCGCCGCATCGGGCAGCTGGCTGGAGGCCAGCAGCTGCTTGAGTTCGTCGCCCTCGATCACCTCCTTCTCGAGGATCTTGTGGGAGATGGTCTCGAGCAGCTCGCGGTTGTGGTGCAGGATCGCCAGGGCCCGGTCATGGGCCCGGTCCACCAGACCGCGCACCTCCTTGTCGATCTCCAGGGCGGTGGCGTCGCTCACGGCCCGGCGGGGGTTGGAATTCCCCCCCAGGAAGCGGCTGCCGCCCTGCTTGTCGTAGGCGAGGGGGCCCAGGGTCTCGCTCATGCCGTAGGTGCCGATCATCTGCTCGGCGATGTCGGTGGCCCGCTGCAGATCGTTGGCGGCGCCGGTGGTGACCTCACCGAAGACCACTTCCTCGGCGGACCGTCCACCCAGCAGGGTGGCGATCTGGCCTTCGAGATCCTCTTTGGAATTCAGGAACCGCTCCTCGGTGGGCAGCTGCAGGGTGTAGCCGAGGGCCGCCATGCCGCGGGGCACGATCGAGATCTTCGCCACCTTGCTGCCGCCGGGCATCAGGTGGCCCACGATCGCGTGGCCCACCTCGTGATAGGCCACCACCTTCTTCTCGTCGGGCTGGAGCACCCGGCTCTTCTTCTCCAGGCCCGCCACCACCCGTTCGATGGCTTCGTTGAGGTCGGCCTGCTCCACGGTGGTGCGGTAGGCCCGGGCGGCCAGAAGGGCCGCCTCATTCACCAGGTTGGCCAGGTCGGCGCCGGCGAAGCCGCTGGTGGCCTGGGCGATCTTGTCGAGGTCGACGCCTTCGGCCAGCTTCACCTTCTTGCCGTAGATGTCGAGGATCATCTTGCGGCCGGAGAGGTCGGGACGGTCGACCAGCACCTGGCGGTCGAAACGGCCCGGACGCAGCAGGGCGGCATCGAGGGTTTCCGGCTGGTTGGTGGCCGCCAGCACGATCACCGGCTTGTCCTGGGCGGTGAAGCCGTCCATCTCGGTGAGCAGCTGGTTGAGGGTCTGCTCCCGCTCGTCGTTGCCGCCAACGACGCCCATGGAGCCCGAGCGGCTCTTGCCGATGGCGTCGAGTTCGTCGATGAAGATGATGCAGGGGGCCTTCTTCTTGGCCTCCTCGAACAGGTCGCGCACCCGGGCGGCACCGGCCCCCACGAACAGCTCGACGAATTCGGAGCCCGAGATGATGAAGAAGGGCACGCTGGCTTCACCGGCCACGGCCTTGGAGAGCAGGGTCTTGCCGGTGCCGGGGGGGCCCACCAGCAGCACGCCCTTGGGGATGCGGGCGCCGATGTCCATGTAGCGCTGGGGCGTTTTGAGGAAGTCGACGATCTCGGTGAGCTCGGTCTTGGCCTCGTCGACGCCGGCCACATCGGCGAAGGTGACCCGCGACTCCTCATCGGGCACGTAGACCTTGGCCTTCGATTTGGTGAAGCTGAGGGCCCCCTGGGCGCCACCACCCATGCCGCTGCGGCGGGCGAAGAACTGCAGCACCAGGATGAAGATCAGCGGCGGCACCACCCAGCTCAGGGCCGTGGTGAGGAAGCTGGGCCGCTTCGGCGGCGCCGCGGCGAATTCGACCCCGTGCTGCTCCAGCCGCTGGGGCAGGTCCATGTCGAAGATCGGGGTGGTGGAGAGCACCGTGGGGGCGCCCTCCTCCGGCGGCTTGGTGAGCTCGTAGCGGATCTGGTCCTGGGTGATGTAGGCCCGTTTGACGTTGTCGTCGTTCACCTGGTCGATGAACAGGGAATAGGGCACCCGGGGCACCTGGGTGGCGGGGTTGGGCAGGAAGTTGCTGAACAGCAGCAGCACACCGAAGCCGATCAGGAGCAGGTTGACGATGCCGAAACGCCGGGTGGGGCGGTTGTCGTCCTGACGGATGGCCATGCTGCGCGCAACGTCGAATGGGCCCAAGCTAGGTCTGGTCGTCACCCGCCGTTCCCACCCCCGGTCGGGAGAACCGAACGCCCCGCCCCACGGCTTCCACTCCCCCCATGTGCGGCCGCTACTCCCTGGCCACCAGCCTCGACCGGCTGCTGCCCCGGCTGAAGGGCCCGTTGCCGCCGGGGCTGGAGGACCATTACGCCCCCCGGCCCCAGGTGCGGCCGGGGGAGCCGGTGTTGCTGCAGCGCCAGGAGCACGGCCGCCTGGAGGTGGCCCTGGCCCTCTGGGGGCTGGTGCCGGACTGGTGCCCCGACCCCGGCGCCCGCCGCCGCCCCATCAACGCCCGCAGCGAGACCGTGGGAGAGAAACCCTTCTTCCGGGGGGCCTGGCGCCACCGCCGGGCCCTGATCCCCGCCGATGGTTTTTACGAATGGCAGGCGAAGACGGTGGAGGGCCGTGTCGTCAAGCAGCCCTGGCTGTTCCGGCGGCGGGATCGGCGCCCCTTCTGGCTGGGCGGGCTCTGGGACCGCTGGCTGGGGGCGGACGGGGGGGAGCTCGAGACCTGCGTCGTGCTCACCACCGCCCCCAACGATCTGCTGTCCCGGGTCCACGACCGCATGCCGGTGGTGATCCCCGACGGGCTCGAGCAGGCCTGGCTGGAGCCCGTCGATGGCCCGGCCCTGCGGGCCCTGGAACCCCTGATGGCCCCCTGGGACCCGGCGCCGTGGGAGGCGGTGAAGCTGGAGATGGGGCCGCCGGCCGCCGTCCAGCTCGATCTGCTGGCCGCCACGACGGACGACCCCGCGGACGACCCGGCGGACCGCTAGAGAGGGATGGCCTTGACGCCGGTCCCATGAGCCTCGACCAGCTGGATGCCTTTCTGGCCCACGCCCGCGCCGATGCGGCCCTCGATCGCCGCCTCCACGACCCGGCCGACCCACCGGACCTGGCGGCCTTTCTGGCCCTGGCCCGCGGCGCCGGCTTCGCCGTCGACGAGGCGGATGTGATCGCCGCCCAGCAGCGGGCCGAGGCCGGCCTCAGCGACGAGGAGCTGCAGGCCCGGGCGGGGGCCGAGGCGCGGCGCCTGCGCCATTTCATCCCCGGCTGATCCCCATGGCCGAGCGCGTCGCCAGCTATCCCCGGCCCCCGGCGCTGCTGCCCTGCAGCCAGCACGTGCGGGTGGAGGCCCTGGGGCGGTTGCTGTGCGACACCCACCGCAGCCTGCGGGTGCTCGAAACTTTCCATCCCCCCGTCTTCTACCTTTCACCGGAGGATGTGGACCTGGCCCTGCTGGAGCCAGCGGCCGGCTCCAGCTTCTGCGAGTGGAAGGGCGTGGCCCGTTACTTCGATCTGGTGGCCCCGGACGCCGCAGGCGGCGAGCGCCGCCTGCGGCGGGCGCTGTGGAGTTACCCCTCACCCACCCCGGCCTTCGAGGCCCTGGCCGGCTGGCTGGCCTGCTACCCGGCGCTGATGGATGGCTGCTGGGTGGACGGCGAGCGGGTGGTCCCCCAGCCCGGCGGTTTCTACGGCGGCTGGATCACCAGCGCCGTGGAGGGGCCGTTCAAGGGTGACCCCCGCCATCCGGAGCTGCGCTGAGCGGGGGGCCTCCCTCCACCGCGCCCTGCCAGAGGAGGTCCGGGCCCAGCCAACCGATCGTCCCGTCCTGCAGGGCCCAGCCGCCTTCCAGGCTCTCCAGGCCCAGATCCCCCAGGACCGTACGGGCCGGTAGGCCACCGAGCAGCTTCGGGGCGATCACCGCGGCCAGCTGCTGCACGCAGTCCTGGCGCAGGGCCGCCGCCGCCAGCCCTGGGCCGCATTCCCACAGCACCCGGTTGCAGCCCCGCCGGGCCAGGGCGATCGCCAGCGCCGCCGGTTCGCACGCCTCCAGGGCCAGGCGCTCCACCCCCAGCCGATCGAAGCGGTCGCGGCGATCCTGGGGCGCCTCCGGCCCATGGACCAGCAGCGTCGCCGCGGCGGCCGTATCCCACAGACGGGCCGTCGCCGGCAGATCCAGGCCGCGGCTGAACACCACCCGCAGCGGTTCGGGGCTGCGTCGCCCCCGGCTGGTGAGCAGGGGATCGTCGGCCCGCACCGTGCCGCCCCCCACGATCACCGCATCGCAGCGGGCCCGCAGGCGGTGCACCCAGCCCCGGGCCCCCGGACCGCTGATCCACTGGCTGACGCCGTTGGGCAGGGCGGTGCGGCCATCCAGGCTCATGGCCCACTTGAGGATCCCCAGGGGCCGGCCGGTGGCGATCCGGTGCAGAAACGGTCGGTTGAGCCGGCGCGCCTCGTCTTCCATCACCCCCTCGATCACCTCCAGGCCCGCCGCCCGCAGGCGGGCGATGCCGCCGCCGGCCACCCGGGGGTTGGGGTCGGCCATGGCCAGCACCACCCGGGTGATGCCGGCGGCGATCACCGCCTCGCTGCAGGGGGGGGTGCGGCCGTGGTGGCAGCAGGGTTCCAGGGTCACGATCAGGGTGCCGCCGCGGGCCCGCTCCCCCGCCTGGGCCAGGGCCCCCACCTCCGCATGGGCCTCCCCGGCGCGGGCGTGGAATCCCTCCCCCACCAGCTGTCCGCCTGGGTCGAGCACCAGGGCGCCCACCAGGGGATTGGGGCTGGTGCGGCCCTCGGCGAGGGCGGCCAGCTGCAGGGCCCGGGCCATCCAGCGGCGCCAGGGGGAGCCGGGGCTCATGGGGCGGGCGCATCCGGGAGGCTGCGCCATTCGGCCACCACGTAGGGGGGCACCGCCAGTTCACTGAACACCCGCGGCAGCCGCAGCCGCAGGGGGCGGTCGCGCTCCAGATCGGCCAGAAGCGGCGCCAGGTCGAACTCGGCCGCGGCGGCGCGGTTGTCCCGGGCCAGGGCGGCACTGGCCAGGGTGACGTCCTCCAGGTCCCAGCGCAGTCGGCCGCTGCGCACCTCCAGGGCGGTGGGATGGTCGAGGCGCACCTTGCCGGGGTAGCCCACGATCCGCAGCCGCAGCGCCCCCCCCGGCGGCCCCTCCCGGTAGGCCACCACCTGCCAGCTCTGGTCGTCGAGGTCACGCAGGCTCTCCAGGCTGCGCACCACGGGCGTGCCCTCGGCATCCGGGTGGGCGTGGATCAGGGCCTGGGCCGGCGCCGGGGCGATGGCCAGGATCAGGGCCAGCAGGGGGGCCAGCAGCAGAACCCCGATCCGCCCGCAGATCCGCCGGCTCATGGCTGGCGCTCGGCGCCGGGGATCGGTTGCCAGCCGGTGTGGGTGGCCCAGAGGGCCCAGATCGCCATGGCCCGCAGGTAGTGGCAGGCGCGGAAGGTGCCGGCGGCGGTGATCGCCTCCGGGGTGCGGAACTGCAGGCCCCCCTCATACACCTGGCGCACCACGGCGCCGGTGATGGCGAAGGCGGTGCCGCTCTCGTCCATCAGCCGGTAGTAGGCGGCCAGACCGAAGTTGATGCCGGTCCAGACCTCCAGCGGATGGGTGCCCTTCGGATCGAGGGGGGTGCCATCGCGGCGCAGTCCGTTGGCCACCCCCAGGCGGCCGCCTTCGAACCCCTCGAAGCAGGCCTCGCGGATGGCCTTCAGCGAAGAGCGGGCCCGCTCGTCGGCCACCACGGGCGGCAGCCCCAGCAGTCGGGCGTAGAAGTCGCCGCAGAGCTGGTCGGCCATCACCACCGGGGTGCCGCTGCCGGCATCGATGGCGTAGTACTCGCCGTTCCAGAGCAACGCGTCGAAATGGTGGCGGGACTGCTCCAGCCAGCCGCCGAAGCGCCGCTGCTCCTCGGCGGTGTCCAGACCCAGCTCCAGCTGCAGCTGCTGGCCGATGGCCAGGGCCGCCTCCAGGGCGGCGATCCAGAGGGCGCCGCAGTAGGCGCTCACCCCCTGCAGGGGCCAGTCGTCGAAGGTCTGGTCCGGCGCGCCGCCGTTGTCGGGCAGGCCGTCGTCGTTGACGTCGAACTGCTTGAGGTAGTCGAGGGCGGTCACCGCCGCCGGCCAGCAGTCCGCCAGGAAGCTGATGTCCGGGCCGCTGGGGGCCAGCCGGTACGTGCGCCAGACCTGCAGCACGAAATCGCTGGCCAGGTCCTTCCAGAGGTTGCAGTCCTGGTAAGCGGTGTAGTTGGTGGCGTCGAAGGGCCGTTCGTTGGGGGCGCCGAGGTCGTGGGGGGTGGCGCCGGCCACCTTGCGCGCCGCCTCCACCCGGCCCCGCCCCTGGGTGAAGTACCAGCCGATCGGCCGCGGTGTGGCATCGGCGGCCGGGATGGCACGGGCGAAGCTGCGCAGCACCGCCTTGTCGAGCTCGGGCCAGAGCTGCAGCAGGGCGAAGGAGCCGTAGAGCCGCACGTCGAGGCTTTCGTACCAGGCGTAGTCGAGGCACTCGAGCACCCCGAAGCGGCCCACCGGATCGCTCGGGCTGGCGGCCGTCCAGAGACTGCCGCCACTGGCCAGGTCGTAGAGCTCGTTGAGCAGGGCCATGCGCAGCGGCTCGGCCAGGTCGTGACGCTGCACCACAGGCGCCTGCCAGGCTTCGATCGCGGTATGCCAGTCGCGCCAGTCGCGCAGGGCCTCGGCGGCGATGGCGGCGGCGTTGTCGCCTTCGGCGGAGAAGAAGTCGGTGTAGCGGCGCAGGGCGCGGGTGCCGGTGGCGAAGGCCGTCACGGGCAGGTCCCAGCTGATCACCACCGGGATCTCGAGCGAGGCGCCCGGCTCCAGCCGGAAGCGCACCGCCAGGGCGGCGCTGAGGGGATCGTCGCCGGTGCTGCGGCGGTCGTTGTCGCTGTCGGGGATCGAGCCGTCACGGCTGAAGGGTTCCCAGAGTTCTGCCCCGTCGCCGCTGGGATCCCAGCGGCTGCAGCGGAACACCTCCACCCCCGGGTGGTTCAGCGCCGCCGGGTCGGGCACCGCCAGACACCACTGCCCTTCTCCTTCGGCCAGGGGCTGGGAGCGCTCCCCCTCCAGCAGCAGGCCCCTGAGGCCGGGGGCATCGACCCAGCGGTTGCGCTGACCCTTGCCGCGGCCGATCGCCGGGACATAGTTGTGCTCCGGGCTGCCGTCATCCCGGAAGTGAACCTCCGCCGCCGGGTCGGTGTTGGTGAACCAGCCGACGGTGTTGCGCCAGCTCAGCAGCAGGGACAGATCCAGCGGCTGATTCGTTGGGTTGCTGAACGTCCAGGCGAAGACGGCGACCGGGTAGCTGGTGCGCCGGTAGTCGCCGGGAAGGATCGGGCTGAAGGCCTCGCAGCGCACGTCGGCGCTGAACACCGCGGCGTAGTGGTGAGAGCTGACCGGGTAGCGCACCGCCACCGTGCCGCTCGGCTGCTCCGGCGTGGCGGCGGGGTACCAGCTCCAGGCGGCCAGCGGTGGGCCGGCGTCAGGGCGGGAAGCGTCAGAAACGGGGGTGGTGGCCAGGGCATGGGCCCGCCGCCCGTCGCCGTCCTGCTCGAACAGGGCGAACTGGCAGTCGGGCAGCACGCCGAACCAGTGCTCGCCTCCGTCGAGGTGCCAGAGGTTGAAGGCGCCGTCGAGGCCCCGCCCCAGGCAGCCGGCGCCGAAGCCCCCCAGGGGCATGCCTTGGTTGGGGCCGTCGTCGAGGTTGCTGGCGTAACGCACCGTGTAGGGCTGGCTCCAGCCCTGGCCGAAGGGCCGCGACCAGCTGGCCTCGGGGGGCTGCCAGGGACTCCTGCCGCGCCGCAGGTTTTGGAGAGCGGAGAGGCCGAAGGGCGCCATGGGGCCAGACGAGGTGGGCCCAGCTTGTCAGAGCTGGCCCCTCAGCGAGTGCCCATCCAGATCGCCATTACCCTGCCTGCAATCGTCGGGGCGGCGTGAATTCTCTGGTGCGGCTTTTCGGAGCGGGCATCCTGCCGCCGCAGCGCTCCAGGGCCTATCGGCCCGAGATCGACGGCCTGCGGGCCGTGGCCGTCATGGCGGTGCTGATCAACCACCTCGATCCCCGCTGGCTGCCGGGGGGATTTCTCGGCGTCGACATCTTCTTCGTGATCTCGGGCTATGTGGTCACCTCGTCCCTGCTGGCGCGGCGGGATGGCAGCCGCTGGCAGTTCCTGCGTCGCTTCTACGGACGCCGGATCCGGCGCCTGATGCCGGCACTGGTGGTGAACATCGCCGTCGTCTCGGCCCTGTTCTCGATGTTCGTCTCGCCGCACGATGATTTCTTCGCGCCGGTGATGCGGACCGGCACCGCCGCGCTGTTCGGGGTCTCCAATCTCTACCTGCTCCGCCAGGGCTCGAATTACTTCGCCACTGACAACCACTTCAACGCCTTCATGCACACCTGGTCGCTGGGGGTGGAGGAGCAGTTCTATCTGGTCTGGCCGGCGGTGCTGCTGCTCTGTGGTCTGGGGGTGGCCGGGGCCGGGGCCGGCGCCCTGCGGCGGCTCAAGGTGGCCAGCCTGCTGCTGCTGGCCCTGTCCCTGGCCCTTTATCTGGGCCTGGGCCTGGGCGGCAACGCCGAGCGGGCCTTCTTCCTCACCACCGCCCGGTTCTGGGAACTGACGGCGGGATGCGTGGCCTACCTGCTCCATCGCGGCAGCGGCAGCGCCCGCGACCTGGGCCAGTGGCTGGCCCTGCCCCGCTGGCGCCAGCCCCTGGCCCTGGTGGCCCTGGTGGCGGCGCTCGCCCTGCTGCTGCTGCCGGAGGGCTGGCGCCTCGGCACCACCCTGGGGATCACGGCGCTGACGGCGCTGCTGCTGTTGCTGCTCCAGCCGGCCGGGGGCATCGGCCGGTGGCTGTGTCATCCCGCCTGCCTGGCCATCGGCATGGTCTCCTACTCGCTCTACCTCTGGCACTGGCCGGTGATCGTTCTGGCCCGCTGGACGGTGGGGTTCAACGCCGTCACCCTGCTGCCGGTGCTGGTGCTGATCACCCTGGGCACGGCCCTCTCCTACCGGCTGGAGTGCCTGTTCCGCTACGGCCACCCAGCCTTCCCCGGCCTGGGTCGCTCAGGCCTGGCCTACCCGGCCATGACCGTGCTGGTCGCCGTCTTCAGTGCGGGCCTGCAGGGGCCGCTGCTGGGCCGGATCTTCGTCGGTGAGCGCCGCCACGCCGCCGGCACCACGGCCAACATGAAGCGCATCGGCGGTACGACCGTCGACACGGTCCACTGCTTCCAGGAGCCCACCGATCCGGTCGTCAGGGGCGATGGGCCCGACCCCTGCCTGGCCCTGGGGCCGAAGGGGAAGGACCTTCCCACCCTCTTCTTCCTGGGGGACAGCCACACCCATGTGCTGATTCCCCTCGGGGAGAAGCTGCTGGCCAGCGGCCGCTTCAACGTGGCCTTCATGGCCCGGGGCGGCTGCCCGGTGCCCTTCTTCCCCCGCTGGGGGCGGGATGAGCAGGAGCCGGCCCGCTACCGCCGCTGCCGCCCCTACGCCGACAACGAGGAGCGCCGGGTGCTGGCCCGCCTGCGGCCGGGTGACCGGGTCGTGCTGGTGTCGAATCTGGCCGGCCACCTGGAGGGGATCCAGGGGGAGACCCGACTGAAGGTTGAGGCCTCCTATGCCGCCGCTCTGCGCCGGTTCGCTGCCGAGGTGAGCCGCCGTGGGGCGGACGTGGTGGTGTTCGGCCCCCTGCCCACCTTTCCCCAGCTGAAGATCGGCGGTCCGCTCACCCTCTGCCAGACGGAGTGGTTCCGTCCCACCTGGTCCCTGGGTCCCCAGTGCCAGCCGGTGCTGCGGCCGCGCCGGCAGGAGCTGGCCGCGATCGCACCGGCCCAGCGCCTGCAGGAGCGCACCATCCGGGACCAGCCCCGCATACGCCTGTTCAGTCCCTTCGACAGCCTCTGCCCGCCGACGCAGTCCGACTGCTCCAGCGTCCGGGCCGGGACGCCCCTCTACAGCGACGAGACCCACCTCACCAACGCGGGCGCCCTGCTGCTCTATCCGCGCCTGATGGCCTTCCTTGAGGGTCAGGCGGACGGGACGCCGCCACCCAGCTGATCGCTCCCCAGCTCCTGCTCGATCAGGGCATCAAGGGTCACGGCGCTGCGCACCAGGGACTGGTAGCGCTGCACCACCCGCCGGTTGCGCTCCAGCCAGCTGCCGGCGTCCCCGACCCCCGCCAGGGGGCTGCCGCCGGCACCGGTCCGTTCGTCATCCAGCAGCTCGAGATCACTCTGGTGGGCCAGCAGGGCGACCACCAGGCTGTGGATCCGCTGGCGTCGATCGCTCATGGGCAGGGGGGTGGGCCGGCACGTCCGGGAGCATCATGGCCAGAAGTGGCGCAGGGGCACGGCTGGAGGGTTCGCTGCTGGAGGTGCTGGGCACCGATGCCGCCGGCCTGGCGGGTCTCTCCCGCCACTGGCAGGACCGGATCCGCCAGGCCGATCTGGTGGCGGCCCCCCGGCGTCTCCTGGCGGACCTCGAGTCCTGGCGGGGTGAGGCCCCTGCACCGGAGCTGCTGGCCAGCGACCGGCCCGCCGACCTGCTGCCGGCTCTGGAGCGGGCCCTCGCCGCCGGCCAGCGGGTGGTGCTGCTCGCCAGCGGCGACCCCCTCTGGTTCGGCATCGGCCGTCTGCTGCTGCAGCACCTTCCCGCCGACCGCCTCCGCTTCCATCCGGCTCCCACCTCCCTGCAGCTCGCCTTCGCCCGCCTGGGCCGGCCCTGGCAGGACGCCTCCTGGATCAGCCTCCACGGCCGCGACCCCGAGCCGTTGGCGGCCCGGTTGCAGCAGCGGCCCCCCGCCCTGGCGGTGCTGACCGATCCGGCCCGGGGCGGCGCCGACGCCGTGCGCCGGATCCTGCGGGCGTCGGGGCTGGAGGCCGCCTATGAGCTCTGGCTGGGGGAGCGCCTGGGCCATCCGGCGGAGCGGCTGCAGCGGCTGGCGCCCGCCGACCCCCTGCCGCCCGATCTCGATCCCCTGCACCTGGTGCTGCTGATCGCCGTTGCGCCCGCCGCCGTCCCGCCCCTGGCTCTGCCACTGTTCGGCCTGGCTGACGGCCTCTGGCTGCAGCACCCCGATCAGCCGGGGCTGATGACCAAACGGGAGGTGCGCATCCAGCTGCTGGCCGATCTGGAGCTGCCCGAGACCGGCGTGCTCTGGGACATCGGCGCCGGGGTGGGGTCGGTGGGGCTGGAGGCCTTGCGCCTGCGCCCAGCCCTGGAGCTGTGGGCGGTGGAGCGCCGGCCCGGGGCCGCCGCCCTGATCGGCGCCAATGCGGACCGGCTGGGGGTGCGGCCTACGGCGGTGCTGGAGGGGGAGGCCCCGGCCGCTCTGGCCCCCCTGCCCGATCCCGACCGGGTGCTGATCGGCGGCGGCGGCCGGGACCGGCGCGAGGTGCTGGAGGCGGTGCTGGGCCGGTTGCAGCCCGGCGGGGTGGTGGTTCTGCCCCTGGCCACGGTCGAAGCCCTGGCCCAGCTCAGGCCCCAGCTGGAGCAGGCCGGCCTCGGGGTCACCGTCAGCCAGATCCAGGCCTGGCGCGGCGCCCCCCTGGCGGAGGGCACCCGCCTGGCGCCCCTCAATCCGGTGCTGGTGCTGAAGGGGGCGCTCCCGGCAGCGGGGTGATCCGCACCGGGGTGCCCACGCTGATGCCGAGCACGGCGGCCTGGCCGGCGGCCAGTTCCAGCACCCCGTCCACCGGCGTGTCGGGGCCGTAGCTGGGGCAGGGCAGGTTCATGCAGGGGCGGGCGGGACTCTGGATGGCGATGACCCGACCGTCGTGGATGAACAGCATGTCCAGGGGTTCGGGCGTGCGGTGCATCCAGAACCGGGCCACGGCGGGGGGCGTGTAGGGGAACCACATGCCGCGCAGGTGGGGCAGGGGCGGGCGCATCTGCAGCCCCATGGCGTACTGGCGCTCGCCCCGGGGCACCTCCAGCTGGATGCAGCGCGCCGGCGGCGGTCCCTCCAGGCACCACTGGGCGGTGATGGGCAGGAACTGGGGCGGGCTCTGGCTCAGGCCCGGCCCGCAGCCGATCAGGCCGACGACGCCGGCGATGGTCAGGCTCGCGAGCAGGGAACGGCTCATGGCTGGGGCCCCACCGGGGGACGCCCGTCAGCGAGGCAGTAACCCCGGCCCCGCACGGTGTGGATCAGCCGCGGTTCCCCGTCCTGCTCCAGTTTCTGGCGCAGGTAGCGCACGTAGACCTCGATCACGTTGCTGGCGCCGCCGCCCTGGTCGGCCCAGATCTCCTCGAGGATCTGCTCCCGGCTCACCACCGTTCCCTTCTGTCGCAGCAGCAGCAGCAGCAGCTGGTACTCCCGGGCCGTCAGGCTGAGCTGGCGCTGACCGCGCCAGCCCTGGCAGGCCACCGGGTCGACCCGCAGATCCGCCACCTTCAGCAGGGTGGACACCGGCGTGGGCGCCTGACGCCGGGCAAAGCCGAGGTGCAGCCGCAGCCGGGTGAGCAGGTCGCTCGTGCCCAGGCTGGGCAGCCAGAAATCATCGGCGCCCCACTCCAGGCAGCGGCTGCGGCTCTCGACGCTGTCGCTGGTGATGCCGAGCAGCAGCGGGCGGGCCCCCAGCCGGCGGCGCAGTTCAGGGATCCGCTCTTCGCTGCCGGGCGACAGGACCACCGCCGCCGGCAGGTCCTCCCCGGACTCCTGCAGCTGTGGCCGGTAACCGGAGACCTCCAGCCGCGGTGCGAGGCCGGCGGCTTCCGGGCCCACCAGGAGCACCACGGTCGATGGCGGGGAGGCGGTCACAGGGGGGCGTCGGCGTGGCTGCTGGAGGGCTTGGCCACGTGGGGCAGGCCCCAGCCCAGCTTGTTGCGCAGCACCTGGAAGAACTCGTGGTCGGCCAGCCGCACGAAGCGCACCGGATGCTCACTGCGTCGCACCAGGACCCGGTCCTCGGGCCAGATGTAACAGCCGGCGCTGCCGTCGACCACCATCATCAGCCGCTCGGGCGTGGCGGGGAACACGGTCACCGGCTCCTGATCGCTGAAGACCAGGGCCCGGGAAGCGAGGGAATGGGCGGCGATCGGTGTCAGCTGCAGCACCGGACAGTCGGGGGTGATCACCGGCCCACCGGCGCTGAGGGCGTAGGCCGTGGAGCCGGTGGGGGAGGAGAGGATCACACCGTCGGCGGCGATGTCCACGGGGGCGTGGCGGCCGATGGCGATCTCGAAGTGGCACATGCTGGTGAGTGGCTCCCGGTGCAGGGCCATCTCGTTGAGACAGAGCACCTCCCAGCGCCGCTGCTCGCCCCGCATCACGCTCACCACCAGCATGGAGCGCTCCTCCACGGTCCACTCCCCGGCCACCACCTGGGCCAGGGCCTGGTCCAGGTCCTTGAGGTAGGCCTCGGCCAGGAAACCGAGGTGGCCGGTGTTGATCGTCAGGATCGGCACCCCGATCGGGGCGGTCTGGCGGGCGGCGGAGAGCACGGTGCCGTCCCCCCCCAGCACCAGGGCCAGGGCCATGTCCTCGTTGAAGCTGGCGGGCACGCAGGCGGCGTAGCCCCGGGAGCGCAGGTGCTGGTCGGGATTGGCGAAACCCACCACGCCACCGGAGCTGCTCACCCGTGACACCTCCAGCCCGGCGGCGGTCAGCCGGTTCTCGATCAGGTCGGCGGTGCTGATCGCCAGATCCTTGCCGTCGTTGACGATCAGTCCGACCCGGGGCACCGATCGCAGAGTGAATGGCGCTCAGACTCTAGGAGGACGCTGAACGGCAGCCACGGCGGCAGGGGACGACGCAAGCCGGGTTGGGGTCATGGCGATTGGGCCTCTCTGGCCGCCGGCGGCGAAGAGGGCCTGCAGGCCGAGTCGCCTGTGCCCGGATGGATGAAAGCAAAGCGACAGCGTTAACATCCGGGCACACCGTCCTGTCGGCTGCTGCCGGTGAAGCTTCTTTACATCGGTGGTCTCGAGCACAGCGGGACCACCCTCACCGAGCAGTTGCTGAGCAGCCATTCCCGCAGCCTCAGCCTGGGAGAGATCGCTTCTTTCTTCTCTCCCGCCCACATGCAGGCCTATCTCCGAGCCTGGGGAGATCACGACGACGTGCGTCGCTGTTCCTGTGGCAGTGACTGGGAGGATTGTCCCTTCTGGGGACAGCTCACCCATCTCAATGGCCTGAATTCAGACCGTCCTCTGGTCGAGAAATATGCCCAACTCATCAGTTTCATCCGATGCCAGCTTGGTGATGACGTGCTGGTGACGGATTCTTCCAAGTCCGTGGAAGCCCTGGGCGCCCTGCGCAGTGCCCTTCGGAGCGAAGCTGCCAGCCAGGATCGTTTCGGGCTCATCCTCGTGACGAAGGATGTGCGCAGCTTCACGGCTTCGATGAAACGCAAGAGTGGCGGCAAGGGGCTGCTTTCCGCTCTCCGTTCGATGAACTACTGGACCCATGCCAATACCACCTGGTTGAACGTTCTCGCCACCGACCCTTCCATCCCCCATCGCATCAACCTCTACGAACATCTCTGTCTCGATACGCTGGGCCAGGTCAATGGGCTGCTGGCGATGGTTGAGGAAGCCCCCCTCCCCAGCCTGGACATCGCCAACACCAGATCCCACATCGCCATGGGGAACAAGGACTTCCTGATGCGCAACCGGAGCCGTGTCCGCTACGACCAGCGCTGGTTCACCGATGATGCCATTCTCCTGGCCTATCTCATCAACGGCCCGGCCAGGCGTCTCAACCACCGCTTCTATCGAATGGGCCAGCCGCTCGCCGCAGAACTGCCCAAGGCTTCAGCGATCTCAGGGGCCTGAATCAGGATGGGGTGATGGCGAGGAAGTCGTCGATCAGTTGACGAGGCAGGTGGATGTCGTGGGAGGAGTTCAAGGAGGGAAGACAGTGGAAATGGTAAGCAAGCTTCTGAATGCTGGCGATCTGGAAGTAGTCGGGACGAATGCCATGCGCCGAGGCGAAGAGTTCCAGTACGCTGCAGTTGCTGGCGTGTATCAGATTGGTGAAGCCTGCACCATGCACACCGATGACATGGGTGGCGTCGCGGAATAGCCTGATCTGCTCCGAGAGGCTGAGCTTTTCGAGCTGGATTGTTGCAAAGCCGTAGCCCTCAAGCTGGCTGGAGACTTCGGCCTCATTGGCTATTCTTCGGGATTGGGCCCCGCGGCGACTGATGAACACCCGGCGTGGCAGGTCGGCGGACGTACGACTGGGTTCTGCGGATCCGAGTCGCTCGGCCAGTTGCCTGAGATGGAGCGGCGAGATCGCATCAAAGGGGGCCTCCGATTCGTGCTGATGGCGGTGCGAAGCGGCAGCGAGCAGGGAGTGGCAGCGGATGTTGGCGCCGCCGGAGCGGGGTCTGTAGGGAAGGAGGGAACTGGCAGGGTGTCCCAGCCGGGCCAGTGACTCCACCTGCCAGTCGCTCAGCCGTTCCGGCACGAGCAGCCGGACGGCCCCACCGGTCCGTTGGTGATGGTGCTCGGCCACCAGCACGCGGGGAAGAACGTCCAGAAACCAGTGGAAGTAGCCCCGATGCCAGCCCCGAAAGTCCACGAGGGGGACCACGGTGTCAGGGATGGTCTCGGTGGCCCGCAGGTGGGACTGGGCGACAAGGCGGAAGGCCCTTCTCCCGCCCAGGCGAAGAAATGGGGTGGTTTCATGCAGGATCCGGCAGGGCTTGACGATGCCGACCATGGAGACGAGATGGGCGCCCGTCGCCTCCAGGTACTGCTGGGGGGGGATCGTGAAGGGGCGGAGGTAGTCCGCGATCCTGCCGAGCTCCTGCTCCCAGGGATTGGTCAGGCCGTAGTGACACCGCTGACTCTCGGCGTAGACCAGGGATTTCACCCGTTGCGGGGCGATCGACCACGGTGCACCGCCGATGTCAGCCATCGCCGATCAGAACTGCTCCAGGAAGCGCAGATCGCTGTTGAACAGCCGGCGGATGTCGTCGATGCCGTGGCGCACCATGCAGAAGCGCTCCACCCCCAGGCCGGCGGCGAAGCCGCTCCAGCGCTCCGGATCGATGCCCAGGCCCTCCAGCACTGCCGGATCCACCATGCCGCAGCCCATCACCTCCAGCCAGCGGCCCCGCCACTGCACGTCCACCTCGGCGGAGGGCTCGGTGAAGGGGAAGTAGCTGGCCCGGAACCGCACCGGCATGTCGCCGAAGAACTGCTGCAGGAAGGTGGTGACGGTGCCGCGCAGGTGGCTGAAGTCCAGCCCCTCGTCGAGGGCGAGCACCTCCACCTGGTGGAACACCGGCGAGTGGGTGGCATCCACCGCATCGCGGCGGTACACCCGGCCGGGGGCGATCACCCGCACCGGCGGGGGGTTGGCCTCGAGGTGGCGGATCTGCACGGGGGAGGTGTGGGTGCGCAGCAGCCGGTCGCCCCCCAGATAGAAGGTGTCCTGCATGTCCCGGGCCGGGTGGTGCTCCGGGATGTTGAGGGCGGTGAAGTTGTAGTGGTCGGTTTCGATCTCGGGCCCTTCGGAAACCCGGTAGCCGAGGCCGGCGAAGATGTCGACGATCTCCTCGATCGTGCTCTGCAGCGGATGGCGGTGGCCCGGCGGCACGTAGCTGCAGCCCGCCGTCACGTCGATCCGCTCCCGCTCCAGCCGCTCCGCCATGGCGGCGCTGCGGACGGCCTCAAGCCTGGCGCCCAGCAGCTGCTGCACCTGCTCCTTGAGGAGGTTGGCCCGCTGGCCCACCAAGGGGCGCTCCTCACCGGGGAGGCGGCCCATGGCACCGAGCACCCCGGAGAGCCGTCCCTTCTTGCCCAGCAGGCCCACCCGCAGCTCCTCAAGGGCCGTGGCGTCTCCGGCGGCGGCGATGGCGGCGGCGGCCTCCGCCTCCAGGCGCTCCAGCTGGTCGGTGAGCTGCTGCAGGCTGACGGTGGCGCTCACGGCACGGATCGGGGGAAGGAAGCGACTGTAGGCAGCAGCGTCTAGCTTGCCGGCAGTCCACGCGGTCGAGGCCGATGGCACCGCTCCGGATCCTGATCAGCAACGACGACGGGGTGTTCGCCGACGGCATCCAGGCCCTGGCGGCCGAGGCCGTCGTCCGCGGCCACGCGGTCACCGTGGTCTGCCCGGACCGGGAACGCTCCGCCACCGGCCACGGGCTCACCCTCCAGACCCCGCTGCGGGCGGAGCGGGCCGATGAGCTCTTCGCCGCCGGGGTCACCGCCTGGGCCTGCAGCGGCACCCCCTCCGACTGCGTCAAGCTGGCCCTGTTCCGGCTGCTGGAGCAGCCGCCGGACCTGGTGCTCTCCGGCATCAACCACGGCCCCAACCTGGGCACCGACGTGCTCTACTCCGGCACCGTTTCGGCGGCGATGGAGGGCACGATCGAGGGGCTGCCGGCCCTGGCGGTGAGCAGCGCCGACTTCCACTGGCGCCGCTTCGAGGCGGCCGCGTCCCTGGCCCTCGATGTGGCCGAGGGGATGCAGGCTGCCGGCTGGCCCGAGGGGCTGCTGCTCAACCTCAACGTGCCGCCCCGGCCCGCCGCAGACCTCGCCCCGCTGCGCTGGTGCCGTACAGCGGTGCGGCGCTACATCGATCAGTTCGAGAAACGCACCGACCCCCGCGGCCGCACCTATTACTGGCTGGCCGGCGAGGTGGTCGACGATCTGGAGGGCACCGGCGCCGGTCCGGCCGAGTGGCCCACCGATGTGGCCTGGGTGCAGCAGGGCGGACCGTCCCTGACGCCCCTGCAGCCCGAACTCTTCTGGCGCGGTCCGGTGGCGTCGCTGCCGTCCGTGGAGGCGCTGGGGCGCCGGGATCAGCCCCTGCGGTAGATCCGCTGCAGCAGCCAGAGGCTGATGATCAGGCCGATCAGGTGGGCGAACAGCACCTGGGTGTTGCTCAGCACCGAGAGCATCTCGATCGAGGTGATCGGCAGCCCCACCACCCGGCCGCCGCTGCCCGGCGTCGCCGGCAGCTGGGCCCCGAGGAAGCCGGGCACCTGCTGGGAGGCCTGAACGAACAGGCTGCCGGCCAGGGCCTGATAGCCCACGGAGGCCAGGGTCAGACCGGCCACATCGGCCACCAGGCCCCGCTTCACCAGGCGGGAGGTCTCCCCCCGGCTGGGACGCACCGGGCTGGCCAGGGCACGGCCGCAGCGCACCACCAGCCAGGATTGCCACAGACTCCAGAGCAGAACCAGGAACGAGAGGGTGGTGAGGGAAAGGCCGGGGCCCAGCCCCAGGGCACGGGAGGAGTTGGCCGCCAGACGGCCGCCGATGTTGTTGAACATCAGGACCACCACCACCACCACCCCGAGGGCCAGCTGGACCCAGAAGCGCACCCAGCCCGTGCGGCGTAGGGCGTCGGCCATGCGCTGCAGGTCCAGCTGGTCGACCATGGAGACGGGAGCAGTGATCCCAAACTTGGCATGGGAGGATCCAGCCGGCGAGGGCCGAGGCCGTTGATCCCGCTTCACGACCCCTCCAGCGCCCTGCGCCCCACCGCCGTCGCCCTGGGCAGCTTCGATGGCCTGCATCGGGGTCACCGGAGCGTGATCGCCGCCGTCACTGCGCCCATGGCCGACGCTCGGGAGCGGGTCGTGCCGACGGTGGTCAGCTTCTGGCCCCATCCCCGCGAGGTGCTCCACGGTGAGACCCGGCTGCGTCTGGATCTCCCGGAGGAGAAGCTGGAACTGCTCG
Organism: Synechococcus sp. UW140; assembly: GCA_943367705.1. Taxonomy (GTDB): domain Bacteria; phylum Cyanobacteriota; class Cyanobacteriia; order PCC-6307; family Cyanobiaceae; genus Cyanobium. The sequence continues at coordinate 232,859 of CALRJV020000004.1, forward strand.
AACCCATCGGCATCGCGCAGCTGGTGCTGGTGCCCTTCACCCGCGAACTGGCGTCGCTGACCCCGGAGCCCTTCGTGCGCCAGGTGCTGGCTGAACGGCTCCAGGCCCGTCGGATCGCGGTGGGCACCAACTTCCGCTTCGGCGTCGATCGCCGCGGTGACGTGGACGACCTGGCCCGCATCGGCGCCAGCCTCGGCATTGAGGTGCATGTGGTGCCGATGTTGTGGGATGGGGCCGAGCGGGTGAGCAGCAGCCGCATCCGGCGGGCCCTGGCGGCCGGCGACATCGACGAGGCGGCGCGGCTGCTGGAGCGTCCGTACCGCTTCAGCGGCCAGGTGGTGAGCGGCCGGGGCCTGGGTCGCCAGCTGGGCTGGCCCACCGCCAATCTGGCGGTGGACGGCCGCAAGTTCCTGCCACTGGAAGGGGTCTATGCGGCCCTGGCCTGGCGCGACGGCGGCGAGGGGCCGATGGCGGCGGTGATGAACCTGGGGCCCCAGCCAACCGTGGACCCCCTGGCCCCGTCGGCGGTGGAGGTGCACCTGCTGGAGCGCCGGCTGGAGCTGGCGGGGGCCCGGCTGACCGTGCAGCCCCTGCGGCTGCTGCGGCGGCAGCAGGCGTTCGCCAGCCTCGAGGCCCTCAGCCGGCAGATCCAGCTCGATGCCGATTGGGCCGGGGACCTCTGCCGGACACTCGGACCCCCCTGGGAGGCCCCGGGCTGAGGGGCCGGACAGCGGCTCCGCTACCCGGCCCTGGCTTCTGCCGCCCATCGCTCGAGCTCCCGCCGGACAAAGTCCTCCCATACCCTGGAGGCCGCACCCGCCCCGGTCCGGTGACGCCCCAGCCCCCAGTCCCGTCGCCGCCGCTGTTCGGCCGTGAGCCTGCCGCCGTCGAGCGGGTCGCCATCGAACGGGCCGCCATCGAACGGCTGATCGATGCCAACCTTGACCGGGCCCGGGAGGGGCTGCGGGTGCTGGAGGACTGGGCCCGCTTCGCCCTGGACCGTCCCGACCTGGTGGCCCGCACCAAGGACCTGCGCCAGCGGCTGGGGCGCCTGCACCGGACGTCCTACAAGCTGGCCCGCCATACCGCCAGCGACCCGGCCGCCGGCCTGACCCATCCGGCCCAGGCCGAACGGCAGGACGGCGCCGGTGTCCTGGCCGCCAACGCCGGTCGGGTGCAGGAGGCCCTGCGGGTGCTGGAGGAGTTCGGCCGGCTCGAGGACCCGGAACTGGCGGCCGAGGCGGCGACGATCCGCTACGCCCTCTATGACGTGGAGGTGGACCTGCTCCAGGCCGGCCGTGACGGCGACGGGCGCCGGGCCCTGCTGCGCCGCTGCCATCTGTATCTGGTCACCAGTCCGGTGGACGGCCTGGAGGCCGTGGTGGCCGCCGCCCTGGCGGCGGGGTTGCGACTGGTGCAGTACCGCGCCAAGCCCGACGCCCCCCTGGATGACCGGAGTCGCTTCGAGCAGGCCAGCGCCCTGCGCCAGCTCTGCCACCGCCATGGCGCCCTGTTCCTGGTCAACGACCGCATCGATCTGGCCCTGGCCGTGGGGGCCGATGGTGTCCACCTCGGTCAGGGCGACCTGCCGCCGTCGGTGGCCCGCCGCCTGCTGGGGCCCGACCGGCTGATCGGCCGCAGCACCCACCGGCTCGAGGACCTGCGCCAGGCGGTCGCCGACGGCTGCGACTACGTGGGGGTGGGGCCCGTCAACGCCACGCCCACCAAGCCCGGCCGCGAGCCGGTGGGGCTGGCCTACGTGAGCCAGGCGGCGGCGGAATGCCCCCTGCCCTTCTTCGCCATCGGCGGCATCGATCCTGGCAACCTGGCCGCAGTGCGCCGTGCCGGGGCGGACCGGGTGGCGGTGGTGCGGGCCATCACGGCCGCCGACGACCCCGGCGCCGCGGTCGCCGCCCTGCTGGCGGGGCTGGAGGCTGAGGCATGACGGGTGGCATGACGGGTGGCATGACCGGTGGCCTGACGGGAGACCTGCTGCTGCGGGTCAACGGGGAAGAGCGCTGCTGCCCGGCGGGCCTGTGTCTCGATGCGGTGCTCGTGGCCCTGGGCTACCAGCCCCGCCTGGTGGTGGTGGAGTTCAACGGTGAGATCCTGCCCAGGGATCGCTGGCCCGCCCAGGCTGTGGTGGAATCCGATGTGCTGGAAGTGGTCACCATCGTGGGGGGCGGTTCCTAGATTCCTGCCATCGCAACGTCGTACCCCATGGGTTCCCGCTTGTTCCGGCGCCTGGCCGGTCTGATGGTCCTGCCCGTGCTGGTGGCCGGCCTGGTGATCGCCTCCCCGCCGCCGGCCCAGGCCGCCAGCGGCGGTCGCATCGGTGGTGGCAGTTTCCGTTCGGCGCCCTCCATGCCCCGCAGCTACGGCGGCGGCGGTGGCTACGGGGGTGGCTTCAGTGGCGGCGGCTACCGGGGCGGCGGCATCGGCTTCCCCTTCATCGTGCCGATCTTCGGTTTCGGAGGCGGCGGCCTGTTCGGTTTCCTGATCCTGATGGCCGTGGCGGGCGTGGTGGTCAACGCCCTGCGCGGTGGCGGTCCTGCCCTGGAGGGTTCCGGCTCCGACCTGGCCTACAGGCCCCGTCCGGATGGGCCGGTCTCCATCGCCCAGGTCCAGGTGGGTCTGCTGGCCTCCGCCCGCGATCTCCAGGACGATCTGCGGCGACTGGCCGGTTCGTCGGACACCTCCAGCAGCAGTGGCCTGCAGCGGGTGCTGCAGGAAACCAGCCTCTCCCTGCTGCGCCATCCCGATCTCTGGGTGTATGCCAGCGGTGAGGTGGGCCAGGTGCCCTTCGCCAGCGCTGAATCCACCTTCAACCGGCTCTCCATGCAGGAGCGCAGCAAGCTGGAGCGGGAACTCACCGCCAACGTGGCTGGGCGCCGCTTCAGTGAGCCTGCTCCCGTGGCCCCCGGGGCCAGCGACGCCTCCAGCGATTTCATCGTCGTCACCCTGCTGGTGGCCAGCCGCCGCAACCTGGCGATCAAGGGGGCCGGCACCGCCGACGACCTGCGTGATTCCCTCCAGAAGCTCGGTGCGGTCGGCGCGGACGATCTGCTGGCCATCGAGGTGATCTGGCAGCCGGAAGGGGCCGGCGAGGTGCTCAGCACCGAGCAGGTGATCACGGCCTATCCCAACCTGCAGCATCTCTGAATCCCCGGCCTTGCGGCGCGGCCTGCCGTCCCCCACACTGCGCGTCAGAAGCCGCGGGCGCCGGTGCCTCCCCATCGGATCAGCTGGATCAACTCACCGGTCCTGCTCGAGGCCATCGAGCGCTATGAGCAGGGCCGGCTGCCGCGCTCCCTTGCCCTCTGGCTCCAGACCGTGCTGGAACTGGAGGCCCCTCCAGGTGATCCCCTGCGTCCCGGCGGCTGATCAGCCGGCCCGGCCCAGCTGCAGGATCCTCAGGGCGGCCATGGCGGCCCCGTAGCCGTTGTCGATGTTCACCACGGTGAGTCCGGGGGCGCAGCTGGCCAGCATGCCCATCAGGGCCGCCTGGCCGCCGGCGCTCACCCCGTAGCCCACCGCCACCGGCACCCCGATCACCGGCTGGGGCAGCAGGCCGGCCAGCACCGTGGGCAGGGCCCCCTCCATGCCGGCGCAGGCGATCAGCACCCGGGCCTGGCGCAGGCCCTCCAGCTGCCCCAGGAGCCGGTGCAGACCGGCCACGCCCACGTCGAGCACCAGGTCGCTGGCCACCCCATGGCAGGCCAGCGCCAGTCTCGCCTCGGCCGCCACCGTGAGGTCGCTGCTGCCGCCGCCGAGCACCGCCACCCGCCCGAGGGCGGGATCCGGCGGCGGTGGCGTGGGCCAGGTGAGACAGCGGGCCAGGGGATGGTGGAGGGGGGCTTCCCCGTGCCCGAGGGGCCCACCGGCGTCCAAGCGTTCCTGGAGCCGCCGCTCCACCGCCGCGGCCTTCTCCGCCGACACCCGGGTCACCAGGGCCAGCTCCCCGGCCCGGCGCATCTCCAGCATCACGGCGGCGATCTGCTCAACGCTCTTGTGCTCGCCCCAGACCGCCTCCACCATGCTGAGCCGCCCGCGGCGGCCCAGGTCGAGCCGGGCGTCCTCGCTCAACGGCCCTTCTCCAGCGGTGGAGTCTGAGCGACCCACTGCAGTTCGCCGGCGTGGACCAGGGGAAAGGGGTTGACGGCCCCGGCCGGCTCCCGGGCCCCAGGCTCGAGAGCGAGAGCCCGCCGGGCTGCGGCCTCGAAGCGGCCCTGCACCGCCTCGATCTCGCTGGCCGGAATGGCCAGCCACTGGCGGCGGCTGCGCCAGCGGATCAGCAGCAGGCCTTCCTCCCGTTCGGCGTCCCAGAGCAGCTCCCGGCCCAGGAAGCCGTCCTGGCGTTGCAGCCAGGGGCCCCAGCTCTCCTCCTCCGCCCGCAGCCAGGCCCCCCGGGCGTCGGCGGGCACCTTCACCCTCAGGTGTTCCACCACCGGCCCCTGGGGCTGGGTGAGGGCGGCCGGGGTGGCGGCCTGGGCCGTGTCAGGAAGGCCAACCAGCACGAGGATGAGCAGGCACAGGGCGGCCAGCAAGGTAGCCAGCCGGGGCGGTCGACGGGTCACGGCCGGTGCAGCAGCGCCACCGCATGGCAGGCGATGCCCTCCTGGCGTCCCGTGGGCCCCAGTCCCTCATTGGTGGTGGCTTTCACCCCCACCTGCTCTGGATCCAGGCCCATGCGGCCGGCGATCGCCTCCCGCATGGCGGCGATGTGGGGCTTGAGCCGGGGCCGCTCCGCCACCACCACCGTGTCGACGTTGAGCACCAGCCAGCCCCGCTCCGCCACCAGCGCCACCACCTGCTCCAGCAGGACCAGGCTGTCGGCGCCGCGCCAGCGGTCGTCCTCCGGCGGGAAGTGGGTGCCGATGTCCCCCAGGGAAAGGGCCCCCAGCAGGGCATCCATCAGGGCGTGCACGAGCACGTCGGCGTCGCTGTGGCCGTCCAGCCCCAGGCCGTCGGGGTGCTCCAGGCTCACACCGCCGAGGATCAGGGGACGGCCGGCCACGAGCCGGTGGATGTCGTAGCCGTTGCCGATGCGCAGCTGCATGGGGGGCGTTGGGGGCGGATCCAGTGTCGCCGGTGCGGGGCGCTGGTGCGCCTCAGGGGCGCGCCTCAGGTCTCCTGCTCCGCCTGCCACAGGGCCAGCAGGTCGGCGCGGCGCTCGCGGGTGCGGACCACCTGCTGCTCCTGGCGCCAGCGGGCAATGGCACCATGGTCGCCGCTGCGCAGCACTTCCGGCACCGCCATGCCGCGGAACTCCGCCGGCCGGGTGTAGTGGGGGTGCTCCAGCAGCAGGCCGCTGTGGCTCTCGGCCTCCAGGCAGTCCGGCGAGCCCACGGTGCCGGGCAGCAGCCGCACCACGCCGCTGATCACCACCAGGGCCGGCAGCTCCCCGCCGGTGAGCACGAAATCGCCCAGGGACACCTCCTCGTCCGCCAGGGGCCGGATGCGCTCGTCGAAGCCCTCGTAGTGGCCGCAGAGCAGCACCAGCTGGTCGTGCTCCGTGGCCCAGCGGCGCAGGTCGCGCTGGTGCAGGGGCCGGCCCTGGGGGCTCATCAGCAGCACGCGGCGGCGGGGCAGCACCGGGATCGCCTCGAAGGCGGCGTAGACCGGCTCGGGCTTGAGCACCATGCCGGCACCGCCGCCGTAGGGCACGTCGTCCACCTTGCGGTAGCGATCCGTGGCGTGGTCGCGGGGGTTGTGGGTGTGGACCTCGGCGATGCCGGCGGCGAAGGCACGGCCGATCACCCCCAGCCCCAGCAGGGGCGTGAAGGCGTCCGGCACCAGGCTCACCACGTCGAAGCGCATGGCGGGCGGCCTCAGCCGGCGGGTCGGCTGACCCGCCGGATCTCGGAGCTGAAGCTGGCCCGGCCCGGGCGGCCGTCGGGGTGGTGCTCCACGCTGCTGCGCAGGCGCAGGTTGGCCTTGGTGAACCAGATCCGCTCCCGCACCGACGCCCCGGCCCGCTCGCTGGTCAGCTCCAGGCTCCCGTCCGGCCAGAGCTGCCAGCGGCCCGTGCTGGCGGCCCCATCCGGAGCGCTGCCCTGGAAGCCGCCATCGGGGTCGAACAGGAGCCGGTGACGGCCGCCGCCAGGTGGGGTGACCTCCAGTCCTCCCGGTTCGCCGCTCTGATCAGGGGCCAGGTAGCTGACCGACAGTTCCCCCCGCTCGGAGCTGTGCCAGCCGGCCTCGTCCGCCTCGGCCTCCCGAGCCGCCTCTGCCGCCTCCTCCAGGCTGAAACAGCTGCGCAGGGAGAGCCAGTCACCGGCGCAGAAGGCCAGGAAGGCCGCGATCGTCTCGGGCGGGAAGGGGGCGGCGCTGGGCGGCTCGGTCGCGCTGGTCACGGCGGGGGCGGCGGGAGATCGGGGCCGGTGGACCCGGCTGGGATCCTCGCAAACCCCCCGCCGGCCCGTGCGGTGCGTGGGCGGCCGTGCGCGGCTGGCCTCAGTCGCCCCGGTAGCCCAACTCGGCCAGCCGGCCCGGATGGCTGCGCCAGTTGGGCACCACCTTGACGAACAGCTCCAGGTACACCGGACCGTCGAACACCTTCTGCATCTGCAGCCGCGCCCCCTGGCCGATCGCCTTGAGCATCTGGCCCCCCTTGCCGATCAGGATTCCCTTCTGGCTGCTGCGCTCCACCAGCACGGTGGCGAGCACGGCGGTGCGCACCTTGCCCTTCGCCTCCTCCTCCACGATCCGCTCGATCCGCACCGCCACCGAGTGGGGCACCTCCTCCCGGGTGAGGGTCAGCACCTGCTCCCGGATCAGCTCCGCCAGCAGCAGCTGCTCCGGCTGGTCGCTGACCGTGTCGGCCGGGTAGAGCAGGGGACCGGGCGGCAGCTCGGCCGCCAGGGCCTCCACCAGGGCCTGGCAGCCATCGCCGTTGAGGGCGCTGCAGGGGTGCAGGGGCCAGGTCACGGGGTGATCGCCAGCGGCCAGCAACTCCCGGTAGGTGGCGGCCAGATCCTCGGCGTCGGCGCCGACCCGGTCGCTTTTGTTGAGGGCCACGTGCACCGGCACCCGGCTGTGGCGCAGCAGGTCGACGATGAACCCGTCCCCCCGGCCCGCCGGCTGGCTGGCATCCACCAGCAGCAGCACCACATCCACCTCGCCGATGGCACCCCGGGCGCTCTGGACGAGGCGTTCCCCCAGCAGATGGTGGGGTTTGTGGATCCCCGGCGTGTCCAGCAGGATCAGCTGGGCGGCGGGGGTGGTGAGGATGGCCCGCAGCCGGTTGCGGGTGGTCTGGGCCACGGGGGAGGTGATCGCCACCTTCTGGCCCACCAGCTGGTTGAGCAGGGTGGATTTGCCCACGTTCGGTCGTCCGATCAGGGCCACGAAGCCAGAGCGGAAGGACACCCCTTCGCTGCTGCCGTCGTCGGGCTGGTCATCGCCGGGGCTGGCGGTCGGGGCGCTCGGGTCCATAGCCTCAACACTGCCAGTCCGCGGGCCCCGCCGCCCGTCCGCCGCCATGCCCGATGACGCCCCGCTGACCGAGATGCCGCTGACCGGGACCCCCCTGGCGCCGAGCTTCCCCCAGGCCATGGAGATCGCGGCCCAGTGGATCGGCCTCTGGGAAGCCGGGGAACTCAGCGATGAGGTGCTGGCCGATCGGGTGGGGGAGCTGGTGGCGAGCCGGGACGGGGCGCGGGGTTTCTTCGTGGTTGGCCTCACCGGCGAGGCGCCCCTGCTCGATCGGCTGCCGGAACCCCTGGTGGTCGCCCTGCGGCAGGCGGGGCCGGGGGTGGTGGACCTCACGGCGCGCAACCTGGCCATGAGCACGGCGATGGTGCTGCACCACCGGCGTTCGGGGGACCTGGAGCACCAGGCCGGCTCGGAGCGGGTGCAGTTGCGCAGCACCGAGCTGCTGCGCCAGCTGGAGCCCGTGGCCGTGAAGCAGCGCCTGGAGACCCTGCTGGCGGCCGCGGCCGCGGATGGTGGAGCCGATGCGGTGGTGGCGGAGGACAGGGCCTTCCTCGACCGCTGGGGGTACGACGCTGGGCAGCGTCAGGCGATCGCTGCCGCCATCGAAGCGGTGGCTGATTGAGCCACTATCCCAACCAACATCCCGGCCGGGAGGCTCAGAACTTGAGGTAGAGCAGCGTCATGGCCTGAAGGGCGTCGAAGGTGACCCCATCGGGCAGGAAGACGTAGTTGACGTTGAACCCGAGGGTCACGTTCTGGGTGATGTTCAGATCGACGCCGCCGGTGAGCATGGCGTTCGTCTGGCCGGTGGAATAGGTGTTGGTGGCGATGCCGCCGCCCAGGTAGGGGGAGACCACGGAACGGCGGAACAGATCCAGGGTGAGGGGCAACTGGAAGGAGGTCTGGCCGTTGTAGCGGCCCAGCACATCGCGGTTGCCGAAGATCACACTGGGACGCAGGGAGACCGCCAGGGTTTCGTTGAGTTTGTACCCGATCCGACCCGTGAACACCCCGCTGGTGGGCAGGTCACTGCCGAAGTTGACGCCACCGCCGATGCCGTAGATACCCACGTTCTCGATCGGTTTGCCCTGTCGCGGCACGATCGCCAGCTCGGCGGGATTCCGGTTGGCCGGTGGCGGGAGGTAGTCGGGAGGAAGGGTGGCCGCGTCGGTGACGGGTACCCAGCCCGCGGCCGCGGGGTCGGGGGCGATGGGGACCCAGGGAGCCGGGGGCGCCGGCAGGGACTGGGCCCGACCCGGATCGGCAGCCAGCGCGAGGCAGGCCAGGCCGACCAGGGGGGCGCCGCCGGAGTGGAGCCGGATCCGCTTCACTGGGGGGCCACCACGGCGCCGGCGGGACCGGCCGGGGCGGGGGTGGGGGCGGGTGCTTCCGCCACCGGCGCCACGGTGGCAGCGGCCGGCGGCGGCGGCGGTGCGATCGGGGCGCTGCTGGCCACCGGCGAGACCCGCACAGGGGCGGGAGTGGCCCTGACCTCAGCCGGGAGTGGCTGCAGGTTCACCACCGTGGGGGTGACGGTCCCGGGGGCCTGGGCCGGCTGGCGGCTGGACCACTCCTTGATGTCCTCGATCACCGCCGGATCATCCGGCTGACTCAGCACATCGACGCTGCCGTCGGCCTGGATCGCGAGGGGCACCAGGGTGGGCTTGCTGACCCGGGTCGAGGGCACGTGAATGACCCGCGCCTGTTGGAGCTTGGCCGTCTTGGTGGGCGTCGGGGCCGGCAGGGTGCGGATCGCCTGCCGCATCGGTTCCCTCAGGTTCTGGGGAAGGGGAGCCATCGGATCGCCGCTGCTGGCCCAGCGGGCCCGTTCCGCCCGCGCCACCGTCGGCATGGCGGGCAGGCCCAGGTCCTGGATGGTGAGCACCCCACCGAGGAGCTCGGAATTCGAGAAGTTGCGCTGCAGCAGGGTCTGGGCGCTGCCAAGGCCCGTGGTACCGAGGGGCGGCCCATCGATGCGGAAGGAAGCCGGGCGGGCCGGGGCCTTGGCGACCTGGGCCGGGGCGGTGCTCCGGAGGGCGACGGCCGGACGGCGACCGGGATCGGGCCGCCGGGCCCGCGACGCGTTGGAGGGACCACTGAGATCAAGGCTGCGGGCGAGGGGGGCGTCCAGCAGCGAACCGATCTTTTCGGAGGCTGAGCTCAGCACATGCCCGGTGGTGGTGCCCAGGTCGTCGAGGGGCGAGGGCGAGGAGGTGGCGGGTGCCGCGGTGGTGGCCGGTGCTTTCGGTGCTGAAGCGATCGCTTCGTCCGTCCCCTTGGGATCAGCCGGCTGGGGGACGGCCATGTCCTTGACCTGAGACTGCCAGCGGTCGTGGGCATCGATGGCCAGCAGCGGCAGCCAGATGGACTGACTCAGCAGGGCCCAGGCGATGGCTTTGGGGCTGATGGTGGGTTCGCGGTACATGGGAGGGCTGGAGAAGCGGTTGTCAGCGGAAGTTGTTGTTTCTGTTGCCGTTGAATGTATCTCGGAAGAAATAATAGGAGCTGGCGGCCTGGCTGAGGGGAACGATCACCTGATTGATGACATCGAGAGCCTCGGCGTAGAAGGTCCGGTTGACGATGATCGTGTCCCTGTCCCGGAGCGGGGGGTTCAGCCCCTTGGAGACGCCGATCCCATCCCGGTAGCTGTAGACCTCCCGGGTGGTGGTGCCGTTGCGGTTGAGGCGGACGAGCTCGATGTCGTTCTTGTTGGCCCGCCAGTTCTCGGCCCCGCCGGCCCGGAAGATGGCCTCGGCCAGGGGGGTGTTGGCGGGCAGGTTCAGGGTGCCAGGGCTGCGGACTTCGCCGATCACCGAGACGGTGATGGTGGCGGGGGCCAGGTTGGTGGCACCGATCTGGAGAATTTCCTCGGGGATCAGATCCTCCGTGCGGGCGACAACGATCGTGTCGCCGTCGAACAGAATCGGGTTCTGCCGCTGGTTGCCGACCTGGAACACCTGGGCCAGGTCCAGAACGGTCTGCTTCTGGCTGCCGTCGGGCCCGGCCAGACGCCGGAGCAGCACCTTGCGGATGTCCGCGTTCAGGGTGACGCCGCCGGCGGTCTGGATGGCGGAAACCGGGGTGGAATAGGAAGGCAATGGATAGAGGCCTGGACGACCCACCTCGCCGATGATGGTCACCTTGACGGGACGGGGCGAGGTGAGGCTGAGGATCAGCTCGGGCCGCACCAGCTGCTTGGCGTAGAGGGAGGTGAGCCAGCGGGTGGCCTGGCCGATGGTCAGGCCGGTGAGCTGTACCGATCCGAGCAGCGACAGGGTGGAGGTGCCATCGGGAAGAATGACGACCTGGCCACCGATGGCGGAGGCGGAGGGATCGGTGAACGTGAGCTGGAGGCCGTCCCCGGGGCCGAGGACGTAAAGATCGTTGTAGACCTCCGTGACCGTGAGGGGCAAAGGAGCCGAGGACGGGGGACCAGCGAGGGGAGCGGCGCTCACGGCCGCTGCACCCCGCCACGGGGAATGGGGAGCCACCCCCTGGGGCACCGAGGCCTTCAGGCCTGTCGGGGCGAACATCACACCGGCCAGACCCAGCACGCCCAGGGAAGAGAGACGCCGCCGGATCAAGGGACGGACGCTCCTGCTGCGGAGGGTTCCGTCAGTTGCTGCAGATCCCTGACCTGCAGCAGATTCCCGGCGTGCCGACTGGCCTGCAGATCCCTGACGTACAGATGTTCTGGGGGGAGAAGCCACCGAAGGACATTAATCGGATTACCACCATAGACGCCCGAGTCAAGGGGGCATTCTTTGCTGGTTGCCATTATCATCGGCTCAACTTTCCCTGCGGTTCATAACGTGACAACGACGGGTGTTCCTCCTGAGACCTTTCCGGGTGGAACCGCGCGCCCGCTGTCCCTTCCCCCCGCGGGTGGTCCGGGTTCAGGCGCTTTCGATCCGTCGCAGCAGAGTCCCCTCAGCCCCATCGGCGAGGGCCAGTCCGGCGGGGGAGGCCTGGGGGGACTCGTCCGCACAGTCAAGCGTCGCCAGTCCATCTTCCTGATCACCTTCGCGGTGGTGACTGGCGTTCTGGCGATCAACACCCTGCGCCAGCGCATCTTCTCCCCCGTGTACCAGGGGGGGTTCCAGATGCAGATCAGCAATCCCTTCGACGATGCGAACAAAGGCGGGGGCAGCGGTTCCGTGGAGACCATCGCCCGCAGCGAAATCAAGACCGATGTGCCCAGCCTCATCGTTCTGATGCGCAGCCCCCTGCTGCTCGGCCCGGTCGCCCAGCGCCAGGGCGTGCCGCTCCGGGCCCTGGAGAGCAACCTGTCCATCAACCAGGAGTCGGCCCGGGTCGACAACGTCCTCAACGTGTCCCTTCGCTGGCCCGATCCAGCCAAGGGCAAGGCCATCCTGCGCCAACTCGCCAAGGACTACACCGCCTTCTCCCTGACCCAGCGCCAGGCGGCGGTCAACTCCGGCGTCCGTTTCCTCGACGAGCAGGCCCCCGCGATCGAGGAACGGGTCACCAAACTCTCCCAGGAGATGCTCAGGTTCCGGGAGCGCAACAATTTCGTCGACCCGGCCACGGCAGCCAGCCAGATTCTCGGGGCCCGCGAAGGGCTCGTCAACCAGCTGCGCACCCTTCAGAACGAGCAGGTGCAGCTCGACAGCCAGCTGAAATCGATCCAGACCGGCAAGCTGCAGTTCACCCCCAGCGGCGCCCCCACCGCCCTCGAGCAGCTGGGTCGCAACAGCGTTCTGGTGCCGGGCAGGGGCTCCTCCGGAGCCGAGGCCGCCAGCGGCACCAAGACGCCCCTCGACCTCCTCAACCAGTTCGAGCAGGAGCTGGCCACCGCCAAGGGCACCTTCAAGGAGAACTCTCCGATCGTTCAGTCCTTGATCGCCCGCCGCAACCAGCTGCTTCCCGTCGTGCAGCGGCAGGCCGCCGACGCCGTCAAGGCCCGGCTGCTCTCCAACGTTGCCCAGCAGGATGAGATCAACCGCCAGATCCTTCTGCTGAGCGAGAACTTCCGGAACAATCCCCAGAAGATGTCGGAGTTCGAGAACATCAACCAGCGGCTCTCGATCGCCAGGGAGCAGTACTCCTCCTATATCCAGGCCAGGGAGCGTTACCGGCTTGAGATGGCTCGCTCCATTTCCCCCTGGGAAGTGATCGGACCTCCCGATTTCGGTGGCAGTCCGGTGGAGCCCAACATCCAGGCCAACCTGCTGAGGGCGATCATGATCGGTCTCCTGGCCGGTCTCGGCGCCGCCATCCTCCGCGAACGCACCGACAACGTCTTCCACACCCCCATGGAGGTGGAGAAGGACCTCCAGTTGCCGGTTCTGGGTCTGATCCCCTACCTGCCCCTGGAACCCGGTGTCGACATCGCCACCAGCATCTCCAAGATGTCCTCGAGCGAGCGCTTCGCCATCAAGGAATCTCTGCGAAGCCTGTTCACCACCTTCCGACTGCTCCGCGCCGACAGCAACATCCGCATGGTGGGGATCACCTCCTCCACCCAGGGGGAGGGCAAGTCCACGGCGGTTGCAGTGTTCTCCCGTACCCTTGCCGACCTCGGCCTGAAGGTTCTCGTCGTCGACTCCGACATGCGTCTGCCGATGCAGGCCCGTTACCTCGGGGTGGAGCAGGGTGATGGCCTTTCCACGCTGCTCTCGGATTCGAGCCGCAAGCCGACGGACTTCATCCACTCCATCGCCGAGAACATGGATGTGCTGCCGGCAGGTCCGAAGCCGCCCGATCCGGCGAAGCTGCTGAACTCCAGTCGCTGCAAGGAGATCATGGACGAGATCCGTGCCCTCCCCGGTTACGACATCATCGTCGTGGATGCGCCTCCCTGCCTGATGCTGGCTGATCCGATTCTGCTGGGAGAGAAACTCGACGGCATCCTCTTCCTGGTCGGCCTTGGCAAGGTGAGTCGCGAACTGGCTCCCCAGGCCAGTCGCCGAATCCGGGCCTCGGGGGTTGATGTGCTTGGCATCATCTGCAACCAGGTCAATTTCCCCAGCCGCCTCAACGATTACGGCTACGAATACGGCTACTACTACCACTACGCCTACGCTTCGGCGTCGGGTTACGCCAAGAGTGCCAGCGAGCCTTCCACGGGTGGATTCGGCAGTTATGTGCAGCGCTATCGCGACAGCTACATGAAGGGTGCCGCGACCAATTCCTACATCTCCGCCCGCTACAACGAGGGCGAATCCGACGTCAAGACCTACTTCCGCGACGACGAGAATCAGGCCTCTGGGCCCATTGCGACCAACGGCGGCATCGGCCCCACCGCCGGCTCCTCCAGCTCTCTGCCTCCTGCCGAGAGGGTTTCCTCCCGTCGCCACCGTCCCTCCAGTGATGGGGGTGGCGGCCCGATCGACTGGCTGCGCAAGCGTTTCGGCAACAGGGGCTGAGGGCCCGTTTCAGGGCCCCTTTCCCCCTCCAAGGAGGGGCCCCACCGGACCCGTCTCCCGAGCGTCGTCCTTGGTCGGGCGCGTGGCGAGCAGCGTTTCGAGCATCACCAGCTGGTCATAGATGGGCATGGCCATCGGGTGGCAGCGACGCACCCAGGCCAGGGCCGCCAGCGGATCGATGCCGCGTAGTCGGGCCGTGAGGCCCACAGCCAGCAGGGGGGAGCGTTCGTACCCCGCCATGCAGTGCAGATAGATGGGAGCGGTCTGGTCCACCAGCGCTTCCGCCCTCGCCAGGGCCAGGGCCAGTCGCTCCTGACGCAGCGGCTCCTGCTGCCTGTGATCAGGCAGGGAGATCCGGTCGCTGCTCCAGCCGGGGGGAACGATCAGGGCGCTTTCCTCCTCCGGGTAGCAGCAGCTGAAGCGGCTGCGGATCCCGGCTTCCTCCAGTTGTTGCCAGTGCCTGGCCGTGCGCGGCATGGGACCGATCGCCAGCTGACCGTTGAGCACCCAGCTGTAGGGCAGGGAGCGTTCCTGCATCGGCGGCAGGGGCCGGTCCTGCCTCAGGCTCTGGAGAAACCACCGCAGGGGTCCCATCATCCCCGTGCCCTCCCCGGGTGGCGCTTGTCGGTGGCACTCACGTCCGGGTTCGCAGCACCGGCTCCACCAGGGCCAGCACCTGCTGCCAGAGGCGGTCGGAGGGGGGCGTGCCCTTGGGCCCACGCAGGCTGATCAGGGTGCAGGTATAGACGCGGTGGGGCTGGAGTCCGATCACTTTCTCGATGGCGGAGTCCCTCCCCACGTCCAGACGATCGGCGATGCTGGTGAGCTGTTCCCTGGTGACGCCGAAGGACCTCGCCGCGCCAGGGCCTGACACCAGGCAGGTCTGGAAGGTGGGGCGACCCTGCGTCAATCCCCTAGCCGTGGGGACCGGGGACCCGATCAGGCGGCGCTGACTGAGATTCAGGCTGCCGTGCTCCCGCCCGATGACACTGGTCTGGAAGTTGAATCGCTGGCGCACGACGCCGCCCATCAGGGTCAGCTCGAAACCTTCCCGCAGGGGCAGGACCACCGGCGCCGAGGTTGCCAGTTCGTAGCTGCGCTTCGCCGGCCAGGCGGGGGCGAGGGCGGGGGCCGTCGTCGGCAGCAGCTGGGCGCCGCCCAGCGCCGCTTCCAGCGGCTCGGCCGGCAGGGGACGCGGAGCTGCTGGCCAGCGGGGCAGCAGGATCGCCTGGGTGGCGAGCAGGGATGTGGCGATGGCGAGGGTGCCATACCACCGCACCAGCAGGGGAGGGGTGATCACGCCCCTTCCCCGGGTTGCGGCGGGGCGGGCAGGGGGGGAAGCTCCCGCTCCAGCAGCCGCATGTAGACCATGCCGAAGATCAGCACCGCCACCCCGGAAAACACCAGGGAGCCCGTGCTCTCGTGGAAGAAATCGAACAGCCAGCTGCCTTTGCCGTAGCCGTTGCCCGCGAACACCGCCAGCAGGGCAATCCGGAAGGTGTTGCTGACCAGGCCAATCACCGGCGCCACCAGCAGCACCACGGAACGGCTGGCCCAGGAGCGGATCGGAAAGGCCAGCAGAAAGATGACGCCCACACAGAGGATCTGGGCCATCAGGTCCACCCCGTTGCAGGGGCCCAGCACCCGGACCCCGCCGCCGGGCAGCAGCACGCTCCGGGCATTGACCACGACATCAAGCCCGAGCACGCTCAGCCAGAGACCGGAGAGGCGGGCGGTGAGCAGGCTGATGGGGGCCTCCGGCAGGGTTCGCATCAGCAGAGCGAAGCTCGGCAGCAGCATCAGGCAGAGCAGCGGATCGCGGAAACGGCCCAGGCTGGCGGGTCTCTCCGCCATCAGACCCAGGCTGAGGCCGCCGATCGGCGCCAGGGCGAACAGCACACCGTCCCAGTGCAGGATCAACGCCGAGCGGGCCAGGACCCAGATCAGCAACAGGGTGCCGATCACCAGGCCCCAGGCGGCTGGCCTGGGCCGGAGGTCCTCGAACTGGTCCTCCATGCAGATCACCGCCCCCCCCCACACCAGCACCGCGAACACGGTGATGTGCTCGCTCTGGCTGCTCTGGAAGACGGCGATGTTCTGGACCGCCACGGCGGCGGCCAGGGCCAGCCAGAGGTTGCGGGGCGTGGGCGGGGGAACGGCAGGGATCGCGGCCCGCCAGGCCGGTGGAACCCTCTGGAGGAGGCTGCTGGCGAGTCGCTCGACGCTGTTGCTCATCGGGCCAGGGCGTCGACCAGAGGGGAGGCCGGGAGACCCTCTTCAGGATCGTATTCCGGGACCAGACGCCGCAGCAGCTGGCTCGAGGCGGCTTCATCCCAGTGGGCGAGCGCCTCATGCAGCTGCTGGATCAGGGGGCCCAGCTGGGCGCTGTCCCGATGGGGTTCGGTGGCCCTGCGGATCAGCGGATGCTGGGTGGGCTGGTCGGCGGCGCTGATCAGGAGCTCCTCGTAGAGCTTTTCGCCCGGCCGAAGACCGGTGTACTGGATGGCGATGTCCCCGTCGCTGTTCTGTTCGTCCCGCACCCGCAGCCCGGAGAGCTCGATCATCTGGCGGGCCAGGTCGGCGATCCGAACCGGCTCGCCCATGTCGAGCAGGAAGAGATCGCCGCCGATGGCCATGCCGGTGGCCTGCAGGACCAGCTGGACGGCCTCCGGGATGGTCATGAAGTAGCGAGTGATGGCCGGATGGGTGACGGTGACCGGCCCACCTCTGGAGATCTGCTGATGGAACAGGGGGATCACCGAGCCGGAGGAGCCCAGCACGTTGCCGAATCGGACCATCGAGAGGATCGGTCCCCCATCCCCGATCTCTGCCGCGGCGGCCTGGATCAGCAGTTCGCAGATGCGCTTGCTCGCTCCCATGACATTGGTGGGGCGAACGGCCTTGTCGGTGGAGATCAGGGTGAGCCGGCTCACCGCCGAGGAGCGGGTGGCGGCGATCACGGCCTCGGTGGCGCCGATGTTGTTGGCGATGCCGGCGCAGAGGTTGGCCTCCACGAGGGGTACGTGCTTGTAGGCGGCAGCATGGAAGATCGTGTCGACCCGGTGCCGCCGGCAGATCAGGGTGAGGCGCTCCGCATCACAGGCATCGCCGAGGACGGCATGGAGCTCGACGCCGCAGGGCTGGGAGGCCAGCTCCCGCTCGATGGCGTAGAGGGCGAATTCGTTGCGCTCGAGCAGCAGCAGCCGGGCGGCGCCCAGGGCCACGACCTGGCGGCACAGCTCGCTGCCGATCGAGCCGCCGGCGCCCGTCACCAGCACCACCTTCCCCTCGACGCCGGCCTTCAGCAGCACCGGGTCGGGGTTGGAGGGTTCGCGGCCGAGAAGATCCTCGATCGCCACCGGCTGCAGGTCGGAGACGATCCTCTGGCCGGTGGCCATCTGGGCCAGCGAGGGGACCGACAGCACTTCCAGGCCCCGGTGGGTGAGCTGATCCACCAGCAGCCGTTTACGGCGCCGCGACATGGTCGGCATGGCCAGCAGGACCTTGCGGACGCCATGGCGCTCGATCAGACGGGGCAGCCGCAGGGGTGAGTGGATGGCCATGTTCTGGAGGGTCCGCCCCTGCAGGCCCTCGTCGTCATCAAGGAAGCCGACGATGCGGAAGCGGGGGTCGTTGCGCAGGGCCAGCAGCAGACCCATGCCGGAGGAACCGGCGCCGTAGATCAGCGTGCCATCCCCGTGGGAGTGGCCGGGGGAGTGGTTCTCCCGTTGGTCGAGGTGATGGATCAGGACGTCGCGCAGCACGATGCGGCTGGCGATGGCCCCGCCGGTGAACAGCAGCCAGTAGAGGATCCAGAAGGACCGTGGTGGCTGGGCACCGCCGATCAGGGTGCTGCTCAGCAGCAGGATCAGGACCATCGCGCCGGAGCGGGGCACCAGGCCGTAGAGGGAGTGGCTGCCGGCGTAGCGGGTGAGCCCCCGATACCAACCCGAGACCACCAGCACGGGCAGGCCGGTGATCACGGCCAGGGGCAGCAGCAGGACCATGGAGGGCATGAAGCCCTTCAGGATGGCGGCGTCCGGCAGACGGAGGATGAAGGCGCCCAGATAGGAGGCGATGATCATCAGACCATCGAAGACCACCAGGAGCAGCCTGCGAGCCAGCAGCTGCTTCTGCACGTAACGGAGAAATGAGAGCTGGGGGATCAATCGTTCAGTTCGGCAGTGATCGACGCTTCAGGAAATGCGGTGGGACTCCGGTGGGAATGGAGGGGAAATTCAGTGGGAATGCAACGGTGAAAAAGACCAGGTGCGGCGAGGAAAAGGAATCGACGTCTGAATGGCTGGACGCCAGCGTTGTCTTTCGTCGATGACTTGCCTGTGGGTGGGCTCCGTTCAACCGAACAGGAAGCCTGCGGGTGCCTGACAGGAGTGATTGGCTCCGGTTGGGCGAACCAAGGCTAGGCAATCGTAAGGAAATCGTCATTCTCGCTCACCAATAGTGTGATGCCGGAATAAATCATGGCCCTGGCCATACCCGCTCCTTTTGACGTTACTGCCCATTCAGGGGGAGAAGGGGACCGCCTGGTGCCGATCGAGCCACAGGCCCAGAGCCAGCTCCAGCAGCAGCAGGCCGAGCTCCAGGGGCAGGCCCTGGAGGAGCAGGGCGGCCCCGAGAAGGGCGGTGGCGCCGATGTAGAGCAGGGCCACCCGGGCGTGGGGCCAGCCCGCCTGATGCAGGCGCTGATACAGGTGCAGGCGATGGGCCTGGAAGATGGGCTGCCCCGCGGCCAGCCGACGCAGGACGCAGAGGCAGGCGTCCCCCAGCAGCGGGAAGCCCGCCAGCAGCAGTCCCAGGGCCAGGGCTGGCGTGGCCTGCTGCAGCACCATCCCGGCGATGACCGCCCCCAGGAAGGTGCTGCCCACGTCCCCCATGAACACCCGTGCCGGGCTCCAGTTCCAGGCCAGGAAGCTCAGCAGGGCACCGATCAGCGGCAGCAGGCCGCGGCCGCCATCGGGGGCCAGCGCCAGCACGGCCACAATCAGCAGCACCGCGGCACAGCCGGCGACGAGGCCGTCGAGCCCGTCGCTGAAGTTGACGAAGTTGATCACCGCCGTGGCCGCGAACACCGCCACCGGCACCAGCCACCAGGGCGGGGCCAGGGGTGAGATCGCCACCAGGGCCAGGGCCGTGGCGATCTGCACGCCGTAGCGCCAGGCGGCCGGCAGATCGAGGCGGTCGTCCAGCAGGCCCACCAGGGCCAGCGGCAGGCTGATCAGGGGAATCCAGGCCGGCCAGCCCTCCCCCGCGAACGGAGCCAGTCCGCTGCCCACGAGCACGAAGGCCAGCCCCCCGCCCCTGGGGGTGGGCCGCTGATGGGAGCTGCGGGCGTTGGGCAGATCCACCAGCCGGCGCCGCAGCAAGGGCAGCAGCCGGTGCAGGAGCAGCGCGCCGAGGCCGGCGCCCAGCAGTAGGAAGGCCGGGCCCTGCAGGGCGGTCATGGCACCAGGGGCAGCACGGGAAAGGGCTCCGGGGATCCCCCCAGGAGCTGGTGGGCCGGTGTGAAGCCGGCCAGGTCGGCGCCCATGCGCAGCACCGCCTCGAAGCGCTTGGGGGAGAGCAGCAGCAGCGGTGAGGCGAGGGACAGGAACAGCCGCGGCGGCAACGCCAGCAGGCGGCAGCGGCGGGCCGGATCCCCCGGGTCGGTGGCGTCCTGCAGGCGCCGGAGCATGGCCGCGTAGGTCAGGGTGTCGTCGCCGCCGAGGGGGAGATGCACCGGCTGGGACGGGTCGAAGCCGTCCTCGGCCAGGCGGTCGGCCAGGTGCAGGGCCACGGCGGCCAGCTGGCGGCAGTGGATGGGCTGGCGCAGCCCTCCCTGGCCGGGAAGGGGCAGCAGGGGCAGGCGGCGCAGCAGCTGGCGCAGCCGGCTGAGGTTGTGATCACCCAGGCGGCCGGCCTGGCCATAGATGAGCGTGGGGGCCAGGATCCACAGGGGGAGGGAGTGGGCGGCGCAGGTCCGGCTCAGGGTCTCCTCCGCCTGCCGCAGCCGCTGCACCAGATCGCGGTCGAAGCGATTGGCGGCGAAGCGCTTGGTGATCACCGAAGAGGAGGAGCAGGCGATCACCCCCTGCAGCCGGCCGAAGCCGGCCGGGTCGCGGCCGGCGAACCGCTCCAGCCAGGGGGCGAACGACCAGATCGGGGCAAAGCTGACCAGCAGCCCCGCCGGCACCTCGGCCCCGGCGAGGGTGTCCTCCAGGTCGCAGCGCAGGAACGGCGGTGCTGCGCCACCGCCGGCCGCGGGCAGCGGTGCCCGTCGCCCAGCCACCACAAGCTCCCGCCCGCCGGCCAGGGCGATCAGGGCCTGGCCGCTTGGACTGGTGGCCCCGAAGAGTGTGATCGGCGCCGGCATGGGGGAGATCAAGGGGATCAGATGCAGTCGTTGCCGTCAGGGCGGCCATCCCATCCGGTGAGGCGCCACAGGGAGGCGCGCAGCTGGTCGCGCCAGAGGCGCAGCTGGGATTCGGGCCGCAGATCACCGGTCTCGGCGTCGGAGCCGACCACCTGCCAACCGGTGCCGGCATAGACGATCCGGGCGATCGCCATGGTGCGCTCGATATGGGTGGGGGCGGTCACGATCGTGAGCTGGCCGGGTTTTGGCCATTTCTCCAGCAACCTGGCGAGATGGGTAACCTGACCCACCGTGTCGCAGGCCGGCAGCAGCCGCACGATCCTGGAGGTGTCCCTGGGCCAGAGCTGGCGGTTCTTGAGATGGTTGGTGGTGATGGCCTGGTACTCGGCGTTGCCCTGGAGCACCAGATAGGCGCCCGGCCGGTCGCGCCAGAGGAGCATGGCGGACTGGCTGCGCCAGGGATCGTCGATGAGGGCGGTGATCACGTCCGGGCCCGTGGCGGGGGCCTTCGGGATGGTCGTGACGGCCTGTCGCGTGGGCCGGGGTGAGGTGCCCCTCGTCCCCTGCCAGGCGGGAGCGAAGAACCAGGCGAGGCCTGCGGCGACCCCCAGGGCCAGGATCCCCAGCCGGGTCTTTCGGTTCCACCAGAGCCTCTGCAGCAGCGAGCCTTCCCTCTGCCGCGGCTTTTTCCTGCGGACCCGTTGCCGCCGCGGTTCCCGGTCGTCCCCAGGTGGCCTCTCCTCCTCGGGCAAGGGAATCGCAGCGCAGGCCTGGGCAAGCTTATCGGTCCTGTCCGGAGGGCTTCCGCCTGCGCCCCGCCCCCGGGCGGCGACTCCAGAGTCGCCGGAGGTAGCGCAGGCCGAAGGGGAGGCCCCAGAGCCACCCGAAGGCCCGGCGATAGGCGAGGGCGACCTCCTGGAGCCGCCGGCCGGTCTGCTGGCCGCTGGCCCCCGCTTCCCCCATGTGGACCAGTTCCAAGTCCAGCCCCTTGGCGGTCAGATCCCGGCTGGTGCTGAGGCGCAGGAAGTAATCGAGGTCGGCGGAGAGCCGGAAGGGTTCGGCGTAGTGATCGAGCCGCCGCCGGGCCCCGGGGCCGATCAAGGTGGCCTGGTGGGGGGGGGTGGACCCCAGTAACAGGCTGAGGCGGAAGGCCCTGCAGCTGGAGAAGGCGGTGCGCCGTCCCAGCCGGGTGGCCCCGTCCGGCCCCTTGCCCGCATAGCGGCCGCCGCAGACCACCAGATCCGGCGGCTGACCCCCGCGGGGGCCCCGAAGCGTCGCCTCCATGGCCTCCTCGAGCACGGTGCGGGAGGGGGCCCAGTCGTCACTGCCCCAGAACAGCAGCCAGTCCTCGGGGGGCGCAGCGCGGAAGCCCTGGTTCATGGCCCCGAAGATGCCGGGGAGCGCCGGATCCTGGGGTTGCCAGCGGAAGCGATGGTCCCGGTGGCAGAGGGCCTCCAGCCAGGCCCGGTGCTCCGCTCCGCTGGGCCCGTCGATGAACAGCACCTTCCAGTGGGGCCAGCTCTGGCGCTGCAGGGAGTTCACCAGCCGCGGCAGCAGCTGGTGCGAATCCAGGGTGGGCACGATCAGCGTGAGCCCGGCGGCGGCGCCGGGTGGCGGTGTGGCGCTCACCCCTGCCGACGGATCAGCACGTCGCCGAGCACGAGCAGATCCATGCGTGTTCGCAGGAAGCAGTCGAGGGCCTGGGCGGGGGTGCAGACGATCGGTTCGTTCTCGTTGAAGGAGGTGTTGAGCACCATCGGCACGCCCGTGAGGTCGGCGAAGGCCCGGATCAGGCGGTAGTAGCGGCCGTTGTCGGCAGCGTTCACCGTCTGGAGCCTGCCGCTGCCGTCCACGTGGGTGACGGCCGGGATGCGGGGGCGCTGCTCCTCGCGGATCGGGTACACCTGCATCATGAAGGGGACCTCCCCGTCGAGGCTGAACCACTCGCCCACCGCCTCCGCCAGCACCGAAGGGGCGAAGGGGCGGAACGATTCCCGGCGCTTGATCTTGAGGTTGAGGATGTCCTTCATGTCGGCGCGTCGGGGGTCCCCGAGAATCGAGCGGTGGCCCAGGGCCCTGGGGCCCCATTCCATGCGGCCGTCGAACCAGCCGATCACCAGGCCCTCGGCGATCGCCGCCGCCACCTGCTCGCACAGGACCCCCTCCTCGGGCCGCTGCAGGCTGCATCCGGCCTGCTCCAGGGCCGTGCGGGTGCCTGGGCTGGCCAGGAGCTCCTCCACCTCGCCGGGGGCCGGCTGGCTGCCCAGGTAGGCATGGCGCATCGGGGTGGAGCGGGGCCGGCCCAGACCGTGCCACACCTCGAGGGCGGCGCCGAGGGCACCCCCCGCGTCACCGGCGGCCGCCTGGACGTAGACACGGCGGAAGGGGGTGGCCAGGGTCACCTTGCCGTTGGCCACCGAGTTGGCGCCGCAGCCTCCGGCGATGCAGAGCTGGTCGCTGGGGTGGCTTCGGTGCAGGGCCCGCAGGAGGTGGAAGAAGGCCTCCTCGTACATCGCCTGGGCCGAGCGGGCGATGTCCATGTGGTGCTGCTCCAGCGGCTGATCCGCCCGGCGGGCGGGGCCGAGCAGGGCTTCCAGCTCCGGGCTCCAGTGGCTCCCCACCACCGGGGCGCCGTTGCTCCATTGGTGCGGCAGCTTCTGGGTGGCATGGAGGAAGTAGCGCAGATCCAGCCGGTAGGTGCCGTCGTCCTGCAGCCGCACGATGCGGCGCATCGCTTCCATCCGGGTGGGCTGGCCGTAGGGCGCCAGTCCCATCACCTTGTATTCGTCGCCGTAGTTGGGGAAGCCCAGGTACTGGGTGATCGCCGTGTAGAAGGCGCCGAGGGAATGGGGGAACCAGATCTGGCCATCGAGGCTGAGCCGGTTGCCCTGGCCATGGCCCCAGGCACCGCTGGCGAAGTCGCCGAAGCCGTCCACCGAGATCACCGCCGCCTCCTCGAAGGGGGAGGCGAAGAAGGCCGAGGCCAGGTGGGCCCGGTGGTGCTCCACGAAGTGCAGCTGGGCCCTGATCGCCGCCCCGGGGAAGGCCTGGGCCAGCTGCTGGCCCAGATCAGCCCGTTCCCGCTTGTTGCGCCAGCGGGCGACCAGGAAACGGGGATCGGGACGGTGCCCCAGGGTGTAGGCCACCTTGCGCCAGCGGTGGGCCCCCGGCTGGGAGTTGATGGCGATGTGGTCGAGGTCGGCCGGCCCGACGCCGGCATCGGCCAGGCACCAGGCGATGGCCTCCGATGGGAACCCGGCCCAGTGCTTGATGCGGCGGAAGCGCTCCTCCTCGGCGGCGGCGACGATCACCCCGTCCCGCACCAGGGCGGCGGCCGCATCGGCGTGGAAGGCATTGATGCCCAGGATGAGCGTCATGGAGCGGCGGAACCGGATGGCGGGTGGAAGACGGTCTGGAGGGGAGCGGTCCCGCGCTAAGGGGTGG
Source organism: Synechococcus sp. UW140 (assembly GCA_943367705.1). Taxonomy (GTDB): domain Bacteria; phylum Cyanobacteriota; class Cyanobacteriia; order PCC-6307; family Cyanobiaceae; genus Cyanobium. The sequence continues at coordinate 256,499 of CALRJV020000004.1, forward strand.
GCGGAACCCTGTCCGGGCCAGGGGTGCTGGGGCCGTCCCGATGGCCCCCACCATCCGGCCGGTCTCGACGGGATGGAGCTGGGCAGCGGATGACACCGCGGAGACGACATCCGCCGGCGGCGGGATTCTAGGCGACCTTTCCGGAGCCATCCCGGCCACGGCTGGCGGCCACGCCGGGAACCGGCTCACGGGCGGGGTGCCGGCGAGAGGCTGAGGCCGAGCTGCGCCTCCAGCCAGTGCTGGAGCACCATCAGGCTCCAGCGCCGGTACCAGGGCGTCAGATCGATCCCCCGGGGTGTCGAGGGCAGCCGCAGGGCCAGGGGCGAGGCCGGGTCGTCCAGCCAGAGCTGGAACGGGAAGCGGAACCCCTGCTTGGGACGGTTCAGGAACCAGTCGGGCAACTCCGGCACGCTGCGGGCCAGCAGCTGCTTGCCCTCCGCCAGCCGCACGGCGGCGGGGATCGGGGCCAGCCGGCGCTGCAGCCGGGCATCCACCAGGGGCAGGCGCAGCTCCAGTCCGGCGGCCATCGCCATCACGTCGCTGTCCGGCAGCAGCTGGTTGCGCAGGTAGCGGCTGCCCTCCAGCCAGGCCACCCCCTCGCGGCCCCCCGGCAGTTCGCCGCCGCCACGGCTTCCCCCGATCCCGCCGCGTGCCACCGCCGGCACCGCGGGTCCGGCGTTGAGACCCCAGTGCGCCAGCAGACGCTGGGTTTCGGCGGGGGAGAACAGGCCTCGGAAGCAGCCGTAGGCCTCGCCCAGGGAGGCGGGCGCCTCAAGCAGCCCGGTGATCCGCTGCAGCCGGGCGCGACGCCCCTGGGGCAGCCGCTGCAGCAGCCACGCCGCCGGCGGCCCGGCGGGGCCGATCAGGCTCCGCCAGCGCCGTAGCTTCGGCACCATCCGGAAGCTGGGGTAGCCACCGAACAGCTCATCCCCACCGAGCCCGGAGAGGGCCACCTTGAGCCCGTGCTCCGTCGCCAGCCGGGCCACGCACCAGGTGTTGTAGCCGTCGATCGAGGGCTGGTCCTGGCTGGCCAGGAACGCCGGCAGCCACTGGCGCGCCTGGTCGGCCGTGAGGTTCAGGGGCGTGTGATGGGCGCCGAAGTGGGCGGCGATGCGGGCCGCCGGCCCGGATTCATCGAAGCCGCCGGCGCCCGGGGTCGCGAAGCCGATGGTGAAGGTGTGCAGGCCCCGGGGGGCGAGCGCCAGCAGGGAGGCGGAATCGAGCCCGGCGCTGAGGAACAGCCCCACCGGCACATCGCTGACCATGTGGGCCGCCACCGAATCCTCGAGGGCGGAGCGGGTGAGGGCCACCGCCTCGGCCGCTGTCATGGCACCGGCGCCGGTGGCGCCGACAAGGCTCTCGGGCAGGGCCCCCCAGGGCTGCACCGTCAGCCGACCCTGGCGCCAGGTGGCGGCGTGGCCGCAGGGCAGGCGCTGCACCCCCACCACCAGGGTGTCGGGCTCGCTCACCGATCCGGTGGCCAGGTAGCGCCCCAGGGACTGGCGGTTCAGGCTGGGCGCTTCGCTGTCGGCGGCCAGCAGGGCCCGCAGCTCCGAGGCGAAGGCGAGGCTGCCCCCCGGGCCGCTGCGGAGGTAGAGGGGCTTGATGCCGTGGGGATCGCGGGCCAGCAGGGCGCTGCGCTCCCGGGTGTCGTAGAGGCAGAAGGCGAACATGCCCCGCAGGGCCCCCAGGCCGTCCAGGCCCCGACTCACCAGCCAGGCCAGCAGCACCTCCGTGTCGCCGCTGCCCCGGAAGCGCTGTCCCTCCAACTCGAGCCGGCGACGCAGCTCGGCATGGTTGTAGATCTCGCCGTTGAACACCAGCTGCCAGCGGCCGCAGGCGGAGGCCATCGGCTGGTGGCCCAGGGGAGAGAGATCCAGGATCGCCAGGCGCCGGTGCACCAGGCAGGCCCCGGCGTCCTGCCAGACGCCGGCATCATCCGGGCCCCGGTGGGCCAGACGCGGCCCCACCCGGGCGGCGAAGTCCCCCGGGTCCCTCCCCAGCTGGCCGGCGATGCCGCACATCGGCCCTAGGCCTCCCGCAGGGAGGCGATCCGGCCGGGTGGGGCGATCGTCTCCAGGTGGGCCCGGAAGGTGCGTCGGGCCGCCTCGGGGCTCGCCTGCTCCCTGACCCAGGCGATCGCTCCGGCGGAGAGGCGGGCGCGCCGGTCCCGATCGGTGCCGATCGCCGCAATGGCCGCCGCCATGGCGGCAGGATCGCTGGCCACCAGCTGGCCGGTGCCACCGTCGATCACGTAGTCCTCCGGGCCACCGCAGCGGGTGCTCACGACCGGAACACCGCAGGCCATCGCCTCCAGGGCCGCGATGCAGAGACCTTCCTGGTGGGAGGGGATCACGAACACATCCAGCGTCTGCAGCACCTCCGCCAGGGCGGCGGGGGCCAGGCAGGGGAGGCAGCGCACCCGGTCGGCCAGTCCCATCGCCACCAGGGGACCGCGCAGGCGATCGACGTCCTGTTCGCCCGCCAGCACGAGCTCGACGGGGTGGCCGGCGGCGACGAGGCGGGCCACGGCCTCCAGCAGCAGGGTGATGTGCTTGCGCGGATCGCCATAGCGCCCGGCGAAGCCCACGCGCCAGGGCACCAGGCGCTCCGGTGCGGGACGGAAGACGGCGGGATTCACCGGCATCCGCATCACCCCGTCCATGGGCCGGTGGGCCAGCGCCTCCAGGGCCCGGGCCGTGTAGCCGCTCAACGCCAGGATCCGTCCCCGGGGGGCCCGCAGCACCTGGCGCTCCAGCCGCTGCAGCACCGGTCCGTTGAGCATCCGGTCAAGCAGGCGCCGGGGCCGGGAGAAGCCCCTGACGCGGTCGACGCGATCCTCCTTCCACGGGGTGGCCACCCAGGCCAGGAAGGGGATCCCCAGGCGGGCGAAGGGGGTGGCGCAGAGGGGATTGCCCGTCACCGACAGGTGCAGGTCGCAGCCGTCCACCAGCTCCCGCCAGGCCCGCCGCGGCAGGTAATGGGTGAATTCCAGCTCCGGCAGCCAGGTCCCCAGGCCATGGCCCTCATGGTCGCCGTAGACGCGCCGCTGCATCCGGCCCGGGCGCCTGCCGCCGGCGACCGCATGCAGCGGCACCGACAGACGGGGGTGGGTGCTCCAGGGGGCGTACCAGGCGAAGACCGGCTCGATGTCGAGCTCCTCAAGCATCCGGGTGACCGCGGTGGTCATGGCGGGCACGCCGCCGTCCACCGGTTCGATGGTGCTGACCAGGGCCCGCGGCCGCCTCATTGCCTGAGCCAGCTGAACAGATCACGGTTGTCGCGGACCCAGCGGATCAGGTGGCGCACGCCGGCATCGACGCTGATCTCCGGCGCCCAGCCCAGCTGCTCGGCGGCCTTGCTGACGTCGCAGATGAACACCGGCTGGTCGCCGGGCCTTGACTGGCCGCTGAGGGGCGAGAGCGTGATGGCCAGCTCCTCCTCCAGGAAGCGCAGCAGATCCCGCAGGCAGAGGGTGTTGACGGGGCCGCCGCCGATGTTGAAGGCCTGGCCGCTGATGCGGTCGCGGCTGTTCCAGGCCGCCTCATAGGCCCGGGCCAGGTCGCGCACGTCGAGCACGTCCCGGGTCTGCCAGCCGTCGCCGTAGAGGGTGATCGGCCGCTCCAGCAGGGCGGCGATGCTGAACCAGGCCACCCAGCCCTGGTCCTCGATGCCGAACTGGCGGGTGCCGTAGATGCAGGACTGGCGGAAGGCGCAGGTGTGCAGGTCGTAGATGCGGGCGTAGTCGATCGTGTACTGGTCGGCGACCCCCTTCGAGCAGCCGTAGGGGGAGTGGAAATCCAGGGGCTGGGTTTCCGGCACGCCGGAGGGGAGATCGCGGAAGCGATAGCCGTGGGGGGTCATCTCCACCGGCACCGATTCCATGCCGCCGTAGACCTTGTTGGTGGAGGCATAGAGCACGAAACTCTCGGGCGAATGGAGCCGTACCGCCTCCATCACGTTGAACGTGCCCAGGGCGTTGATCTCGAAATCCTCCCGGGGGTTGGTGTAGGAGGTGGTGACCGCCACCTGGGCGGCCAGATGCAGCAGCATCGCCGGACGGACCGCGGCCACCACCTCGGCGAGGGCGTCGGCCTGGCGGATGTCGACCCGGTGGAAGGCGATGGCCGGGTGCTGATCGAGCAGCCAGCGGAGGTTGTCCTCGGTGCCCCGGCGGGAGAGGTTGTCGAGGATCGCCACCTCCCACCCCAGGGAGGCGAAGTGCTGGGCGGCGTTGACGCCGATGAAACCGGCGCCGCCGGTGATCAGGATCGAGGGCATCGAGAAGAGCGAAACGGGGGAATCGACGGGTGACTCGAAGCGGGCAGACCGGCGGTCAGGGCGGACCTTAGTGCAGCCTCCAGATCCTGCAGGATCCTGAGGCCATTCAAGGGGGAGTCGAGAGGCCGCAGCGCTCCTCCAGGAGCAGCAGATGGAGCAGCAGTTCGGCATACATCCGCTGCTGGGCGTAGGCCCAGCCGCGCCAGCCCTCCAGCATTCCCCCCTTCCAGACCAGGCAGAACAGCAGGGCCGCGAAGGGGGCCAGGGGGGTGTGCTTGCGCAGCCGATCCGCCAGGGACAGCTGGCTCGATGGGGTGGCCCGCAGCTTGGCCGCCTCGATCGCCAGGTAGGAGCCCTGGGAGGCCAGCCAGCGCTGCAGGGGTTTGCGGTCGTCGTGGAAGATCGGCTGCCGCAGCCGTCCCACGGGCCCCGACAGGACGATGCGGTGGCCGTGGCCGTCGTTGCGGTAGCGGCCCAGGCCGCGGCGATAGAGGCTGGTGCGCGGCGGGAGCATGCCGCTGCGCAGGGGCAGGCCGCCGATGCAGTAGCGGAACGGGATGGCGTAGCCGGCCATGGCGGTGGCGGCCGGATCCCGGATCACCGCCTGGATTTCGGCGGCCAGCGGCGGCGGGATCAGGTAGTCCGCATCCAGGCTCAGCACCCAGGGGGAGCTGATCTGGTCGAGGCCGAAGTTGCACTGGTCGGCGAAGCTGTCGAAGGGCCGATGCAGCACCCGCACCGACGGATGGTCGGCAAGGATCCCGAGGGTGGCGTCGCTGCTGCCGCTGTCGATCACCAGGATGGAGTCCAGCCAGCCCAGATGGTCGAGGGTGCGGCCGATGTTGGCCTCTTCGTTGTGGGTCAGGATCAGGGCGGTGAGCAGCGCTCCAGCGGGCTCGGTCAGACTCATGCCTGGGGTTGGGAGTGCTGCTCCAGGAGCATCCGCTGCTGGCGCTGCTGCTCCTGCCACAGGGCCCATTGCTCCTGCTGCTGGGACACGAGGGTGGGGATGGCCAGGAAGGAACCCAGGCAGAGGCTCATCAGGATGAGCACGAAGGGGTCGCCGTAGAGCTGGGCCGCCGAGAAGAACGCCGGCACGTTGGCCAGGGCGAAGGACATCAGCCCCATCAGCAGGGCGGAGGTCGACTGGGGCAGCTGCTTCAGCAGGCGGAAGTTGCGCAGCAGCACCAGGGCCAGCAGCACGAGGATCACCCCGAGCACCACGATGCCAGGGATACCGAGTTCGAGGATGAGGCGGCCGCCGCCCCCTTCGGAGACGAAGCCCACGCTCTGGATGGCATCACGGGCGGCATTCCTCACCAGGCCGCCTGTGCTGGCGCCGGCGCCCACCCCCATGCCGATGCCGTCGGAGATCTCGATGGCCCTCAGGGTGGCGCCGATGCCCTGGGAATCGAAGCGCTCGACCAGGTCCTGCTGGATGGTCAGGGAGCGGTTGGTGTACTCGCCGAAGTTCTCGCCGAGATTCTCCGAGAGGATGAAGGCATAGAGGGGATAGGCGATCCCTGCCACCCCGAGCACACTGGTGATCACCCGCTCCTTGGAGGCGGGGCTGGCCCGGCGGCTGAAGAGCAGCAGATAGATGGCCACGAAGGCCATGATCAGCACCTGGGCCTTGCGCCGGCCGGTGAGGATCGTCAGGAAGGCGAAGCCTGCCGCCAGCAGCAGCAGCCCGAACTGGTTGGTGGATTTCTGGCTGGCGATGCCCATCGACGCGGCGATGCAGGCCGCCGCCGACAGCTGCCAGGAGGCGATCTCACTGGTGCGCCAGAAGCCGGAGGCCCCCTGGGCGGAGAATCCGTAGCGGAACGTGATCAGCAGGCCCTGACCCACCTCCTGGAGGGTGGGATGGTCGACGCCCTGGAAGCTCAGATAGACGGTGAAGGCCATCACCGCCGAGCCGATCAGGTAGAGCGTCAACAGCCGCTTGAGGAACGGCAGGGAGCAGCCCACCTGGAAGCCCACCCAGAGACCGAAGGCCGGGGCGAGGAAGAAGGCGGCCCCGATCGCGGTGAGGCGGATGTCGGAGAAACGGGCGAAGCTGTTGAGGCTCTGCAGGGCAATCAGGGTGAAGTAGACGGTCACCCAGCCGTCGAACTGGGGCACCGTCCAGAACATGGCCCGCAGATGGAAGCGGCCCACCCGCTCAAACAGCACAAGGCCGCACAGGGCAAAGCCGATCAGCACCAGGCCGACCATCCAGCCGGGCTGGTCCGGGGTGATCTTGCGCAGGGGATCCTGCACGAAGCCGATCAACAGTGTGACCATCAGCCCGGCCCGCCAGTCGCCGTCGAGCAGCACGGCGGCAAGGGCGCCGAAGAGCACGATCAGCAGCAGGATGGTCATCGGCCGGCGGAAGAGGTCAGCACCTGGCGGTAAGTGTCACGCAGCTGAAGGGCGATCGTGCTCCAGGAAAATTCCATCTGAGCCAGGTTAAGGGCGGACGCCCGCATTGACAGGGACGGCCGCACCAGGGCGGTGGCCAGGGCCTGGGCGAGGGCTTCGGGGGCGCTGCCGCAGACCAGGCCGGCACCACAGCGCTCCACATCGGCGGCCACGGCCACCTCCGGCGACAGGATCACCGGGGTGCCGGCCGCGAGGGCCTCCACGGCGGCGATGCCGAAGTTCTCCGCCGCCGAGGGCAGCACATACCAGTCGGCCGCCTGCAGCGCCCGCCACTTGGCCTCCCCCTCCACGAACCCCAGCCAGCGGCAGCGGGTCTCGAGGCCCAGCCGACGGCTGCGCTCCTGCAGGCCGGCGACGTACCTCGGCTCGCCGTCGCCGGCGATGGCCAGCTCCCACGGGGCGTCGGGCCGGAGCCGCTGCAGCAGGGCCAGGGCATCCAGCAGGTTCTCCAGGCGCTTCTTGGGGTGCAGCCGCGACAGGAACAGGAAGCGGACCGGAGCGCTGCCGTCCCGGCCGCCCGACGACGCGGCCGCTGGTTCGGGGCCGCGCACCCCCAGGGGGAGCACCAGGGTGGGGGGAGCCAGGCCGAGGCCGGCGGCCTCGTCCCGTTCGGCGCCGGTGGTGAAGTGCAGGGCGGCCGCCCGCTGCAGGTTGCGCCGTTCGATCAGGCGCAGCATCAGGCGTTTGCGGCCGGGGCTCTGGGCCAGGCTCCACGGGCTCAGCTGGCCGATGCTGCGCAGGATGTAGGGAACACCGGCCCAGCGGGCCTGGGCCATGGCGCTGGTGGAGGGGTAGGAGAACAGGGCATGGATGTGGAGCAGGTCGTAGTCCTTCAGGTGGCGGGCCAGCCAGAGGCTGAGCCCGGGACTGACGGCGAATTCCCGCAGGGCGGCGACGGGCGGACTCCAGCGGGGAAAGGCCAGCACCGGCACCCCCTGGTGCTGCTGCCAGCGGCCGGTGACCAGTTCGGGGTGGAGCCCGGGGCCATGGTCGTTGGTGGTCAGGATGGCCGCGTCCACCTCCCGGAGTCGCAGGGCCGCCACCATCTCGATCACGGCCCGGCTGGGGCCGCCCCGCAGCGGGCTGATCGAGGGGATCACATGCAGAACCCTCATGGCGCCGGCCCAGCCCCCAGGAAGCCGTCGAAGGCCTCTGCCCAGGCTGCGGCCACCGCCGGGGCGCCATAGGCGGCGATGGCGTCACGGTTGTGGCGATGCTGCTCCCGGAACCAGCCGGCCCGGCGCCGCAGCTCCATCAGGGCGTCGAAGATGGCCGCGCTGCTCTCGATGTCGCAGTAGATCCCCTTGTTCAGCTCCTCGACGATCGCCTGCAGCGGGTTGCCCGCCGGCCCGGCCACCAGCACCGGCGTGGCGTGGGGCAGGTATTCGAAGAACTTCGAGGGCAGGTTGTCGGTGTGGCGGGGGCCGATCAGCACCAGCAGGCCATCGGCCGCCGCCGCCAGCTGGTGGGAGCGCCCGTTGCTCACCGCAGCATGGACCTGCACGATCTGGCGGAGGCAGGGGTCGCTGCGGATGGCCGTCCGCGCCGCTTCATAGAGATAGCCGTAGAGCTGGATCCGCAGCCCACCCTGTTCCTCGGGCCGCCAGCGCCGCGCCGCGTCCAGCAGCGGCTCGATCGGCCGCCAGGGGCCGAGGTTGCCGGGATGGAACAGCGTCAGGGTTGCGGGTGGCTGCGCCGGCGGCGGCTCGCTGCCGGGCCCGCCGGGCTCGAAGCAGTCCGGCAGGAACCGGGCCGGCGTGCCCCCCAGCAGCCCCTGCTCCCGATAGCGCTCCAGGGTGAGGGGCGAGGCGAACACGGCCCCGGCGGCGGCGGCCAGCACGGCCCGCTGGCGTTCGGGGTGGGCCGGGTGGAAGCTGCCCTTCTCCCGGTGGCCGAAGGGATCGTCGTAGATGGCGATGAAGGGTTTGCCGAGCCGTCCGGCCACCTCGAGAGCCACCTCGAGCACGCGGAAATCCGGGCAGATGCCGGCCACCACATCGAAGCGGAGGCGTGCGGCGGTCTCCAGGGCGGTGGCCCTGAGGCCCTCGAGGGCATGGGCCTGGGGGTCGTGGTGGCCCAGCCGCTCCAGCCACCGGTGGATCAGCTGGCGCAGGCCGAACCACAGGTGGAGGGGGGTGCCTGGCCGGCGGCGGTTCCTGCGGATGGCGCAGCGCTGGGAGCGGGACACCCGCCGGCTGTAATGGCAGAAGCGCTCCTGCTCGGGGAAGGGCTCCGGGGTGACCGCATCGAGCCGGGGGTCGGGGCCGACGACATGGAACTCCCAGCCGGCCGCCGGCAGATGGGGCAGGAGCTTGGCGTAGCGGCGGGCCTGGACGCCACCGCCCCCCGGAGGCTGGAGGGAAAGGATCAGGGCCCTGGCCATCTCAGCGGCACTCCAGCAGGGCCAGCCCCGTCAGGATCCCCTCGGCGGCGTTCCGCACGCTGAAGCGGCTGTGGACGAGCTCCCGCGCCGTCTCCCCCATCCGGGCGGCGGCGGCCGGATCGGCGGCCATCCTCCCCATGGCCGCCGCCAGGGCCGCCGGCTGGCCGACGGGGCTCACCAGGCCGGTTTGGCCCTCGAGCACCAGGTCCTCGGCGCAGCCCACCTGGTCGCTGACGATCGCCGGCAGACCGCAGGCCATGGCCTCGTTGACCACCAGCCCCCAGGTCTCGCCGTGGTCGGAGGGCAGGACCAGGGCGTCGGCCACCGCGTAGGCCGAGGGCATGCCCGACTGGTTCAGGAAGCCGGCGAAGCTCACCGGCAGGCCGTGCCGGCTGGCCAGGGCCCTGCACTCCTCCTCCAGGGGGCCGCTGCCCACGAGCAGCAGATGCACCGATGACGCCGGGTCTTCCGTCACCAGCTGCCGCAGCGCTGCGAGCAGGTCGAGGGGACGCTTCTTGGGCTGGAGTTTGCCGGCGAACAGAAAGCAGAAGGCCTCCCGGGGGATGGCCCAGTCCTGGCGCAGTTCGTCCCGGCGGGGGCGCAGGGCCGCGGCCCGCTCACTGAAGTAGGCGTTGTCGACGAAGTGGGGCGAGGGCACCAGCCGGCTCTGGGGCACGCCGAACTGGCGGTACCAGCGGGCATTGGCCGCGCCGACGGGAAGGCCCACCGACACCCCCCGGAACAGGATCCAATAGGTGAGGTTCAGGGCCCAGGATCTGGGGCGGAAGGCATTGGAGTCCATTCGCAGCAGCACCGGCAGGCCCTGCAGCCGGGCGGCGATGAACAGCTGCACCATGCCCAGGAAGTGCCAGCCGGTCAGCAGCAGGGCATCGGGCCGCTGCCGGGCAGGGCCGAACCCCAGTTCCCCCAGGGGCCGGCTCAGCCAGACGCCCCGGTAGCCGGAGGTGATGCCGCGGCCCCGGCCACTGGCGGCCCGGTGCCAGGGGTAGCCCTCCAGCAGCGGCACGTCCCACTCGAAGGAGACGCCGAATCCCAGGCCCTGGGTGCGGGCATCCGGAAGGGTGAGGTAGAGCACGTCCGTGGACACGCCGGGGGCGGCGGCGAGGGTCTGGAACAGGGGCGTCTGGTACTGCACCGGGTGGCTGCCGGCGATCAGCAGCCGGCGGCGGCGGGTGGGCAGCAGGGCCGGCCCCTTGCGCTGCAGGCGCAGGGCCCAGAGCAGGCCGCGCCCTTCGGCGATGAGGGTGGGGGGGATCCACCAGGGATGGCGCAGGTGGTGGCGGCTGCGCACCGACCCCAGCCAGCCCTCCAGGCACCCCGCCAGTGCCGCCGGCAGCGGCTGGGTGCGCAGCTGGAAGTAGTACCGCCCCACGGCATGGTCGGGCTTGACGGTGGTGAGGTGCTTGCCGTAGCTGCGGGTGCCGCCCCGCTCGGCCCGGAGGTGGTGGATCAGGGCACCGGGCACGTACTGGATCGGGTGGCCGGCCTGGCGCCAGCGAAAGGCGAATTCAGCCTCGAAGCGATAGGCCACCCGCACGAAGTTCTGGTCGAATCCCCCCAGCTCAAGGGCCAGCCGCCGCGGGATCGCCACGTTGCCCCCCATGAATTCCTCCACGGAGCGGGGCCGCAGGCTGTTGAACAGGAACGGCCCCTCCTCCGGGTCGCTTTCGCCCCGGTGCCAGGGCTGCAGCACCCGCCCGGCGAGCATGGCGTCGGGGTCAGCGGCACCGGCCCGTTCGTGGGCGTTGAGCAGCTCCGGGTCCGGCAGGATGTCGTCGTCGAGGAACAGCACCCGCTCGCCGCGGGCCTCCTGCAGGGCCACATTCATGGCGCCGGTGATCGAGGGGGTCGGCAGCCGCAGCCACTTGATCCGTCCCTCCGCCTGCCAGGCGCCCAGGCGGGCTTCACTGTCGGGATCGTGGCGGGGCGTCTGGTCGACCACCAGCAGCTCGAACGGGGGCGGATCCAGCGCCAGCAGGGCGGCGACGCTGTCGATCAGCACCTGATCGCGGCCGTAGGTGGGAATGGCGACGCTGAGGGTCATGGCAAGGCGGCCAGCTTGATCCGGGCCTTGAGGTGCCAGGGGTTGAGGCTGAGGGCCTGGCGCAGGTACTGACGGGCCAGATCCGGCCGCTCGCGGCTGAGGCAGGCGCCGATGAAGTAGGCCCCATCGGCCTGCCGGCGGGGTTGGGCACGCAGGCCGCGGCAGCGGTCGCTCAGGGCCTCGGCCTCCTCCAGGACGGGCGCCTCCGGTTGCCCGCCGCGGCGGGCCCGGGTGGCCGCCACGATCAGGGCATGGAACGCCTCCTGCTCCCGGCGGCGGGAGCCGCTGATCGATCCGGGGGAGAGGGTGGCCTCGTAGAGCACCTCCGGCACCACCAGGTGGCTGCCGAGTTCCACCATGCGGCTCCATAGATCGATGTCCTGGGCGAAATAGAACATCGGCCGATAGCCTCCGGCACGCTCGTAGGCGCTGCGCCGCATCATCACCGAGCCGTGGATGGCCGGCCCGGTCAGCCCATCGGCCAGCTCTCCGGGATCCGGCGCATTGACGCGGACCGTGGCGCCTTCCGGCACCACCAGCCGCACATGGGTGGAGCAGAGGCTGGCTTCCGGATTGTCCTCCAGGCAGCGCACCTGCCGCAGCAGCCGTCCCGGCAGGGAGATGTCGCCGGCGTCCTGGCGGGCGATGAAGACCCCGCGGGCCACCTGGCAGCCCTCGATCAGCGAGCGGGTCAGGCCCCGGCCCGGCCGTTCCAGCACCCGCAGCCGCGGATCGGCGGCGGCCCGCGCCGCCAGCAGGGCGCCGGTGTCGTCACTGGAGCCGTCGTTGACGACCACCACCTCCAGGCTCACCCCCTCCTGACGGGCGAGGGAATCGAGGCCGACGGCGAGGCTGGTCCCGCCGTTGCGAACCCCCATCACCACCGACACCAGCGGGGCCGTGCCGGATTCGTGCTCCACAGGCTCCTGCATCACCTCAGGTCATGTTCCTCCCCGGGGCGGGGTTCTGGCTGCAGCCGTGTCCGGACTCCCATGCTCAGCCGGGCTGCCCGGCCCCAGCCCAGGGCCATCGCCAGCAGGCCGTAGAGGAAGAACTCCAGCTGCTGTCGCGGCCGCCGGGCTCCGTGGCGCCGAGCCAGCTGGAACAGTGTTCGGGAGGCCTGCTCGGCGCCGGCGGCGCCGCACTGGCGGCTGAGCAGGAAGGCGGAGCGGCAGAAGCGGGCCATCTCAGGGCCGCGGCGGTCGACGCCGGCGGCCAGGGCGCTGCGCAGCAGCGACTCCTGGGCCCGGGCCCGGTCCGCCAGCTTGCGGGGGTCGAGGTGGCCCCGGTCGCTGAGGTGGTCGTCGCCCATGTGGATCCGCCGCACCGACACCGCGCCAGGCACCCACACCAGGGGCGTCCCGGTCGCGCCGGCCCGGCCGTCGTACTCCCAGTCCTCCTCGTTGATCCAGGGCTGCCAGGGGCCGATGCGGTCGAGCAGATCGCGCCGGTAGAGGGGACAGCTGGTGGTCCACCAGCGCTCCAGCAGCAGCCGGGGGAAGAGGCTCTCCAGGGGCTGGCCGGTGGCCCGCATCGGGCCGCGCCGTTCGACGGGCCGCCGGGAATGGTCCTCCTCCAGGCTGGGGCCGTAGGCGATCCCGGCCCCGGAAGCGCGCTGCAGGGCCCCCACCTGGGCGCTGAACTTGCCGGGCAGCAGCAGATCGTCGCTGTCGAGGTACTGGATGAACTCACCGCGGCTGTGGTCCAGGCCCCGCTGGCGGGCGGCGCCGGGACCGCCGTTGGGCTGGTGGATCACACGGATGAGGTCCGGATGGGAGGCGGCCAGGCCGTCGGCCACCGCGGCGGTGTCGTCGCTGGAGCCGTCGTCGACGATGACGATCTCGATCGGCCGGTGGTCCTGTTCGAGCACGCTGGCCACCGCTTCGCGCAGCAGGGCGGCGCGGTTGTGCACCGGGATGATCGTGCTGACCAGGCCGCTCACCGGGGCGGGCCGAAGGGCGGCGATGCGCTCGAGGGCGGGGCGCCGCATCACGGCCCGGGCTCGCTCCAGGTTGGGGTTGTCCTTGCGGTGCTTGAGGGGCTGGCCGCGGTGCCAGAGGTGCACGATCGGCTCGTAGCCCCAGATCCAGGTGGGCCGGGTGAGACAGCGGTCCCAGAACTCGTTGTCCTCGCCGCCCCAGCCGACGAAGCCCTCATCCATGCCTCCGATGGCGGCATAGGCCTCGGCGGTGATGGCCATCGAGCCGCCGGCCTCCAGGTTCTGCACGATCGCTTCGGCGGGCCGGGCGTCGTAGGCGTCGGAGCCGGCCAGCACCGCCGCGCTGTGGGCCTCATCGAGGTAAAAGACGAACCGCTTCGGGTTCACCACCGCGTAGCCGCGGGCGATCCGATCCAGCAGGCGGCGGGCATAACCGGTGGGCACGAGCATGTCGTTGTCGTGCAGCAGCAGCACCGGGGCGCGGGCCTCGCGGGCCCCGAGGTTGAAGGTGTGGGAGCGGTTGTAGGGGGCGTTGGGGTCCGGCAGGGGACCATGGATGTGGCGCACCCAGGGGGGAAGCCGGCCGGCGATGCGGGGTTCGCTGTCCTGCTCGATCACCAGGCATTCCAGCCGTACGTCCTCCTGGGCGGCGAGGGATTCCAGGGTGGCCAGCAGCAGGGGCAGCCGCTCGCTGCCCCGGTGGCCGATCAGCACGCTCAGCTCCGGCGGTCCATCGGCCCAGCCGGGGCTGGCGCGGCGCCGGATCGGCGCCTCCTCCAGGCAGCGGCGCAGCAGGCGTCGGCCCAGCTCCGGCTGGATGGCCGGCGCATGCAGGCGGGAGGTGTAGCGCCACAGGCAGGCCTGCCCCCATCCGTCGGGGGCGGCCTCCAGCCGTTCGCGGCGGTTGGCGATCCGGAGCTGGGCCGGTGCCGGGCGGCCCAGCAGCCACGCGTAGCGGAGCCGGTCCATCAGCCACACCCCCAGCCGCTCCCGCCGGGTGGGCCGCGCCGCTTCAGCCATGGGACGCACCGGGGTCGTCGAGGCGGGCCGCCTCCATCAGCAGGTCCTCGGCCGCCCCCCCTGAGCCGCCGGAGTGGGGCCACTCGCTGCCGGCGCTGCCGTGGCGGAAGCGAAGCCCCAGCCACCGGCGCAGTCCTTCGGCCCGCCGGCGGCCCAGCCAGCGGTCCAGCCGTCCGGCGGGGGCCGGCGCCGGCTCGGATGGGCCTTCCGGCAGGGGGGGCAGTTCCATCACCTGATCGAGGGCCCGCCGCCAGGCGGCCAGGGAGGCCGCCTCGCTGTAGCGCTCCGCCACCAGGGCGTGCCCGGCCCTGGACAGCTGCTCCAGCAGGGCCGGATCCCGCAGCCGCGCCAGCGCGCCCGCCGCGGCGTCCGTGTCTCCGCAGGGGAACAGCAGGGCCGTGGTGTCCTGCACCAGGGCCCCCTCCAGGCCCGCTCCCACGTAGCGGCTGCTCACCACCGCCATGCCACTGGCCATGGCCTGCCAGGCCACGATCGGACCCGTCTCCCACGAGGAGGTGATCACCAGAGCATGGTGATGGCCGTAGATCTCCGCCGCCAGCCGGTCCTGGTCGACATGGCCGAGCATCCGAACGCTGCCGCGTTCGATCCAGGGGGCCAGGGAGGCCTCCAACGCCGGACGCTCCCTGCCGTCACCGGCGATGCTGAGCTGGACGTCGAGGCCCCGGGCCTGCAGCGCCTCCAGCAACGGCGGCAGATCGTGGACCCGCTTCTGGGGCTGCTCCAGCCGCCCCACCCAGGCCAGCCGCAGGGTGGTGGCCGGATCGCCGCCGGGGGCCCGCCAGGGCGGCACCGGCACGCCGTAGGGGGCGTAGAGCACCCGGGCCGGATCCATCCCGCTCCGCCCGCTCGCCAGACGGCAGGCCAGGCGGTTGGTGGCGATCACCGCGTCGATGCCGGCACCGTGAACGCGCAGGTCGCCGAAGTAGTCCGCCTGCAGCGCATGCAGGGTCATCACCACCCGTCCGTGGAACCGGCCCTGGCGCCGTGCCCGCTGGGCCGCGGGGTAGAGGTCGACCAGGTTGACGCCCAGCACCAGGTCCGGGTCGAGCCTGCCGAGCAGGGTGGCGATGGCGTGGATCCTGCCTTCGGTGCTGCCGCTGGGGTTGGCGATCGGTTCGGCCGCCAGGCCGGGATAGGCCCGGGCGTAGGGGCCATGGCGGTGGTGTTCCCCGTCGGGCACCGCCACGGTCACCTCCAGGCCTCCGTCCCGCAGGCCCGGAACCAGGTTCGCCAGCCAGTCCTGGACACCGCCGAGCAGGTAGGCGGACGGGGCGAGCACCAGCACCCTCATGGCGTCCGATCCAGGTGCACGATCCCCGGCCCGGCCGCGTTCAGGGGCGGCACGGGCAGGTGCGGCAGGGGGGCGACGGGCCGCACGTGGTGGCCGAGCTGGCGGATGTAGGTCCCCTCCGGCTCCGGACAGCGTTCCCACTTGCGCACGAACACCTCCTGGTTGGCGGAGGTGTACTTGCCCCAGACACGCTCCGACTGGCCGTCGAAGGAGGTGGTGGCGGGCTGGTCGTTCGCATGGTGCAGATAGGGACAGGCCACCCCGGCGATCTCAACCCCCGCCAGGGACGCCCGGGCGGTGTAGTCCATGTCCTCGAAGCCGATGCCGCTGAAGCTCTGGTCGAAGGCGCCGATCCGCTCCCAGCAGCGGCGGGCGATGGCGAAGTGAGACCAGGTGTTGTTCAGCAGGCTGAGCTCCACCGACTCCCAGGCCATCGCTTCGGCCCAGCGCCGCAGGTAGGGGTCGATGCGCAGATCGTCGTTGAGCACCAGGGTGGTGGCGGTGGGGCTGGCCTGGAGCAGCTCGTTCCACATCTGGCAGAGCCCCACCACCCGCTCATGCAGCAGGAAGCGGCGATGGGGCGGCTCGCCGTCGGCCAGCTCGCGGCACAGCCGCTCCAGGTAGCGGCTCTGGCTGGCCCCATCGCCGTGGCCGTTGACGACCACCAGGATCGGCACCTCCGGGAAGCTGCGCCGCAGGGATTGGTAGAGGGGACGGAAGTAGGTCTCGTAGCGGGCCTCGAAGGTGGTGATCGCGATCGTGAAGCGATCACCGAGGGGCCGCCGCGGCGGCAGCAGCGGCCGTGGGATGCGGCGGCGGCTGCCATGCACCACGGCCCGGGCGGCGAGGTAGAGGCGCAGGTTGATGGAGGAGCGGTTCATGGCGGCGGTGGTGGGTGCTCCCTCAGGCGCGCCCCAGGGCGCCCATCGCCTCCACCAGGGCGCGGTAGCGCTCCTGGGGGCGGATGTGGTCGTGGAAGCAGCGGGCGCAGTCCTCCCGCCGGGCGTCCAGGTCGGCCCCCAGGTGGTGGGCCGCCGCAAGGAAGCCGGCGCCATCGTCGACCATCACGCCGCAGCCGAAGTCCTCGACGAACTGGAAGCTGGGCTGGCGGCTGCAGATCACCGGCACCCCCATGGCCAGGTACATGCACAGCCGGTTCGAGCTCACGCCCATGGCCTGGAACTGGGGCGCCGGATTGGTGTAGACGGCCAGGCCGATGTCGTAGCCCACGGCCGATCGCCAGGCCTCCTGCCAGGACAGCCGGCTGGTCTCGATGTACAACCGGCCCCCCAGGCTCAGGCGCCGCAGCAGGTAGAGGGCCAGGGGATCCACCCCCAGGGGCTGGACCACGGCGCAGAGCGCCGGATCCTCGTGCAGGGCGTCGAGCAGCCAGTCGGCGCCGGCGGTGAGGTTGAAGCCCCCGGAAATGGCCAGGGTGAGGGCGTCGGGCGCCAGGCCCCAGCGCTGGCGGAGCTCCCCGCGCAGGATCGGATCCCGCTGTGGCGGCTGCCGGAAACAGCCGGGGTAGACCAGAACGGGCTGGGCCGGCGGCAGGCCGGCGTAGTCGCGCACCAGATCCACCCGGTGGGTGTCGTTGACGATGGTGAAACGCGCCCGCCGGTAGGCCTGCAGGCAGAGCCGTTTCCAGCGTTCCGTGCGGGGGCCCCGGTAGCTGCCGGCACGGATCTCATCCCCCAGGACGAAGGAGGGACGGCGGTGCAGGCGGGCCAGCACACCCACCACGGCGATCGGATCCTCGGTGGTGCCCGAGAAGCAGGCGTAGCGGCGCCAGCGGGGACGCCAGGCCTGGGCCAGCAGCCAGCGCATCGAATAGGCCACCGGGTGCGTGCTGACCCGGTCGCCGTAGGGGGCGGTGCTGCCGCAGGGCCCGGGGGCGAAGATGTGGACGTCGTAGCCGTTCTCCAGCAGGGCGGAGATGATCGCCTCGTTGGGCGGCGAGTGCAGCAGCTCCGGCACCAGCAGGAAGTGGGCGGCGATCGGCCGTGGCGACGAGGGACCGGTCATGGGGGAAGCGATGGGGCTAGAGCGCCCTGGGGGTGCGGGTGGTGCTCAGGTCGGTGGGCAGTTCCAACCTGCCGGCGCTGTAGTCCTCCAGCATCCGGTGGGTGTAGGAGCGGATGAAGTCCACCGGGAAATCCTTGCGCGCGGGGTTCGGCGCCGTTTCGGTCTTCTCCCGGGCGGCGATCCGGTCGTACCAGTTGTGGTAATGGGTGATCGTGCCGCCGAGCCCGTAGAAGTTGCCGAGCCCGTAGCGCAGGTAGGCCAGCTCGTCGCTCCAGATCGCCGGTGGGGAGGCCGGAGTGAACAACGGTTCGCTGGCCCGGTTGGACACGTAGACGTCCATGGGCACCCAGCGGAGCCGGCGCCGCTTCAGCTCCATCGGCAGGTGGTGGGTGATGTGGGGGCCCTGGAAGTCGACCTCGTAGCGCGGCCGGGGGAACCGCCCCTTGCGCCGCCAATGGAGGCGCCGGCAGCGGCGAAACCGCTGGGTGTGCATCAGCAGGAAGGAGCTCTCCGGCATGCCGGCACCGAAGGGGCGGGTGAGCGGTCCGCAGCCGATGTCCTGCGGTGACACCAGCGCCACCCCCTCGCTGAAACGCGAACGGCAGAGCTGGAACCAGTCTGGCGCCAGCAGGATCACGTCCGCATGCAGCAGCAGCGTGTACGGGGAGCGGGAGCGATTCAGCAGCGCATTGAGCGCCTCCGGCTGGCTGCAGCGACGCTGCACCACCTCCGCCCCCCGCTCGCTGGCGATCGCCACCGAGCTGTCGGTGGAGCCGTTGTCCAGCACGCAGACGCGGGTCTCCAGGCCCCGGGTGGTGCTCTGGAGCGCCTCCAGGCAGTGGGGCAGGAACAGCTCGCTGTTCCAGCTGGTGATGCCGACGAAGAGTTCGGGGGTCGTCATGGTCGGGGGAGGAGCCGCAGGCGGCGCAGCAGCCGCACCGGCAGCTGGCGCTCCAGGGCCGAGAGCCGCTCGCCGAGGACGGACTTTTCCTTCAGCAGGCGCTGCACCAGGCGATCGAGAGAGGCGCTGGCCCCGTAGCGGGCATAGATGGTGGCCAGTTCGGCCGGAAAGCGTTCCCCCTGGCGCCGGGTCTTCACGGTGGGGTAGTAGCGCATCGCCCCCAGTTTCTCCTGGGTGACGCTGCCGGAGCAGCGCTGCGAGAAGCGCCACCAGAGGTCGTAGTCCATCAGCAGGCTGAGGGACTCGTCCACCTGCCCTCCAGCCTCCTGCCAGAGGGACGCGCTCCAGAAGCAGCTCTGCTGCAGCAGGAAGCAGCCATTCTCGATCGCCAGCATGGTCTCCTCGGATCCCTCCCGGCCCGGCACGTGGCGCAGGAACTGCTGGTCGGCGCTGATGATGTCGCCGCTGCCGATCACCCAGCGGCGGCCGGGCTGGGCGGCGAAGCAGGCCAGCACGGTGTGGAAGGCACCGGGCAGATAGAAGTCGTCGGAGTTGAGCCAGGCCAGGATCGAACCGCTGGCCCGGCGGAACCCCTTGTTGATCGCCTCCGACTGGCCCCGGTCGGGCTCGCTGATCAGGACCGAGATCCAGGGGCGGTAGCGCTCCAGCACCGCCGGGGTGTCGTCGGTGCTGCCGCCGTCCACCACGATGACCTCGACGTTGTCGTACCCCTGCCAGAGGATCGAGAGCAGGGTGTCCTCGATGTAGGTCCCCTGGTTGAGGGTGGGAATGACAATGGAGACCAGGGGCCGGTCCGGGTCGCTGCGGAAGCGATCGGGCACGCTGATCTCCGCGTCTGCGGACCAGCCGTAGAGGGGATGGGTGGCGGGCAGGGGCACCTCAGCCATGGTGGGGTCCGGCGGCGACGGCCCGTTCCATGCAGGCCAGCAGACGGGGCGCCACATCGTCGATGCCGGACTCCCGCCACACCCTGGCCCGGCTGCGCTCCCCCAGGCGGCGCCGGCCGTCCGGGTCGTTGCTGAGCCGGTGCAGGGCGGCGGCGAAGGCCCCCAGGTCGAGGTAGGGGACGGCCAGCCCGCAGCCGTCGGCCACGAAGTCGACGATGCCGCCACCACCCTCGAAGCAGATGGTGGGCACGGCCGAGGCGGCGGCCTCGAGGGCCACCAGGGGATAGGGGTCCTCCCGCGACAGCAGGCCATGGACGGCGAAGCGACCGATGACGCCGATGGCGGAGGGCAGCGGCGGCAGCAGCAGGGCGCGGTGCTGGAGCCCCAGCAGCTCCAGATCGCGCCGGGCCATCAGCACTTGCTCCTGCCCGGGGGAGGCCCCGAGCCAGACGGCCAGAAAGGGCTGGCCGGCGAAGACCCGCTCACATTCCTTCACCAGCAGGGGGAAGAGGTCGAAGCCCTTGCGGGTGATCGCCTGGCCCGCGAAGCCGAACACGAAGGTGCCCGCCGCCAGGGCGGCGTCCAGGGGCTCGAGAGCGGGCTCCGCCTGCAGCGGCTCGGGCACCGGCTGGCCCTGCCCGGGGGCGGAGTAGGGCAGGAAGCCCGGAATCACCGTGCAGCGCTGCAGGGGCAGTCCGTGGTGGGTGTGCAGGGATTGCTTCACCCCTTCGGCGCAGGCCACCACGACGCTGGAGAGGGCCAGCTGGCGGGCCACGGCCACGGGATTGCTCATGGCGGCCAGGGTGGTTTCCAGTTCATGGACATGGCTGAGGCAGGCCGGCCGGGCTGCATCGGCGGCCAGGCCCCGGAGGTGCTGGCCCAGCACCAGGGTGTTGAGGTAGATCAGTTCCGGCCGGTGCCGTTGCACCGCCGCCTCCAGCAGCTCGGCGGGGCTGCCCGCCCTTCCCCTTCCCCTTCCCAGCCGGGCGACAACGCGCTCGTGCAGGGGCCTGAAGAGCGGCCGGCTCCAGGCCTCGGTGGGCGCCAGAGCCTCGAAATCGGGGCGCAGGGGACCATCGCTGAGCAGCACCACCGCCGGTTCGATGCCGCGCTTCTGCGCCATCAGCCAGCGCAGCAGCCAGAGCAGCAGCAGCGGGGCACCGCTGCGGGTGGCCATGTGGGAGACGAACAGCACCCTCATGGGGCGATCACCTGCTTCCAGACGATCAGGGTGAGCAGGAAGGCTAGGGTTCTGGTCCGGTCGGTGCCGCTGCGGTGGGCCTCCAGGATCCGCCCGATCAGCTCCGGATCCACCAGGTCGTCGATCCGGCCGGCGTGTTCGCGCAGGAAGGCATGCATCCGCGGGTCGCGGTACCAGTCGGCGCTGAGGTCATAGCTCACGTAGCGGGCGCGCCGCATCGGCGGCGTCCAGTAGAGGGGAGGGGCCTTGGGCAGCATGCGGCGCCGGTCGAAGCCGTTTTCCTCCGGAAACGTCAGCAGCTCGGGGCAGTTGCGGGCGATGGCATGGCGATGCCAGTTGGAGCCGAGCTTCCAGCCATCGGGGAGGTTCCAGATCGCTTCGATCCAGCGGCGGTCATGGAACGGGGAGCGCCAGGCACTGGAGGCCCGGTACATGCGGATGCCGTTGGCGTAGAAGTTGGGCACCCGCTGCTCGAAGTAATAGCGGGTGAGGCCTTCCAGGAACCCGCCCCGGCAGAAGCCCGCCAGGCGAGCGGCCCGCCGTGCGCGGCCCTCCGGCACGAGCTCGGCGGCCAGCGGCGGCGCCAGGTGGCGCAGTTCCTCGGGGGAGAAACTGGGGTGCCGGTTCAGTTTCATCGTCCAGAACCGGCCCAGGGCGACGTCGGGGGCCAGGGAGCCGAAGCGTCCCAGCCAGCCGCGGTCGAAGTAATAGGAGCGGGCGAATTCACCCAGGGTGCCGACGAAGAACGTGGCCTCGGCGGGGATCGCCGCCTTGAGGGGGTAGAGGAAGGTGTGCCAGTGCCACGCGGTCTTGGTGCCGTTGGTGACGCTGGAGATGGTGGGCGCGTGGGCGAAGACGTCGTCGAACTCCAGGCTGATCAGCTGGTGGGGCAGATCGAAGCGCTCGGCCATGCGGCGGGCCACCTGGACGTCGGTCGCCTCCTCCCGCCCCATCGTGATCAGATGGGGCCTCAGGCCCTGGCGCAGCATCGACGCCAGGATCACCCGCGAATCGAACCCGCCCGAGAGGGACAGATAGGGGTTGTCCCCCGCCAGCCGCAGCACCGCGGCGTTGAGCGCGTCGACGGCGGCGTCGGGATCGGCGGGCGCCGCCGGGATGCCGTCGAGGACCGCGACGGAGTGGAGGGAGACCTTGCCTTCGGTGAAGTGGAGGATGCTGCCGGGGGGCACCCGGCGGATCGCCGGGTGGAGAGTCTGGTTATCGGTCAGGTTCTCCAGCTGGCAGAGATCGCCGAGGGCCTGCCAGTTCCAGCGCCAGGCCAGGCCGCTGCGGCGCAGGATCTCGGCGACCCGGTCGCCGTGGAAGAGGCGGCCATCATGCTCGAGGACGTAGTAATGCGTGGCCCCCACTGGCGAGGTGACCACCGTCACGTCCCCGGCGTCGGTCTCGATCACCAGCGCGTACTCCCCCTGGGTCTCGGCCAGGGCGCGGCTTCCCTGGCGCAGGAAGCGTCCGAGCAGATCCGCCTCGCTGCTGTCGGCGTAGCCGATGCAGGTGAGCCGGTGGTCGCCGATCTGGATGGTCATCGGTTGCGCGGGACCAGCCTGCCGAGCATCGCCTTGCCGGCCCGCTTGACCCGCGAGCGCAGACGTCCGAACCGTTCGTCCGGGGAGGTGGCGGGGATGCCCTCCAGGGGCAGGTGCCCCCAGGGGGTCTGCTGGCGGATCTCCAGGTAGCGCTGGCGCCAGGGGTGGGTGCAGCGATGGTGCCAGGGCTTGGCCACGCCCGAGCCTGCGAAGTGAATCACGGCAGGGCTCGCCCGGGCCAGTTCCGCCTGCCGGCCCAGGGGGGTGTCGGCAGCGGTGTACTCCGGATGCATCCAGAGATGGGGCAGGGCGTTGAAGCGCCAGTCGAGGGGACGCCAGCGGGCCTCGAGCAGGGAGTTGAGCACGTCCTGGTCCCAGTGCTTGATCCGCTCGGGATGGGTGCGTGCGAACTCCAGTCCGTTGGCCAGGATGTTCTCCCGGCGCCAGCGGCCCAGATCGATCAGCATCGCCCCGGCATTGAAGACCAGGGAGCCCTCCGCCAGGCCGAGACGGTTGCGGTCGAAGTCCTGGTTGTGTTCCTCCACCGCACCGATGCTGTTCCCCTCCAGGGGCGACTCCCAGAGGTCCCGCAGTGCGTCGACCACGATCAGGTCGGAATCCAGGTAGAGAACCTTCTCCACCGCATGGGGGAGGGCCGCCGGGAGAAGCAGCCGGAAATAGGTGGCCAGGCTGATGTGACCGAAGACGGGGAAGCCCGCGAGCATCTGCTCATCGAGCTGCAGAAAGGAGACCGAGGGGAGGAACTCACCGAGATAGGCCGCCAGCCGGGCACGTTCCGCGGCATCAATGACACCGTGGAGGATATAAACACTGAGGCTTTCTGTTGGATTGGAGAGCTGCAGGGACTTCAGCATCACGGCGCAGTGCCGGATGTAGTTGTTGTCGATCGTGCAGGCAATGATCATGAGAACGATTCGTGGTCCTGCAGGGTCGACCCTGGGGGTGGGAAAGCCATCAGGCGGGGGCCGCCGACAGGGGCGTCTGAAGGGGTTGTTTGGATTGATCCTGCCAGAGCCTGGCGTAGAGACCGTCCTGGGCCAGGAGCTCATGGTGACGGCCCCGCTCCATGATTCTTCCCTCGGAAAGCACACAGATCACGTCAGCATTGACGATCGTACTGAGACGGTGGGCGATCACCAGAACGGTGTGCTGGCGCTCGAACTGTTCGATCGCCTGTTGCACCAGCCGCTCGCTCTGGCTGTCGAGGGCGCTGGTGGCCTCATCCAGGATCAGTAGTTCTGGTTTGCGCAGAATCGCCCTGGCCAGGGAGATTCTCTGGCGTTGGCCGCCGCTGAGCCGGTAGCCCCGTTCTCCGATCTTGGTGTCGTAGCCCTCGGGAAGATCGGCGATGAAGCGGGAAGCCTGGGCCTTGACGGCCGCCGCCATGATGTCGTCCATCGAGGCGTTCTCGACGCCGAAGCCGATGTTGCTGGCGATGCTGGCGTTGAACAGGAAGGTGTCCTGGCTGACGACCCCCAGTCGCTGCTGCCAGCTGGCCAGATTGATCGTCCGGATATCGACGCCGTCGATGAGGATACGGCCGCCGGTGGGTTCGTAGAGGCCCACCAGCAGATCGGCGATGGAGCTCTTGCCGGCGCCGCTGGAGCCGACCAGGGCCACTGTCTGGCCGCGGCCGATCGTCAGCTGGATGGAGGAAAGGGCCTCCGGAAGATTGGGGCTGTAGCGCAAGGAAACGTCGTCCATCTGGATCCTTTCACGGAGCGCCGTGAAGGGCACGCCACCGGTGCGGACGAATTCCTTGTCGTCATCGCGGAGGATCTGGTTGAGACGCTCCACATTGGCACTGTTGGCCGCATAGCCCGTGGCCAGGCCTGTGAGCGTGCCGACCCGCTGGTTGAGTCTCTGCAGGGCGATGATGAAGGTCACCAGGCTCGGCAGCACGCCGCTGCTGCGGTCCTTGAACACCAACAGACTGAGCGCTGCGATGATCGCGATCGAGATGATCGGCAGCATGTTGGAAATCGGCTGCACGACGTTCGACAGCTTGCTCTGTCGGATCGAGAGTCGTTTGCTTTCAATGAGCAGTGTCCTGATTTTCTGCCTGGAACTTTCCAGCTGGCCCGTGCTGTGCAGCAGCCGCAGACCCTGGATCTGTTCGTTCTGATGGCTCGACAGTTCGACGCCCACCTTCTGCTGCTCGTGTGAATTTCTGCGGATCCGGGGCAGCAGCACTTTCTGGATGGTCTGCATGACGCTGGCCATGGCGAAGGCCACCAGCAGAAGCCATGGGGAGATGGCCACCAGGATGGCCAGGTAGATGATCAGCTGCAGGCTGTTCATCAACAACCCGTTGGCCAGGCTGATCTCCTTCTGCACGGTGCTGCCGCCGGAGCCGACATAATTCAGCAGGTCGCCGACCCGGTACCGGCTGGCACAGCCGAAGGTCAGGGAGAGGACCCGATCGTTCAGCTTGGCGGTGATTTCGGTGCCCATCCGGGCCCCCATCACGGCGGTACTGACACTGTTGACGTAACTGGTCGCCGCCATCAGGGCCTGCAGGCCGACGGCGGTGGCCAGGAGCAGGATGAAGATGCCGTCGCGACCGGAGCGGCTGCTGAGGGTGCTGTTCAGCCAGTCCTGCAGCCAGGGAAGCTGGTTCAGGGATCCGAGGACAGAAAGCTTGCTCCAGTCACTGTTCTCTGGAGCACTGATCAGGCTGACCGAAAGAAAAATGATCCCCAGGGTGGCCCCCTCACTGAGGCTGGCGACGAGGCTGGTGGAGAAGTTGAGCGCCAGCAGCTTCCAGTATTTCTTGGCCGAATGCCGGATCAGGCGTGCTGCGGGTCTCTGGTCGGTCAGGGGGGCTAGCAGGGGGCTCGGGAGTCGTCTGGCGATGCGGTGGAGAAGCGGCATCAACGGCGAGGCGGAAAGGGATCTGGAATCGGTGGCTGGGGAATCGGGGCTGCGGCGGGGTGCCGATTCCGGTCGGGGGGCCGCCTCCTGGTCACACGGTGGGAGGCCGGATCTGAGGGTTGCATCAGCCCGGCGGACCAGGGGATCGGAAGGGCAACGATCTGGAACTCCGGTTGACTCAAATCTAGGCCGCAACCGGAGTCCTGCACGGCGCTGGACTGGTCCTACGATGGCTCCCCACCACAGGGAAGGACGTCGTCGGGGTCGGCGTCCGCCAGCCCTAGACGTCGCTTTGCCCACCCGCTTCACCAACCCTCTTCGCCCCCTTCCCAGGACTGATCCAGCTGCGCAGCCGCCCCTGCCGGCCCAGCCCCCAGCCCCACCACCTCCGCCATGGCCCCTCCTCCGCCACGTGCGTGGTGCCGCCGCCTGGCCATGGGGGCGGCTCTGCTGCTGCCCCTGGCCCTGGCGGCCAGTGGCAGCCCCTGGAGCGGGGGACGCTCCAGCGGCGCCGGGCCGCCCTCCCGCGGCCCCCTCGACCATCGCCATCTGGCGATCATCGTCAACGCCGCCGATCCCCTCAGTGAGACCATCGGGCGGCTGTACCAGACGGCACGGCTGATCCCCCCGGACCAGGTGATCCGGGTGCGCTTCCCGCCCGGGGAGGTGTCCCTCAACCCTGGGCTGTTCCGCCGCATCAAGGCCAGCGTCGACCGGCAGACCCCGTCCCAAGTCCAGGTCTATGCGCTGGCCTGGGCGGCCCCGTACCGGGTCGGCTGCCAGTCGATCACCAGCGCCTTCAGCTTCGGCCTCGATCCGCGCTTCTGCGCCAGCGGTTGCCGCACCACCGCCCTGAGCCCCCTGTTCGCCCGCGGTGACGTGCGCCGCCCCTGGGATCAGCTGCGGGTGCGGCCCAGCATGATGCTGGCGGCCACCAACGCAGCGTCGGCCAGGCGCCTGATCCAGCAGGGCGTGGCCTCGGATGGGACCGCGCCGCCGGGGACGGCCTATCTGCTGAGCACCAGCGATGCCAGGCGAAACCGACGGGCGGCCGGCTACAACCGGGTCCTGGCGGCCATCGGTTCCCGCCTGCGGGTGAGGATCATCCAGAGCGACACCCTGGTGGGCGCCCAGGACGTGATGGCCTACGTCACGGGGCTGGCCTTCCCCGTGGGCCTGCGCACCAATCGCTTCCGGCCCGGTGCCGTCGCCGACCATCTCACCTCCTTCGGGGGGCAGCTGACCGACAGCTCGCAGATGAGTGCGCTCCGCTGGCTCGAGGCCGGCGCCACCGGCAGTTACGGCACCGTGGTGGAACCGTGCAGTTTCCCGGCCAAGTTTCCCGATCCCGGCCTGCTGCTCACCTATTACCTCCGCGGCGACACCCTGATCGAGAGCTACTGGCGCAGCGTGGCCATGCCCGGTCAGGGGGTCTTCATCGGCGAGCCCCTGGCCAGGCCCTGGCCGGTGGACGGTGGCCTCAGCCCTGGTGACGCCGCTGGTGCCAGGCCCAGGCGTGCGCGATGATCGTTTCCAGCTCAGGAAAGCGGGGTCGCCAGCCGAGTTCCTGGTGGGCCCGGGTGGCCCCGGCCACCAACTGAGGAGGGTCACCGTCCCGTCGCTTGGCCACATGGGCCAGCAGGCCCCGGCCGGTGACGGCCTTGGCGGTCTCGATCACCTGCTGGACCGAGTAGCCGGTGCCGTTGCCGAGGTTGTAGATCAGCGGTCGGCGCTCGCTCTCCTCCCGTTCCCGCAGCCGCAGCAGCCGCTCCAGCCCCAGGACATGGGCATCGGCCAGGTCGGCCACGTGGATGTAATCGCGGATGCAGGTGCCGTCAGGGGTGGGGTAGTCGTCGCCGAAGATCTGCAGGTAGGGCTCCCGGCCGCTCATGGTGTCGAGCACCCGTGGGATCAGGTGGGTCTCCGGGTTGTGATCCTCCCCCAGGTCACCGTCGGGGTCGGCACCGGCGGCATTGAAGTAGCGGAAGATCACACTGGGCAGGCCGTAGGCCGCCGCAAAGTCGGTGAGCAGCTGCTCCACCATCCACTTGCTGCGGCCGTAGGGGTTGATCGGGGCCTGGGGGTGGTCTTCGGTGATCGGCACCTGCTGGGGAATGCCGTAGGTGGCGCAGGTGGAGGAGAACACGATCGGCAACGGCCGCTCGGTGGCCACCAGGGCCTCGAGCAGGGTGAGGGTGTCGCCCAGGTTGTTGCGGTAGTACTTGGCCGGATCGGTCACCGATTCGCCCACATAGGCGTAGGCGGCGAAGTGGATCACCGCCTCGATCGGCTTGCCCTCCAGGGCGGTGCCCTCCAAGGCGGGATGGCGGCCGCGCAGCAGGGGTTCGAGCACCTCCCGGTCGCCCACCTGACCCAGCACCAGCGGCACCTTCAGGGTCTTCTCGACGATGTCGGCATGGCCGTAGACCAGGTTGTCGAGCACCACGGGCTGGTGCCCCGCCCTGGTCAGGGCCCGGACGGCATGGCTGCCGATGTAGCCGGCGCCCCCGGTGACGAGGATCCTCACAGCCGCACCTCGGCGCCGCTGGCCCGCTCGCTGACGAACTCATCCACGGTGCGACGGAGTCCGTCCGGCAGGGGAATCGTCGCCCGCCAGCCCAGGGCGGCCAGGCGGCCCACATCCAGGAGCTTGCGGGGGGTCCCGTCCGGTTTGGAGGTGTCCCAGACGATCCGGCCGCGGAACCCGACCGCCTCGGAGACCATGGTGGCCAGCTCCTTGATGCTCACGTCCGTTCCCGTTCCCACGTTGATGTGCTGGAGCTCCTCGGCGCCCGGTTGCCAGTGGCGCAGGCAGAACAGGGCCGCATCCGCCAGATCGTCGACATGGAGGAACTCCCGCCGCGGGCTGCCGCTGCCCCAGCAGACCACCTCCTCGGCGCCGGACTCCCGGGCCTCCTGGAAGCGGCGGATAAGGCCTGGCAGCACATGGCTGTTGGTGGGGTGGTAGTTGTCGCCCGGGCCGTAGAGATTGGTGGGCATCAGGCTGATGGCATCGAAGCCGTGCTGCAGCCGCAGGGCACGGCAGAGCTGGATGCCGGTGATCTTGGCGATCGCGTACCACTCGTTGGTGGGCTCCAGGGGCCCGCCGAGCAGGGCCTCCTCCCGGATCGGCTGCTCGGCCAGCTTGGGGTAGATGCAGCTGCTGCCCAGGAACAGCAGGCGTCGGGTGCCCTGCCGCCAGGCGCTCTCGATCACGTTCTGCTGGATCTTGAGGTTGTCCAGCAGGAAGTCGGCCGGATAGGTGGCGTTGGCGAGGATGCCCCCCACCCGCGCCGCCGCCAGCACCACCACGTCGGGCCGCTGGTTGGCGAACCAGGTCGCCACCGCGGGGCCGTCCATGAGGTCGAGGTCCGAGCGGCTGACCGTGAGCAGATGCCCATGGCCCTCGGCCTCCAGGCGCCGGGCGATGGCCGAGCCGGCCATGCCGCGATGGCCGGCAATGAAGATCCGATCGTTCGTTGAGATCAGCATGGGGAAATCATCAGGCCCCCGCGCTGCCGGGCGGGGTTGCGGACCACAGGAGAAGGCGTCGTTCCAGCGAAGGTCCGCTTCGACGCGAACGGGTCACGGCCTGACCATAGCGGCGTTTCGCGGGCCGATTCACGGGGCGGCTGTCACGCCGACCTGGGGGGGATTCTCCATCGAGCCGACGACGGTGAACCCCTCGCGCCGCAGGGTGGCTTCCTTGGCGGCCTCCTCCTTGTCGGTGGCCACCATCTCCGCCACCAGTTCCTCCAGGGTGGTGGTGGGGGTCCACCCCAGCCGCTCCCGGGCCCGGGTGGGGTCCCCCAGCAGGGTCTCCACCTCCGCCGGCCGGAAGTAGCGCCGGTCGATGCGCACCACGGTGGCGCCCGTGTCGCGCCGGGCGCCCGTCTCCTCAACGCCGCTGCCGCTCCAGACGATGCCTCCCCAGCCGAGTTCCTCGGCGGTCAGCTCGATGAAACGGCGCACCGACTCCTGCCGCCCCGTGGCGATCACGAAGTCCTCGGGTTGCTCCTGCTGCAGCATCCGCCACTGCATCTCCACGTAATCCCGGGCGTGGCCCCAGTCCCGCAGGGAGTCGAGGTTGCCCATGAACAGGCCCTGATCCAGACCGGCATCGATGCGGGACAGGCCCCGGGTGATCTTCCGGGTCACGAACGTCTCCCCACGCCGGGGGCTTTCGTGGTTGAACAGGATGCCGTTGCAGGCGTACATGCCGTAGGCCTCCCGGTAATTGACCGTGATCCAGTAGGCGTAGAGCTTGGCCACGCCATAGGGACTGCGCGGATAGAAGGGCGTGGTTTCCTTCTGGGGAATCTCCTGCACCAGTCCATAGAGTTCGCTGGTGCTGGCTTGGTAAATACGGGTCTTGTCGGTCAACCCCAGGATGCGGACGGCCTCCAGAATCCGCAGGGTGCCGAGGGCATCGGAGTTGGCGGTGTATTCGGGACTTTCGAAACTCACGGCCACGTGGCTCTGGGCCCCGAGGTTGTAGATCTCGTCCGGCTGAATCTGCTGAACGATCCTGATCAGATTGGTGGAATCCGTCAGATCGCCGTAGTGCAGAACCAGGCGGGGATTCTGCTCGTGGGGATCCTGGTAGAGGTGGTCGATCCTGTCGGTGTTGAAGCTGCTGGCCCGGCGTTTGATCCCATGCACCACATACCCTTTCTCCAGGAGCAACTCCGCCAGGTAGGAACCGTCCTGGCCGGTGATCCCGGTGATCAGAGCCGTTTTGGTCATGGGGTTTCCGTTGTGTTCAGAAGGTGATGGGGCCACGCCTGGCGGGTCCGGCAGGAGTCGCTGGGAGCTTAGCCGGGCCGTCGGGGGCCGTCCGCCGAAGTCGCCGCAGCGGCGGCTGGAGATGGGCCGTGATGGCGGCCCTGACGGGGGCTGCGAAGGTGAACGTGACAGGTGCGGGGCGGGAGATCGTGTGGACCGGCGCCGATGGAGCGCGACAAAAAAAGATGGACCCATCCGGAACGGACAGGCCCATGGGGAAGGCTTGGCTGAAGAGAACGATCAATGCCTGGTCACGACGGCCTCAGTCGCGGCGGCCGCCACCCTGCAGGGCGATGATCAGGCGCAGGATGAAGATGAACAGGTTGATGTAGGTGAGGTACATGCCCAGGGCGCCGGCCAGATACTGGTCGTCGCTGTAGGTGCGGGGCATGGTGTAGAAGTCGACGAAGGCGGCTCCCACGAACAGAACGGTGCCGAAGCCGGCGATCATCAGCTCAAAGCCGTTGCCGCCGAAGCCGGGGATGAAGATCCCGCCCACCAGCTGCACCACCATGGCGATCAGCAGCCCGACGATGCCAAGGCCCACCACCCCGCTCAGGGCCTGGCCAAGGTTGTCGCTCATGTTGCGGCCCACGACCGAGGCGATCACGAAGGTGATGCCGGTGGCCAGGGCCGCGGTGCCGATCGCTCCGATGCCGGCGGTGCCGATGGCCATCGCCACGATGCCGCTGAGGGTGAAGCCGGTGATCAGGCTGTAGGTGGCCAGGATCGGCAGGGCGGTGCCGTTGTTGCCCTTCATGGCGGCGTTCTGGGCCACGAAGAAGAGGATGAAGTTGCCGATCAGCGACACCCAGAACAGGGGCATGAAGATCGGGTTGCCGATCATCGAGAGGCCACCGACCACCCCGGCAGCGGTGAGCACCATGCCGCCGCCCACATAGGGCAAGGCTTTGTTGACCACGTTGGGTCCGACCAGGGAGCTGGACTGGGCTTCGCGGATCGCTTCCTGAAAGTTGCTGCGGGCCGGCATGGCGCTGGCATTTCAAACTGAATCCATCTTGCCAGCGGCCCCAGAGTTGCGGCGAGGGCGCCGGTTCGGATCTCCCCATGCGGTGCCTCCTCTGCAGACAGGCCTCAGGCGCCGTCCCCGGGCTGGTGGCCCGATCCGGGCCACAGCCACACCGCCAGCAGCGCCACGCCTGTGCCAATGCAGGACTCCAGGAAGCGAAGCAGGGCATTCACCCCCGGACTCAGGGCCGGATCGAGGCTGCCGGTGACCATCACGACGATCACCGTGATCGCCGCCAGACGGCCGTGGCTGGGGACATGGATCGCCGCGCAGATCTTCACCGTGGCGAAGATCGCCAGGGCCATGCCGAGGGGGTGAAAGGGCAGCAGCGTCAGGTACACCGCGCTGGTGATGGCGCCGATCGCCGACCCCAGAATCCGCAGCGACGCGGAGGAGGCCGCATCCTTGCGGGTCACCTGGGTCACGACGACGGCGGAGATCGCTGACCAGAGCCCGCCGATCTTGGGCAGGTAGCCGGGAAACAGGCTCGTGAACCAGAAGCCCAGGGAGTAGGCCACCAGGGCGGCCATCGCGATCTGGGCCGGGATGCGCAGACTTTCGGCCCTGTTCATGGTTCCGATCGGGCAGGGGGGGCGTCCGTCCGCTTCCTGGCTGGGGGGGCCGGCGGGTGGGCATCGCGGCGGGCGTAGGCCTGCACCAGCCGCTGCACCAGGGGATGGCGCACCACGTCCGCATCGGAGAAGCGGCAGATCGCCACCCCTTCGACCCCGGCCAGCACCTGCTCCGCCTCCACCAGGCCGCTCAGCTGGCCCGGGGGCAGGTCGATCTGGGTGGTGTCACCGGTCACGACCATGCGGGAGTTCTCCCCCAGCCGGGTGAGCACCATGCGCATCTGGGCGCAGGTGGTGTTCTGGGCCTCATCGAGGATCACGAAGGCATCGGCCAGGGTGCGGCCGCGCATGAAGGCCAGCGGAGCCACCTCGATCACGCCCTTCTCAAGCAGCTGGCTGGTGCGCTCCTGTCCCAGCAGCCCGTGCAGGGCGTCGTAGAGGGGACGCAGATAGGGATCCACCTTCTGCTGGAGGTCACCGGGCAGGAAGCCGAGCCGCTCGCCGGCTTCCACCGCCGGCCGCGTCAGCACAAGCCGCTCCACCTTGCGCTCCTGCAGCATCCGCACGGCCAGGATCGTGGCCAGGAAGGTCTTGCCGGTGCCGGCGGGGCCGATCGCCAGGGTCAGGTCGTGGCGTTCGATCGCCTCGACATAGCTGTTCTGCCGAAGGGTGCGGGGCCGCAGGGGCCGGCCTGTGACGCTCGTGGCCAGCACCTGGAGCCCCATGCTGCGGTGCTGGTCGGAGCGCCCTGTGTCCAGGGCCGTCAGGGCTGCCTGGATGTCCACAGGGCCGATGGATTCGCCCCGTTTCCACAGCGGCTCGAGGAGCTGGATCAGGGCCTGCAGACGCTCCACCTGGGAACTGCGGCCCCGGATCTGAAGATCGAGGCCCCTCAGGACGACCTGGGCACCCGTCAGGGCTTCAAGCCGACGTAGGGAGGTGCCGTCGGTGCCGGCCAGGGCGATGGCGGCGGCGCTGTCGGGCAGGGCGAACGTGGAGGAGAGTTCGCTCAGGCCTCGGCGGCGGCAGGTTCGGCGTCGACGGCTGCGGCCGATTCGGCGGCGGCGGCAGCCTCAGCTGCCTCCTTGGCAGCGGCTTCCTTGGCGGCCTCGGCGGCGGCGGCCGCCTCCTTGATCGCGGCGGCAGCGGCGGCGTCACGGGCGGCGGCCTGCTGGAGCTTGCCGACGGTTTCGGCCGGGCGCGTGGTCTTCTCGATCAGGCCACCCTTCTCGAGCAGGCTGCGCACGGTATCGGTGGGCTGGGCACCCTGGCCCAGGCGGACACGGATGGCCTCGGCGTCGAGGCGCGTTTCCTTGGTGCGGGGGTTGTAGAAGCCCAGTTCCTCGAGCGGACGGCCGTCGCGGCGGGAGGTGCTGTTGGTGGCCACCAGACGGAAACTCGCTTCCCGTTTCTTGCCGAACCGCTTCAGCCGGAGCTTGATCATCTGGAAAAGGGTGCTCGAAATGCAGCCCCCAATCCTACAGGCCGGCTCAGAGCTGGCCGAATCCCTTGCGCTTCTTGGCCGGCTTGGGGGGTTTGCGGGGCTGGCCGCCGCCGCGGCCACCGGGGCCGCCCATTCCGGGCATGCCCGGCATGCCGCCCATCCCCGGCATGCCGCCACCCATGCCGGGAAAACCGCCCATGCCCGGCATCCCGGGCATCCCAGGCATCCCGCCGCGGGTCATCTGCTGCATGAAGCCGCGCATCTTCTGGAAGTCAGCGAGCACCTTGTCCACATCCGCCGGGGTGTGGCCGCTGCCGGCGGCGATGCGGCGACGGCGGGAGGGCTGGGCGGCGAGCAGTTCGGGCTGGCGGCGTTCGTCCTCGGTCATCGAGCCGATCATGGCCTCGATGCGCTTCAGCTGGCTCTCCCCCTGGCGCAGCATGCCGTCATCGATCTTGTTCATGCCGGGGATCAGCTTCATCAGCCCGCCGAGGGAGCCCATGCGCTTGATCAGGCGCATCTGCTGCACGAAATCGGAGAAATCGAAGCTGGCTTCCTGCAGCTTGCGCTGCATCTTCTCGACATCGGCCAGCTCCACTTCCTTGGTGGCCTTCTCCACCAGGGTGAGCACATCGCCCATGCCCAGGATCCGGCTGGCCATCCGTTCGGGGTGGAACGGCTGCAGGGCCTCCACCTTCTCGCCGGTGCCGATGAACTTGATCGGGGCGCCGCTCACCTTGCGGATCGAGAGCGCCGCCCCGCCGCGGGAATCGCCGTCCAGCTTGGTGAGCACGGCGCCGGTGATGCCCACCTGCTCGTGGAAGGCCTTGGTCAGATCGGCCGCCTCCTGGCCGATCATGGAATCCACCACCAGCAGCACCTCATCCGGGGCCGCCGCCTCCCGGATCCGAACCATCTCCTCCATCATCGAGGTGTCGATCTGAAGGCGGCCCGCGGTGTCGACCAGAACGGTGTCGAAGCCCTCGTCCCGTCCCTTGGCCACGCCGGCCGCAGCGATCGCTTCCGGCTTGGCGTCACTGCCGAGGCTGAACACCTCCACGCCGATCTGGCGGCCGAGGGTCTGGAGCTGGTCGATGGCGGCCGGCCGGTAGACGTCGGCGGCCACCAGCAGGGCACGCCGCCCCTGCTCCTTCAGGTGCAGGCCCAGCTTGGCGGTGGCGGTGGTCTTGCCGGCCCCCTGCAGGCCGGCCATCAGGATCACGGTGGGCCCTTCCGCGGCCCTGGCCAGGGGGGCATTGGCGCCGCCCATGGTCTCGACGAGCTGCTCGTGCACCAGCCGGATGAACTGCTGGTCCGGGCTGACCCCACGCACCACCTCGGCGCCCACCGCCTTGCGCCGCACCTCCTCGATGAACTCCTTCACCACCGGCAGGCTGACATCGGCCTCCAGCAGGGCCCGCCTCACATCACGGAGGGCGCCATCGACGTTCGTCTCCGAGATGGCCGCCTGGCCCCGCAGCCCTTTGACCGCGTCTTCAAAGCGCTGGGAGAGTTCGTCGAACATCAGTTGAGGGATTGGGTGGCCACCAGGCGCCAGCTGTCGCCGTCGCGTCCGAATACATAACCATTGCGCAGCTCCATCGGCGCCGTGGTCTCCACCACCTTGCCGTCCTTATCGAGGCGCCGGTCGCTGTAGCGGAGCCGGGCAACGGCGACGATGCGGCGGGGCCCGCTTTCCGAGAGGGTCAGGTCGGTGATCCGCACGTCCAGCCGCTGGGTCTGGCCCCGGGCGGCATCACGGCGGCGCTCGCTGGCGAGCAGCGCCACCGGCCCTTCCCGGGCGATGCGATCCAGGCCCTGGGGCATGGGCTCTCCGGCCAGCACGTCGCCTTTGACGGTCAGCCACTCCTCCAGCAGCCGGCGGACCTGGGCCGTATCGGGCCGGTCGGCGTCGAGGGGCGTGAGGCTCCGGCCGATCGCCGGCCCGGGGGTGGGCGCCGGGGGGGCTGGGGGCTTGGCGGTTGGAGGCTTGGCAGGGGGAGCCGGCAGCGGCGCCGGCGCTGGCGGCGGGGGCGCGCTCGGGCGCTGCCGCAGCACCCAGGCGCCGGCCAGGAGCAGCAGCAGGGCGGCGCCGCCCGCCACAAGCCAGGGCCGGGGCGGCACGGGCCAGCGCAGGGGCACCTCGTCATCCAGTTCCCCGTCGTCGTCGGGATCCGTTTCGGGGCCAGCTGACGGAAGGGGGGCGAAGCCCTCAGGGATTGCGGCGGGGGGAGCGAAGGATGCGGAGCCCGGAAAGTCTGGGGTGTCGAAGGTGGGGAAGGGGGGGGGAGGGGCCGCAGCGGCCGGCGCCGCCGGTGCCGAAAGGTAGGCACGGCCCCGGCGCTGGTCCTCCCGTTCCACATACGCCACCACGTCCCGGTCGCTGAAGTAGGCCACCAGGTCCGGTTCGGCTTCCAGGTCGCGGTAGCCGGGCAGCACGTCCCGCACCAGCCAGTCGCTGCAGTAGGCGCAGAGCTGGCCGAGGGGATCGTCACTCTTGGCGGCCGCCCAGTCCTTCAGTTCCTGGCTGGCGCCGGCGTCGAAGCAGGTCCGTGCCGTGTCGGCCTCCCCCAGCAGCAGGTGCAGGTTGGCGAGCAGGGGCTCGACGCCCTCCCGTCCGCTGCGTTGCAGGCGGTTTCTCGCCTCGGCGATGCGTTCGGGTTTGCGCTGGGCGAAACCGGAGGCGGTGAGGGCGATGGTGGCCAGGAAGTCGGCCGCCTCCGATCCGCTGGCCGCCCAGCGACTGAACAGATCCACCTGTTCCTGAACCGTGAGGAAGGAGCGGATCTGGTGGAAGAAGGTCTGGAAGTCCTGGCGGGGGAATTGGGAATCACTGTCCCCTTCGAGGCCCCCGCGCCGTTGCACCAGTTGCTCCAGCAGCGTCAGGCCCTCGCGCCGTTCGGCGCCGGCGGCCAGATCCCGGCTGAGCAGATCGAGGACGCGATAGGGGGTGAGCCGATCCAGCCGGGCGTTCATGGTCTCCCGGAGCTCGGGTTGCCTGCCGAGACGCTGCAGCAGTTGCAGGCCCTGCCGGAGGGTGCGGGCGGCGGCTTCGAAGCGCCGCTGCTCCTCCAGCTCCCTGGCGGCCTCGAGGCAGGACAGCCCCGCCAGGAGGGTGAGATCGGTCTCGCGGCCGCTGCCCAGGGTGGGGGCCTGGGGCAGTTGCAGGCAGCGGCTGGCCAGCTCGAAGGCGTCCAGGGGCTGGCCCCCCTCCATCAGCAGCAGGAGGCCCCCCACCTGGCGGGTGGTGGCGATCTCCAGGGCGGGTTGCAGGGAGCCGGCGGTGTCGGCCAGGCCCGTCAGTTCCGCTTCGTAGGCGGCGCGGCGGTCGTGGTCACAGAGCAGGTCGGCACTGGCGCGGAGGAGGTCGGCCCGCGCCTGCAGGGTTTCCTGGGTGAAGCCCCCGTGGGGTACCCGGTCCAGCCGCGACTGGAGGGTGCGCAGGACCCCCTGGGCGTCGGCGGATGGGGAGACGCCCAGCAACCGGAAGTGATCGATCGGCAGGTCCAATCCGATGAGGCCGCTGGGGCGCGACTGTAGTCAGAGGCAGTGGTTTTGACTGTCATCAGGGAACGGACCCCGTACAGTCGTGGCCACGAATCGCATCGCCTTCCTGCCATGACTCAGGAACTGACCGCGGCGCGGGCCGCTCAGCCCGGCATCGTCGGGGCAAGCTCCTCGACCGAGGAGGCCGGCAGCCATGCGGTGCGGCTGGAGGGCCTGTACCCCGCCGAGCGGGCCAGTGTCAGCCGGGAGGACGGGCTGATGCTCTACCGCGACATGACCCTGGGGCGCCGCTTCGAGGACAAGTGCGCGGAGATGTACTACCGCGGCAAGATGTTCGGCTTCGTGCATCTGTACAACGGTCAGGAGGCCGTCTCCACCGGGGTGATCCGGGCGATGCGGCTCCAGCACGACTGGTTCTGCAGCACCTACCGCGACCATGTCCATGCCCTGAGCTGCGGTGTGCCGGCCAGGGAGGTGATGAGCGAGCTCTTCGGCAAGGCCACCGGCTGCAGCAAGGGCCGGGGCGGCTCGATGCACCTGTTCTCCCGGGAGCACCATCTCCTCGGCGGCTATGCGTTCATCGGCGAGGGCATCCCGGTGGCCCTGGGGGCCGCCTTCACCAGTCGCTACAAGCGCGACGCCCTCGGCCAGGCCGACAGTGATGCCGTCACGGCCGCCTTCTTCGGCGACGGCACCTGCAACATCGGCCAGTTCTACGAGTGCCTGAACATGGCATCGCTGTGGAAACTGCCGATCCTGTTTGTGGTCGAGAACAACCGCTGGGCCATCGGCATGGACCACAACCGGGCCACCAGCGAGCCGGAGATCTGGCGAAAGGCGGCCGGCTTTGGCATGGTCGGCGAGGAGGTCGACGGCATGGACGTCCTGGCCGTTCGGGCGGCGGCCCAGCGGGCGATCACCCGGGCCCGGGCCGGAGAGGGTCCCACCCTCCTGGAATGTCTCACCTACCGCTTCCGGGGCCATTCCCTGGCGGATCCCGACGAACTCCGTGAAGCGGCTGAGAAGGAGTTCTGGGCCAAGCGTGACCCCATCAAGCAGCTGGCCGGCCGCCTGATCGAGCAGGGACTGGCTTCGGCCGAGGAGCTCAAGGAGATCGACCGGGAGATCGACGCCGTCGTGGCCGATTGCGTCGAGTTCGCCCTCGCGGCCCCCGAGCCCGATGGCAGTGAACTCACCCGCTACATCTGGGCCGACGACTGAGCAGACCGCTGAACAGCCCATGGACCAGCCCACGGTTGGCGGTGAAGTTGGCTGTGCAGCTGCTGGAGTCGCGCGGGTGTGGCTGGAACAGCTGGGATGGCACCCAATTCTGACGCCTGAAGTTGTTGCAAGATCCCGGATTCATGCCGGCCTTCCGTCCTGATGATCAGGCCATTTTCCTGGCTTGAGTTGATGTTAGGATCGCTGAGATCGCCTGGACGGCAGCGGGTCTGATGGCCAAGCGTGTACTCGTCACTTTCACGGATCACCGCATGAAAGTGGCCCGCCATCGCCTATGCCGCCAGGCGAAAGAGATGGGGGTCTACACGGATATCGTTGGAGCGTCGGAGTCCGCTCTCGATCCCGCTTTCCGCCGGCGCTTCAAGGAGTATCTGACACCGGAGCACCGGGGTTTCGGGTACTACGCCTGGAAGCCCCAGATCGTTCTTCAGACCCTTGAGCGCCTGCAGGACGGCGACCTGGTGCACTGGGTCGATTCGGGCTGCCACCTCAACCCGGCGGGGCGGGAACGCCTGCTGGAGCTGTTCTCCATGGCCACGGCGGCCCCTTCAGGCCTGCAGGGTTTCGAATGTCTGCCTCCCAACGGAGCCCTCATCTACGAGGGCCGTCAGTTCCCCGACCAGCTCGAGGCCAGGTGGACGAAGGGTGACCTGCTCGACCGGCTGGCGGTGCGCGACCGGCCGGAGATCACGGGCACCCAGCAACTGGGTGCGACCACCTTCTTCGTGCGCAAGTGCCCTGCCGCCATGGACTTCATGCGGCACTGGATCAGGGTGTTCAGCGAGGATTTCTCGATGATTGATGACCGCCCGTCCCGCTCTCCCAATCTGGAGGGGTTCAAGGAGCATCGCCACGATCAGTCGATCTATTCGATCCTCGGCAAGTTGCTGCCCATCTCGACGACATCCGTCTTCGAGTTCTGGTTTCCGCGGGCCGATAACTGCTGGCTGCCGGACTGGGACAGGGTCGGGGAGGCTCCGATCCAGATCCGCCGCGACCGGGGCCTCAAGGGGGAGAACCGGCTGAAGATCGCCGGCCTGCAGGCCAAGGGCTGGTTGAAACGGGTGCTGGTCGGGGGGGGGCGCCGCTGAGGGCTCGGCCGATCAGGGCAGGGGAACGGCGCTGCGGGTCGAGAGGGTACGCAGCTTGCGCAGGGCCTTGAGCTCGATCTGCCGCACCCGTTCCCGGGACACATCCAGCTGGCGGCCGATCTCGGCCAGGGTGTGGCGCTCCATGCCGTCGAGGCCGAAGCGGAGGGCGAGCACCTCCTTCTCCTGGGCGGAAAGGTGGCCCATGAGCTCAGCCAGCTGCTCCTGGTGCATGCCCCGCTCGATGCGATCCAGCGGCTCCTCGGCGGAACCATCGGCGATCAGGTCCCCCAGGAAGCTGCGGCCGTCCTCCGCATGGATGGGGGCATCCAGGCTGGAGATGGTGAGCGCCTGGCGCAGCAGGGAATCGAGCTCCTCGACGGGAATGGCCATGGCTTCGGAGATCTCGCGGCGGCTGGGCATGGCGCCGAGCTTGTGGGCCAGCTCCAGGCTCACCTTGCGGACCGTCGTCAGCCGTTCGCTGAGGTGAACCGGCAGGCGGATGGCCCGGGACTGGCAGGCGATCGCGCGGGTCATGCTCTGGCGGATCCACCAGAAGGCATAGGTGGAGAACTTATAGCCCCGGGTGGGGTCGAACTTCTCGACGGCGCGCTCCAGGCCGAGGGAGCCCTCCTGGATCAGATCCAGCAGTTCAAGTCCCTTGCCCTGATACTTCTTGGCCACGCTCACCACGAGACGAAGATTGGCGCGCATCATCCGCTCCTTGGAGCGACGACCGACCTTGATGGTCTTGTTCTCCTGGACGGAGTATCCGGGTTTCGATTCCTCCACCAGGTGCATCATCGCCTGCACCTGGTTGCCGAGTTCGATCTCCTCGGCCGGGGTCAACAGAGGCTCTCTGCCGATGGAGGTGAGATACCAGGTGATGGAATCACTCCCTCTGCGGGTGGAGCCCTCCCTTCTCGTCGCTACGGCGGAGACGGTCATAGGAGGGGGCGTAATGGCGCCTTCGAAAGAGTGAGTGGATTATCCACCCACTGGCAGGGGCAGAAAGTGTCTGGAACAACTTTTAAGGAATTACATGTGAACCCACACACAATCGGTTTTCTTTAGTGATTGGCTCCGGTTGGATGAGCAAAGGGCTAAATCTTCGGTGGATCTGTACGAAGAGCCACCAGTCTCGCCAGATGGAGAAGTGGCCTTCCTGGTCTAATTCTGAGCGGTTGTGTTCTTCAGTCCAGCCGTGCCAGCGCCTCGGCCACCGCCAGGGGTGTGGCCCCACCGGCCCCGTGCCGCTCCCGGCTGTCCATTCCGGCCAGCGCATGGTCAAGGGCGGCGGCGGCCAGCCAGAGGCCATCGGCCGGCGCCCCGGCCTGCGGCCCCCCCGTGGTGGCCAGGGCCAGGGCCCCCCGGCCCGCTGCGTAGCCGGTGAGCACATCCCCGAGTCCAGCCCTGGCCGCCTCCGGGCAGGCCGCCAGCAGCTGCCAGCGGCGTCCGTCGGGGGCCGCCACGACGCTGCGGGCCCCCTTGAGCAGCACGCTGGCGCCGGTGCGACGGGCCGCCGCCGCCGCCGCCTCTGGCCGGGGCAGCGGAGCCAGGTCGGGGAAGAGCCTGCGGAACTCCTCCGTGTGGGGGGTGATCCAGGTGGGCCCCCGGCGGGTCCGGAGCCAGTCGCTGCCCATGGCCGCCAGGCGGTTGAGCCCATCGGCATCGAGCACCAGCAGGCCGTCGAAGTCGGCCAGCTCCTGCCAGCGCTGCCGCTCCGGGCCTTCGATCTCCGCCGCTGGCGCCGCACCGGCGGGGCCGACCCCGCCCAGGCCGGGACCGAGCAGCACCGCATCCAGCCGATCCAGCCAGCCGGCGGCCAGATCCGCCAGGGCCAAACCCCCGGCCGGGGTGGCCCCCAGGCCGTGCTCCAGCACCACATGGGGATGGATCTGCCAGAGGTGGGGGCTGATCTCCTGGGGGAGGGCGGCCCGGAGGCTGCCGCACCCGGACGCCGTGGCGCCGGCCAGGGCCAGGTGGGCGGCCCCCCGGAAGCGGCGGCTGCCGGCGACGACCAGCAGGCGACCCCGGGCGTACTTCCCGGCGGCCGGATCCGGAACGGGCCAGGGGGCGGAGGACTGGTCCGCGGCCCCCAGGCCCAGCAGCGGACCGCCGCCGTGCCGCTCCAGGAGCGCGGCCGGCAGTCCGAGGTCGATCCGCTCCAGCTGCCCCACCCAGCGCAGGGCCGTGTCCTGAACCAGCCCCCGTTTGATCAGGCCGATGCTGTAGGTGGTGGTCGCCGTGGCGGCCACGCCGCCGAGCAGGGCCCCGTCATCGGCGTCCAGGCCGGTGGGGACATCAATGGCCACAAGGGCGCCGGGCCGCCGCCGCTGCCGGTCCTCCAGCAGGGCTTCGATCAGGGGGCCGGCCGGCCGCCGCTGGCCGATGCCGAAGAGGGCATCCACCCAGAGGGCCGGATCGCCCGGATCGGGCGGGGCCTCGAGCAGGGGGATGCCGAGCCAGCGGGCATGGCGCAGGTGGGCTTCGGTGAGGGGGCGGCGGCGCTCGAAGGGGCACCAGATCCGCACCCGGCCTCCGGCCAGGTGCCATTCCCTGGCCACCACCAGCCCATCGCCGCCGTTGTGGCCCGGACCCACGAGCACCAGCAGGCCATCCTGCCGGTCCCGGCCTGGCCGGCATGCCAGCCGGCGGCTCACCGCCAGGGCGGCCTTCTCCATCAGGGCCTCCACCGGCAGGCCGCTGCTGAACAGCTCCTGCTCGATGGCGGCCATGGCGGCGCCGCTCACCAGGACGTGGTCGGCATCCGCCGGCGGCCAGGCGGTGGGCATCGGCCCGAGGTTCACGGCGGCCCGAGCAGCGCTCTCCCATGATGGAGCTGTCCGCCCGTTCCACCCATCGGGATCCTTGAGCCCCACCGCTGCCACGGTCTCCGTTCCACCTGAGTCCACCGCCCAGCCCCCCGGGATCATCCCCGAGGTCGCCGAGGTGCTGGAACGGCTTGGTGACTGGCCGGGTCAACGGCGGGTGGCCGTGGGCCTCTCCGGCGGCGTGGACAGCTCTCTGACCGCGGCCCTGCTGGTGGGGGCCGGCTGGGAGGTGGAGGGCCTCACCCTGTGGCTGATGAGTGGCAAGGGCGCCTGCTGCGCCGAGGGTCTGGTGGATGCGGCCGGCATCTGCGACCAGCTGGGGGTTCCCCACCATGTGGTCGATTCCCGGGCCCGGTTCCAGGAGCAGATCGTCGATTTCCTGGTGGAGGGATACGGCGATGGCCTCACCCCCCTGCCCTGCTCCCGCTGCAACCGGGCGGTGAAGTTCGCTCCGATGCTGGAGTGGGCTGAGGCCGAGCGGGGCATCGGCCGCCTGGCGACCGGCCACTACGCCCGGCTGCGGCAGGACGGCCGCCACCAGCTGCTGCGGGGCCTGGATTCCCACAAGGACCAGAGCTACTTTCTCTACGACCTGCCCCAGTCGGTGCTGGGGCGGCTGGTCTTCCCCCTCGGTGAGCTCACCAAGGAGGCCACCCGCGCCGAGGCCGCGCGCCTCGGCCTGCGCACCGCCGCCAAGCCCGAAAGCCAGGACCTCTGCCTCGCCGATCACCACGGGTCGATGCGGGCGTTCCTGGATGCCTACCTGGCGCCCCGGCAGGGGGAGATCGTGCTGGCGGACGGCACGGTGCTCGGCCAGCACGACGGGATCGAGCACTTCACCATCGGCCAGCGCAAGGGTCTGGGGGTGGCCTGGAGCGAACCTCTCCATGTGGTGCGGTTGGATGGGGCCATGAACCGGGTGGTGGTGGCCCCCCGGCGGGAGGCGACCCGCCGGTCCTGTGTGGTGGGCGCCATCAACTGGGTGTCGATCGCACCGCCCAGCGGGCCGATCGAGGTGGAGGTGCAGGTGCGCTACCGCAGCCTGCCGGAGCGGGCCCTGCTGACGCCCCTGCCCGAAACGGCCGCCGACCAGGCCGCCGGCCGGCCCCATCGGGCCCGGCTCGACTTCGCGGAGCCCCAGTTCTCGGTGGCTCCGGGGCAGGCGGCGGTGGCCTACAGCGGCGAGGTGCTTCTGTGTGGCGGGCTGATTCAGGCCGACGCCTGACGGCTCTCGCTGCGGAACCGGTTCATCGCCGATTCGATCACTACGTGCATGTCCATGTACTTGTATTCAGAGAGACGGCCGCCGAAGATCACGTTCTCCGTGGCCTGGGAGAGCTCCTGATAGCGCCGGTACAGCCCCTGGTTGTGGGCGTCGTTGACCGGGTAATAGGGGATGGCGTCACCGCTGCAGGGGCGTGGGTACTCCCTGGTGATCACGGTGACGGGGGAGCTGGAGCCTTCGAAGTGCTTGTGCTCGATGATGCGGGTGAAGGACTCGCTGGTGTCGCAGTAGTTGATCACGGCATTCCCCTGGAAGTTGTCGGTCTCCACAACGGTGTTGTCGAACGCGAGCGAGCGGTACTCCAGCCGCCCCAGGGCGTAGTCGAAGTACTGGTCGATGCAGC
The DNA here is from genome assembly GCA_943367705.1 of Synechococcus sp. UW140. Taxonomy (GTDB): domain Bacteria; phylum Cyanobacteriota; class Cyanobacteriia; order PCC-6307; family Cyanobiaceae; genus Cyanobium. The sequence continues at coordinate 299,530 of CALRJV020000004.1, forward strand.
CGGTGTAGACCACCTTGCGGGCCAGGCGCTCCAGAGGGGTGCGGTCGGCAAAGTAATCGACGTTGAGGCGGACCTCGATGCCCTCCAGCATGGCGTCGAACAGGGCTGTGTAACCACCGATCGGAATGCCCTGGTAGCGGTCGGAGAAATAGTTGTTGTCGTAGGTGAAACGCAGCGGCAGCCGCTTGATGATGAAGGCGGGCAGCTCACGGGGGTCCTTGCCCCACTGTTTGCGGGTGTAGTCGCGGATCAGGGTCGCGTAGATGTCCTTGCCCACCAGCGACAGGGCCTGCTCCTCCAGGTTGGTGGGTTCGCCGGTGAAGCGCTGCGAGGCGATCTTCTGGCGGGCTTCCTCGGGCGTGCGCGTCTGCCAGAGCTCGTAGAAGGTATTCATGTTGAAGGGCAGGGAATAGAGCTTGTCTCCGGAGATCGCCTTGGGCGAGTTGATGAAGTTATTGAATTCGGCGAACCTGTTCACGAAGGCCCAGACGGCCTTGTTACTGGTGTGAAAGATATGGGCGCCGTAGCGATGGACGTTGATGCCTTCCAGCTTCTCCGTATAGCAATTGCCAGCGATGTGGGGGCGGCGCTCGACGATGAGACAGCGCTTGCCGGCGTCGGTGGCCAGTCGGGCAAAGGTGGCACCGAACAGCCCGCAGCCGACGATCAGATAGTCGTAGGCGGGTGTGTCGGTCTCGCGGCGCGAGGCTGGATCATTGGGTGTCACTGATCAGCGAAAATCCTTGAGGTCGACGGGCAGAAGGTTCTCGATCGATTGCTGGATCTCCGGCGGCTCCTGCATGCCATAGGTGGCGAAGATGTTGATGCCGGTGCTGGTGCACTTCTTGCAGAGTTCGCTGCCGTAGCGCTTGGCCTGCATCACCTGGTAAGGGGTGTCCAGGTAGTTGGCGATCGCTGGGGCGGAGGGGGACTGCACGCAGCAGACCGAGAAGTTGCCTTCATGGTCGAGGCAGACCTGGGACTCGCGCATGAAGCAGTTCTGTGAACGGTGATCACCGATGGCCTGCTGCACCAGCTGGGGGCTGTAGTAGATGTATTCGAGCTCCGGGGGAATCGTTTCGAGCCCGTCGAACATCTTGTCGATGGGCATGTAATAGGCGTGGTAGGGGCTGAATTTCATGCCCAGCTTGTCGCAGAAGTGCTTGAACAGATGCACTTCATGCAAGTTCTGCTTGTGAACCAGATAGCGCACGTCGATGTTCTTGAAGCATTCCCAATCGCCGAGGGTTTCGGAGATGCGGATCAGGTTGGCGAGCACCGGTTCAATCCGGCCGCCTTTGTGGTTGATCTGGTAGGTGCGCTGGGTGAAGCCCGACACCGTGATCGTGAAGTTCCACAGATGCAGGGGCTTGAGCAGGGACCAGTCGTAGTCGTAATTGAGATTGGAGGAGATGCCGCAGGGGACGCCATGGCTCTCGGCGCAGGCAATCAGTTCATGGAGCTTGGAATGGAGCGTGGGCTCGGTCCAGTTGTACAGGCCGAAGCGGCAGTTGCCATTGGTGTCGGCCTTGGCTTTCAGGCAGATCTTCTCGAACAGCTCGATCGGCATTTCCGTCAGCTTCTGGCCGATGCTGTTGGTGTACTCGGGCATGCCGACGGGGCAGGCCGTACAGCGGAGATTGCAGCCACTCACCACATCCACCCAGAATTCAATGACTTTCTGACCGGGAGGTGCAGGGGAGTATTCAGGCCACAGAAAACGCTTGACAGCCGATTGCACGTTCTCTGGAACGGCACGCTTCAGGACTGTTGGCAGCGCCATCTAGATTCCTACAAAAACGTCATGCGTCAAATCATCGTAGCCCCTGCCCGCTGACATCGAAGGTCTCGTGGTTTCGATTCGACGATGACGCCGCATCGTTCTGGCTGAGGCGGCATCTCAGCGGTTCGTCGTCGGTCGGCCCCGGCCGGACATCGCCTGCAGGCGTCGTCCCAGCCCCTGCAGCGTCCGTTGGCGCCGACGCCACCAGCAGCTGAGCGGTGGCGGGGCCAGCCAGTGTGCCAGGCGCCCCAGGCGCCGGCCCCAGGCCACCCGCAGGTGCTGGGCCAGCCGCTCCCGGCTGCAGCTGGCCAGCTGGGCGGCCGAGGGACCCCGGTAGGCCGGCAGGTCCAGCTGCAGGGCCAGCCGCTCGGTGGCCTCGCGCCAGTACCGGGTGGCTTCCTGCTGGATCTGCCAGCACTCCCGGATCGAGCCCACACTCAGCAGCGTCTCCGCAGAGAAGCGCTCCACCTCAAGGATCCCGGGCAGTCCCAGGGGATTGGTGCCCGCTTCGCTGATCACCAGACAGCCATGCAGTGGCGCCTGCCACATGCGGCCGGAAAGGGTGATGCCCCTCTGGTACGGGTACATCAGGCCATAGCAGCACCAGGCGCTCGCCAGCCGTCGATTCGCTTCGAGGTAGCTGAGGCCGTGGGTGGCCAGGCCCAGCCGGTCCCAGCGGCCGCCGTAGACCCGCACCAGCCCCTGGCGTGCCAGCCGGGCCAGATCCTGCTGGTAGGGGTCGTCGCCCATCGGCTTGAAGTTGGCGATGTGCAGCGGCCTGCCGGCCTGTTTGCGGAAGGGGCTCTGTTGCCAGAATTCGGGAACCACCGGCAGGTACCCCGGCACCCAGCGCAGCCCCTCGGGCAGCGGGTCCGGGCGGAACAGGGAGATGAGCCGGATGTCACGGGCGCGGGGGAAGCGCTCGGGCCAGTTCACCTCAAGCTCCTTGACGTAGTCGTACACATGCACGACCCCCCGGTGATCCCGATGGGCCAGGCCCGGATCGCCGCGCAGGATCACCAGCAGGTCGAGATCCGGATCGACTCCGCCTCGGGCGAACCCGTAGCCCGCGGCCCGATAGAACAACCGCACGTTCCAGATCACGTCGAGATCCTGGAAATCGATCGAGAGGATGTGGAACCGGGGCGGGGAACTCACACGACCTACCAGTGGGGATCACTGGCCAGGCTGACGGTCAGCCGGCCGCTGGGACTGGAGGGCACGGTGGCCACACAGGCCCGCACCACCCGTCCGTTGACCTCGATCTCGCAGGCGCCGCAACTGCCCCCCAGGCAGCCGGTGGGGATCAACACCGCCGCCCGGCGGGCGGCCTCCAGCCAGTCCTGGCCAGGGAGGGCCGTCGTGGTGCGTCCGTCCGGCCACGCGATGGTGATGGGCGGGCGGGGGATGGCGATGGGGGGAGGGCCGTTCTGGCGGAAATCTAGGGGGTGCCGGCCGTTCAGGAGCGCGGCGTCCGGGGGAGGGGACCCGGGGCCAGCAGGGGCCCCAGGTCAATGTGGGCCTCAAAGGCGTCGGCCAGGCGATCGAGCAGGGCGTCCCGCTGGCGGCCGTGGTGGGGCTGGTTCTCCTCCAGGGGCGGCAGCTGGCGCCGCCGCCGCAGCTGGTTGAGCCAGCGGCGCCGCCAGGGGCCGTTCTCGAAGATGCCGTGCAGGTAGGTGCCGGCCACCAGACCCCCCTGGCCGCCGGACTCCGCCCACCAGCCCAGGGCCCCGTCCTGCGCCAGGGGCGCACAGCCCGCCGGGTCGGTCCGCTCGCTGCGGCCGTGGTGGAGTTCGAAGCCCTCCAGCAACGGGAGGTCGCCTGGGCCAGGGGGCCAGAGGGCCAGGCTCTGCCGTTGCCGCAGCGCCTTGTCACCCTGGAAGACCGTGCGCAGGGGCAGCAGCCCCAGCCCACCCACCCGCTCCCCGGGCTGGCCCCCTTCCAGGCCTTCGGGGTCGTCCAGCTCCACTCCCAGCATCTGCAGGCCGCCGCAGAGGGCGAACACCTGTCCCCCCCGGGCCACATAGGCCCGCAGCTGCTCCGCCATCCCGCTGCTCCGCAGGGACGCCAGGTCCCGCAGGGTCTGCTTGCTGCCGGGCAGGATCACGGCATCGGGCTGCTCCAGGGGCTCACCCGGCCGCTGCCAGCGCAGCCGCACGCTGGGCTCCGCCTCGAGCGGGTCGAGGTCGGAGAAGTTGCTCAGGGAGGGCAGGCGCACCACCACCAGGTCGAGCTCGGCGCGGGGCTTCCGGCTCCCCCTCTCCAGCAGGTCGAGGGAGTCCTCGGGGGGAAACAGCTCATCGAGCCAGGGCATCACCCCCAGCACGGGCACGCCGGTCTGGTGCTCCAGCCAGTCGCGGCCGGCATCGAACAGGGAACGGCGGCCGCGGAAGCGGTTGATCAGCAGCCCGCCGATCAGGGGCCGCTCCACGGGCCGCAGCAGGGCCAGGGTGCCGACGATCTGGGCGAAGACGCCGCCCCGTTCGATGTCCGCCACCAGCAGGCAGCGGGCCCGCAGGTACTGGGCCAGCCGCAGGTTGGTGAGGTCCCTGGCCTGCAGATTCACCTCCACCGGGCTGCCGGCACCCTCCAGCACCAGCCGGCCGCCGGGGTGGGCGGCCTGCAGCTCCGCCAGGCCCGTCCGGATCGCCGCCCAGCCGGGCCGGAACCAGTCGCGGTAGTAGTGCTCCGCCCGGGCCGTGCCCACCGAGCGCCCCAGGTGGATCACCTCACTGGTGCTGTCGCCCCGGGGCTTGAGCAGCACCGGGTTCATCGCCACCCGCGGCTCCAGGCCCGCGGCCCAGGCCTGAAGGGCCTGGGAGTAGGCCATCTCCCCGCCCTGCGGGTCGACCCAGGCGTTGAGGCTCATGTTCTGCCCCTTGAAGGGAAGGGGCTGCTCCCCCCGGCGCCGCAGCACGCGGCAGAGGGCAGCGGTCATCAGGGATTTGCCGGCGCCGCTGCTGGTGCCCAGCACCATCAGCGGCCGGGGAGAGGCGGGGTGGGGGCGGTTCAAAGGCGGGGGCGGTGGCGGCGCAGCGCCTCCAGAATCCGCTCCCGCCGGCCCGCCCGCGGAATCTCACCGGGCCAGCGCCGCAGCACCTGCCGGCCCATGGGGGTCAGCCGCACCCGCTCGGTGAGTCCCTGGCCGTCGACTTCCCGCCGCAGCACCCCCAGCCGGATCAGCCAGAGGAAATGGTCCTCGGTCCGGTCGCTGCTGAGGGGAAGGAAGGTGAACGGGGCGGCCACCTCGGCGCGGCCGGCCAGTTCCGTGCTGCTCAGGGGCCCTTCCGCCACCGCCTCGTAGAAGCGGCGGCGGAAGGGGAGGCAGCGGAGGGAGAGGGCGGCCCGCGCCAGCGAACGGGACTCGGTGTCGGCCTGTGCCATCTCCCCATTCTCCCCAATTGACGGGCAGGCTGGAGACCCCGCTGGAGACCCCCCTTGCTGCTGCTGGCTTCCGCTTCCCCGGCCCGGCGCCGCCTGCTGGAGCAGGCCGGCATCCCCCACCGCATCCAGGTGAGCGGCGTGGATGAGGACGGGATCCGGGAGGCCGATCCGCGGCGGCTGGTGCAGGCGCTGGCGCTCGCCAAGGCCCGGGCCGTGGCCGCCACGCTGGCGTCGCCCGCGGACTGGACGTCGTCTGGGGTGCTGGGCTGTGATTCCCTGCTGGAGGTGCAGGGGGAGTCCTGGGGCAAGCCCCGGGATGCCGCCGAGGCGGTGGCCCGCTGGCGGCGCATGGCCGGCGGCTGGGGTGACCTGCACACCGGCCATGGCCTGCTGCGGCGCCCCGCCCCCGGGGAGCCGGAGGAGCCCCTGCAGGCGGTCGTGACCACACGGGTGCAGTTTGCCGCCCTCGACGAGGCGGCCATCCAGGCCTATGTGGCCAGCGGTGAACCCCTGGCCTGTGCCGGCGGCTTCGCCCTTGAGGGCCGCGGCGGCCTGGTGGTGGAGCGGCTGGAGGGCTGCTTCAGCAATGTGATCGGCCTCAGTCTCCCCCTGCTGCGGCGCTGGCTCGGCCCCGGGGCCCTGGCTCAGGCGCCCGGGTGATGGGCGCGGATCCGACGCAGCCAGTGGGCCATCGACATGGTCTCGAGCACGGCGCGGCGCTGGGCCGGATCCTCGAACCGGGGATGGAGGGCCTCCCGCCAGGCCTCCAGCCGGGCGGGGGAGAGGCTTTGGCTGTTCCAATCGTCGACATAGGCCACCGGAAGATCGCCGAAGGCGGCGGTGGTGGGATTGCGCTCGATGATCGGAATCGCGCCGGCCAGCAGGGCCGTGAAGGCCTTCGGGCAGGGATCGAGGCCGCCGCCGCCGGCGCAGATCACGAAGGGATAGCGCTGGAGGGTCGGGAAGAAATCGTCGTAGGGAATCTGCTCGTGCACCTCGACGAAGGCCCGCCACTCGCCGGTGGCGAACCGCATCACCGTTCGCCGGTTCTCCCATTGGGGACCTTTGCGGACGTAATGGGCGCAGAAAGCCTTCATGGGCCGCTCCCGGATGGCGACCGGAGCGTCCTCGGCCAGGGTCTGCCGGTAGATGACGTGGCCGTCACTGTTGATGCAGCCCAGGGGAATCGGGGTGACACCGTCCAGCGGGGTGTCCAGATTCTCCGCGTACCAGTGCAGCAGACGCGGGTCGTCCAGGAGGCTGAGCAGACGTTGCTGCAGGCCGGAGCCTAGATAGTCGGGAAACCGCCGATCCACCTGCCGGGGCAGGGTGGTGTCGGCATCGCCCGTGATCAGAACGAAGCGCGTCGTCGCCGCGAGGCGGGGGAGATAGCGCTCCAGAAACAGCTCCAGGCACTCCGGCACCGCCTTGACGAACAGGAGTTGGGGCTGGGCGCCGAGGTCGCCGAAGAAGCCATGGCGGGTCAGGCTCCAGTCGGCCCAGTGGGCGATGGAGGGGATCGTGGGCTCCACCAGCCGCGTGTTGAGCACCAGCCCCTCCCCCTTTGGATTCCGGCGCTGCAGGGAGCGACGGGTCGTTGAGAACCGGCGCCGGTTGACCAGCCGCTCGATGGCCTGGGTGCGGCGCTGGATCCGGGGGGCCAGCAGCACCCGGAGGGTGCGCGGCGATCGCCGGATCTTGCCGCCCAGCCTCTGCCACAGGCTTGCCGCGTCCGTGCGGGAAGGATCACCCATCGGATCTCCCAACGGCTGCGGCCAATCCACGATACGAAAGCCGGCGATCCTGACCCGAACGGCCCCGCAGCAAAAAGCCCCCGCCCGGGGGCGGAGGCTGGAGGGGATGGCTGGGGCTCCGGAGTTCGGATCCCATGGGGACCATCAGTCGAGGTCCGGCATGGCCAGGGTGGGCTCGGCCTGACGGTCGATGCCCTTCTCGAAACCGGCAGCCGCGGCACGGGCCCGGCCCGCATGCCAGAGGTGACCGACCAGGAAGAAGAAGGCCAGCACGAACTGCGTGGAGGCCAGCCACTGGCGGATGTTGACGAAGTTCACCGAGTTGGGCTCGGTGATGATGCCGCCCACGGAGTTGAGGGAGGCGTTGGGGGCGTGGGTCATGTACTCAGCCGCCCGACGCACCTGCCAGGGCTGGATGTCGTTCTGGAGCTTGTCGAGGCTCAGACCGTTCGGGCCGCGCAGGGGCTCCAGCCAGGGACCGCGGAAGTCCCAGAAGCGCATGGTTTCACCACCGAAGATGATCTCGCCGGTGGGGGAGCGCATCAGGTATTTGCCCAGGCCGGTGGGGCCCATGGCGGAACCGATGTTGGCGCCCATGCGCTGGTCGCGCACCAGGAAGGTGAAGCTCTGGGCCTGGGAGGCTTCAGCGTTGGTGGGGCCGTAGAACTCCGAGGGATAGGCGGTGTTGTTGAACCAGATGTAGGCCGAGGCGATGAAGCTCATGAAGCTCAGGGCGCCGAGGCTGTAGCTCAGATAGGCCTCACCGTTCCAGATGAAGGCACGACGCACCCAGCCGAAGGGCTTGGTGATGACGTGCCAGATGCCACCGAAGATGCAGATCAGACCGATCCAGATGTGGCCACCGATGATGTCCTCCATGGAGTCGACACCGATGATCCAGCCCTCGCCACCGAAGGGGGCGCGGGTGAGGTAACCGAAGATCACCCCGGGGCTGAGGGTGGGGTTGCTGATCAGGCGCACATCACCACCACCGGGGGCCCAGGTGTCGTAGACGCCGCCGAAGAACATGGCCTTGAACACCAGCAGCAGGGCACCCACACCGAGAAGGATGAGGTGGTAGCCGATGATGTTGGTCATCTGGTTCTTGTCGCGCCAGTCCTGGGAGAAGAACGCGGAGTAGTTCTCCAGGATTTCGGGACCGCGCAGGGCGTGGTACAGACCGCCGAGGCCGAGCACAGCGGAACTGATCAGGTGCAGGACACCGACCACGAAGAACGGATAGAGGTCGGTGACCTCACCGCCGGGGCCCACGCCGTAGCCGAGGGTGGCGACGTGGGGGAACAGGATCAGGCCCTGTTCATACATGGGCTTGTCGAAGGTGAAGTGGCTCACCTCGAACAGCATCATGGCGCCGGCCCAGAAGACCATCAGACCCGCGTGGGCCACGTGGGCACCGAGCAGACGGCCGGAGAGGTTGATCAGCCGGGCATTGCCCGCCCACCAGGCATAGCCGGTGGAGTCGAGGTCCTTGCCCCCGACCGAGATAAGACCGGAATTAAAGGGCGTTTCCACGGGGCAGAACCTCTTCAGGGAAGATGAAGTTTTCGTGCGGCTGGTCGGCAGGCGCCATCCAGGCACGCAGGCCTTCGTTGAGCAGGATGTTCTTGGTGTAGAACGTCTCGAATTCAGGATCCTCCGCCGCGCGGATCTCCTGGCTCAC
>CALRJV020000005.1:0-262467 GCA_943367705.1 Synechococcus sp. UW140
TACCTCCGCATGGTCACCTACTGCCTGGTCGCCGGTGGCACCGGCCCCATGGATGAGTACCTCGTGGCCGGTCTCGACGAGATCAACCGCACCTTCGAGCTCTCCCCCTCCTGGTACGTCGAAGCCCTGACCTACATCAAGGCCAACCATGGCGTCTCCGGCGATGCCGGCGTCATCGCCAACAACTACATCGACTACGCCATCAGCGCTCTCGTCTGAGCTCTCGCGGCCATCGTTGGTTCCGGGTCCCCTTCGGGGGGCCCTTTTTTCTGGCCGGAGTCCCCTCCGGCCCCGGGGATGGCAGCATTCCCCGAGCCCCCTCGCACGTGCGCAGAGCCATGGCCGGTGACGGCGAACCGATCAGCGAAGCCGAGGCCCTGGAGCAGCTTCGCCAGACCGACGACCAATCCCGTCAGTACTACGCGGCCTGGTGGCTGGGGCGCATGCGCAGCCGGCACCCTGAGGCCGTCCCCCTGCTGCTCGCCGCCCTCACCCAGCGCCAGCCCCGGGATCGGGGTGCCGGCGTCGAGCACAACGCCGTGGCCCGCAATGCGGCCCGGGCCCTGGGCAAGATCGCCGACCCGCGGGCGGTGCCGGAGCTGCTGGCGGTGCTCGATGACGCCGACGACGGCCTGCGGGAGGCCGCGGCCCGGTCCCTCGGTGAGCTTCGGGCGCTGGAGGCGGTACCCCTGCTGATCCGCCGTCTGGCCAGCGGCCCCGCCGTCGCCGGCGCCTGCCGCAGCGACAGCCCCCGGCTGCAGGAACCCTGCGAAGCGATGCTGGAGGCCCTCGGGGCGATCGGGGAGGCGCAGCCTGAGGTGCTGGAGGTGATCCGACCCTTCATCGCCCACGACCGGCCCCTGGTCCGCAGCGCCGCCTGTCGCGCCCTGCTGCAGCTCACCGGGGAGACGGTCTGGGCGGATGAGCTGCTTCAGCTGCTGCAGCATCCCCAGCTGCAGGTGCGCCGTGCGGCCCTGATGGATCTGGGGGCGGTGGGATGGCGGCCCGCCCTGGAGCCGATCCGGCGCACCTTCGCCGAGAACAGCCTCAAGCTGATCGCCCTGAGGGGGCTGGTCGAGCATGGCCGCGGCTCCGGCAGCGGCAACGCGGCGGACAGCGATGATGAGGCCCTCCTGATGGCGATGGACGCCCTGCTGTGATGACGGCCGGAAGCGGAGATTCCCAGCGCGCGGCCGACCGGATCCGGGCCTTCGAGCGGGCCGGCAGCGCCGAGGAGCTGGTGGCGGCCACCCGCCGGCTGACCGACTGCGACGACCCCCTGGCCACCGTGCCCCAGCTCGTGCAGGTGCTGGGGTTCAACAATCCCGGTGCCGCCGTCGCCGCCGTGGACGGCCTGATCGCCATGGGCACGGCGGCCGTCGGGCCCCTGCTGGCCAATCTGGATGCCCACAACTACGGCGCCCGGGCCTGGGCCGTCCGGGCGCTGGCGGGCATCGGTGACCCGCGCGGCCTGGACGTGCTCGAGGACGCCCTGGCCACCGACGTCGGGCCCAGCGTGCGCCGGGCCGCCGCCAGGGGGCTGGGGGGCCTGCGGCTGGAGAGCCTGGCTGAGCAGGAGCGGGAAGGGATCCGCCAGCGCTGCCTGGAGGCCCTCGAAGCGGGGCTCAGCGATGGTGAATGGGTCGTGCGCTATGCCGTGGCCGTGGGGTTCGAGGGCCTGGCCCTGCCGCTGTCGCCGCCCCATCCCCACCGCCAACGGGCCGTAGCCGGCCTCACCCAGCTCCTGCAGCCGGAGCAGGAGGAGACTCTGGTGGTGCGCCTGCGGGCCGGTGTGGCCCTGAAGCGACTCGACATCCGATGACCTCCCCTGAACCGACCGCCGGGACGAGCCGCTCCGAAGCCGGCCGCCCCACCGGCATCCTGTTCGTCTGCCTCGGCAACATCTGCCGTTCCCCGGCCGCCGAGGGGGTCTTTCTGCACCTGATCGCCCGCCAGGGGCTGGAGCAGGCCTTCACGGTGGACTCCGCCGGCACCGGGGACTGGCATGTGGGCCGCCCCGCCGACGCCCGCATGCGCAGCGCCGCCGCCCGCCGCGGCATCGTCCTGCCCAGCCGCGCCCGCCAGATCACGGCGGACGACCTGGGCCGCTTCGACCATGTGCTGACGATGGACCGGCAGAACCTGGAGGCGGTGCGGGGCCTGGCTGGGCGGGGGGAGCCCGAGGCCCGCATCGGCCCGCTCACCCGTTACTGCCGCCGCTACAGCGTCGAGGAGGTGCCCGATCCCTACTACGGGGGCGAGGAGGGCTTCGATCGGGTGCTGGACCTGCTGGAGGACGCCTGCGGGGGCCTCCTGGAGGCCCTGAGGGCCGGCTAGGCCCCTGTCCCTGGCAGCGGGGAGGGGCCAGGCCAGGCGTCCTCGGGCACCCGCTCGCGGAAGATGTCCACCAGGCGCTGGATCACGGCCTCGATGGCCAGGCCGTCGGTGACCAGCTCCACGGCGTCGTCCGCCTGGCGCAGGGGGGCCTCGGCGCGGCTGGAATCACGGTGATCCCGCTCGGCGATCTGGGCCTCCAGTTCCGCCAGGGCGGGCACGGTGAAGCCGCGCTGGGCCAGATCCGCCGCCCGGCGGCGGGCCCGCTCCGCCACCGTGGCGGTGAGGAACACCTTGCACTCGGCCTCCGGGAAGACGGCGGTGCCGATGTCGCGGCCCTCCGCCACCAGGCCGCCCCGCCGGCCCATGGCCTGCTGCTGGCGGGTGAGGGCCGCCCGCACGCAGGCGTGGGCCGCCACGGTGGAGACCTGGGCGGTGACCACCGGGCCACGGATCGCCTCACTCACCTCATGGCCGTTGACCCGCACCCGCTGCTCCCCGGCGGCGTCGCTCTCCAGCCGCAGATCGAGGTCGTCGAGCAGGGGGGCGATGGCGTCGGCATCGGCCGGGTCCACCCCCCGGTGCAGCACCCACCAGGTCAGGGCCCGGTACATGGCGCCCGTGTCGAGGTAGACCAGGCCCAGGCGGCGGGCAAAGGCCCTGGTGACCGTGCTCTTGCCCGCCCCGGCGGGGCCATCGATGGCGACGATCGGCGGGCGGTTCATCAGAAAGATGTGATCGATCAGGCGGGTGCTGCCGCAGCGGGCGGCGGCGGCCAGCAGGGCCATCCCGGCGGCGCCGGACACCGGAGCCAGGGTAAAGGGATGGACGAGCTGCACGTACTCCACCCCGAGGCCCGCTGCCTCCAGCTCCCCGGTCACCGCCGCCGTCAGCCCTTCGGCGCTGCCGGGGCCGCCCCGCCAGAGCGCAAGCGCTGCCTTCAAGGCTGAGGGCAGGGCCGTCGCCTGATCCCGCTCGGCGGCACTGAGGTAGCGATGGCGGGAACTGCAGGCGAGCCCATCGGCCTCCCGCACGGTGGCGCAGCCCTGGACCGTCACCGGCAGGGCCAGATCGGCGACGACGCGGCGCAGGATCGTGAGCTGCTGCCAGTCCTTCTCCCCCAGCAGGAGGCGGTCGGGTCGCACCAGGGCCAGCAGGCGACAGACGACGGTGGCGACCCCTTCGAAATGGCCGGGGCGCCCGGGCCCGCACAGGGAGCGGCGCAGCCCGGCCGGGGGGACCACCCCGGTGAGCTCCGCCTCGCCGCCGGGGAACAGGTCCGCCGTGGAGGGGGCGAAGAGGGCATGGGCGCCGGCCGCCGCCCCCAGGGCGGCATCGGCGGCCAGATCGCGGGGGTAGCGGGCGAAATCCTCCGACGGTCCGAACTGGAGCGGATTGACGAACACGCTGAGCAGCACAGCGGGCCGGCCGTCGGGAACGGCCGCCGACGCCCGCCGCAGCAGCTGCTGATGGCCCTCGTGCAGGCTGCCCATGGTGGGTACGAAATGGAGCGGCCGACCGGCCTGGCCGCGGCGCCAGTCGCTCAGCTCGGCCAGGGTCTGAAGCAATCGCACCGGCACAAAGGAAAAGCCCACCCGCCAGATTGGCGGATGGGCCGTTGGTGAGTGTTCCAGCCGCAGCCGGAACTGGGACTCAGGGCAGGACTTCCAGCTTCACATCGGCGATGCCGCTGGCGGTGAGGCCGAGTTCCTGGGCGGCACCGTGGGCCAGATCGATCACACGCCGACCGTGGAAGGGACCGCGGTCATTGATGCGCACCACGGCGGAACGGCCGTTCCAGAGGTTGGTGACGCGCACCATGGTGCCGAAGGGCAGGGTGCGGTGGGCGGCGGTGAGGGTGCCAGGGCGGAGCACCTCTCCACTGGCGGTGCGGTTGCCGAAGAAACCGGGGCCATACCAGCTGGCCTGGCCGGTGGAGACGAGACCGGCGGAGGCGACCAGATTGCTGGCCGTGGGCACAGTGCGGATCTCGTCGACGAAGCGATCCCATTGGGAGGGAAAGTCGGCGGGGCGAATGGCAACGGAACTCCCTGGCGCCTGCGTGGCAGTAAGGGAGCCGGCCTGGGCCGGGGCGATGCTGCTGGTGAAGAGGAGGGCGGCAGTGCCCAGGAGTTGAGTGACTCGCATGACAGGCGGAATGCACCGGCGGAGCAGGACAGCGGGGAAGGGACTTCCTCGATGACTGCATTCGGACGTTGACGACAACCGGAACCTGTAGCGGTGTTGGCTGAGGTGAACGGGACCGAATTGGCCTGGTGAATTCCTGATAAAAAATGACGACCCCGGAAAACTATCCGAAGTCCGCAGGGCCATGGCGGAGCTCTGACGACCCCCCGGATCGATCAGTTTTCTTCATCTTTGCCACCCTTCCAGGCGTCCACTGGCCTGACTGGCCCATCGGCGCTATCGAAACATCAGTGGATTTGATCGCTTCCATAAGCCCCGGCGATGGAAGCATGGGCCAATCCTGGGATCGTCCACCCCCGGTGTCCATTCGGCGCCCTCCCCGGTCCCCTGCGGCCCCGTGCCGGTGCAGGATCGGTGCAGCGCTGACCCTTGCCCGATGGACTACCGCTCTGCCGGCGTGGACGTGGCCGCCGGCCGCGCCTTCGTGGAACGCATCCGGGACAGTGTTGAGACGACCAGGCGGCCGGAGGTGCTGGGCGGACTTGGGGGCTTCGGCGGGCTCTGCCGACTGCCGGCCGGGATGAAGCGTCCCCTGCTGGTGGCCGGGACCGACGGGGTGGGCACCAAGCTCGAACTGGCCCAGGCCCACGGCGCCCACCACGGGGTGGGCATCGATCTGGTGGCCATGTGCGTCAACGACGTGATCACCAGCGGCGCCGAGCCCCTCTTCTTCCTTGATTACATCGCCACCGGCAAGCTCGGCCCCGAGGCCATGGCCGAGGTGGTGGAGGGCATCGCCGATGGCTGCCGCCAGAGCGGCTGCGCCCTGCTGGGGGGCGAGACCGCGGAGATGCCGGGCTTCTACGGCGCCGGCCGCTACGACCTGGCCGGGTTCTGCGTGGCGGTGGTGGAGGAGGACGAGCGGATCGACGGCACGAGGGTGACCGCCGGCGACCGGATCGTGGCGGTGGCCAGCAGCGGCGTCCACAGCAATGGCTTCAGCCTGGTGCGCCGCATCCTCGAGGCCGAGGCCGTCGATGCCGGCACCGTGCTGCCCGCCACCGGCCAGGGGCTGATCGACGCCCTGCTCACCCCCACCCTTCTCTATGCCGCCCTGGTGAAGGACCTGCGCCGCTCCGGCCTGCCCCTCCATGCCATGGCCCACATCACCGGCGGTGGCCTGCCGGAGAACCTGCCCCGCTGCCTGCCGCCGGGCGTCCACGCCGTGGTCGATCCGGCCAGCTGGGAGCGGCCGCCCCTGTTCCGCTGGCTGCAGGAGAAGGGACAGGTGCCGGAGGCCGACCTCTGGAACACCTTCAATCTCGGGGTCGGCTTCTGTCTGGTGGTGCCGCCGGAGGCCCTGGCCGCCACCCTCGACCTCTGCCGCTCCTCGGGCCACCGGGCCTGGGAGCTGGGCGCCGTCGCGGCGGGCGACCCCGGCGAGACCCCCCTGGCCGGATTGCCGCACTGAGGCGGCTCCGGTCCGGTTGCACCGCTTTTCCTAAGGTCGTCAGCGTCTTTGCCGACACGACCAGGTTCCCTCCCGCTCCGAAGAGTTCGTTGCCCGATGTTCGATACCTCCAGACGCATCACACGCCGCCGCAGTTCCGCCGGCCCGATCCCGCCCCAGCGCCCCCAGCAGCCCCGTCCCCGCCTGCGGGACGCCGGTGCCCCGCTGCAGCGCGAAGGCACGGGCGGCCAGCGCCCCACCTTCCTGACCCTGCGGGACCACGGCAAGGTCTATGTGGCCGACCTGCCGCGCCTTTCCGACGGCCAGCTCACCCATATCAATAAGGAGGCCCAGGACGTCCTCGACAGCCTCAACCGCCGTCTGCAGGAGCTGGAGGCCCAGACCCACCTGAGCGAGGCCGACCAGGACACCCGGATCCGGGCGACCACCAAGCGCGACATCACCCAGCGGTTCCTCAACTCGATCGCCCAGGAGCAGGAACTGCGGCGGTCCAACCCGGCCCTGCGGGCTGCGGCGGGCGAATCCCTGGCCCGCGCCTTCCTCGAACTGGCCCGCCACCGGCTGCCCGGCTCCACCTTCGACTCCCTGCTGCAGGAGGCCCTCAGCGCCTGCGGCCCCGGCGAAGACGGCAGCCTCGGCGGCGAACCGGCCGATCCCCAGGTGGTGCGGCTGCTGCAGCGAACCGAGGCCCCCCAGCCACGGCCGGCGGCCCTGCCGGTGGTGCTGAGTCCCGACCCGGCCGGCGCCCTCAGCGCCTGAGGGTCTCAGCCGCTCTGGAAGGGGTTGGCCGGCATGCGCGCCTCGCCGGGCAGTGCCACCCGGTCCAGATCCTGCCGTTCCTCCGCGTCGAGGCACCAGGTGGCGGCGGCCGCCGCGACCTCGGCCTGGTCGGGGCGGCGGATCCCCACCAGGGGCAGGGCGCCGTGGGCCCGGCACCAGTTGATCGCCACGGCCGCCATCGGGGCGTCGTGGGCGCGGGCGATGCGCTCCATGGTCTGCAGCAGCGGCTGGATGCGGGGCCGCAGGCGCCCGAACAGCAGGCCCCGCGGTCCGGGGGGCTGGGCCGCCCCGGGCTCCCCCGGGGGCTGGGCCAGCAGCCCCAGGGCCAGGGGGCTGTAGGCGAGCAGTTCGATGCCCAGCTCCCGGCAGACCGGGGCCACCCCCTGGGCTGCGAGCGCCTCGGGGGCCAGCAGGGACAGCTGCACCTGCAGGCTGGCGAGCCGCAGGCCGCGCCGGGCCAGCTGTTCGTGCACGCGGCGCAGGCGGCGGGGCCCCAGGTTGGAGACCCCCAGGCTGCCCACCCGGCCCTCGGCGACCAGATCCGCCAGTCCCTCCAGCAGCGGCCCCTCCTGCCAGGGGGCGTAGCGGGCCGTGCTCCAGTGCAGCTGCACCCTGTCCAGGTGGCCCCTCAGCCGCCGCCGGGAGGCCTCGAAGGCCGCCGCGAACCCGCGGCGGCCCAGGCGCCAGGGGAACGGGGCCAGCTTGGTGGCCACGGTCAGCCGCTGGCGCCGGGCCGTCGGCAGGGCCTCGACGAAGTCGCCCAGGAGCGATTCACTGCGTCCCCCGTAGCGGCCGGTGCCGTAGGAATCGGCCGTATCGAAGAACGTCAGCCCCAGGTCGACCGCGCGGCGGAAGCAGGCGGCCAGGGTGTCGTCCTGGGCGGGGTCGTACCCCCAGAGGAACTGGTTGCCCCAGGCCCAGGTGCCGACCCCGACCCCGGTGATGAGCGACGGCTCCGGAGCGGGCAGGATGGCGGCAGGGTCGGCCATGGCGATCACGCAGGTCCCGGTCCGTTGCCATGATCGATCCGATCCTCCCCCCGGGGACACGCGATGACCAATCCCGCTGCCCTCGGGCCGGCGACCTCCCCGGTCGGACACGCCGCCGCGCCCTCCTCCACGGTGACGGTGACGGCGACGGTCACGACGACCACGGGCACACCCTCTGTCCCCGCCGCCGATCCGGTGCTGTGCAACCACTGCGGACGGACCGCCAGCAATGGGATCAGCTGCCAGGGCATCTGCGTCGCCGATTCGGGCTATTGAAGCTCCGGCCGGGCCCTGCGGCCCTGGCGGGACTGGCCTTGCTGGTTGTGCTGGGCGTCCTCCGGGCACCCCTGGAGGCGCGGGAACTCTCCGGCGACGATTTCGGCCGCTGGGAGAGGCCCCTGCGCCGCTGCCGCGTCATCACCCCCTCCGGCACGGGCCCGGTGCCGCCCCCCGCCAGCTGCCGCCTGCTGCGGCTGGACCAGCAGATGGAGGGCCTGCTCAGCGTCCGGTTCCTGCAGCCCGGTGGCGACAACTCGTTTGTCGACCGCCAGCTGGTCTTCGCCGGGGTGCTGGCGGAAGGCTCCGCCGCCATGGCCTGTCAGCGGAGCCGCTGTGAGCCGCGCTGGCCGGTGCGGCTGCGGATCAGTGCCGTGGGGCAGGCGGGATACGGTGACGGGGAGGCCGCGCTCGGGCTGACCAGGGCCGAGCTGGCCAGCGGCCAGTGCCTGCTCGACAGTCGCTCCTTTCGCTGCGAGGCCACCGGCCCGGAAGGGCGGCAGTGGCGGGTGGAGGCCGCCCCCTGAGCGGGCCGGGAGCGGGAGGGCGGGCGGAGATGACGATCGGCAACGAAGGCCACAGACGGGAACGCCGCTCTTCAGATTCTCTTTATGATTCATCCGTCCGGGAGATGGCCATGCCCCCATCCACGTCTTTGCTGGCCCTGGTGGGCGTCGTGGGCTTCGCCATCATCTCGCTGCTCATGGGCGTTCTCCCCTGAGCCGCAACGGCGGGCCGATCGAACGCCGCCGCTAGGGTGCCGATGACCCGGCAACCGGCATGTCGACTAAGGACGCCTTCACCCGCATCTATCAGCGTGACACCTGGGGGGGAGGCTCGGGCCAGGGATCAAGGCCGGAGTTCAACGGCGAATACATCGCCACCCTGCAGCGCTTCCTGCAACTCAATGACATCGGCAGCGTCGTTGATTTCGGCTGCGGCGACTGGCAGTTCTCCCGCCTGATCCACTGGGGGGACATCACCTACACAGGCGTCGACATCGTCGATTCGGTGGTGGCCGCCAACCGCGAACGCCATGCCAGCGACACGGTTCGCTTCCAGCTGTTCGACGACCTGGCCAGCCTCCCCCCTGCCGATCTGATCCTGGTCAAGGATGTGCTCCAGCATCTTCCCAACCAGCTGGTGCGGGACTATCTCGACCACTTCAAGAGCAAGTACCGCTGGCTGATCGTCACCAATGACGATCTGCCCCAGTCGGGACTCAATCAGGAGATCGATGCGGGCGCCTGGCGTCCCCTGCGCCTGGATCTGCCACCCTTCGGCGAACACTGCTCCACCCTGGCCCAGTGGGTCGTGCTGACGGAATCCTCGATGAGCCTGCACAGGAAGCGGGCGGATCTGATCCTCGGGGAGGGGTCGCGGCAACCGCCCGGCCGGCCGGCCTGAAGATCAGACGTTCCGAGGAGGAGAACGGTTGAACGTCAGATGGTCTGAGGCCCGGGCAGGTTGGAGACCGCAATGGGGTCAGAGGACGGTGGCCCGATCACCGGGAACCGTTCACCAGTTGCCGACTCTTTTAAGTGCGGTGTAATACTCGATGATTGCATCCTCCAGAATGGCCGTGGTCGTGGAGGGAAGCTGAATTCTTTCGCGATAGGCCTGGATCTTTTCAATCATCTCCAGACATTCCTCGCTGAGCAGAGCCAGGAAGGGATCCGACTCTTCCGGGGAATTGGCTGCCACCGCAGTTCTCATCGGCATGTCAGGTGCAGTCTGCCATCGATGGGCGGTCACCGTGCCGGACTCCCCCCGCTGGGGAACGGCCAGGTAACCCCCGGTTGTTGCAGAGGCGGCACCCAGATTCGAACTGGGGATAAAGGATTTGCAATCCTCTGCCTTACCACTTGGCCATGCCGCCTGCCGGGGAGCAAACTCCCCGCAGCGGATCGTATCAGCCATGGCATGTCCCCCCCCCGTCTGCTGGTTCTGAGCAACGGCCATGGGGAGGATCTGATCGCCCTGCGGCTGATCGAGGCCCTCAGGCAGCAGGCCCCCGGCCTGGAGGTGGCCGTACTTCCTCTGGTGGGGGTCGGCCAGGCCTACGCCGGCGCCGAGGCGGCCGGGGAGCTGCGGCGGGTGGGCCCGCGGCAGCCGCTGCCCAGCGGCGGCTTCAGCAACCAGAGCCTGACGGGGCTGCTGCAGGACCTGGCCGCCGGGCTGCCGCTGCTCAGCTGGCACCAGTGGCGGATCGTGCGGCGCTGGGGCCGGCAGGGTCTGCCGATCCTGGCGGTGGGCGACCTGCTGCCCCTGCTGCTGGCCTGGGCCGGGGGCGGCCCCTACGGCTTCCTTGGCACCCCGAAGAGCGACCACACCTGGGCCTCGCCCGCTCCAGCCGGCTGGGGCCGCTCCCCCCTGGCCGATGGTTACCACCGGGCCAAGGGCAGCGAATGGGATCCCTGGGAGTGGGCCCTGATGGGCCACCGCCGCTGCCGGCTGGTGGCGGTGCGCGATCGCCTCACCGCCCGGGGGCTGCGGCGCCATGGGGTGCGGGCCCTAGCCCCAGGAAATCCGATGATGGATGGCTTCGCCCCCGCCCCGCCGCTGCCCCCCTGGCTGCAGGGACGGCGCCGCCTGCTGCTGCTGCCCGGCAGCCGCCTGCCCGAGGCCATCGCCAACCTGCGCGGCCTGCTGGCGGCCCTGCCGCCGGCCGAGGGGTGCCCAGCGATCAGCGTGCTCCTGGCCACCGGCTCCCGTCCCGACGCCGCCGAACTGGCCGACACCCTGGCGGCGGCGGGCTTCGCCCCCGGCACGCCACCGGAGGGCTCGGGGGCCACGGCCCTCTGGCGCCGCGGCCCCCTCGAGCTGCTGGTGGGTCCGGGCCGGTTCGCGGCCTGGGCGCCGCTGGCGGAGCTGGGGCTGGCCACCGCCGGCACCGCCACCGAACAGCTGGTGGGACTGGGAGTTCCGGCCCTGTCGCTGCCGGGGCCTGGCCCCCAGTTCAAGGCCGGCTTCGCCCGCCGCCAGAGCCGGCTCCTCGGGGGGGCGGTGCAGCCCTGCCATGGCCCGGCTGAGCTGCGGCAGCGGCTGCTCGCCCTGCTGGCCGACGACGGGGAGCGGGCCCGGCTGGGCCGCATCGGCCGGCGCCGGATGGGGCCGGCCGGCGGCAGCGACCGGCTGGCGGCCCTGATCCGGGAGCGGCTGCTGCCGGGGTAGGGGGATGATGGGGCCGACCGCCCCCTTGTCCTCCGCACCGATGCCCGGCATCCCCGACCGCAGCTTCAACGCCGCCTGCGGTCATCTGGCCACCCATCTGGGCATCAGCCTGGCGGCGGCCCGCCGGCGGGTGGAGATCCTGGCGGCCAAGGAAGGGCTCCGGGACACCGCCGCCAAGCTGGCCCTGGCGGAGCGGCTGCTGGAGGAAACCAGGGCCAGCGGCCTCGACCGGGGCCAGCTGTTCGACGGGCAGCTGCGCTCGGTGGGGGAGGACGACCTGTTCATGATCGAGGACTGAGCGCCACCACAGACGGGCCGCCCGGCGCGCCGGAACTCAGTGCTCGAACACCTGGTTGAACCGTTGCCGGTCGAGGGCGGAGAAGACGGGCACGCAAGCGAAGCAACGGCGGGCCAGCTCCCAGCGCTCCTCCCGGCGCAGCATCACCTCCAGCCGGTCCCGGGCGGCCAGCAGCCAGCGCACGTCACCGGCGGCATAGGCCAGCTGGGTGTCGCTGAGCTCCTCCACCCGGCCCCAGTCGGAGCTCTGGGCCTGCTTGTCGAGTTCGACTCCCACCAGCTCGTTGACCACGTCCTTGAGGCCATGGCGCGGGGCGTAGGTGCGGGCCAGGCGGCTGGCCACCTTGGTGCAGAAGACGGGGTCCACGGCGATGCCGAGGTTCTCCGCCAGCGCCGCCACGTCGAAACGGGCGAAGTGGAACACCTTCTCGATCGCCGGGTTCTCGCACAGGGCCTTCAGCCGCGGCGCCTCCGTCTGCCCCCGGGCCACCCGAATGCAGCAGACGTTGTCGTCGTCGTCGCAGATCTGGACCAGACAGAGGCGGTCACGCCCATGGATCAACCCCATGGCCTCGGTGTCGATCGCCAGGGCCCGGGCCTTGCCGAACAGCTCCGCCCAGGCGGCGTCGAGGTCGTGGTCGAAGACGGCGAAACGGGCCGGCGGACCGGGGCTGGTACTGCCGCTGGAAGGGGTCTGGGCCATGGGGGAACAGGGGGGTGGCGGCCATCGTCGCCCACGGCAGCCGCCGAAAGGGCCGGCCGGGCCAGAATGCGGGCCCGAAAGGCTGCGCCGCCATGCCCACCCTGGGTTCCACCCTTCTGCTCACCCTGCTGATGGCCATCGGCCTGGTCTTCTTTCTGAGGGCCGCCAGCAAGGACCGCACCACGGTGGTGGACGTGCACTCCCCCCAGCCAGCTGTCCAGGTGCTCGAGGGCCTCTCCGACTGGCTCACCGCCCGGGGCTGGCACACCGAGGCCGGCGACCCCGAGCGCCAGCTGCTGCGCTTCCGCGGCCAGGTGCGCTCCAGCCTGCCCCTCGCCCTGCTGCTCTCGCTGCTGGGCAGTGTCGGGGCCGCCTGCCTGGGCCTGGTGCTGCGCCAGGTGCTGCCCTCCCTCGGCTGGTGGCCCCTGCTGCTGGCCCTGGTGGGGCCCCTGGCCGGGGTGATCTACCGGCGCCGGGCCGCCCGGCCCGAAAGCCTGGAGCTGCGCCTGATCAGCGGCGACAGCGACGGCGGCAGCACCCTGCGCCTGCGCGCCCACCGCGACGAACTGATCGCCATCGAGCGGGAACTGGGCCCCGGGCTCCAGCTCGCCAGCGACGGCTCCCTGCTCTCCTCGCCGATCTGAGCCCATGGGTTCCCGTCGTCCGACCTGGCTGCTGGGGCCGGCCCTGTTGATCAGCGGACTCGGCCCCCTGGCGCCCCTGGCCCATGGCGCCGAGGCGGCCGTGCCGGCCAGACCGATCCAGGCGCCGGCGCTGGCCAGCATCGATCCGATCACCGGTCCCCGCAGCCGCCTGGGCCGGGACTGGATCGGCACCCGCCCCGTCGATCCGGACACCCCGATCCTGGTGCTGGCCGGCCATGCCGATTCCCAGGGGATGAACGGCGCCGGCACCAGCGGCGCCGCCGTGGCCGCCGGGGCGCCGCCGATGTACCCAGGCATCAGCGACGAGCTCTACTGGAACATGGTCGTCGCCGAGGCGGTGGTCACCCTGGGCCAGCAACGGGGGCTGCGCATCAGCTCCTACCGCCCGCCCTTCCGCACGATCCCGGACGGCAACCACCCCAGCACCAACTGGAGCGTGGGCCGCCAGCACGCCGCCAGCGGCGGCTATGCCCTGGAGATCCACTTCGATGCCTGGGGCCCCGACGGGATCGGGTCGGGGCTGATCCCGCCGTTGCATCGCCCCTTCGGCTCCCTCGACGAAAGCCTGGCCGAGGCCTTCGGTGGATTCCCCATGGCCTTCCGCGGCGGCCTCGGCGGGCCCAGGCGGGGCATCGCCCTGCTGGAGGTGGGCAAGCTGGAGGGGCAGCTGGAGCGCGCCCTGCGCAACCCTGCCACCCGTTCCGCCACGGTGATGGCCATCGCCGAGCGGATCGTGACCGCCCTCGAGCTGGGCCTGGGCCGCAGCCCGGCCACCGCCATGCCCCTCAGCCCACCGCCTGGTGGGGTCGGCAGCGCTCCTCCAGGGAAGGGTCTTCAAGCCAGTTCTGCGGACGAGTGAACAGCTCGGTCAGCAGGGCCTCGCGGCTGCCTTCGGCAGCCGTGTAGCCGTACTCCCAGCGCACCAGGGGCGGCAGCGACATCAGGATCGACTCGGTGCGGCCGTTGGTCTGAAGGCCGAAGATCGTGCCCCGGTCGAAGACGAGGTTGAACTCCACGTAGCGGCCGCGGCGGTACAGCTGGAACTGACGCTCCACGTCGCCCCAGTCCAGCCCATGGCGGCGCTCCACGATCGGCACGTAGCTCGGCAGGAAGGCATTGCCGCAGGCCGAGGCCAGGGCGAAGAGCTGCTCCCAGTCCTGATGGAGCGGCCCGACGGCCGCGCTGGCCGCCGCCGCCGGCCCCTCGGGGTCACCGCCCTTGTAGAGCACCCCGCCGGGGTCCTGGTAGTCGTAGAAGATGCCGCCCACGCCGCGGGTCTCACCCCGGTGCCTGAGGAAGAAGTACTCGTCGCACCAGGGCTTGAACACCTTGTAATAGGCCGGATCCACCCCGTCGCAGGCCCCCTTCAGGGTGCGGTGGAAGTGGCGGGCATCCTCCAGGAAGGGGTAGTAGGGGGTGAGGTCGGCGCCGCCGCCGAACCACCACACCGGCCCCGCCTCGAAATAGCGGTAGTTGAGGTGCACCGTGGGCACATAGGGGTTGCGGGGGTGCAGCACCATCGAGGTGCCGGTGGCGAACCAGCGGTGGCCCACCGCCTCGGGGCGCTGGGACAGGATCGAGGGGGGCAATCGCTCCCCCTCCACCTCGGAGAAGTTGACCCCGCCCTGCTCGAAGACGCGGCCGTCCTTCATCACCCGGGAGCGGCCGCCACCGCCCTCCGGCCGCTCCCAGCTCTGCTCCTCGAAGTCGGCCCCGCCATCGAGGCTGGCGAGACCCGCGCAGATCGAGTCCTGCAGGCCCATCAGCAGGGCCTTGGCGCGGCTGCGGGAATCGGCAGGTGGCATCTCCATGGAACGGCAGCGCGGCGGGCGCGGAACATCCGCACACCTTTTCAGCCCGCCGGGGGGTCCCACAAGGGTTCGAGAGCGTCTGTCACGGGCTGGGCAAGGGGCCGCCCCTAGGATCGCCTTCCAACCCGAACCTGACGCCGCCGAATGGCCAGCGCCGACACCCTCCTCGAGGCTCTGCAGCCACTCCGCGACGCCGGCAGTGGCCGCAGCCTGCTGGAGCTGGGCTGGATCAGCGACCTGCGCCAGCAGGGCGGCCGGGCGGTGTTCCGCCTCGCCCTGCCCGGTTTCGCCAACAGCCAGCGGGAGCGCATCGCCGCCGAGGCCCGCAGCGCCCTGCTGGCCGTGGAGGGCATCAACGACGTGCAGATCGAACTGGCCCAGCCCGCCGCCGCCCCGTCATCGGGCCCGATCGGCGCCGCCGGCCACGGCCCCGGCGGGGCCCAGCTGCCGGAACGGCAGGGCATCCCCGGCGTGCGCCAGGTGATCGCCGTCAGCAGCGGCAAGGGCGGCGTGGGCAAGAGCACGGTGGCGGTGAACCTGGCCTGTGCCCTGGCTGCTTCCGGCCTGCGGGTGGGCCTGCTCGATGCCGACATCTACGGGCCCAATGCCCCCACCATGCTGGGCGTCGCCGACCGCAGCCCCCAGGTGTCGGGCAGCGGCAACGACCAGGTGCTGGAGCCGATCGAGACCTGCGGCATCGTCATGGTCTCGATGGGCCTGCTGATCCAGGAGAACCAGCCGGTGGTCTGGCGCGGGCCGATGCTGAACGGAATCATCCGCCAGTTCCTCTATCAGGTGAACTGGGGCGAACGGGACGTGCTGGTGGTGGATCTTCCCCCTGGCACCGGCGACGCCCAGCTCACCCTCGCCCAGGCCGTGCCCATGGCCGGCGCGGTGATCGTCACCACCCCCCAGCTGGTGTCGCTGCAGGATGCCCGCCGCGGCCTGGCGATGTTCCTGCAGATGGGCGTGCCGGTGCTCGGGGTGGTCGAGAACATGACCGCCTTCATCCCCCCCGATCTGCCCGATCGCCGCTACGCCCTGTTCGGCAGCGGTGGCGGCCAGCGGCTGGCCGACGAGGCGGGCGTGCCCCTGCTGGCCCAGCTGCCCATGGAGATGCCCGTGCTCGAGGGCGGGGAGCGGGGCTTGCCGGTGGTGCTGTCGGCACCGGGCTCGGCCAGCGGTCGTGCCTTCACCGAGCTGGCCGAACGGCTGAGTGCCGGCTGCGCCCTCAGCCCGGCCCTCGCCTGAGGCGATGGCTGTCCTCAGCCCCCGGCGCGGTGGCTTCGCCGCCAAGGGGGCGAAGCGGCGCGGCCCCGGCTTCGATCCCCTCCTCTGGGGCATCCCCATCGCCCTCACCCTGCTGGCGGGCGTCCTGATCGCCAGCACCCAGCGCCAGCAGGCCACCACCGACTGGTACCAGCACTGGATCATCGCAGCGGTGGGCCTGGTGGTGGCCCTGCTGCTGGCCCGGGTGCCCCTGGAGCGCATCGCCCGCTTCCAGTGGCCGATCTACTTCCTGATGGTGGCGAGCCTGATCGCTGTGCGGGTGATCGGGGTCAGCGCCCTCGGCGCCCAGAGCTGGATCAACATCGGCGGCTTCTACGTGCAGCCCTCGGAGTTCGCCAAGGTGGCGGCGATCCTGCTGCTGGCGGGGGTGCTCTCCAAGTACCCGGTGGAGCGGCCGATTGATCTGCTGCGGCCGGTGGCCATGATCAGCCTGCCCTGGCTGCTGGTGTTCGTGCAGCCGGATCTGGGCACGTCGCTGGTCTTCGGGGCGGTGCTGCTGGTGATGCTGTTCTGGTCGGGCATGCCCGCCACCTGGCTGCTGTTGCTGCTCTCGCCCCTGTTCACCGCGATCATGGCCGGCACCCTGCCCTGGCTGCTGCTGGGCTGGATCCCCTTGATGGGCTGGGTGGCCTGGCGCTCCCTGCCCTGGAAACGGATCGGGCTGGCCCTGGTGCTGGCGGTGCAGGGATTGTTCGCCGTGGGGACCCCCTGGCTGTGGGAGCACGGACTGCGGCCCCACCAGCGGGCCCGGCTCACCCTGTTCCTCGATCCGGCCCAGGATCCCCTCGGGGGCGGCTACCACCTGCTGCAGAGCAAGGTCGGGATCGGCTCCGGCCAGCTGTGGGGCACCGGCCTGATGAACGGCTCCCTCACCAAGCTGCGCTTCATCCCCGAACAGCACACCGATTTCATCTTCAGCGCCCTGGGCGAGGAGACCGGCTTCATCGGCTCGATGCTGGTGGTGGTGGGCTTCGTGGTGCTGATCTGGCGCCTGCTGCAGATCGCCGGCCGGGCGAGCAGCGACTACGAATCGCTCGTGGTGGTGGGCATCGGCGCCATGCTGATGTTCCAGGTGGTGGTGAACATCAACATGACCATCGGCCTCGGACCCATCACCGGCATTCCACTGCCCTTCCTGAGCTACGGCCGTTCGGCCATGCTCGTCAACTGCATCAGCCTCGGGCTCTGCGCCTCCGTGGCCCGGCGCAGCCGCAGCCAGCGGCGATGGTGGTGAGCCTGGGGGACCTGCGCAGCCTGCTGGCGGCCGGGGTCCCGGCCGGGCGGGGGGATGAGGACAGCGTCCGCCGCCAGTGGTGGGCCGCCCTGGCCACGGTGCAGGCCGACCTGCTGGGGGCCGCCCCGCCCCAGCCGGGGGTGTGGCTGGCGGCCCCCCTGCCGGCCCTCTACGAACCTGCCCTGCTGGAGTGGCTCGACGGCTGGGTCTGGACGCCGGCCGAGGTGGGCAACCTGATGCCCCCGGGTCTGCCGCTGCTGCCGGGGATGGCGCCCCTGCCGGCCGCCCATGGGACGCCCCCACGGGGCACGGCCGGCCGGCCGGGGGGCTTTCAGCGCCTCAGCCTGCGGGAGGACGATGGCACCGATCCGCTGCTGGTGCTGATCACCCCGGTGCTGCAGGTGGCCCTGGCCCTGGACGGCCCACCGCAGGCACGCCGGCTGGTGGTGCGCTTCGACGCCCCGACCCTCTCGGCCGCCTTGGAACTGCTCGATCGCCGTCTGGCCCTGGACGATCCGGCCGCGGGCCTGGGTTTGCGCCGCCGCCTGCAGCTGCTGGGCCCGCTCAGCAACGACCCCGACCTGGACAGCCGCTTCTGGCCCCTGCTGGCCCAGCGCCTGGCCGCCATGGCCCCCAGCGTGACCCTGCAGCCGCTCGTGCACGGCGAGAAACGCAGCGAGGGCGGCGACGCCGTCAGCAGTGAACTGGCCCTGCTCGAGGCCCTCACCCACGAGGTGCGCACCCCCCTGGCCACGATCCGCACCCTGATCCGTTCCCTGCTGCGCCGCAGCGACCTGCCGGCGGTGGTGCGTCAGCGGCTGGAGCAGATCGACGGGGAGTGCAGCGAACAGATCGACCGCTTCGGCCTCATCTTCCTGGCAGCGGAACTGCAGCGCCAGCCCGGCAGTGGTCAGCCCCTGAGCGACAGCGAACTGGCCCGCACGGACCTCAGCCGGCTGCTCTACCAGCTGGAGGAGCTCTGGCAACGCCAGCTGGGCCGCCGCGACCTGCGGCTGGTGCTTGAGATCGCCGCCGACCTGCCGCCGGTGATGAGCGATCCCAGCCGGCTGGAGACCATGCTCGGCGGCCTGATGGACCGGTTCAGCCGCAGCCTGCCCAGCGGCAGTGAAGTGCGGCTGCGGCTCTTGCCGGCGGGCTCGCGGCTGAAGCTCCAGCTCAGCAGCGACGATCCCGAGAGCCGCGAGGCCGATGGGCTGGCGGCCGCCGTGCCGATGCCGGTGGGTCCGGTGCTCAGCTGGAACCCGGAGACCGGCAGCCTGCAGCTCAGCCGCCAGGCCACCCAGAGGCTGTTCCACCGCCTGGGGGGCCGGCTCACCGAGCGGGGGGGCAGCAACCTGACCGTGTTCTTCCCGGCCGCCGAGCGCGGCGGCTGAGGCGGCGGCGGCCGGGTTTGTTGACGGGTGTGAAGAGTCCGCCGGGGGCGCCCGGAAGCCCAAAAACACGGTGCTAGTTTCCGCCTGAAACGGTCTGCGAGCCATGCCTGATACGGCCCTCCACGGTCAACTTCCGAAGTCCATCGGCAGCACCGGTGGCCTGCTCAACTCGGCGGAGACCGAGGAGAAGTACGCCATCACCTGGAGCAGCACCACGGCCCAGGCGTTCGAGCTCCCCACCGGCGGCGCCGCGGAGATGCACGAAGGCGACAACCTGATGTACTTCGCCCGCAAGGAGCAGTGCCTGGCCCTGGGCACCCAGCTGCGCACCAAGTTCAAGCCCCGGATCGAGGATTACAAGATCTACCGGATCTACCCGGGCGGCGACACCGAGTTCCTGCACCCCAAGGACGGCGTCTTCCCCGAGAAGGTCAACGAGGGCCGCGTCATGGTGGGCCACACCCCCCGCAGCATCGGCGCCAACCCCAACCCCGCCAGCCTCAAGTTCAGCGGCAAGGCCACCCACGAAGCCTGAGCCTGACCGGCCAGCACCTATAACGGCGGGGCCGAGAGCCCCGTTTTTTTTGCCTGCCTGTCGCCGTGATGCCCGGTTCTGATCGCAGCGCCTTCCTCGCCCGGATCGCCGGTGGGGAGGCA
Source organism: Synechococcus sp. UW140 (assembly GCA_943367705.1). Classification (GTDB taxonomy): domain Bacteria; phylum Cyanobacteriota; class Cyanobacteriia; order PCC-6307; family Cyanobiaceae; genus Cyanobium. The sequence goes on from CALRJV020000005.1 coordinate 19,224, forward strand.
GGTGCTGACTTGGCCGTCAATCTCCTGCCCCTCTGGAAGCGCTGGCCCGCCGACCTCGAGACCCCCCTGACCACCTGGCTGAAGGTGGGGGCGGGCGGCAGCCATGGGGTGCTGCTGGAGTCGGTGGAGGGGGGCGAACAGCTGGGCCGCTGGAGCTTCGTCGTCAGCGACCCGCTCTGGACCCTCACCTGCCGGGGCGACCAGGGGGAGCGGCGCTGGCGCGATGGCCGCAGCGAGCAGCTCCAGGGCAACCCCTTCACCCTGCTGCGGGAGGCGCTGGCCCCCCTGCGCCCAGGCCCGGTGGAGGGCCTGCCGGCGGTGGCCCAGCTGTTCGGCTTCTGGGGCTACGAACTGATCCGCTGGATCGAGCCCAGCGTCCCGGTCCACGACGCCCCGGACGGGGCGCCGCCGGACGGCTGCTGGATGCTGGCCGACAGCCTGCTGGTGTTCGACCAGGTGAAGCGTCAGATCACGGCGGTGGCCTACGTGGATCTCTCCACAGGCGCCGATCCCGGTGAGGCCTACGACCGGGCGGCGGCCCGCATCGAAGCCCTCGAGGCCCGCATGCACGCCCCATTGCCGGCGCACGTCAAGCCGCTGGCCTGGCACGAGGCGAGCGGCGCCGAGCTGGCCACCCGCAGCAACCGGGACCAGGAGGAGTTTCAGGGCGCCGTAGCGGCCGCGGCCGAGCACATCGCCGCCGGCGACGTGTTCCAGCTGGTGCTGAGCCAGCGCTTCGAAGCCAGGGTGACCCACGACCCCTTCGATCTCTACCGCAGCCTGCGGATGGTCAACCCCTCGCCCTACATGGCGTTCTTCAACTTCGGCGACTGGCACCTGATCGGCTCCAGTCCCGAGGTGATGGTGAAGGCGGAGCCCTGCGCCGCAGGGGTGAAGGCGTCCCTGCGGCCCATCGCCGGCACCCGTCCCCGTGGCGCCGATGACGCCCAGGATCGGGCCCTGGCCGAGGAGCTGCTGGCCGATCCGAAGGAGCGGGCGGAGCACGTGATGCTGGTCGACCTGGGCCGCAACGACCTGGGCCGGGTCTGCCGGGCCGGCACGGTGAAGGTCACCGAGCTGATGGTGATCGAGAAGTACTCCCACGTGATGCACATCGTCAGCGAGGTGGAGGGGCTGCTGACCGAGGATCACGACATCTGGGACCTGCTGATGGCTTCCTTCCCGGCGGGCACCGTCAGCGGCGCCCCCAAGATCCGCGCCATGCAGCTCATTCACGCCCTCGAACCGGAGGCCCGCGGGCCCTACTCAGGCGTCTACGGGGCGGTGGATCTGGCCGGGGCCCTCAACACGGCCATCACGATCCGCACCATGGTGGTGCTCCCCCACCCCGAGGGCGGCTGGCGGGTGCAGGTGCAGGCCGGTGCCGGAATCGTGGCCGACTCCCGCCCGGAAGCGGAGTACCAGGAAACCCGCAACAAGGCCCGCGGCATGCTCAAGGCCCTCGCCTGCCTGGAGCCGGCCGGAGCCGACGGGTCCGGCGCGACGCCATGAGCGCTCCCCTGCTGCTGAAGGGCTTCGAAGTGGAGATGTACACCGGCCGGGCCGACGGCACGGTGGTGGGCTGCTCCTCCGAAGCGGCCGCCGAGCTGGCGGGGTTCATGACCGAACCGGACCACCGCAACCTCGAGTACGTCACCCCGCCCGAGGCCTCCTACACCGCCCAGCTGGAACTGCTGCTGGAGCCACGCCGTCGCCTGCGCCGCTGGCTCCAGCCCCGCCGGCTCACCCTGCTGCCGGGCAGCACCCTGAGCCTGGGGGACAGCCGCCGCTTCGAGCGCTCCGACCCCGAGAACCCCTACCACGCCTACATCGAGGCCACCTACGGCACCCGGGTGGTGACCGCCAGCGTCCACATCAACCTGGGCCTGACGGCGATGGACGCCCTGTTCGCGGGCCTGCGCCTGCTGCGCTGCGAAGCCTCCCTGCTGCTGGCCCTCAGTGCCAGCTCCCCCTTCCTTGACGGGGAAGTCACCGGGGCCCACTCCCAGCGCTGGCTGCAGTTCCCGATCACGCCCCCCCTGGTGCCCCTGTTCCGGGACCACCACCACTACATCGACTGGATGGAGGAGCAGCTGGCCGCCGGGGCGATGCGCAACGTGCGCCACCTCTGGACGTCGGTGCGGCCCAACGGCGACGACCGTCCCCATGGCCTCAACCGCCTGGAGATCCGCATCTGCGATCTGATCGACGACCCGATGCTGCTGCTGGCGGTCACCGCCTTCACCGAACTGCGCCTGCAGCAGCTGCTGCGGGATCCCGGCGGCCAGGATCCCCTGGCTGTCGGCCGGTTCGGGGCCGCCGAGCTGGAGGCGATCGCCGATGCCAACGACCGGGCGGCGGCCCGCACCAGCCTCCAGGCCCGGCTGGTGCACTGGCGCACCGGGGAGACGCTGGAGGCCCGCGACTGGATCGCCACCGAACTGGAGGCGATGGCGCCGCTGGCGGCCGAGCTGGGGCTGACGCGCTGGCTGGCGCCCCTCCACGAGCTCCTCGCCGGCGGCAACCAGGCGATGCGATGGCTGGCGCGCCACGGGCGCGGCGAAAGCATCGGTGCGATCATCGGCAGCGAGGCCGTGGCTCTCGAACGGCGGGAGAGGGCCCTGGACGCATGGCTGGCGACAGAAGCAGCCCAGGTTCCTGGAGGATCATGAACACCACCCCCGCGCCCACCGCCCCCATGCGGCTACTTCTGACCGAGCCCTCGGTCGTTCCCGCCGAGGCCTCACCTGGGGTGATCCGACTGCTCACCGAGCGGCTGGAGCTGGTGGAGGATCTCTGGCAGACGGTGCTGCGCAGTGAATGCCCGCCCGAGCAGGTGGAGCGGCTGCTGCGGCTCAAGGAACTGAGTGGGCCGGTGGCTCCGGGCCTCGACCCGGAGGCCAGCTCCGCCGTCGACACCGACGGCATCATCGCGCTGATCAAGGCCATGGACCTGGCCGAGGGGATCGCCGCGGCCCGGGCCTTCTCCCTGTACTTCCAGCTCGTCAACATCCTCGAGCAGCACATCGAGGAGGACAGCTACCTCGAGAGCATCAAGCGGGCCCCCGCCCCCGCCAGCAACGACCCCTTCCTGCCGCCCCTGGCCAGCCAGAGCGATCCGGCCACTTTCCGCCAGCTGTTCGAGCGCCTGCGGGCCCTGAACGTGCCGCCGGGCCAGCTGGAGGGCCTGCTGCGGGAACTGGACATCCGGCTGGTGTTCACCGCCCACCCCACCGAGATCGTGCGCCACACCGTGCGCCACAAACAGCGGCGGGTGGCGGCCCTGATCCAGAAGCTGCAGGTGAACGGCCAGGGCAACCCGGACGACAACGACCGGCTGCGCCAGCAGCTGGAGGAGGAGATCCGGCTGTGGTGGCGCACCGATGAGCTGCACCAGTTCAAGCCGTCGGTGATCGATGAGGTCGACTACGCCCTCCATTACTTCCAGCAGGTGCTCTTCGACGCCCTGCCCCAGCTGCGCCAGCGCATCCGCGCCGCCCTGGCGGCCAGCTACCCCGACGTGCAGCCCCCCCGGGACGCCTTCTGCACCTTCGGCTCCTGGGTCGGGTCCGACCGGGACGGCAACCCCTCGGTGACCCCCGATGTCACCTGGCGCACCGCCTGCTTCCAGCGGCAGCTGATGCTGGCCCGCTACATCCAGGCGGTGTCGGTCCTGCGCGACCAGCTCAGCATCTCGATGCAGTGGAGCCAGGTGAGCCCCGCCCTGCTGGAATCCCTGGAGATGGACCGGCTGCGTTTCCCGGAGATCTACGAGGAACGCGCCGCCCGCTACCGGCTCGAGCCCTACCGGCTGAAGCTGAGTTACACCCTGGAGCGCCTGCGGCTCACCCAGCAGCGCAACCAGCAGCTGGCCGAGGCGGGCTGGGAATCCCCCTGCGACGGCTCCTCCGGCTACGAGGCCGGACTGAGCAGCCTGATGGAGCCGGCCCCGCCCCAGGAACTGCATTACGCCTCGGTGGAGGAGTTCCGCACCGACCTGGAGCTGATTAAGGAGAGCCTCGATGCCACGGGCCTGAGCTGCGAAGCGCTGCAGGATCTGCTCAGCCAGGTGCACATCTTCGCCTTCTCCCTGGCCAGCCTCGACATCCGCCAGGAGAGCACCCGCCACAGCGACGCCATCGACGAGCTCAGCCGCTATCTGCTGCTGCCGGTGCCCTACGGGGAGATGGACGAGGAGCAGCGGGTGGAGTGGCTGCTGAGCGAACTCAAGACCCGCCGGCCCCTGCTGCCGCCGGCGGCCCGCTGGAGCGCCCCCACCGCCGAGACCTTCGCCGTGTTCCGCATGCTGCAGCGGCTGCAGCAGGAGTTCGGCCGGCGCATCTGCCGCACCTACGTGATCTCCATGAGTCACACGGTGTCGGACCTGCTGGAGGTGGTGCTGCTGGCCAAGGAGGCCGGACTGGTGGATCCGATGGCCCAGAAATCGGCCCTGCTGGTGATCCCCCTGTTCGAGACGGTCGAGGACCTGCAGGGCGCCCCGGCCGTGATGGGCCGCCTGTTCGCTGATTCCTTCTACCGCCAGCTGCTGATCAGCAACAGCGACGGCGAGCAGCCCCTCCAGGAGGTGATGCTGGGCTACTCCGACAGCAACAAGGATTCCGGCTTCCTCTCCAGCAACTGGGAAATCCACCGGGCCCAGATCGCCCTGCAGTCGCTGGCCGATGCCCACGACGTCGCCCTGCGCATCTTCCATGGACGCGGCGGCTCGGTGGGCCGGGGCGGCGGCCCCGCCTACCAGGCGATCCTGGCCCAGCCCAGCGGCACCCTCAAGGGACGCATCAAGATCACCGAACAGGGGGAGGTGCTGGCCTCCAAGTACTCCCTGCCGGAACTGGCCCTCTACAACCTGGAAACGGTCACCACCGCCGTGCTCCAGAACAGCATGGTGAGCACCCCGGTGGACGACACCCCCACCTGGAATGTGCTGATGGAGCGGCTCGCGGCCCGCTCCCGCGACCACTACCGGGCCCTGGTTCACGACAACCCCGATCTGGTGGCCTTCTTCCAGCAGGTGACGCCGATCGAGGAGATCAGCAAGCTGCAGATCTCCAGCCGACCGGCGCGGCGCAAGAGTGGCGCCAAGGATCTCTCCAGCCTGCGGGCCATTCCCTGGGTGTTCGGCTGGACCCAGAGCCGCTTCCTGCTGCCCAGCTGGTACGGGGTGGGCACGGCCCTGCAGGCCGAGCTTGATGCCGACGGCGAGCAGATGGAGCTGCTGCAGCTGCTCTACCAGCGCTGGCCCTTCTTCCGCATGCTGATCTCCAAGGTGGAGATGACCCTCTCCAAGGTCGACCTGGAGCTGGCCGGCCACTACGTCACCTCCCTGGGACGTCCCCAGAACAAGGAGGTGTTCGCCCAGATCTTCGAGGCGATCGCCAGCGAATTCGCCCTCACCCACTCCCTGGTGCTGCGCATCAGCAACCACAGCCGGCTCCTCGACGGCGACCCGGCCCTGCAGCTGTCGGTCGACCTGCGCAACCGCACGATCATCCCCCTGGGCTACCTGCAGGTGGCGCTGCTGCGCCGGCTGCGGGAGCAGAAACGGCAGCCGCCGATGAGCGAGGGGCCCGGCGACGGGCCGGAGGGCGGCGACGGCCGCACCTACAGCCGCAGCGAGCTGCTGCGCGGCGCCCTGCTCACCATCAACGGCATCGCCGCCGGCATGCGCAACACGGGCTGATTCCCTGGACTCTCTGTTGATCCCCTTCCGCAGCCAGCCCCCGACCCCTCGCCTACGGGAGGGCTACGCCCTGCTGCTGCAGCACGACCCCGATCCAGCCAGCCTCAACCGCCTGCTGGTGGCCTGCGGGGATGCCCCCCGCAGCCCGGACCGCTGGCAGCGGGTGCTGGAGCGCAGCGCCTGGCATCTGGTGGTGCTCAACCCCGCCGGCCAGCTGGTGGGCTTCGTGCGGGCCACCAGCGATCAGGCCCTCAATGCCAACCTCTGGGATCTGGTGGCCGATCCCGCCGACCCCTGCCGGGATGAGGTGATCGGCGCCCTGGTGCAGGCCGCCCTGGCCCGCCTGCGGCGAGAATTGAGCGGTTGCAGCATCTCCCTGTCCGCCCCGCCCGAAGCCGTGACGGCTCTCACCCGGGCCGGGTTCGTGGTCGATCCCGGGGGGATCCGGGCGATGGGTCTCGACCTGCGGGGCGAACGAGAGGAGTGACTGGGCTGACGAGCATGGAGGGACTCGAACCCCCGACATTCAGAACCGGAATCTGACGCTCTATCCAACTGAGCTACATGCCCTGCCACGGTGGATCCAGCCCCCTGGGGAACCTTGGCCGCCGATGGGGGTACCTTAGCGGCTGACCGCCCCAGAACCATCCGGCTGCACCGCCTGGACTTCCGGCATTTCCGCAACATCGACGGCCTGCAGCTGACGCTGGAGGCGCCCCGGCTGCTCGTCATCGGCAGCAACGGCCAGGGCAAGTCGAACCTGCTGGAGGGGGTGGAACTGCTCACCAGCCTGCGCTCCCACCGCTGCAGCGTTGACCGGGATCTGATCGGCCACGGCCACCCCTGGAGCCGCCTGGGGGCCCTCACCGATGAGGCGGACAGCCTGCAACTGGAGCTGCGGCGCAGCGGCGGACGCCAGGCGTTCCGCAACGGCAAGCGGCTGGAGCGCCAGCTCGACCTGATCGGCCCCCTGCGCTGCGTCGGCTTCAGCGCCCTCGACCTCGACCTGGTGCGGGGCGAGCCGGCCCTTCGGCGCCAGTGGCTGGACCGGGTGGTGCTGCAGCTGGAGCCGGTCTACGGCGCCCTGCTGAGCCGCTACGGGCGGCTGCTGCGGCAGCGCAGCCAGCTGCTGCGCCGTGGCCTGGGCGCCGGGACGCGGCAGGAGCTGATGGAGGCCTTCGATGCCCAGATGGCCCTGGTCGGCGCCCGCCTGCACCGCCGCCGCCAGCGGGCCCTGCGGCGCCTGGAGCCGCTGGCGGCGGCCTGGCAGCAGCGCATCGGAGGGGCCGGCGAACCGCTCCGGCTCGACTACATCAGCGGCACCGTGCTGGCCGAGGCCAGCGACGAGGAGGGCCCCTGGCGCCAGGCCCTGGAGGAGCAGCTGCGCCAGCAGCGGCCCGAGGAGGAGCGGCTGGGCCAGTGCCAGGTGGGTCCCCACCGGGACGAGGTGGCCCTGCTGATCGGCGGCCAGGCCGCGCGGCGCTACGGCTCCGCCGGCCAGCAGCGCACCCTGGTGCTGGCCCTGAAGCTGGGGGAACTGGAGCTGGTGGGCCAGGTGGTGGGTCAGCCGCCGCTGCTGCTGCTCGACGACGTGCTGGCCGAACTTGACCCGGGGCGCCAGCAACTGCTGCTGGAGGCGGTGGGGGACGGCCACCAGTGCCTGGTGAGCGCCACCCACCTGGAGGCCTTCAGCACCGGCTGGCGGGCCCGCAGCCAGGTGGTGGAACTGCGCAGCGGCGCGCTGGTGGCCTGAGGCCCAAACCCCCTGCTGCCGCAGGCAGCCTGGCGAACCTCGGTTCCGCGCTCCGGCGCGTATGGTGAGACCTGTTTGATCGGATTCGATGAACCAGACCCTCTCCAGCCTGCATCCCAACCCGGGATGGAAGCCCGCCGCCTCCCCCACCCACGCCATTGCACACCCCGTCTCCGCCCCTGGCGACACCACCGACGCGGTAGGAAAACACTGCATCCTCGAGCTCTACGACTGCGATTGCGCACGGCTCGACGACGAAGCTTTCCTCAGGGACACCATCACGACAGCAGCCAGACGCGCTGGTGCCACCCTGCTCAACCTGATCACCCACCGCTTCGAGCCCCAGGGCGTCACTGGCCTGGCGTTGCTGGCCGAGTCCCACATCTCCATCCACACCTGGCCCGAATCGGGCTATGCGGCCGTGGACGTGTTCACCTGCGGTGATCACACCATGCCGGAGAGGGCCTGCCAGGTCCTGTGGGAGGAGCTGGGCGCCGGCCGCCACAAGCTCACCAGCTTCCGGCGCGAGACGCCCGAGGCCCTGATCGACAGTCAGCGGGAGCCCCACCTCGCCAGCGCCTGAGCGCCGGTGAACCACCACCAGCCGCCGGGGACCTCTCTCCGGCGGTTTTCCTGTGTCCCTTCACGGCAGCTCCGGTGCCAGGGCGCGGTTGAGCTTGCCGCTCACGAGTCCCTCGAGGTCGAGGGCCACGGCGGTGAACCCCATGCCCCGGAACACCCCCACAAGTTCGGGGCGCAGCTCACCCTGGGCCAGCCGCTCCAGCGCCGCCGGCAGCCCGGCCGCGGGGATCTCGATGCGGGCCGTCTCCCCCTGGCTGCGCACCCGCAGCTCGGGAAAGCCCTGCTGGCGCAGCCAGTCCTCGGCGGCGGCCACCCGGGCCAGCCGCGTGGCGCTGATCGGTTCGCCGTAGGGGAAGCGGGAGGCGAGGCAGGGCTGGGCAGGCTTGTCCCACCAGGGCAGCCCGAGGGCACGGGAGAGCTGGCGCACCCCTGCCTTGTCGATGCCGGCCTCCGCCAACGGTGAGCGCGCACCGAACTCCCGGGCGGCACGGATCCCGGGCCGGTGGTCGCCAAGGTCGTCGCGGTTGACGCCATCCAGCACCTGGGCCCCCCGGGCGGCGGCGGCGATCGGGGCCAGCAGCCGGTGCAGCTCCCGCTTGCAGGCGTAGCAGCGATCCTGGGGGTTGCTGGTGTAAGCCGGGTCGGCCAGTTCCGCGGTGGCCACTTCCTGGTGGCGCAGGCCCAGCCAGCGGGCCTGGTCGCTGGCCTCCCGACGCAGATGGGGGGCCAGGGCCGGCGAGACGCCGGTGACCGCCAGAGCCCGCTCCCCCAGCCGGTCGCCGGCCAGGGCGGCCACCAGGGCGCTGTCGACACCGCCGGAGTAGGCCACCACCACCTGGGGGAAGGCGTCGAGCTGGCGGCAGAGGGACTCCAGGCCACGCTCCAGCGGGGGCGGCAGGGCTTCGAGCAGGCTGAGGCGGCGGGTGGCGGGCATGGCCTAGATCCTGGCAAGGCTCGGTAGCATCCGGACCAGTACCGCCCGCCGATGACCCCCGCCGCCCGCAGCACCCAGACCCCGCAGCGCGGCACCGGACGGGGCATCGGCATCCGTACCGCCGCGGGCAGCGATGAACGCGCCCACGGGCAGCTGCACGTCTACGACGGGGAAGGCAAGGGCAAGAGCCAGGCGGCCCTGGGGGTGGTGCTGCGCACCATCGGGCTGGGAATCTGCGAGCAGAAGCGCACCCGCGTGCTGCTGCTGCGGTTCCTCAAGGGTCCCGGCCGCGCCTACGACGAGGACAGCGCCATCGAGGCCCTGCAGCAGGGCTTCCCCCACCTGATCGACCAGGTGCGCACCGGCCGGGGTGATTACTTCAGTGCCGCGGAGGCCACCCGTTTCGACCACCAGGAGGCCCAGCGGGGCTGGGACATCGCCAAGGGGGCGATCGCCAGCAACCTCTATTCGGTGGTGGTGCTCGACGAACTCAACCCCGTGCTCGACCTGGGCCTGCTCGATACCGAGGCGGTGGTGCGCACCCTGGCCACCAAGCCGGCGGGGATGGAAATCATCTGCACCGGGCGGGGGGCACCGCGCCAGCTGGTGCAGCTGGCCGATCTGCACTCGGAGATGCGGGCCCACAGCGGACCCCAGCAGGGTCTGGAGGGCCTGGAGATCTACACCGGCGAAGGCAAGGGCAAGTCCACCAGCGCCCTGGGCAAGGGGCTGCAGGCCATCGGCCGGGGCATCAGCCAGGACAAGAGCCACCGGGTGCTGATCCTGCAGTGGCTCAAGGGCGGGGCGGGCTACACCGAGGACGCGGCCATCGCCGCCCTGCGGGAGAGCTACCCCCACCTGGTGGATCACCTGCGCTCGGGACGGGACGCGATCGTGTGGCGCGGCCAGCAGCAGCCGATCGACTACGTCGAGGCGGAACGGGCCTGGGAAATCGCCCGGGCCGCCATCGCCAGCGGCCTCTACAAGACCGTGATCCTCGACGAACTCAACCCCACGGTGGATCTGGAGCTGCTGCCGGTGGAGCCGATCGTCCAGACCCTGCTGCGCAAGCCCACCGAGACCGAGGTGATCATCACGGGCCGCTGCAAGAGCCGGCCGGCCTACTTCGACCTGGCCAGTGTCCACTCGGAGATGGTGTGCCACAAGCACTACGCCGAGCGGGGCGTTGACCTCAAGCGCGGTGTCGACTACTGAGCCAGCCGCTCAGGGCTGCCCAGGCCCATCGACCCGGTCGAGGCCCAGTTCGTCCTGCTCGAGCATCTCCACCTCCTCCGAGGCGATGAACCGACCCAGCAGCAGGCCCACCAGCAGGGCCACGTACAGGGTGCTGGCGACACTGAGCAGGATCACGAAGCGCTCCCCCACCGGATTGGCAGGCAGCACGTCGCCGTAGCCGACGCCGGCGATGGTGACAAAGCTGAAGTAGGTGAGGCGATCGAGCAGCACCTGGTGGCTGGCGGCCGCGCCGAGGCTGAAGCTGCCGGGGACGAGCACCTGGGTGGCGGTGGCCAGCACACCGCCGGTGAGACCCAGATGCAGGTAACCCGCCGCGGCGCCGGCCATCACCTGCACGTTCACCCGTGGCACCCGGGCCAGCAGGCGCACCAGCCGTATGGAGGTGGCCAGGAAAAAGAGACTCAGCAGCACCATTTCCACCGCCCGGAACAGGCCGCCGTGCCAGGTCCCGGTGAGCACCGGCAACCAGAGTCCGGCGCCCCCCACCACCCCGATCCCCCGGAAGATCTCCTGGCGCAGCCTGGAGTAGCTCACCCCGGCGATCACCGGCAGGGTGAGGATCGACTGCAGGATCAACAGATTGAAGACCAGGGCCAGAAGGGCCTGGCCCGGCCAGCCCCGCGTGGCCGTGATGGGCATCACCAGAATCGGCAGCAGGGCCGTAACCAGGAGCGGCAGGAAGCGCTTCTCGAGCGCGATCAGGCGACGGGCTTCGGCGCGACGGCGCTCCAGCCACCGCTGCCGGGCGGGGGAGAGGGGATCAGTAGCGCGGAACGTCAGGATCCACCTCCTGGCTCCAGGCGTCGATGCCGCCCTGCACGTTCACCCCGTCGATGCCGTGGCGCCCCAGGGCGATCAGGGCCTTGGCGGAACGGCCGCCCAGCTTGCAGTGGACGTACAGGCGCTTGCCGCTCGCCAGATGCCGCACCTCCTCGATGGCCTCGCCGCTCTCGATCCGATCGAGGGGCACCAGCACGGCGCCGGGGATCGCCGCGATCTCCGCTTCGGGGGGATTGCGCACATCGAGCAGCAGCAGGTCGTCGTGGGGGCCATCGAGCAGGGTTTTCAGTTCGCCCACGCTGATGGTGGCCACGCTGCCCGCCTCCTCCTGGCCGGGGGCCGAACCACCCACGCCGCAGAACTCCTGGTAATCGATCAGTTTGTCGATCACGGGACGCTCCGGGTTGGGGCGCAGCTTCAGCTCCCGGAAGCTCATCTTGAGGGCATCGAAGAGCAGCAGGCGGCCGCTGAGGCTGGTGCCGATGCCGGTGATCAGCTTGACCGCCTCGGTGGCCTGGATCACGCCGATGATCCCGGGGAGCACCCCCACCACACCGCCTTCGGCGCAGGAGGGCACCATGCCCGGCGGCGGCGGCTCGGGGAACAGGTCCCGGTAGTTGGGGCCGCCCTGGTAGTTGAACACCGTGGCCTGGCCCTCGAAGCGGAAGATGGAGCCGTAGACGTTGGGCTTGTCCAGCAGGACGCAGGCGTCGTTGACCAGGTAGCGGGTGGGGAAGTTGTCGGTGCCGTCGCAGACGATGTCGTAGCCGGCGATGATCTCGAGGGCGTTCTCACTGGTGAGCGCCGTTTCGTAGAGATCCACCTGGCAGTGGGGGTTGATCTCGTGGATCCGGGCCTTGGCGGATTCGATCTTGGGCTTGCCCACCCAGCTGGTGCCGTGGATCACCTGGCGCTGCAGGTTGCTGTGATCCACCACGTCGAAATCGACGATGCCCAGGCGGCCGACGCCGGCGGCGGCCAGGTAGAGGAGGAGGGGCGAGCCGAGGCCGCCGGTGCCGACGCACAGCACCGAGGCCGCCTTGAGCCGCTTCTGCCCCTCCATGCCGATCTCCGGCAGGATGAGGTGGCGGGAGAAGCGCACCACCTCATCGGGGCTGAGCTGGACGGCGCTGGTGTCGGGAGGAAGCATGGCAGCGAAGGCCCACGACGCACTAATCGTCCATTCTCCATGGCAACCGCCGGGGGTCCCCCTGCTCCGGCAACCACCAGCAGGCCAGGGACCACGGCCCGTCCCCGGCGGCCGCCGACCCGGCAGGGCCATCGGCCTGCCCCAGGATCAGCATCAGGGTGGGGGCGAAGGCGAAGGAGCGATCCAGCGCCGACGGCACCGGCGCCGAGTGCGGGTGGCTGTGGGCCGAACCCAGGACGCTCATCCCCCGGGCCCGGGCCCATTTCTGCGCCTGCAGCTGCTCGCGGGGATCGAGGGCGAAGCGGCGGCGACGCTCCGGCGACGGCTCCCAGACGTTGAGACAGGGCCAGACCTGCTCGACGCGGCAGGGGTCGCGGCGACCCAGCAGCAGGGCACAGCCCTCCTCGGGGGCGGCCGCCAGCAGGACGGCCTCCAGCACCGTCAGCGCCTGCCGACCGAGGCCCAGCGGCTCTGGCGTCTGTGGGGTCACACCGGTACGTTATGCATCATTCCGTCAGGAGACCTCTCCTTCCATGATCGACAGCACGAGCGAAGGGAAGGAGACCATGCAGGACGACAGCAGCACCGGCAGCGCCACCGAGGTGGACTTCACTGAGCGCTACAGCGAAGTGATCGGCAAGGTCAACGAAACCCTCGACAAGGTGGACTGGAGCCAGGTGGGCCGGATCGGCAAGGCCTCCGGCGTGCTGCTGGCCGTGATCGTGGCCCAGATCCTGATCAAGGGCGTGCTCGACACCATCAACCTGCTGCCGATCGTCCCGGGCCTGCTGGAACTGCTTGGCCTGGTGGTGGTGGGCAGCTGGAGCTGGAACAACCTCACCACCGGTGAGAAGCGCTCCGCCGTGATGGCGAAGCTTCAGTCGCTGCGCAAGGAATACCTCAGCTGAAGCAGCCCTTCGGCTAACCCGCCAGTGCCAGCAGGGCATCGATCCTTGCCTGGCACTGCCCCACGTAGCTGCCGCCGAACAGGTTGGCGTGGTTGAGCAGGTGATAGAGGTTGTAGAGGTCACGCCGCCAGCGGTTCCCTGAGGGCAGGGGCCAGGTGTCCTGGTAACCCTCGAAGAACGCGTCGGGGAAGCCCCCGAACAGCCGCGCCATGGCGAGGTCCACCTCCCGGTCGCCCCGGTGGACCGCCGGATCGAAGATCACCCCCGGGCCATCGCTGGTGACGGCGGCATTGCCGCTCCAGAGATCACCGTGCACCAGGCAGGGCTCCGGGCGGTGGGCCCCCAGCCACTGGCCGGTGCGCTCCAGCAGGGCGGCGGCTCGGCGCAGGGGATGGCCGCTGCTGGCCAGGTGCTGCAGCTGGGGAGCGAGCCGCCGTTCCACGAAGAACCGGCCCCAGTCCGCCTCCCAGCCGTTGCGCTGCGGGAAGGAGCCGATGACATTGTCCCGGGGCCAGCCGAAGGCCTCCCCGGCCCGATCCTCCGGCACACACATGCGGGTCAGGCTCTGGCGGTGCAGAGCCGCCAGCGCTGCACCCAGGCGGCGCCACTGCGGCTCATCCGCCGCAGAACGGCCGCGCGCCAGGTCGAGCCAGGGGAGCACCAGCACGGCCGACGGTCCCGCCACCCCGCAGGCCAGGGGGACAGGGATCCGCGGGCCCTCCTCGCCTGCCGCCGCCGCCAGGCCCCGCAGACCCTCGGCCTCGGCCTCCAGGAGCGGCAGGGCCGAGGCCCGGTTGGTCTTGGCGAACAGCCTGCGGCCATCGGCCAGATCCAGTCGCCAGGCGCTGTGGATGCAGCCGCCACCGACCGGGGCGCGAGCTACCAGCTCCGCCCCGAGACGCTCGGCCAGCCAGGGGGTGAGGGTGGCGAGGTGATCCATCGAAGCGTGGAAATGAATGGGTTTGCCGTTCCCTTAGGGGCCTGCTGCGCCTTACACGGCCAAGGGTTTAATCCCAACATATCCAGCCGGCCCCGTCCAGCAAGTCATGTGAAACTCGCTTGACCAGGCTGAAGAATCCATCCGATATTCAGATCATCAATAGAGACAGGAAAGACAACGATGACCACCACCTCTAGCGTCCGGAACTCCCGCGAGTCATCCCGGGAAGTGCAGGCTGATTTTGCAACCGTTCTTCATTGGGTGGGTGTCGCCATTTTGGCGTACTTCCTGGTCGAGCTGGCTTTCCAGGCCTGGCCCGTAGCCCTCCTCCAGCCGGCCTGGCTGGACGTCATGATTGGATTTCTTGTCAGCCGAGGCATCACACCGCTCACGGGAGTTCTGCTGGTAGCAGCGGCATCCGTCCTGAACCCCCAGTCCAAACCACTGGCCACGCGTGCGGAACTGCTGCGGCGCCTGGCCACCTGGGTGGCGTTGGGGTATCTGCTTCTGATTCCCGTTCAGATCTATTCCGGTGTGAGACTGCTGCAAACAAGAAATCAGGAATCAACCCAACTCCTCACCCAGGCATCAAGGGCCGTCGAGGCGATCAGAAAAGCCGAAACACCTGCAGAGCTACGCCGGGCCTACGCCCAGGTCCCGGGCAACAAGGCGCCCCTTCCCGAGGCCTTTCCCCAACCATTTCCCGTGATCAGGGAGCGCCTGGCTGAAGCCATCAGCGCCAACACCAAACGTGCCGAGTATGAGTTCGGCAACAACATGTCCAGCGTGTGGCAACGCTCTCTGGGACTGGCTTTTGGGAACACGCTGCGGATGCTGATCCTGTTCCTCGGCTTTGCTGCCATCGGACGCCGATCCCCCTATCACGCCACCCTATTGCAGAGTATTATGGTCCGCCACCAAGGAAGAATGGGGAGAGGTCACCTGCACGGCCGCCGTCATTTCGATGGTGTCATTGACAAGGAATGGATCGAGGTTGATAACGATCACACCTCTAGCCAATAGGACCATGCTGGCCGCCGGTCAAGCCGGAACCGGCCTACCTGATCGTTGCGACGGCGCAATGGCAGCAAGGTGCCACCGCGGAGAATCCACGACCAAAACAGGACAACGTCTCACCGGCGTAGTCTTTCTGAACGGCGGCTGGCCATCGGAAGCCGGAGATATCCAGCCTGTCGATCCTCCAGTCAACCTTCCACATCGAGAATGGCCAAGAAAAAATCCCTGGCCAAGGCCAGGGATCGTGGGAGACAGGCCTAGCCTCAACCAGGATGATCCAATCCTGTTCACACCGCCGTCGAGGATGCCTTGATCCGGGACCTCAACCGACGGCTCAAGCCGAAGGCCATACCAGCGCCAAGAATAGGAAGCGGACCGGGAACAGAATCTAGACCACGCCCGGGCCTCTGACTGAAGAAGTTGTTCGCCGTAGAAACCGCGGAGTTGCCCGTCGCAAAGAAGCTGTCCTTAACGTTGAGGGAGGTGACTCCAGCAGCGAACAGATAGTCCACAGGGGCGGGATTTCCATTGCTGGAAGACAAGGAAGTGGATCCGCCGTTCCAGCTCACATCCTTCGTCACCGTACAGCCTCCAAGGGCTGGGAAGATGCAGCCGGAGTCGAGTCCAACTGCAGCGAATTCGAGCTTGGGTTTAGTGATGGAGATGGTGTAGGAAATTGATCCGGACTGCGTTGGAGGGTCAATGACACTCCCGAAATCATAAGCCAGACCGAAGTTATTGAATCGGATTTCAGTGTCAGCACCCACCCCAGTGCACACGATCTTACTGACGGTCTTGTCGCCGATTGTCAGGTCACTGGGTAATGCACAGGTGGTTGTTTGCACGGCCTGTGCCGAACCAGCGGACAGACCGGTGACAGCGGCCGCAACAACCGCAGCGCCAAACAGTGGCTTCGACAGCATCAATCGCTGATCATCTCGGCCTAATGCACGTAAGGCGGTGAGCAAAGTTTTCATGGTTGCATACGGAACGAGGGCCAATGTGGCATTCAACCTCTATTCACCATATCACGGTCTGACATCAGCCAAATCACCACCAGCCCTTGAGCCAGAACGGCTCCAGGTCAGACAGAACTGATGCAGTGAAATGCGTGCTAAGCGCATGGACTCGAAGTCAGATCCCTTGCTGCACAGCGGCTCTTGGGGGATTTGCCGCGAGCAGCAACAGTAGCCATTACTTCAAAAAGAGTGGATTTCACCACTCCTGAGCCCATGACGATTGCAGGGGCGTGAAGAAATTCACAAGTGCCAACATTCGCTCGCTGCTCTTGTGATGTACATCCGCAGCACAACTGCATCGGCGGCCTGTTCTGGATCGGTCCGGCCAGCGTCCAGCTCCGATCTGCCAGCATCCGGCCTGAGCCCTTGGTGCAGTGTTGCCTCCCAGCGGAAGAGACCAGGTGGACGTGGTGGTGGTCGGCGCCGGCATCGCCGGCCTGACGGCGGCGGCCCTGCTGGCGAAACAGGGGTTGCAGGTGGAGCTGCTCGAAGCCCATCACCAGAGCGGCGGTTGTGCCGGCACCTTCCGGCGCGGCCCGTATGTGTTCGATGTGGGGGCCACCCAGGTGGCGGGGCTCGAGCAGGGCGGCGGCACCCCCGCGGGCATCCATGCCCGCCTGTTCCGCCATCTGGGGGTGGCGCCGCCGGCGGCCGTGCCCCTCGATCCCGGCTGCGTGGTGGACCTGGCCGATGGCCATGGGCCGGTGGCGATCTGGCGCGATCCGCAGCGCTGGCGGCAGGAGCGGTTGCGCCAGTTCCCGGGCAGCGAACGCTTCTGGGCCCTCTGCGACACCCTTCACAAGGCCAACTGGGCCTTTGCCTCG
Source organism: Synechococcus sp. UW140 (assembly GCA_943367705.1). Classification (GTDB taxonomy): domain Bacteria; phylum Cyanobacteriota; class Cyanobacteriia; order PCC-6307; family Cyanobiaceae; genus Cyanobium. Next base: position 36,089 of record CALRJV020000005.1, read on the forward strand.
CGGGATCCGGTGCTGCCGCCCCGCTCCTGGTGGGATCTGGGCCAGCTGCTGGGGGCCCTGGGGCTAGGGACTCTGGCCAGCGGCCTGCTCACCACCGCCACCATCGCCGACCTGCTGCGGCTCACAGGCTGCGCCGCCGACACGCGGCTGCGGCGCTTCCTGGATCTGCAGCTGAGGCTCTACTCCCAGGAACCGGCGGATCGCACGGCCGCCCTCTACGGGGCCACGGTGCTGGCGATGGTGCAGGAACCGCTTGGGCTCTGGCACCTGGAGGGGTCGATGCAGGCCCTCAGCGAGGCCCTGGAGAGCGCCCTCAGCAAGCACGGCGGCCGGCTGCGGCTGCGGCACCGGGTGGAGCGGCTGCAGCCACCGGAGCAGCCCGGGGGCGACTGGCGGATCACGGGCCATCGCGGCGGGGCTCCGCCCGGGGACAGGCGTCCGCCGGGGGAGGCGTTCCACCTGAGCGCCCCTGACGTGGTGGTCAGCCTGCCCCCCCAGACCCTGCCGGCCCTGCTGGGGGAGGCCCTGCCCGGCGGCTACCGCCGGCGGCTCGAGGCCCTGAACGAACCCAGCGGCGCCCTGGTGTTCTACGGAGCCGTCGAGCGGGACAGGCTGCCGCCGGGGTGCGCCAGCCACCTGCAGCTGGAGGCCCGTGACCCCGGCTCCCTGTTCGTGTCCGTCAGCCAGGACGGCGACGGCCGGGCCCCCGCCGGGCGCGCCACGGTGGTCGCCAGCGTCTTCACCCCGGCCCGGCCCTGGTTCGGTGGGGAGGAGGGCGACTACCAGGCCCAGAAACAGACGGCGATGGCCGCCATCCAGCAAGGCCTGGAGCGGCTGCTGGGGGTGGGACCCGGCGACTGGCTGCACGGAGAGCTGGCCACCCCCCGGGGCTTTGCCGGCTGGACAGGCCGGCCCTGGGGCTATGTGGGCGGCCTGGGCCAGCACCCCAGCCGCTTCGGGCCCTTCGGCCTGGCCAGCCGCACCCCGATGGCGGGCCTGTGGCTGTGCGGCGATGCCATCCACCCCGGCGAGGGCACCGCCGGGGTGAGCCTTTCGGCCCTGATGGCCTGCCGGCAGCTGTTGGCCGGGCGGGGGGTGGACCTGCAGCCCTGACCCCCCGAAGCGTCAGCTCAGTTGACGCTGACGCGCACCACCCGGCCACCAAGACGCTGCACCCGCTGCAGGGCCTCGTTCATGCGGCTGTAGGGCACCCGCATCACGTAGGCACCGCTGCGCACCACGGCGTTGTTCACCAGCCCGGTGGCGGTGATGGTGGCCACCCGGCCACTGGGGGAGCTGGTGCCACGCACCCCGGCCGACACCACCAGGGCCTCCTCCCGGTGGCCGCGGGCGGGATCGGTGGGCTGGCCGCTGCGGGAGATCGGACCGTCGACGCTGGCGCCGCCCTGGGCCAGGTTGGCCTGGAAGAAGGATTCACCGCTGAAGCGGGGACGGAGGACCGTCACCGTCACGGCCCTGTCCTGGTGCAGGGCCCGGCCCAGCTTGAAGCGGGTGCCGGCGCTGTCTCCCTTCACCGACGCCGCCGCCCCACCGGCCAGCTGCATCAGCCAGGAGAACTGCTGACCCTGGTGGCCGACGGAGTAGTCCCAGCCGTGCAGATAGGGCACCACGTCGGAACCGAAGCGCTCCTGGTACTCGGGGCTGTCGATGTAGGAATCGATCTCGGCGTCGTAGCCCTGCTCCTGCAGGATCGTGAAGTGGTGCAGCATCTCGGCCTTGTTGTGGGGGGCCCGGCCCAGGAGATGCTTGTGGTTGAGTTCGATGAAGCGATAGGGATTGCAGTTCTCGAAGAAACGGGCGCGATAGAGACCGCTCCTGGCGAGGGTGCGCACGAATTCCTGCACCGTGAGATAACCGTTGCGGAAGAGAGATTCGGCACCGACAAGGCGCTCGTTCTGCATCACATACTGCTGGCCCAGCACCTGCTGATACACCAGACGGATGATGCCATCGCGATCCTGCTGGGAGGCTTTTGACCAGTTCTCCTTGTTGCGGTCATCCGCAAAACGCTCGATACCAAGGGAAGGGGCTTGGACCAGGGCCATGGTGGAAACAGCGCAAAGGGCAGGGGGAGGAGCATCGCCGCGGGGGACACACCTGGCGGATTCAGGCAGGTGCCGGTGCGGGAGATCAACGGAAAGGGATTCCCCGGAAGGCTTTGCCCGCCGGCGATGTCAAGCAGCGATTCTCAGCCGATTCCAGGAAAAACAAACTGAATCGTTACAGCGCTCAGTGCCTGGAAAAGGATCCATACATTCCTTCACCACGAAGGATTGCACAATCACCGTGAAAGATTGCGAAAGAACAAGATTACAAAAGAAGCAACAAGCTCCTCAGGAGGCGATCCGCTCGGAATCGATTTGGCGAGGCTGGCGCTGGCGCTGGGACCGCCCAACGGCCGCACGGCTGGGGGTGGAGCGGGAAAAGACCGGCAGTTCGAGGGTGGGGGCGGGGCTCGCCGCGTCCTGGCAGAGGCTGGCCCAGACGGTTTCGAGGGCTGCCAGTTCGTCCGCCGGGGACCAGCCCTCAGCGGTGGAGCTCACGTCGCCGGATGGACGGGGCTGGCGCCTGGGCTGCGGGAGCTCGACTGTCACCACTCCTCCCCGGACCTATGAACCCTTGTACAGCATTCAGCCACAACGTCCAGAGGGGTGGCAACACCAGCTGACGAAAGAAATCGTGAAGACAAGGTCAGGCGGCCAGCGGTCTACTCGTCGCTGGGCAGGAGCACCAGGGTGTGCAGCCGGTCGGTGCCGAGGTCATGGGTGAGGATCCACACCTGCAGCCCCTGGCCGAGATCGAAGACGCTGCGCAGCGACCCCTGCTGCCGGTAGGCGGCGATGGTGTTGTCGCGGGCGTCGCGGGCATCCACCACGCCCCAGTCGCCCCGGCGGTGACGGGCCACCAGACGCTGCAGGGTCTCGGCATCCACCCACTCGCGCACCTCCGGACTCACGTCCACCGGGCCGATGGCGAGGCGGGCAGCCATGGAGGTTCCTTCGCTCTGATTGACCTTACGGGGAAATCCGTCCGGGGCCCAGGCGGGTAATCCATCCAGCCACCGGGTACCGAAGGATGCGACTGCCGCCACACCTCACTTCAGCCGCCGCCATCGGCGCCGTTGCTGCCGGCCTGCTGGCCTTTCCGCTGTCTGCGGCCGTACCGCCCCGCGCCACGGCGGTGCTGGCGGGAGGGTGCTTCTGGGGCATGGAAGCGGTGTTCGAGCAGGTGCTGGGCGTCACCGAAGTGGTGACCGGGTATGCCGGCGGCAGCCCGGCCACCGCCGCCTACGAACGGGTCAGCGGTGGAGACACCGGCCACGCCGAAGGCATCCGCATCACCTACGACCCAGCCCGGGTGAGCTACGAGGAGCTGCTGAAGGTGTTTTTCTCTGTGGCCCACGATCCCACCGAGCTCAACCGCCAGGGTCCGGATGTGGGCCCCCAGTACCGCTCGGCGATCTTCCCCACCGACCCGGAACAGCGACGGGTGGCTGAGGCCACGATCGCCCGGCTGGACCGCTCCGGCGCGCTGCCCCGGCCGATCGCCACCACGGTGGAGGCCTGGCGGGGCTTCACCCCGGCCGAGGCCTACCACCAGGACTTCGTCGCCCGTAACCCGAACCATCCCTACGTGATCGCCCATGACCAACCGAAGCTGGCCCGGCTGAAGGAGCAGTTTCCGGAGCTGTCCCGCTAGGGGTACCCCTCAGCGCAGGTGGTCGAGCGCGCCGCGGCCGTGGAGATCGGCCAGGGCGTCGTAGCCGCCGATGGGCTGGCCATCGATGAACACCTGGGGCATGGAGGTCAGGCCGCTGCGCTCGGCAACCGCCGCCCGCGCCGTGGCGTCGTCGGCGAGCTGCACGACATGGGGAATGCCGAGGGTGCGCAGCATGCGCAGGGCCCGGGCCGAGTAGGGGCAGCCGCTGCGCACGGCGATCTCCACCCGGGGCTGGGCCGGGGATGCGGGGGCGGTGGGCAGGGTCGCTGCGGTCGCCACGGCGGCCTGGGGCGGAGCCCCGGCCTGCGGCAGGAAGCCCACCAGCAGGTCGGCGCCCCGGAGCACCAGGCTGCCATGCTCGAGGTGTCCGCCCCACACCTGGCAGTCGCCGTCGGAGAGGCTCAGGTGCAGGTGCACCCCCTGGGGCGCCACGGTGCCCTGCAGGGTGATGATCTCCAGGTGGCCCTGCAGCACGGTGGGCTCCTCCAGCCCGGGGCACTGGAACGCCGCCTGGGAGAGGTCGCCGACGACGCCGAGCACGAACCCGGAGGCGCCCGCTTCGATCGCCAGCTGCTCGAGGCTGGCGCGCAGATCACGGCCCGGGCCGAGATGCAGCGGCAGGGGGTGCATGGCGGGATCGGGCGTGGCAGGGGGTCAAGGTAAGTCCTGGGCTTCCGCTGGCTTGGGCACCAGGCGGCAACGCAGCAGGGCCAGGGCCTCGTCGGGCAAGCCCAGGAACCGGTCCAGCCACGGATCACCACTGGGGGCGATGGGGGCCACGCCCACCAGCAGCGCCTGGCCGTCGCCGTCGAGGGGCTGGCCGCTGGCCGTGTGACGGCGGCCCTGCACCGGGCCGGTGCCGAGCGTCGTGGCGACGATCAGGTCGGGGGCGCGGTAGAGGGTGCCGATGGCGAAGCGGAAGCGGGCCTCGAAGTGCAGCGCCATCGCCCCGGTGGCGCCATCGAGGCGGCCCTCGAGCCGCTCCGGGTGGATCGTGATCGCCAGGCCGGGGGGCAACGGCAGCCCCAGGAAGCGGGTGGTGCGCCAGTCGAGGGGCGGGATCCTGAGGCCGGCGGGGTCGAAGCAGAGGCTGCCGCTGCCAAGGCCGATGCCGGAGCCGGCGGGATCCGCCCCGATGAACTCGCCCAGCCCGCCGCCGCCACGGGCGTCGTAGCGGAAGCGGGGATAGGCGCCGATCGCCAGGCCGCAGCTCGCCTGGGTCTGGAGGGTGAGCTCAGCCATTCAGCTGTAACTCGGCCTGGGTGGGGTAGGGGATCTCAATTCCCTCGGCGGCGAAGAGGGCCAGCAGGGCCCGGTTGAGCCGGGCCACCTCATCCTTGAACGCCGCGTAGGTGGGCTGGGCGGAGCGGTAGTCGTAGGTGAAGTCGTAGCTGAAGTCGCTGATGGCCATCAGGCGACAGGCCCGGAAAGCGGCCAGGGGCTCGGCATCGAACAGGGAGGCGATCAGTTCCGGGATGCGCTGCAGCTGCTCGGGGCTGGTGTCGTAGGCCACGCCGATCACCATGCGGGAGCGGATCACCTGGTCGAGGATCTGCCGCAATCGCAGCAGGACCGCCTCCCGCAGGGTGAGGTACTCGGTCCAGTTGGGGGCGTGGATCTGGCCGCAGCAGCGCAGCAGCAGCCCCCCATCCTCACTGGGCTGATCGAGGAACACCTGGGCGGCGGACAAACCCGGCAGATCGGTGAGGTAAAGGCGGCCGTAATACAGCAGGTCGTCCAGCTGGTCGGGGGTGAGCTCGGCCGGTAGGAGCAGGTGCAGCTCGAAGACATGCAGGACCGCATCCTGCGCCTGATCCGAGCGCAGGGAGTAGTTGACGATCGTCTCCTCATCGACAACCGAATTGGGGATGGTGATGCGGCTCTCGTGGGTCTGCAGTTCCAGGGACCGCAGGCCGATCTTGGTGACATAACCGAGATTGCTGCCGATGCGGCAGAACTCCCCCACCCGGAGGGGGCGGTCGGTCTGGATCGACAGGCCGGCAAACAGGTTGCCCAGCAGTTTGGAGGCCCCGAGACCGATGGCCAGGCCGGGCACGGCGGAGAAGGCCAGCACGGTGGAACCTGGCAGGCCCAGCAGAATCAGCAGCCGGTACATCAGGGAGACGCCAATGATGGCGCCCATGACCCGACAGACGGGCATCACCAGATTGCTGACGCGGCTCAGCTGCAGGGCGTTGCGGCGGCCGCGCAGGATCGTGACCCATTCCGCCAGGCTGCGGCCGAGGGCCTCCATCAGGAAGAAGCTGAAGAGCCCGGCCCAGCAGAAGTAGAGCGTGTAAAGCAGATAAATCAGCACCTGCAGGGGCAGGCCCGTGACGTTGACGTAGTGGTCGAGCAGCAGTTCCACCAGCCGGGTGATGGGCAGGGCGACCACGGCCAGCAGCACCCGGTGCCAGGCGATGTTGTCGAAGCGCCAGATCGCCATGGGGGTGAGCGGTTTGCTGGCAGCCCGTTCGGTCATCCGATAGGTGCCGAGCAGGGCCAGCACCAGGCGGAACTGAATGACGGCGAAGGCCGCCAGCGCCACCAGCCCCACCACGATCTGGAACAGGGTCTGGTCCCAGATGTGGGATTCCAGGACGTTGCGGCGCAGGCCCTGGGGCATCTTGAGATACCACTTGGGCGGCAGGATGTGACCAGGCCTGAGGCTGAAGGAGTCATAGATCTCCGGCGTCAGCAGGCCAGAGGCACTGGCGGAGGGCGCCACCTGATCCTTGATCTCTTCATAGAGGCTGGGGATCTGGGCCACCGTCGCGGCTGAGAAGATATAGCCGTGATCACGGCCCTCATGGGAACCTTCATCGGTCAGGGTGAGGGAGGTGCCGGGGATGGTCCAGCTGGCATTGGAGTGCACCCGTGACTCGTTCAGTGCCTTCATCCCAGCCACATCAGGAATCTCGAAAGGCTTGCGGCTGTGGGTGAAGACATAATCGAGAATCACCTTGAGTTTGAGGGCATATTCTTCGGCGAAATCCGCCCGGATGCTCTGGGGGATCTCCGACACATCCAGGGCGTTCACCGCTTCCTTGAAATAGCTGTTGATCACCTCCTGCTTCTGCATCACCTCACTGGACCAGAACAGCCCAGGGGTCTTGGAGGCCTTGGCCTCGAGGCGCTCGATGTCGCGACTCACCTGGGTCATCACCACGTAGAAATTGAGCAGGGTGGCCCTGGGGCTGTCCCCCACCACCTGGTTGAGGGGCGCATCCGTCCATTGCTGCTGCAGTTCCAGCAGCTGGACGTAAAAGGGCTGGCTCTCCAGGGGCACGTAGGTGGGCCGGATCGAGGCGGGGGGAGCGGCCCCCTGGCCGGCAGAGAACGCCGCCGAGGACAGGCCCGTCAGCGGAAGCAGGCAGGCGATCAGGAACGCCAGCAGCAGACGGATCGGACGGGGCACCCGGAAGCCACGGCACATGTCCCGCATGATGGCGGCTCAGCCCGCCGGCAACACCTGCCGGTAACCGTTCGCCTCGCACACCCGCAGGGGTGTGGCGAACAGGGCGCTGAGGGGAGCGTCCCGCAGCAGGGCGTCGGTGGGGCCGTCTCCCACCACCCGGCCCTCGCGCAGCAGCACGCAACGGCGGATCTCGGGCAGGATCGCCTCGATCTGGTGGGTGACCAGCAGCAGGGTGGTGCCGGCGCGGGCCAGCTCGCGCAGGATCGCCAGCAGCTGGTGTTTCGCCTTCAGGTCGAGACCGTTGGTGGGTTCATCCAGCACCAGCACCTCGGGCCCGTGCACCAGCGCCCGGGCCAGCAGCAGGCGCCGCCGCTGCCCCTCGGAGAGCTGGCCGTAGGGACGCCCAGCCAGATCGGCCAGCCCCAGCTGCTCCATGAGTTCTGCCCCCCGCTGCCGCTGGGGCCCAGTGGCCACCTGGCTGCGGCCGATGCCCACCGAACCGAAGAAGCCGGAGAGCACCACATCGGCGGCGGGCACCCGGCCGACGTAGGCGGCCTGCAGATCCTGGGACACCAGGCCGATCCGGCCCCGCAGCTGCCAGAGGTTCACGGTTTCGCTGCCGAAGATCCGGAGGGAGGAGCCGGGCTTGACGACGGGGTAGAGCTCGCGGCTGAGCAGCTTCACCAGCGAGCTCTTGCCGGAGCCGTTGGGGCCCAGCACCACGGTGTGCTCGCCGCGGTGCAACCGCAGGGAGAGATCCGCGAAGACGCGGCGCGGCCCCAGCCAGGCCTCGACGGCCTCCAGCTCCAGGTAGGCCGATGGGGAGCTGCTCATGGGGCGGCGCTCATGCCGGAGCCACGGGCTGGGGCTGGGACTGGACCTCCGTTGCGCCCTCGGGTCCCGGCGGCCCTCCCCAGCCGAGCTTGCGTTCCAGCTTGCGGATCATCTTGCCGGCCAGATCCAGGCCAGTGGCGGTCTCGATCCCCTCGAGTCCAGGGCTGGAGTTCACCTCCAGCAGCAGGGGGCCGCGGTGGGAGCGCAGGATGTCGACACCGGCCACATCCAGCCCCAGGGCCTTGCAGGCCTTGACGGCCATCTGCTTCTCCGCCGCATCGAGCTGCACGGTCCGGGCCGTTCCCCCCTGGTGGAGGTTGGCCCGGAACTCGCCCTCGGCGGCCGTGCGCTCGATGGCGGCCACCACCTTGCCGCCGACCACGAAGCAGCGCAGGTCCGTTCCGCCGGCCTCCTTGATGAACTCCTGCACCAGCAGGTTGGCGTCGAGGCTCTGGAGCGCATTGATGACACTCTCGGCCGCCTTCTGGGTTTCGGCGAGCACCACGCCCTTGCCCTGGGCCCCCTCCAGCAGCTTCACGATCAGGGGGGCGCCGCCCACCATGCGGATCAGGTCCACCGTGTCGAGGGGGGAATCGGCGAAGCCCGTGACGGGGGTGTGGAGCCCGGCGCGGACGAATTCCTGGGAGGCGAAGAGTTTGTCGCGGGAGGCGGTGATCGCCTGGGCACTGTTGAGCGACGGCACCCCCATCGACTCGAACTGCCGCGTCACGGCGCAGCCGTAGAAGGTGACGCTGGGGCGGATGCGGGGGATGACGGCATCCACCGTGCCGAGCACCTCGCCGCCGCGGTAGTGGACCTCCGGGTTGCGGGGATCCAGGCGGATGTAGCACTGGCGGATGTTGAGGAACCGCATCTGATGGCCCCGTTCCTCACCGGCCTCGATCAGACGGCGGTTGCTGTAGAGATCGGGGTTGCTGGCCAGCAGCACGATCCGCAGGCCGGCATCGCGCGGGCGGACATGGGTATAGAGGGCCCGGCTCTCCTCGGCGCTGAGGCTGCGCAGATGGTGGCTGCCCTCCGGGTCCACCAGGATGCGGCCCACCATCGCCTGGCGACCCAGCAGCATCCGGTAGCCCATGGCATCGCGGTTGGCGAGCGTCAGCTCCACCTCCCAGCTCTGCTCGCCGAGCACCAGCCGCTCCCGGATCACGTAGCGGTTCTCTGTGACGCCGCTGGTGTTGCGCACCTCCCGCCGGGCGACCACCGGGGCCTCGTGGCGCACCACCACGGCCCGGTCGCCCTGCAGGGGATGGACCTCGAAGCTCACCCAGGGGCGCCCGTCGCGCTCAAAGGGAACGATGTTGGTGGCGTGGAGGGCGGAGGTGGCCGCACCGGAATCCACCCGGGCCTTGATCGCCGGCAGCCCGGCGTCCGGGAAGCTGCACCACTCCTCGCTGCCCACGATGATCTTGCCGTCGACGCTATCCATGGCTCCTGGGCGGGTGGCGTGGGACGGGGCCCAGGCTAGGGGCGACGGTGGCGGCGCTCAGCGCCCGCGGCCTGCCCCTGGCGAGAGCCGGCGCAGCAGCTGGTCGCACTTCTCCCGCTTGCCGAGGGTGGAACCGAAATCGCCGAAAAGGATGGCCATCGTCGGCATCGTCCTGGAGCCGGTGGCACAGGCATGGCGGTGCTGGAACACAAACCGCAGCCAGTGCCTGGCCACCGGCGACACCGGGTCGAGGTTGTGCTTGGCCACCATGTGGTCGACGCTTCTCCTGGCCCAGTCGCTGGACCAGCGGAGCTCGAAGAAGGGCCTGTCGGAGGGAAGCAGGTTGTCGGGTGAGGGGGGGATGTAGCTCACCCGGCTGGCCGGCTCGAACACCATCGAGCCACCGCTTTGCGCCACGGCAATCGAGAAGTCCGTCTCCTCGGCCATGCTGAGCAGCCCCTCGTCGAGGGGGCCGTTCTGCGCAAAGAAGTCCGTCCGGACCAGAACACAGTGGAACTCGTTGAGCTCGGTGGGACCGGCCACCAGGGGCTCTTTCACCTTCACCAGGGGCAGATGGTTCCAGGGACGCCGTTCGGTCAGCCAGCGGCGGCCCTCCCCCATGGACCTCCACAGGAGTTCGCCGCCGGCGTGGTGGACGACGCTGAAGGCTTCATCCTCGAAGGTCAGGGGGCAGACGGCGGTGCAGCCATGGCGCTCGGCACAGGCCACCAGGGCCCCGAGCCAGCCCGGGGTGACGACCACATCGTTGTCGACGAAAACCAGGTACTTCGTCGTGACGTGGGGCAGGGCCAGGTTGCGGGCGGCATTGGGGGAGAGATAGTGCGCGCTGCGAATCAGGCGGAAGCGCCCGTCCGCCGCCCGCCGCTCCAGCTCCCTGGCGAGATCGGTTGGCCCATGGCCCTCGACAACGATCAGATCGAAGGGGATGTCGGTGTTCCGTTCGATCGAATCCAGTGAGGCCAGGGCGTGGCTGAAGCGTTCACGGGGAACGACCACCACGGTGACGTCATTCGTCGGAGCGTCATTCGCCGGAGCGCCATTCGCCGGAGCGCCGTTCACCGTGACGTCGCTCCGCCCCATGACAGTCAAAAAAATCTGTTCACTCCTACAGGAAACACCGGGCCTCTGTCGGTTCAGGATGTCCGGGATCCCTGCCGATCCTGCAGGCTGGGGGTTGGTTGCCGGCGACGGTCATGGCGGACGCTCCCTATCTGGTCGCGCTGGCCCTGCTGGAGCAGGGGGGGAAGCGGGCGCTGCCGCTGAACGGCAAGTCCCGCAGCGCCCCATCCATGGCCGAGGGGGCGGCCGCGGCGACGACCGAGTCGCAGGATCCCGGTGACGATGGCCGCACCCTGGTGCTGGAACTGCTGCTGCGTGTCTGGCAGCGCAGCGAGGAGGGGGCCCTGCGACGGGCCGCCGGGGAGTCCAGCCTGCTGCTGGTGGAACTGCCCCTGGAGGCGCTTCAGGAGTCGCTGCCCAGGCTCAAGGCCCGCTGGGTCGGCGGCGGCGCCACGGCCGATTTCCAGGCAGAACTGGCCGCCCTGGCGATCCGGGGCTGGCGTGTGGCCATCGCCCGCTATGAGCCGGTGGGCTTCACCGCCTGGCCATGAGGCGGGGCTTCGCTCGGCGCGGCCGCCGGGGCGGCCGGGGGGCCGCAGAGCTCATCGACGAGGCGCAGGTAAGCGGCGGGATCACGGCGGGCCATGACCCGGGCTTCCGCTTCCCGCTGCCATCGGCCTTCGCCGTAGAGCCGGGCCAGGTCGCGCTGGTCGCGTCGGCTCAGCCCCCGCCGCAGTTCCTCCTCACCCAGATGGGGCCGGCCCCGCAGACAGCGGGACTGGACCGCGTGCCAGCCCTCATGCAGCAGGGTGTCGTTGAGGTTGCCGCGGGGGCAGACCACGATCCGCCGGCTCTCGCGTAGGTAGAGCCCGTACAGTCCGCGCTCAGCGCAGCGGGGGTGGCTGCCGAGCACGCTGAAGCCGCGCTGCTCGAAGGCCTCCACCAGCCGCTGGTACGACCAGTTGTCCGCCCGGGCGGGTCGTGTCAGCGGGTCCGGCAGCCCGACGGCCACCAGCAGGAGCACGGCGAGATGGAGCCCCCTCCGGGCGGGCCGGCACCGGGTCATGGGACAGGCGATGGTCTGCTCATGGCCTCAGAAGGTACCTGGCCGGACCAGCAGGATGGGGTCAATCCGCCCGAGCGCCCCGGCCATGAACGCCCCCACCGCTCCGGCCGATGACGGTCGGCTGGCTGCGCTGCAGCAGGAGTTCGAGCACGACGCCAGCTTCAACCAGGTGTTCGTGGTGCTCACCGTGGGGGCCACCCTGATCGCCACCCTCGGCCTGCTGGCCAACAGCCCCGGGGTGGTGATCGGCGCCATGGTGGTGGCGCCGTGGATCATGCCGCTGCAGGCGATGGCCTTCGAGATCCTGCGGGGGCGGCTGCCGATGTTCCTGCGGGCCCTGCGCACCCTGCTGCTGGGGGTGGTGATCTGCGTCCTGCTGGCGATGGCGGTGGGCCGTCTGGTGGCCTTCCCGAGCTTCGGCAGCGAGGTGATGAACCGCACCAGCCCCAACCTGCTGGATCTGGGGGTGGCCCTGGTGGCCGGGGCGGTGGCGATGTACGCCAAGCTGCGCAAGGACGCCATCTCGGCCCTGGCCGGCCTGGCCATCGCCGTGGCCCTGGTGCCGCCCATGTGCGTGGTGGGGATCCTGCTGGCCTCCTCCTTCTGGTGGCAGGCCTACGGGGCGCTGCTGCTGTTCGCCACCAACCTGCTGGGCATCATGGTGGGGGCGATGGCGGCCCTGGGGACGCTCGAAAAGATCTACCGGCGGCGGCTGTTCCACAGCCGCCTGGGCCTCACCAGCGTCGCCCTCACCGCCCTGCTGGTGATTCCCCTGGGCAGCAGCTTCTTCCGCCTGGTGAACCAGACCCGGCAGGAGAACAAGGCCCAGCAGGTGGAGGCCGCCATCGAGCAACGGCTGCGCAGCAGCACGATCACCCTCGGTGGCGATCCCGCCATCGACATGGTGGGCCTGAGCATCGACTGGCAGCAGAACCCACCGCTGATCCGGGCCCGGGTGCGGGTGACCGATCCGGAGCTGCCAACGGCCGGCCAGGTGGCCGCCGTGCAGGAGTTCATCAACAAAAGCCAGGCACCCCTGCGCTTCCGGCTGGTGATGCAACGCACGGCCGTGGACCTGATCGGCCCGGAAACCGCACCGAATCCTGCCGATCTGGAGGTGCTGCCGCCGCCGGCCCTGCCGCCCCTGCCGCGCGCGCCGGAGGATGAGCAGGAGCAGGAGCAGAAGCTTTAGCGGCTACAGAAAATGTCTTGTCTCCGCTGTTGTCATTGTCACTGTTGGGGCCTCTCTTAACCAAATGTCTGCACAAGGTCGTCTAGATGCAAGGCATTCCGTGACGCAAAGGCAGTGACTCCCCCCCTCCATCTGACCATCGCCCAATGGCGCCGTGCCTGCCTGCCGGTGGGGCTCACCGCTCTGATGCTCACCGTCAGCGCCTGCTCCGGCGGCGGCGGTCTGCCGTCCCTGAACGGGGCCGGGGCCTCCTTCCCGGCGCCGGCCTACCAGCGCTGGGCCGCCGACTACAAGACCGCCAAAGGGTCCCTGGTGAACTACCAGTCGGTGGGCTCCGGGCAGGGGGTGCGCTCCTTCCTGGCCGGCTCGGTGGATTTCGGCGCCACCGATGAGCACCTCAGCAATGCGAATTTCAACGAGGGCATGGCCGGCAAGCGGGGCGCCGTGCAGATCCCGATGCTGGGCGGCACGATCAGCCCGGCCTACAACAATCCCGACTGCCCCGGTCTCAAGCTGACCCAGGCCCAGTTGGTGGACATCTATCTCGGCAAGATCACCAACTGGAGCGCCCTGGGCTGTCCTGCCAGGCCCCTCACCGTGGCGCACCGCTCCGATGGTTCCGGCACCACCTTCAACTTCACCAATTCGCTCGCCTGCTTCTCGCCGGAATGGAAGAAGAGGGTGGGCGTCGGCAAGGCGGTGCAATGGCCCGTGGGCCTGGGCGCCAGGGGGAACGAGGGCGTGGCCGGTCTGATCCAGAACACCCCCGGCTCGCTCGGCTATGTGAACCAGGCCTTCCTGCGGGGGGCGGTGAAGCCGGCGGCGCTGCAGAACAAGGACGGAAAGTTCGTCCTTCCGAATGCGACAACAGGGGCGGCAGCCTTGAACAACATCGTCCTCGATGAGCGACTGGGAGGGGAAGACTGCAATCCCAAAGGGGCCGAAAGCTACCCGATCGTGGCCTTCACCTGGATCCTGGCCTACCAGAGCGGACAGGGGGCTGAGAAGGCGGAAGCCATGCGCAGCTTCCTGCTTTGGTCGCTGGAGGAAGCTCCCCAGCAGCAGGCGGCGGAGCTCGGCTTCGTTCCCCTCAGCGGCGACGTGCTGAAGCGGGCCCGCCAGGAGGTGGCCAAGATCAAGGACTGAACGGGACGCTCCGGCTGATCGGGGATCTCCGCAGAACCAGTCCTGAACGTCCGCGGCATCCCCGGCCACCAGGTGTCCGTGGGCGTCGGCGTCAAGCCCGCCTTGAAGGCCAGCACACCGGGCCGGGCGCAAAAGAGGATGGGCGCCCGAGATCAATCAAGTAACGTTGATCGGATAAGCGGGGTGATCGCATGGACGAGGACAGGGCCGTGTTGGCCCGGTTGTCGCTGCTCGACCGCTACCTGCCCCTCTGGATCCTGCTGGCCATGGCGGGCGGCCTGCTGCTGGGCCGCTTCTTCCCGGCCATCCAGGGCTGGCTGGATGCCGTGCGCATCGGCAACACCTCCCTGCCGATCGCCCTGGGGCTGCTGTTGATGATGTACCCGGTGCTGGCCAAGGTGCACTACGAGGAGCTGGGCCGGGCGGCGCGGGATCGGCGGCTGCTGCGGCTGTCGTTGCTGCTGGTCTGGGGCCTGGGGCCGGCGCTGATGTTCGCCCTGGCCTGGCTGTTCCTGCCCGGCCAGCCGGAGTTCCGCACCGGCCTGATCCTGATCGGCCTGGCCCCCTGCATCGCCATGGTGCTGATCTGGATCGATCTGGCCCACGGCGACCGGGAGGCGGCCGCCCTGCTGGTGGCGATCAATTCGATCATCCAGGTGCTGGCCTATGCCCTGCTGGGCGGCTTCTACCTGAAGATCCTGCCCGGCTGGCTGGGGCTGGCCACCCAGGACGTGGCCTTCTCGATGGGGGAGATCGCCGCGGCGGTGCTGGTGTTCCTGGGGCTGCCGCTGGCCGCGGGCTACCTCAGCCGCCGCATCGGCCTGCAGCTCAAAGGCCCCCGCTGGTACGAGCAGCGCTTCATCCCGTTCATCAGCCCGTTCGCCCTCTACGGCCTGCTGTTCACGATCGTGGTGATGTTCGCTCTCCAGGGCCAGGCGATCACCGCCGATCCGCTCCGGCTGGCCGGCGTGGCGGTGCCGTTGCTGCTGTACTTCGCAATCATGTGGAGCGTGGCGTTCGCGGTGGGGCGCCGCAACGGGCTCAGTTACCCGAAAACAGCCACCCTGGCGTTCACCGCCGCCGGCAACAACTTCGAGCTGGCCATCGCCGTCAGCATCAGCGTCTGGGGGGTCAGCTCCCGCCAGGCCCTGGCCGGATCGGTGGGTCCCCTGATCGAGGTGCCGGTGCTGGTGGCCCTGGTGTACGTGTCGCTGTGGCTGCGGCGTCAGCTTGGGAGCTGGAAGCGTCCCTCGCCGGCGTCGTACTCGAACAGCTCGCCGTAGCGCCCCCAGTCCACCGCCGTGGCGAGCTGGCGCTCCGCCTCCTCGATCGGGAAGTAGTCGTCCCAGATCCCCAGGAAGAAATCGGAGCGCATGGCGCCGTTGGCCTTCTCCCTGAGGGTGAGCACGATGGCGTTCAGCACGGGGATGCGGGCCATGGCCTGCTGGCGGAACAGGTCCTTGCTGCGCAGGATCGTGGTGGTGGCGAAGTCCCGCCCGACCGGGGTGAGGCGGACATCGCCATTGGCCACCTGGGCGAAGCCGAGCATCACCGCCGCATCGAGCAGGGGCAGCAGGTCATCCACCGCCAGCTGGAGACGCTCGGCGAGCACGGGAATGTCGTCGATCTCCTCCCCCTTCTCGACGATCAGTTCGAGCAGGCCGCTGATGCCCCCGACCCGCACATGGGGCAGGGGCCGGGCGAAGGGAGAGAGGGTGGGCTGCGCCGCCGGCGCTGCGCTCCGGCCGGCACCGATCTCGGCGCTGACCTCGATGTCCGGGTTGGTCATGGCCGCATAGATGTAATCCACCAGCACCTTGAAGCGGGGGTGGCTGCGGTCGTGGGGGCGGGGCAGGTTGATCGGCAGTTCACCGCGGATCCGGCCCGGCTTGGAGCCAAGGATCACCACCCGATCGGCCAGATACACCGCCTCTTCGATGTTGTGGGTGACGATCAGGATGCTCTTGGAAGGGAAGGTGCCCGCGTTCCAGAGGTCGTCGATCTCGCCGCGCAGGTTCTCGGCGGTGAGCACGTCGAGGGCACTGAAGGGTTCATCCATGAACAGCACTTCGGGCTCCAGCACGAAGGCGCGGGCAAACCCCACCCGTTGCTTCATGCCGCCGGAGAGCTCCTTGGGGTAGGCACTCTCGAAGCCATCGAGGCCGACGATGTCGATGGCCTTGAGGGCGCGCTCGCGGCGCTCGCTGCGGGCGACATGGCGGGCGGCCAGCCCCAGTTCCACGTTGTCCTGCACCGTGAGCCAGGGCAGCAGCGCAAAGCTCTGGAACACCATCGCCAGGTTGGGGTTCGCCCCCCGCAGCGGCACACCATTGCTGCAGACGGCACCCTGGCTGGGCCGGATCAGGCCCGACATGATCCGCAGCAGGGTGCTCTTGCCGCTGCCGCTGCGCCCCAGCAACGCCACCACCTCACCGGCGCGCACCGTGAGGCTGACCCCATCCAGCACTGTGAATTCCCCCTTGCCGTCAGGCAGGGGGAAGCGCTTCGAGACGTTGTCGACGCTGATCAGGGACATGGGGGGCCGGTTCATAGCTGGTACCTGCGTTCGGCCAGGTCGTACAGGGGCCGCCACAGCAGGCGGTTGAGACCGACGACGAACACACTCATCATCCCGATGCCCAGGGCGATCCGGGGCCAGTCGCCGGCGCTGGTGGCCTGGGCGATGTAGGCCCCCAGGCCATGGGCCCGCAGGGTGGTGTCGCCCCAGCTGACCACCTCGGAGACGATGCTGGCGTTCCAGGCCCCGCCGCTGGCGGTCACCCCACCGGTGACCCAGGCCGAGAAGATGCCGGGGATGATCAGCTTCCGCCAGCGCTGCAGGCCGCGCAGGTCCACGTCGTCGGCCATCTCCCGCAGGTCGGAAGGGATGGTCTGGGCGCCGGCGATCGAGTTGAACAGGATGTACCACTGGGCCCCGAGGGCCATCAGCAGGATCGAGCCCCAGTCGATGCTCACGTGGCTTCGGATGAAGAACACGGTGGCGAACGGAAAGATGAAGTTGGCCGGGAACGAGGCCAGCAGCTGCACCAGCGGCTGCAGCAAGCGTGCCAGCCGCGGGTTGAAGCCGATCGCCACCCCGATCGGCGTCCAGATCAGGGTCGCCAGCAGCAGCAGCACCGTGACGCGGGCGAGGGTCTGCAGCCCCAGATGGAAGGCCGTGGCCACCTCCCTGATCCCGACGGTGATGAGCACGAAGTGCACCAGCCAGGTGAGCAGCGCGCCGATGGCCAGCAGCAGGGCCAGGTTGTAAAGCCGGTCGCCCCCTGGTGTCTCCGGCTCGGCCGCGTCATCGCCCACGGTCCCCAGCAGACGGGACATCAGCCGATCGAGGGCGTCGAAGGCCGGCGACAGGGCCTGGGCCAGCAGGCTGGGAATCCGGGCCGTGGTGAGCAGGTCGAACACCCACGACTGGGGGGCGTCGCCCGAGCTGCTCTGCTCAAGACGGAACCGGTCGGACCAGGCCACCAGGGGGCGCCAGAACAGCTGGTCGACGAGCAGGATCACCACCACCATCGTGGCGATGGCCCAACCCAGGGCCGCCAGATCCTGAGCCGCCACGGCCGCCGCCACGTAGGAGCCGATGCCGGGCAGGGTGTAGTCCTGGTTGAGGACGCTGATCGCTTCGCTGGCGGCCACAAAGAACCAGCCCCCACCGAAGCTCATCATCGCGTTCCAGAGCAGCGGAATCGCCGCCGAGGGCAGCTCGAGCCTGGTGAAGCGCTGCCAGCGCGACAGCTTGTAGAGGGTGGTGGCTTCGGTCAGCTCCTTCGGCACCGTGCGCAGGGATTGGTAGAAGGAGAAGGTCATGTTCCAGACCTGGCTGGTGAAGATCGCGAAGATCGACGCCGCCTCCAGACCGAGCAGGCTGCCGGGGAACAGGGCGATGAAGCCGGTCACGGTGATCGAGAGAAAGCCCAGCACCGGCACCGACTGGAGGATGTCGAGAAGGGGCACCAGCAGACGCTCGGCGCGGCGGTTGTGGGCCGCGATCGAGCCGTAGATCAGGGAAAAAACGGTGGAGCAGCCCAGGGCGATGAACATGCGCAGGCTGGAGCGGCCGGCGTACTCGGGCAGGTTGCGCGGATCGAGGGAGATGGTCGGGCTGACATCCGGTGGCTGGAAGCTGACCATGGCCCCGGCCCCCAGGTGGGCCACCAGGCCCAGCAGGGTGAACACCCCGAGCATCACGGCCAGATCGGGCAGTCCGAACCCGGCGCGCTGCAGGGGTTCCGGTAATGGCAGCGGCTTCAAGCGGGTCGCTCCCCGGCGTGGCGAACTGTAGGGGGCGGATCAGGGCCTGCCGCTTAGCGTTGCCGAGGGCCCGGCAGAAGGCGGCCGGTCCGTCCAGCGCGCGTCTTTGCCACTCCAGGAGTGCCGATGAAGTTCAAGGACTACTACGCCACCCTGGACGTGGAGCGCGGCGCCACGGACGAGGAGATCAAGAAGGCCTACCGGAAGCTGGCGCGGAAATACCACCCCGATGTCGCCAAGGAGGCGGGGGCCGAGGAGCGCTTCAAGGAGATCAGCGAGGCCTACCAGACCCTTTCCGATCCGGAGAAACGCCAGGCCTACGACGACCTGGGCCGCCACGGCCCCGGCGAAGAGTTCCATCCCTCACCGGAGTGGGAAACCCGCTTCTCGCGCGGCGGCAGCCAGCAGGAGGTGGACCTGGCCGATCTGTTCGAGCAGATGGGCTTCGGTGGTGGCGGCTTCGGCGGCTTCGGTGGCGGCACCGGCGGCAGCGGCGGCGCCCGGCGGCCGGGGGCGGATTTCCCGATCCGCGGCCAGGACGTGGAGGTGGCCACCGAGCTGAGCCTGGAGCAGGCCGCCCGGGGCACCGAGGTGTCGTTCACGCTCAGCGTTCCGGTGCTGGGGGCCGATGGCCGGGTCCAGAAGCAGAGCCGCAGCGGCCGGATCCGGGTGCCCCGCGGCGTGGTGGAGGGGGAGCGGCTGCGGGTGCCGGGCAAGGGGGGTGACGGCATCGCCGGCGGTGCCCCCGGCGATCTCTATCTGGAGGTGCGGCTGGCGCCCCATCCCCGCTTCAAGGCCGTGGGCCACGACCTCTACCTGGAGCTGCCGATCGCCCCCTGGGAGGCGGCCCTGGGGGCCCAGATCACGGTGCCCAGCCTCGATGGGCCGGTGGCGGTGAGCCTCAAACCGGGGATGCGCAGCGGCCAGAAGCTGCGCCTGGCCGGCAAGGGCCTGCCCCACCGGCGCGACGGGGCGGGCGATCTCTACGGTGTGATTCAGATCGTGCTGCCCGAGCGGATCGGCGAGCGGGAGCAGGCGCTGTACCGCGAACTCGCCGAAGCCTCCGCCTTTAGCCCCCGCCACCACCTAGAAGGACCTTCCACCGATGGCTGACGACCTGCTGATCCCCGACGACGACGAGGGCTGCACCGTGGCCCTCGAAGAGTTGCTGGCCGCCTCGGGCCTGGGCCACGAGGAGGTGATCGAACTGGTGCAGTTCGGGGTGTTCCGCTGCGCCCAGCACGCCCCGGTGTGGACCTTCCACGTCCATACCGTGCGCCTGGCCCGCCGCGCCGCCCGCCTGCGCGACGACTTCGGCCTCAACGTCTCCGGGATGGCCCTGGCCCTCACCTACCTGGAGCGGATCGAGCTGCTGGAGGGGCGGCTGCGGGAGCTGGAATCGCAGTTGCCGCGGTGAGGTTTCAGCTGGCGGAGTCGTCGTCGATCTCGCCACAGCGCTTCAGAACGGTGGTGATCACGGCCGGAGCGATGCGGAAATCACTGTTGTGCAGCGCATCAAACACCGCCCGGGCCGATGGAATCAGGCCCCGCAGACGGGCCAGGCCGATGACCGCGGCGGTGCCGGCAGCCTTCAGGCCGAGCTCGTGGGCAACGGCCCTGCCGGCCCGTTCATCGATCAACAGCAGCACCGGTCCGGGTCTGGAGAGGGCCAGGCGGATGCTGGCCGCCTCGCCTTCATCGAGGTCGGGCAACTCCGGCCCCTGAAGGGGGTCCGGCGTGATCGTCAGCCAACCGATCCCGTTGACCTGGGCCAGGCCGATCAGGGGGCTGGCGTCGCTGATGACGATTGCAGCCACTGCTCCAGGGTGTCGAGATCGGCGCGGGTTTCGGCTTCCGTCAAGCGGATCGCCGCGATGCCGAGTCGCGAGAGATGGGCGATGAAGGTGGCGGTGTCCATGTCGGCCACGCGGGCGGCCCTGGCCAGGGAGAGCTCGCCTTCGCGGAAGAGGGCCGTGGCCAGGGCCGGCCTGACTCCCGGCGCCTGCAGGAGACCTTGCTGGTCGAGGCCCATCAGCAGCGCGTCGGGATGGTCGCGGTTGAGCACCACGACCATGTCGGTCTTTGCCTGGCGCAGGGCCTCAGACGGATTGTTCTTGAGGCCGCTGACGCTCACGGCACGCATGGCCATCGCCGCAGGGAAGAACGGATGGGACGATGCTATGGCCTTTAGCCGGGGGCTTGAGTCAGGGGCCGATTGTTGCGCCCAGCTACAGCCCCACCTTGCGGCGCCCCCAGGCCATGCCCGCCGCGTAGCCGATCGCCGGCAGCAGCAGAGCAGGGTTCAGGGGGATCTGCACCAGCAGAACGATGCCCACCAGCCAGGGAACGAGCAGAAGGCACCCGAAGACCAGCTGGCTGAAGCGGGAGCGGCGCGCCAGGCGGCCCGAGCCCTGCACCAGGCGAGGGACACCCTTGCCCAGGCCATAGCCCAGCAGCACGGTGACAACGGTGAGCAGGATCGCGCCCATGGCGGGTAGGCAGGCTCTCGGATTCTGGTGCCACAGGCGTCCAGGCCTGCCATGCTGGCCGAGAGTCTGACGAGGGGGCGCTGAAAGCATGAAAGTCACCGTCGAGCTTTCGGACAATGAGATGGGCGAAATCCTGGCGTTCACCGGAGAGCGCAAGAAGGGTCCCGCCATCCGCCGCCTGATGGAGGAGGCCCTGCAGCAGCGGCGCCGCGCCCAGGTGGCCCAGCGCTTCCTCAGCGGCGAATGGGGTGTGGAGCTGGAGAGCTTCGAGGCCGACCAGGAGCGCGATCGCCAACAGGCACAGGCGATCGATCCATGACGCTGCTGCTCGACACCAGCCTGTGGATCGACTTCACCCGCGCCCGCAGTCCGAGCCATCTCAAACAGTTCATCGCCCCCTTCGTCCTGGATCCCGAGGCCCACCTGGCCGAACCGGTGCGTTTTGAGCTGTTGCGCTCCGCCCGTCCTGAAGAGGCCCGGCTGCTGGAGGCGCAGTTCGCCACCCTTCCCTCACTCCCCACGCCGCCGGATCTGTGGCAACAGGCAATCGCCCTGGGCCAGGCCTGCCGCCAGATCGGCCGCACGGTGCTCAGCCTTGATCTGCTGGTGGCCGTGGTCGCCCTGCACCACGACGCCCTCCTGGTGAGCTTCGATGCCGACTTCGTCGCCATCGCCTCGGTGAGCGAGCTGCGCCTGAACCGTCTGGTGCGCCCCTATTCGCAGACAGGCACGTAGGGCACCGCGATCGTGGCGATGGCGCTCTTTTCAGCAAACGCACCGAGCACCTGCTGGCCGCCCCGGTTCACCGTGACGAACCGCCCGGCGAAGGTCTCGTCGTAGACCGCTGTGGCGGAGAGGCCGGCGGCGCGGGCGCGCTTGAGCAGATCGTTCACGGTGCCGCCGGGGATGGCGACGCCGAACGACGTCCGCACCCCGGCCGAGAAGGCGAAGACCCGCAACGTGCCCCGTTCGAACTGGGCCGTGCCGACGATTCCCGCCGGCGCCTTGGGCCCCTTGAGCTTGTAGACGACAGGCAATGGCGGCCCGCCGAGCTCACAGCCGGGGCCCGGATCGGAGAGCCAGCCGGTGGCGACGGCTTCGGCCCGGGTCATGCCGAGACGCAACGGGCCGATCCCGTCGAGGCGGAGCACCGGGCTGGAGCCGCGGCCGTCAGCCAAAGCCGATCCGGTCGCCGCCGTCGATCCGGCCGCCAGCAGCAGGGTGGCCCCCAGGGCCCCAAGCCGTGCAGCGCGAGGCAGCGTGTGGCCGATCCGGCGTGTCATGGTCTGACTGTATGGGCACCAGCTCCGACCCCCGCCTGATCGACGGCCCTGACGACGCGCCGGCCACCGTGCTGCTGGCCCATGGGGCCGGGGCGCCGATGGACAGTCCGTTCATGGCGGCGATCGCCGGCGGACTGGCCGCGGCGGGCTGGCGGGTGGTGCGCTTCGAGTTCGGCTACATGGCCCGGATGCGCGAAACGGGCCGCCGGCAGGGGCCCGAGCGGATGCCGGTGCTGCAGGAGGCGTTCCGCCAGCAGGTGCGGCTGGAGACGGGCGAGAGCCCGCAGCGGCCGCTGTTCATCGGCGGCAAGTCGATGGGCGGGCGTGTGGCCAGCCTGCTGGCGGATGAACTGGCCGCCAGCGATGGGGTGCGGGGCTGCCTGTGCCTGGGCTATCCCTTCCATCCGCCCGGCAAGCCGCTGCAGCTGCGCACCGAGCACCTGGCCGCCCTGTGCACGCCCACCCTGATCCTGCAAGGGGAACGGGACACGTTCGGCCGCCGCGAAGAGGTGGAGACCTACAACCTCTCGCCGGCGGTGCAGTTGCTCTGGATCTCCTCTGGCGACCACAGCTTCAAGCCCACCCGGAGTTCGGGGCTGAGCGAGGCGGAGAACTGGGCGACGGCGGTGGCGTGGGGTGATGGGTTTGTGCGGGGGGTGATGGGGCTGACGACCTTCAGTTGAGCCCTCCGATGGCCAGCACCACCAGCTGGCGCAGTTGCTGAAGCTCCTCGGGGGTGATGCAGGAGTCGGTGGCTGTGGCGATGCGTGTCTTGGCCACGCAGGTGAGATTCTGCGGGAGCAGATAGCTCACCTTCTTGCAGCCGTTGGTCGCGCTGGGCTGAGCGCCAGCGACCGTGACGATTTGCCCTGCCTTCAGCTCCACGCTGGTGCTCAGCGGCCGAAGGGCTCAGGTGTGGTCCAGTTGCCGATGAATGACTTGGCATCCGGATCGGCCGCGATGTGCTCGGCCACGGTTTTGCTCTGGGCCCGAATCCGTGCTCGCAGAGCCTCCATGGCGCTCACCGAACTGCTCACCTGCAGGACGTTTCTGCCCCCACGTTTCCGACGGCGTACGGAAAAGGGAGCGTCGAGCCTTTGGTTGGCTTGATCGGCTGGGGTCATGACGGCAGCGGCTTTCGCCATCCTCATGGACTGAGGGTTCAACGTTAGACGTCATTGCGGTCTTGGCTCGAGCCTGACGGCGACGCCGGGACACGCCAGGCAAGCCAGAGATCTGTTGAGAATGTTGGAGCAGGGGCCGGACGGATCGTCAGAGCGCTCCTGACGTCTGCCCCGGGGGAATGCCATCCATTGAGGTCCTGCGGGGATGCTGGGGGGGTGATCGATCAGCCCGCCTGGTCCCTGAGCCACCCCCGGGCCTTCACCAGCCGAAGCGCCTCCTGCACCGCCTCCACGCAGCGTTGGGCCCGGCGCTTCACGTCGTCCTGGCTCTGGGCCCGCAGCAGGTAGGCCTGCATCGCTTCGGGCGTTTCGATCACGGCCAGCAGCCCCTGGGTGCGGCCGCCGATGGTGGAATCGGCCAGCAGCCGGGTGATCAGATTTTCTTCCCAGAGGCGCTGGCCACCGGAGCCAGGCGAGAACAGCTGCTCCTGCAGCACCCCCAGGCACCCCTGCCGGAAGGCCTCAAGCTGGCCGGGCCGGAAACGGCGGCTGTTGGGCAGGCCCGCCGCCGCCGCCGCGGGCGCCCCGCCGCCGTGCTCCACGCTCCAGCTCAGCCCGGTGCCGGGCAACCCCACGGTGGTGCGGGGGCCACCGGCGCGGGCGACCGGGATGTTGAAGGACGCCCCGCGGCCCCCCAGGGAGATGGAGCTGAGGCCGCTCGTGCCGAAGTTGAGCCGCAGGGGGCCGAGGCGGGCGCTGCGGCGGAAGCGGAAGGGCATGGGAGTGCCTGGGATACCCCCAATCTGGGCGGAGCGCAGTCAAACTGCCCTGGTGGTTGCCCGTTTCTGCATGGTTCCCGCGGGGCACCTGGTCCTTCGCATGAACAGACCTCTCTTGCCGGTGCAAACGCGCCACAGTGACCGGCAGGCCTTGCTGACCCGATGATCCGCCTCGACGACCTGAAACCCGACGCCCTAGTCAAGGGCCTAGTGGGCAACGAAGCCGTGCGGCTGATCAGCGTCCAGAGGATGGGCGACATGGCCTGCCAGGTCTTCTACCGGGGCCAGGACGGGAGCACCGGCGACACGATCGTGTTCCGCAGCCAGGAAGCCGATCTGGAGCTGGTCTCTGGCGGGCGCAAGTGGAGCTTTGAGGGGGACGGCGAGCTGTTCCGGCTGGTTTCGGAGGCCGAACGCATCCGGCTGGCCTACCTGTTCGATCCCTACGTCGCGGTGAGCAGCAGCACCATCGACCCGCTGCCCCATCAGATCAGCGCGGTCTACGAGCACATGCTCCCTAGGCAGCCGATGCGCTTCCTGCTGGCGGATGACCCCGGGGCCGGCAAGACGATCATGGCCGGCCTGCTGATCAAGGAGTTGCTGATCCGGGGCGAGCTGGAGCGCTGCCTGATCGTGGCGCCGGGCTCGCTCACCGAGCAGTGGCAGGACGAACTCAAGGAGAAGTTCGAGCTCCAGTTCGAGCTGCTCACCCGCGACCTGATCAACGCCACCGGCCTGGGCAATCCCTTCGCGGAGCGGCCTTTGCTGATCGCCCGGATGGATCAGCTCTCCCGCGACGACGAACTCCAGGGTCGACTGGAGCAGGCCCCCGAGTGGGACCTGGTGGTCTTCGATGAGTCCCACCGCATGAGCGCCCACTACTTCGGCAGTGAGGTGAAGCGCACCAAGCGCTACGACATGGGCAAGCGGGTGGGCAACCACGCCCGCAACCTGCTGCTGATGACGGCGACGCCGCACAACGGCAAGGACGAGGACTTCCAGCTGTTCATGGCCCTGCTCGATGAAGACCGCTTCGCGGGGCAGCAGAAGGATGCCGTGCATCGCAGCGACCCCACCGACCTGATGCGCCGGCTGGTGAAGGAAGACCTCTTCACCTTCGCCGGCACAAAGCTGTTCCCCGAGCGCCGCAGCTACACGGCCGAATACGAGCTCTCCGAGCCTGAGAAGGTGCTCTACGAGAAGGTGACCGAGTACGTGCGCGAGGAGATGAACCGCGCCGACCGCAACGCCCATGCCGAGGGGGGCGGCAAGAAGCGGGTGAACGTGGGCTTCGCCCTGATGACCCTGCAGCGGCGGCTGGCCAGCAGCCCGTTTGCGATCCACCGCTCGCTGGAGCGTCGCCGGCAACGGCTGGAGAGCCGGCTCAAGGAGGAACGGCTGCTGCTGGAAGGCCGCGAGGCCGGCAGCAAGCTGCTGCTGGATGCCAAGTACGCATCAGGTGCCATCAGCGACGACGACATCGCCGAGCTCTATGAGGAAGACACCGCCAGCGAAGTGGAAGCCATCGAGGAGGCCTTCACCGACAACGCCACCACAGCCCAGACCCTGGCCGAACTGGAACTTGAGATCGAAACCCTCAAGGGCCTGGAGAAGCTGAGCAAGAAGGTGGTAGATCAGCGCTGCGACGCCAAATGGAGTGAACTAGATCGGATCCTGGATCAAGAGCAGATGCGCGAGCCCAATGGGGCCCGCCGCAAGCTGGTGCTGTTCACAGAGTTCAAGGACACCCTCACCGATCTGGCGATCAAGATCCGTGATCGGCTGGGCCGGCCCGAGGCGGTGGTGGAGATCCATGGTGGGGTGGCGCGCGACAAACGCCGCCAGATCGTGCATGCCTTCATGAACGATCCGGAGGTGGTGGTGCTCCTGGCCAACGACGCCGCTGGGGAGGGGGTCAACCTGCAGCGGGCCCATCTGATGGTGAACTACGACTTGCCATGGAACCCCAACCGGCTGGAGCAACGCTTCGGGCGCATCCACCGGATCGGCCAGAAGGAGGTTTGCCATCTGTGGAACCTGCTGGCCAAGGACACCCGAGAGGGGGACGTCTACATCCAGTTGCTCCACAAGCTGGAGATCGCCCGGGAAGCCCTGGGCGACAAGGTCTTCGACGTGCTGGGGCAGTTGTTCTCCGGCCGTTCGCTGCGGGATCTGCTGATGGATGCCGTGCGCTACAACCAGCAGCCCGAGCGGCAGCTCCAGATGAATTTGGAGATCGAGGGGGCCGTGAACCAGGACCACCTGCGGCAGTTGCTCAACGAGCGGGCCCTGGTCCAGCAGGGCATGGACGTGCAAAAGGTGGAGTTGCTCCGGCAGCAGATGGAGCGGGCGATGGCCCGCCGCATCCACCCCCACTACGTGCACGACTTCTTCATCGAGGCGTTCCGGCGCCTCGGCGGCAAGGTGTTCGAGCGCGAGAAGGGGCGCTACGAGATCACCTACGTGCCACCGCTGCTGCTGGATCGCAACCAGCAGATCGGCTTCGGGGTGCCGGTGCAGCCGCGCTACGAGCGCATCTGCTTCGAGAAGGAGCATGTGGCGGCAAGCCCCCGCGCGGAGCTGGTGAGCCCGGGCCATCCGCTGCTGGAGGCTTGCCTTTCCCTGGTGCTGGAGCGTGATGGCGCCGTGCTTGGCCAGGGGGCGGTGCTGGTGGATGAACGGGATCTGGGCACCGAACCCCGGATGCTGTTCTGCCTAGAACATGGGCTGCAGGACGGCCGCCGCAACCGCCATGGTCAGCAGCAGCTCATCTCCAACCGGCTGCAGTTCCTGGAAATCAACCGCCAGGGCGAAGTGGCCATCGCGGGCTCCGCGCCCTATCTCGACTACCGACCCTTGAAGGATGGTGAACGGCTGCAGATCGAAGGGGTGCTGAACGAGAGCTGGCTGGCCCAGGACTGGGACAAGTTGGTGATCACCCAGGCCCTCATGACCCTGGTCCCAGAGCACCTTGAAGAGGTGAAGGGCGAACGGCTGGAGCGGATTGCCAAGGCGGGCCAGGAGATCCAGGCGCGGATGCAGCGGGAGATCAACCACTGGTACCGCCGCTACGAGGAGCTGAAGCTTCAGGAGTCGGCCGGCAAGCAGGTGCGGCTCCCGGCCCAGGTGGCCAAGGAGCGCTACGAGCTTTTGGTGGCACGGCTGGAGAAGCGCAAGGCCCAATTGGCTCTAGAGGCTCAGATCAGCGCCAAGGTGCCCATCCTCAAGGGCGGCACTCTGGTGATCCCGGTGGGCTTGCTACTGGCGGCAAGTAGCGCCGCTGAGGAAGTCGGGCCCGATGCCGCCGCCCGCAAGCGGGTGGAGCTGATGGCGATGAACGCAGTGTTCCAGACCGAGAAGGCGATGGGCCGCATGCCCAAGGATGTGAGCGCCCAGCGAGGCATCGGCTACGACATCGAATCGATGGACGACCAGGGCGATCTGTTCTTTATCGAGGTGAAGGGCCGCGTGGACGGGGCCGACTCGGTGACGCTCACGATCAACGAGGTGAACACCGGCCGCAACTCGCCCCATCGATTCCGGCTGGCCCTCGTGACCGTGACCGGGGATCAGGCAGCAGCTCCGGTGTACGTGAGCGGCATCGACTGGGGCGTGCCTGGCTTCGGCGATACCCAGATCACCAAGAACCTGCAGCAACTTCTGGCCGCTGGCCGCGCCCCCCACTGACCCCATGACCCCTCACCCCGTCCACCGCCGCAAGAAGCTGATCGAGGTCGCCATCCCCCTTGAAGCGATCAATGTGGCCTCGGCGCGGGAGAAGAGCATCCGCCATGGCCACCCGAGCACCCTGCACCTCTGGTGGGCGCGGCGGCCGCTGGCGGCGGCGCGGGCGGTGATCTTCTGCCAGATGGTGGACGACCCCTCGGCGGTGCCTGAGGAGTTCCCCACCGAAGAAGACCAGGAGAACGAGCGGCTGCGGCTCTTCGCCTTGATCAGCGAACTGGTGACCTGGGAGAACACCACCAACGAACTGGTGTTGAATCCCGCGCGGGCCGAGATCCGTCGCAGTTGGCGCCGGGCTTGTGCCGACAACGCCGATCACCCCGAGGCTGCCGAGCTTTTCAACCCGGAGAAGCTGCCAGGCTTCCATGACCCCTTCGCCGGGGGTGGGGCCTTGTCGCTGGAGGCTCAGCGGCTGGGGCTGGAGAGCTTCGCCAGCGATCTGAACCCGGTGGCGGTGCTGATCAACAAGGCGATGATCGAGATCCCGCCCAAGTTCGCCGGGATGCCGCCGGTGAACCCCGAGAGCCGGCGGAAACAAGACATCAGCTCCTGGAAGGGCGCCCAGGGGCTGGCGGAAGACGTGCGCTACTACGGCCAATGGATGCGCGATCAAGCCGAGAAGCGCATCGGCCACCTCTACCCGAAAGTGGAGGTGACGACCGAGATAGCCAAGGAGCGGCCCGATCTGGGCCCCTACATGGGCAAGAAGCTCACCGTGATCGCCTGGCTGTGGGCCCGCACGGTCAAAAGCCCTAACCCAGCCTTCTCTGATGTGGAGGTACCGCTGGCATCCACGTTCATGCTCTCCACCAAGGCAGACAAGGAGGCCTATGTGGAGCCTGTGGTGGAGGAAGGCGGCTATCGCTTCACGGTGAAGGTGGGTAGGCCGAAGGATGTGGAGGCCGCCAAGAACGGCACCAAGTTGTCACGCGGGGCCAACTTCCAGTGCTTGATGTCAACTACGCCGATCTCAGGCGACTACATCAAGGCCGAGGGAGTCGCCAGGCGGATGGGAGCGCGGTTGATGGCCATCGTGGCTGAAGGAAATCGCGGGCGGGTCTACTTGGCGCCAACGCCAGAGATGGAAGCCATTGCACTGACGGCGGAGTCAAGCTGGAAGCCAGAAACACCACTTCCGGACGATCCACGCAACTTCTGGACACCGGCATACGGCCTGACCACCTACGGCAACCTCTTTACCCCCCGCCAGCTCGTGGCGCTCACCACCTTCTCGGACTTGGTACAAAAAGCGCAGGAGCAGGTGAGGTCGGATGCGCTTGCGTCGGGGTGTGTGAATGACGGGGTGCCTCTGTGCGAGGGAGGAAGTGGGGCTGAGGCTTACAGCGAGGCATTAGCGGTTTATCTGGCTTTCTGCGTAGACAAGATGACAGACACCAATACCTGTCTGTGTAGCTGGCAGGTTGATCCTCCGAGATTACGTGCGACCTTTGGGAGGCAGGCTCTTCCAATGGTTTGGGACTACGCCGAGGCCAACGCTTTTGGCGATGCGGCAGGAGATTACGGAAGGTGTTTTGTCTCATTGTCGGAAGTGCTTGACAAGGGCGGGCTATCCGGAAGCGGAGAGGCCGCTCAGGCAGATACTCAAACTCTGGTAATCAGCGAACCCCGAGTCTTCTCAACTGATCCTCCCTACTATGACAACATCGGCTATGCCGACCTTTCCGACTTCTTTTATGTCTGGCTTCGCCGCTCCCTGAGGCCGATCTTTCCTGAACTGTTCGCCACCTTGGCCGTTCCCAAGGCCGAGGAGCTCGTGGCCACGCCCTACCGGCACGGCGGGAAGGAAAATGCAGAAGCATTCTTTCTCGATGGCATGACGTTGGCGATGGAGCGTATTGCCATCCAGTCACATCCTGCCTTCCCGGTCACCATCTACTACGCCTTCAAGCAGTCGGAAACGAAGACTGCTACGGGTACGGCCAGCACCGGCTGGGAAACCTTTCTGGCGGCGGTGATCAAAGCAGGCTTTGCGCTCTATGGCACCTGGCCGATGCGATCAGAACTCGCGACACGCAACATTGGCCGAGGTGCCAATGCCCTTGCCTCCAGCGTCGTACTCGTCTGCCAGCCACGTCCGGATTTGCCGCACACGCTATCTCGCTCCGACTTCCGCCGCCAATTGCGCCAAGAGCTGCCCCGCGCACTCAAAGAATTGGAGCGCGCCAACATCGCGCCCGTCGATCTAGCCCAGGCCGCCATCGGCCCCGGCATGGCGATCTTCAGCAGCGCCAAGGCCGTTCTCAACCCCGACGACAGCCCGATGAGCGTGCGGGAGGCCCTGATCGAGATCAACGCGGCCCTCGACGAGTACCTCTCCCAGGACGAAGGCGAACTCGATGCTGACAGTCGCTTTGCCCTCACCTTCTTCGAGAGCTTCGGCTATAAGGAACGCGACTTCGGCGATGCGGAAGGCCTGGCCAAGGCCCGCAATCTCTCCGTGGATGGTGTAGCCAAAGCAGGCATCATCCGCTCGGTGGCGGGCAAGGTGCGCCTGCTACAGCGCGCGGAACTTGAGGAGGACTGGGACCCCGGCACCGACAAGCGCCTCTGCGTCTGGGAAGCCACTCAGCAACTGATAAAACTCCTGGAAGCCGGCGGCGAGGACAAGGCGGCCGACCTTCTGCTCCAGCTCAAGAGCATCGTTGGCCATGGCGATCTGGCCGCCAACTGCCGCGCCCTGGCCTACCGCCTCTACAACCATTGCGAGAAGTCCAAGCAGGCAGAAGAAGCCCGCGCCTACAACGGCCTGGTGATCGCCTGGCCCGAGCTGGAGAAGCGGGCAGCCGCAGTCTCCAGCAGTTCGACAGCACCTCTTCAGACCACCCTGATCTGATCCCTTCCCCATGGCCATCTCCAACCGCGACCGTGTCGGCAGGGCTCTCGATCAGCTCCGCGATGGTCTACTGCCGTACATCAGCACCGAGCTCTACACCAACGTAGGCACGAACTGGCAAGACCAACTGCCCCCTCAGGCCAAGAACCTCCAGGACGTGGCGGTGCTCCTTGGACTGTTCATGGATCATTGGCAGGGCGTCTTCAAGAAGAAGCTCAGCCAGTCGGATCGGGCCTATGTGAGTGAGCTCAAAGAAGCTCGGAACAAATGGGCCCATTCAGAGCCGATCTCATCCGACGATGCCGATCGCTACCTAGATACTGCCGCACGCCTGTGCCGCAACATCGCCGCGCCCGAGCCCGCCGAGGCGATCCGTCTTCTCCGCGAGGAACTGCAGCAGCAGGTGTTCAACGATCGGGCCCGCAACCGCACCCGCTACCAGGTGTCGATCGAGAACCAGGTGCAGGCCGGCCTGGTGCCCTGGCGCGATGTGATTACGCCCCACCCCGATGTGATCACCGGCAAGTACCAGCAGGCCGAGTTCGCCGCCGACCTCGACCAGGTGCGCCGTGGCATCGGCAGCAAGGAGTACACCGATCCCAGCGAGTTCTACCGCCGCACCTTCATCACCTCCGGCATGCGCGCCCTGCTGCGCAACGCCCTTGAACGGCTCAACAGCCAGGGCGGTGAACCGGTGATCGAACTGCAGACCAACTTCGGTGGCGGCAAGACCCACTCGATGCTGGCCCTCTATCACCTCTGCTCCGGCCAGACCCTGGCCAGCCTGCCGGGCCTCGATGAGGTGTGCAGCGAGGTGGGCATTGCCTCCGTTCCCAGGGCCTCCCGCGCCGTGCTGGTGGGCACCGCCTTCAGCCCCTCCAAGGCCACCACCTATCCCGACGGAACCGTGGTGAACACCCTCTGGGGCGAGCTCGCCTACCAGCTCGGTGGTCCCCAGGGCTATGCCCTGATCGCCAGCAGCGACCAGCAGCGGGTGGCCCCCGGCGCTCAGGACCTGGCGGCCTTGTTTCAGGCCCATGCCCCCTGCCTTATCTTGGTGGACGAGTGGGTGGCCTACGCCCGCAACCTGGTGAGCAACGCCACCCTGCCGGCCGGCACCTTCGATTCCCAGGTGTCCTTCGCGCAGGCACTCACCGAGGCCGTCAAGCAGGTGCCCAATGCCCTGCTGCTGATCTCCGTGCCCCAGAGCGTCAACGAGATCGGCGGCAGCGATGGCGAGAAGGCCGTCTCGGCCCTCAAGAACGTCGTCACCCGCATCGCCTACCAGTGGCGGCCCGCCACCGGCAATGAGGGCTTCGAGATCGTGCGGCGACGCCTGTTCGAGCCGATCACCACCCGGGAGGCCGGCGCCGCCCGCGATGCGGTGGTGCGCAGCTTCACCGACCTCTACTCCCAGAACCCCTCCGAGTTCCCCGCCGAAACCCGGGAAGCCGGCTACCGCGATCTGCTGATCAGCGCCTACCCGATCCACCCGGAGCTGTTCAAGCGCCTCTACGACGACTGGAGCACCCTCGATCGCTTCCAGCGCACCCGTGGCGTGCTGCGCCTGCTGGCACTCACGATCGAGGGCCTCTGGAACGGCAACAGCAAGGACCTGCTGATCATGCCCAGTTCGATGCCGATCGATGACAACGACGTCAAGAACGAGCTGGTGCGCTTCCTTGACAACCAGTGGGAGCCGATCATCTCCCAGGACGTGGATGGCCCCCAGTCCACCCCTACCCGGCTGGATACGGAGAACCCCAACTTCGGCCGCGTGAGTGCATGCAAGCGGGTGGCCCGCTCCCTCTACATCGGCACCGCCCCCGATGCCGATGCCCTGCGCAAGGGGATCGGCGACCAGCGGGTGAAGCTGGCCTGCGTCATGCCGGGCGAGCCGATCGGCGTGTTCGGTGATGCCCTGCGCCGCCTCGGCGATCGGGGCCGCTTCATCCAGCAGGACGGCGACCGGTATTGGATCGACACCCGCCCCAACCTCAACCGCACTGCCGAGGAACACCGCGAGAGCTACCTTCGCCAGCGCGATGAGCTGCTGGCCGAACTCAACACCCGCCTGGCCCAGGAGGCCAGTAAGCGCGGCGACTTCGCCGGCCTACATGCGGCACCCCTGGAGAACAGTGCCGTGCCCGATGAGGCCGCCACGCGGCTGGTGTTGCTGGCCGCTCAGTTCACCCACCGCCGGGGCGTGGAGTTCAGCTCGGCACGGCAGTGGGCCGCGGCCTGCCTCCAGAGCCGGGGCAACAGCCCACGCCAGTACGCCAACACCCTGATTTTCCTGGCCCCCGATGAAGCCAGCATCGAGAACGTGTTCCAAGCCCTGGCCGATCGCCGCGCCTGGCAGCACATTGTCGACAACGAGCTGGAGCTCAACCTCACGGTGGCCCAGAAAAACCTGGCCATCAGCAGGATCGCCGAGGCCACACAGGCCGTGGCCAGCCGCATCCCCGAAACCTGGTGTCACCTGCTGATCCCCTATCAGAGTCAGCCCGGACCTGGTGGGGCGCTCTGGGAGGAGAAAAAGCTCACCAGCGGCAAGGGCAGCCTGGCCGAGCGGTCCAGCGAACGCTGCAGGCAGGAAGACGTGCTTTTCCTGGATCTAGGTGCCCGCCGCATCCGCGACGACCTCAATCGCTTTCTCTGGACCGGCAAACCCCATGTGGCGGTCCGCGACCTCGTCGACTGGAGCCGCAAGTACCTCTACCTGCCCCGCGTGATCAATGACCAGGTGATCCTCAATGCCCTGGTGAACCCCCAGGCGGCGCTAACCGGTGAAGCCACCTTCCACTTGGCCGATGGCTTCGATGAGGCCACTGGGCGATACAGCGGCCTGAGGCCCCAGCAGGCCTCCGGCACCAGTCCGGCGTCATTGGCGAGCCTGGTGGTGAAGGACGAGGTAGCGGCCGTTCAGATCGAGGCGGATCGGTTGGCTGAGGAGGCGCGGAAGCGGCAAAACGAGAAACCTGCGGGTGACGGGTCTAGTGGGCCAGGCCCTGGCATCCCCAAACCAGCTGATCCGATCGGGCCCGTAGTCATTCCGCCCACGCCCGCAGCACCACAGCCATCTCTGCCCACCACCTACACCGCTTCCGTGAAGCTGAGCTCTGTCACGGCTGGCCCTCAGGTGGGCAAGTTCCTCGATGAGGTGATGTCACACCTACAGGCACTACCGGGTGTCGAGATCGAGATGACCCTGGAGGTTCAGGTGCGGGCTCCGGGAGGAATCGATGAGGCTACGGCGCGGATTGTGCTGGAGAACTCGGCGGCACTAAAAGTGGAGAAGCCGGGCCTTTACTGATGAGAAAGACTTACAAGAATATGGAGATGCCCGTTGCAGAATGGCGTGAGCTCGATGACATGCCAGCACGCCTCTGGATGCAGATCTCGGTTGAGTTCTGCGGCGATTCCTTGGATACATCGTACATGAGCTTCGGTCGTTAGCACACAGCCAATGGGTATGCTTTCAGCACTGATCGATGTCGCCATCGACAACACACCTTTCCCAGGGCATGAGCCGCTCTCAGAAGATGCATCGACGCGGGCCCAGTGCCCAATCTGCAAGAAAGCGTTTGAGCTCAGTGACCTGGATTCTCATGTGTTTACAGTTCACAGGCATGGTTTGCTTCTCCACAGTGCCGAAGGTGATGGTGGCTTCAGAAAGGCACTACAGCAACGTCATTCGCTGAGCCCTGCCGAAGCAGACGAGTGCCACGACTTTTGCATGTTCGCTTTGGGTCTCTATTCGAGTAACAACATCAACTGGAACATGGCAAAGCAATTGGCAGGCCATGGCGGAGGAGATGCCGCAATATGCCTGAAGCAGGCATTTATTGAGCTCCTCTACCTGGTTTATTCAGAGGATGTGTTTTCAATTTTACCAATTGCGCGCTACGAAGCTCTCAAGAGAATTTACCCCCATCTCCGCGGTTTAAAAAGAGGCATTGGTGTAGCAGCTCGTTCCGTTGTTGAAATTTACTTTGATTGGTACCAATGCATTCGATCATCGAAGGGTCCATTCCATGACGCTGCCAGACTGTTTGGCGTTGCCTCGACAGGGTCCAGCAGTGCTGATGAAGCAGATGGAATCATTTCCAGGCTGTCGATAGATATTTGCATGCCCAATCAGATGATCGAGTTCATCCGGCTGGCATCGGAGGCAGTGACAATCGAACGAGGTTATTCTCATGCAGTAGACCTTCTTGATCAGGCAATTGCATTTCATCAGTCATGCAATCTGATTTACAAGCCGAAGGCATACTATTTAGCAGTCTACCTCTCACACAAAGCTGGTCATAGCCGAGATCTGAAGCCCGAACACCCATCACACGCTAGGCTTGTTGAACTCTACGGCCTCGGAGGTGGGGTGGAATGACCGAAGCGACCTCTTTGAATTCATCAACTCGCCGCGTTCCCTTACCTCTTGAAGTCGCGCTTTTGGAGTTAATTGTCGCAAAATCAAGCGAAGACACACGAATCAGTCACATCCTGGCCAAGCTTGAGGTCCGTTATACATCAATCTCCCAGTCAGACTATGAACAATGCATTGAGCCTCTTGCATGTCTTGATCCAGCTTCTCTCTGTAAGCTGATCAATCACTGTAATCAAAAAGCTAGCGCTCTTACCAATGAATCTGGCTTATCTTTATTCAAACAAGCCTTTCATGAGCTGCTCATCAGACTGATAAGGGATGCCATGGATCAAGCATCAATGCGCCCCAAGCCCAATCAGTTGTATGACTCGCTGCAGTTTGGCTCACTTGTTGCCACTAGACAGGAAATCAGCCTGAATCCTGAAGCTATCGCCACTCTTGAAAAGACCTATGCGGCACTTCCGGAAGATGCAAAAAGCAAGGAAACTCATGATGCCATCTTGCCAGCTCATGTGCACCGGACAATCAAGGCGAGCTACGCCTATCTGATTGCCTGCATGGCGGCAACATCATCCAATGCTTCATTCTTGACGGTTATCGGCCTTGATGTGATTAAGTATAGCTACACAACCGTTAAGCTGACGAGAAACCACCCACAGCTTTTGAATGCAACTGCAGCATTGGGGACGTCAGGGCTTCCGGTGCACCTAAAGACAGTTAGCAGAATTCTAGAGGAAGCATTGCTGCGCTACCTGCGAGGCCACAAGCTTGGAGATGGAGCTCTCTTGGAGCTCACTGAGGCAGTTACTGGATTTTTTGAGATCCAAGAATCCAAGGTGGCCATCAGCAAGCTGAATGCGGACTTGAACGAATCACGCCGAGTGATTGACTCCGCCCAGCAAGAGAAGGAAAAGCTCCAGGAGAAACTCAGAATAGAACGCGAAGAGTGTAGCAAGATGATTGAAGGTCTGCAAGCTAATCAACTTGCCAACCAGCGCTCTGCTGCTGTTCAGACCGTGGAACTTTCCCAAAAGGTTCGTGCACGTATCGCTGCTTACCGAGAGAAAGCTTTATCTGAAATCAAGAAGTTTGAATTGGTCTTGAGTCAAAGCCTGAATCCAAGATCAGCTGAAATGAGACTTCTTAACCTCATGCAAGAGCATCTTGAAGTCCTTGACAAGAGCATTGAAGAGGTAATCCAATGACCCTGTCCTATGGAATTGATTTTGGGACCACCAATTCGTTGGTTTCAAGCTTTGATGGCCGATCACTTGTCAGTCATCGCAATCGCAAAGACAAGCCCCATCCATCGGTCGTACACTTTCCCAACGATTTTGATAAGCCGATTTGCGGAGACAACGCGTTACAGGCTTTAAACGGTAGGCCTAAGTCAATGGCCGAAGAATTCTGCCGATCCATCAAGACCAAGATGGGCGATAAAGACTGGTCTTTATCTGTTTTTGGTGAACTATATTTTCCTGAAGATATTGCTGGCCTCATCCTCGACTTTCTGAAGCATGATCTTTCCGAACGTCAGCCGGATTTCCCACCGGTCAAGGAAGCGGTGTTTACCGTCCCTGTGCGATTTACATCCTTTGAGCGAAAGCGGTTGAGCCTCGCTGCATCGAGTGCAGGTATTTCTGTGAAAACGTTTGTACACGAACCGTTGGCTGCCTTTGTCGGCCACCTAGCAAGACAGGAAAACTTATCCGTCATTGAGGCAACTGGCAAGCGGCGCAGCCTGGTTGTTGACTGGGGTGGTGGGACTCTGGATATTTGCTTGATTGAATATGGGGAAGGCCGTCTTGAGCAGCTTGCGACTGAATGTATTCGCGATCGGTCTGGCGACTACTTTGATGACTTGCTTGCTGATTATGTCTTGCTGAGGAACGCAGACTTGCTGGAAATAGATCCACAGGCACAATCAATTTCACCCAACTTTATTGGCGTATTTCATTCCGAGATTGAATCCTGTAAAATTAGTCTTAGCGATAGGGATGCCGTTGATGTTTTTGTTCCTAGTGCGATCCGCTATCAGGATGCATTTCTTGATGTTGATTTATCTGTAACCCGAGAAGAGTTTAGCAGCTTGTTGCAGTCAGAAATTCAGGCAGCACTTTCTCGTGCAATTGGGCTAATAAGAAAGGCGGGATTCAAGACCAGTCAGGTCGATAAAGTCCTGCTGGTAGGGGGAACCTCGCGAATCCCGGCGGTATCAGAAGTCTTCCGTCATGAATTCGGCCTCGTGAGAGTGGATGTTTCAGACCATGCTGACTCATTGATCGCAGATGGTGCAGCCCTCATCGGTTTCCATGAATGGCTTCCTTATTACTCGAGTGAGTATTCTTTGCGATTGGCGGATGGTTCAAGTTATTCTTTGATTCAATCGGGTGCACCGATGCAGCCTGAATTGGCTCGAGGAAATATTGCTTTGGTCTGCACTGATAATCGCAATGGATTCGCCAGCCTGATCGTCGAGGAATCCCAGTCTTCTCGCAAGATTTCTTCCTCACTATTAAAAGTGCCAGTAAGTACAGTCTTGAGAGATGTCTTCAAGGAGCGTGTATTTTTAGAGTATTATACATCTGAGTATTTAACGCTACAACTGAATGCCACTTCGTCAATCGCTGGAGCCAAAGTTACGAATGAGTTTTCTGACTGCCCTTTCGGCCTTCGTGTGAAGTAACCATAACCATGGAAACTGACCAGCGGCAACAGGGAGAAGCTAGCTCCAACGTGGAAGTGAGATCCAACGTTATCCTTGAAACCATGTCGTTGGCTCGATCCATGCCAGGCGATTTTGCGGCACTGGCGTATCCGCATCTCATGAGGGACGTGCGCATGCGCTCCAAACACTTCACTACATCACAAATCAATGAGTACAGACAAACAATTATTTGCTGCTACTGCAATCGCCCTTGTGCTGGCTCATGTGGCTGGCAGGACAAGCTAAGGAGAAGAGCAGTAGTTAACTCTTGAAACCCAATCAGTCCTGATTTATCTCTGCTCTGGGCATGCTATTGCCACGCCATCCTGTTGCATCTAGGGGGGCAGTCAGCCGGCTCGTTAGCTATTGGTATCCCCTGGGAAATCAGCGCCAGCCGCTCAAGGTAACGAACGAGAGCTTCTGACCGGATCCTACTAATGGTGTCCACGAAATCGGGGGAACCCCATCCCGTCGGATCACCCCGAGTTGAGCCAGAGCGGCCTGAACGTGAGCTCACGTCTGTACTTCTACCGCATGACGACCCTAGCCATGCAACGGGTGCGGCGCCGAAAAGACACACTGCCCCCCCCCCGCATCGATCTGCCGATCAACAGCTGCTCAGCCATCTCCTGAGGCGACGACGCGATCTGATCCGTTGGTTCTGTCGATGCCGGACCCGATCTCCTCTGCCAACGAACAATGTCACTCATCTGGGCATCCTTGGCGAGATCAATCCGTCGTGATGACCCGCGCCGCACACCAGCTCTCCTGGAAACTGGACCACGGATGGGGGGCACGTCAGTCGGGCACGGTGGGGCCACCATGGAAGGGATCTATCCCGGGTTGAAGCCTCCCCTTGCAACGGATTCAGACACAAGGCTCCGGCAACACGCCATCCACCTCAAATTGTCCCCGCTGGAAGTGCCACACACTGTTGTCATCCAGGCATCGGAAGGCCACCTCCACGGTCTGGCTCTCCACCTGCACATCCACCTGATCAAAGGGGGTGCTCTGAAACACGCAGCAGCTGATCGCGCCGAACTGCACCACCGCGTCATCGCTGTGGGCTGAGTGGTACTCGAACGCTTCGATGCCGGCTTCGCGCATCCGCTGGCCCGTGTCCTGGGCAAAACGCGTATCGACAGGATCACGCAAGCAACGCTGCAGGGCTTTGGAGCGATGCTGTTGCAGCTTCAGCCCAAGCTCCGTGCGCACGTTCACGTGGAACAGGGTTTTGCGCATGGCGGCGGTGCGCGGAAAGGGCTTTTCCGGTCCGCCTTGAAACACCAGCTCGTAGTAGGCCCCCTCCAGGAGGCAACCCAGGCGTGATCGTGAGCCATAGAACAGGCCCCGTTCCCAGGGCCTGGAAAAGCGCGACCCATAACGCTTCGGATAGCGGAAAGGCGTCAGCAGCAACCGATGCCGCACCGGGCATTCCTTTGCATCCGGCAGATCGGGTTTGCTGGTCTCAAGAAAGTCCTCCAGCCAGGCCTGCTCCTCCAGGCTGTCGGTGATGCGC
The DNA here is from genome assembly GCA_943367705.1 of Synechococcus sp. UW140. Lineage (GTDB taxonomy): Bacteria > Cyanobacteriota > Cyanobacteriia > PCC-6307 > Cyanobiaceae > Cyanobium. Next base: position 75,174 of record CALRJV020000005.1, read on the forward strand.
CGCGTGACCTGAGCACCCTGTTGCTCCACCAGCCGCATCACCACCCCATCCAGCTGGGTGGTGGCCGTGAGGTCAACCTGTGGAGCCGGACTCACGGCCGTCCGCGCATCGCATCGAGATACTGCACCAGTTCCACCAGCTGCTCCGGATGCTGCAGCTGCTGCCGGGGGACCCCGCCGGTGTGGCGGTTGGCTGTCTCCAGCCAATGGCGCATCAAGGCCGTGTCATCGCCCACCAGAGCCGACAGGCTGCGATGCAGACGCAGCACCAGAGCGATCATCTGCCGGGTGTGGGGATCGATGCGAGCCTGCGCACGGCCCTGCTCGAAGAACGTGCGGCTCTTGCCGATCGCCTGCGCGGTTTCCTGGGCCGTCAGGCCCAGCTCCTCACCGGCTCGCTGCAACGCCTTTCGCAGCAGAACGTTGTCGTTGACGCCGCTGGCGGCCTCGCTGGGCCTGGTCTGAACAGCCACCCACCTTCTCCTTCGTCGTCCCATTATGCCTCAGTCGCGGCAAATCGGAACTACTTGCCTCGAATGAGGCGGCCCTTGGAGCAGCTCCAGCTGATTGCTCCGCAGCGCCACAGCGATCTCTGGACCGCCTGGCACCCCCTGGCCCCGCGCCAGGCAGGGCATCTTCGCCAGGAACGTGCCGGTGCAGATCAACGGCAAGCGAGGCAATGCCGTGCTGCTGTCGGAGGCCGACTGGAACGCGATCCAGGAAACGCTCCATCTGGTCTCGATCCCAGGGATGCGTGAGTCGATCCTGGAAGGTCTGGCGACGCCGCCAGAAGATCGCAGTGATCAGCCGGGCTGGTGAGCTGGAGCGTTCGCTTCACCAGGCAGGCCCAGAAGGACGCCCGCAAGCTCGCCACCGATCGCGTGCCGATCAGTCGGGAACGCCTGATTCGTCGGCATCAAGGTGAGGGCGTGCAGCTCGGGACCCTTGCGGCACACGCCGGGATCAGCCTGCGCTGCGCCTGCCAGTGGCTGGACCGGTACCGCTCGATCGCGGCCTCGCGCTCTGGAGTCGACCGTTGCATCAGCAGGACCAAGGACGGGTGGTTTTCTGGCGATCAGATCAGGGTTTGAGGCGCTGATCCATACAGAGCACGAAGGAAGCGCCGCTGGCGTGCTCCAACCTCGTGGCCACGGTGCGGCAGCGCTGGCCGGTGGCCAGGCTGATGTAGGTGTCGGTGATGTGCTGCTGGAGACCCGTGTCAATCAGGCTGAAGAAATACTCCTTGTTGGCGTGGTCGGTGCCCCGCGTGGCGGGTGTGAACAGGCGGTTCCTCGACGGGGGGAGACCCTGGCCCAGGTGCGTGTTGCTGATCTGCAGTCCGTCGCCATCGAGCACGTAGGCCGCTTCGATCATGGTGTTGGTGCCTACCCAGTTGGCAAGGGCGCCGTCGAACAGTTGGGCAGGGATGTGACGTAGGCCTTCACACCCTGCGCGGGCCAGATTGATCAGATCGAAGCCCTCCATCTGGCGGGCCTGGATGGCGGCAACGGCTTTGTCCCGTTGCCGGCGGGCGGCTTCCATCAGCACGGGGTGCAGGGCCGCCAGGTGCAGGTTGGCCGCTGGCTTGGGGCGCGCAAAGTGATAGCCCTGGAAGAACTCTGCTCCGAGGGCGGCGCAGGTGTCCAGTTCTGCCTGGGTTTCCACCCCTTCAGCCAGCACCAGAGTGCCGATGGTCTTTCCAAGCAAGATCAGCGACTTCATCATTTCCTGCTTGACAAAGTCGCGGTCGACTCCGGCGATGAGACTGCGGTCGAGCTTGATGATGTGGGGCCGCAATTCGGCGATGCGTGGCAGGTTGCTGTGGCCGGATCCCAAGTCGTCGATGGCGATCAGGAAACCCAGTTCGCGATGGCGCTCCACGAAGCGTTTCAGGGTCATCGTGTCCTGAACCTTGGTTTCGTTGAGCTCGATCACGATGTCGCTGGGTTCCAGACCCGTGGCCTCGGTGGCCTCGAGCAAGGCTCCCGAGCCTTCCACTCCCTCGTCGATCAATGACGTTTCAAAGTTGAGAAACAGAAAGGGGCGTAGGGACCGGGGCAAGTTGAGATCCCGGTAGGCCTCCATGGCCCGGATGCGGCAGCGGCGATCCAGCTCCAGCAGCTTCCCAGCCTTGCGGGCCTTGGCGAACTTCTGTCCGACACCCATGAGCGCCGGGCGCGCGAGGGCCTCCAGGCCCACCACGGAGGTTTGCTTGAGGGAGACGATGGGTTGAAAGTGAATGCTTAGCTGATTCGATGGGAGGATCGCAGAGACCTCCTTCGTTAGCTCCATAAGTTCAGTGTGAACCATTGAGCGATAATGACGGCGGATTACAGTTGTAGCGAGCCAGCAGCATTGAACCCTAGGGAACATCTGAAAAACGTACTAAAATCAACCGAGATTCAAGACTCAGACCGGAACGGATGGCCGTCCCCCTCCAGCTGGGCGTTTCGGACCACGAGCAAACTCACGCCAAAAGAGGATGCGTCGCCAGCACTTCTTGGATGCGATGGAGGCCTCGGTTCCATGGGAAGCCTTCCTGGCCTTGATCGAGCCCTGCTGCCGGCCTGCTTGCGGATCCATAACGGCCGCAGGTGCCCCATGGCCCTGGGTGGACTCACCCCCCAGCAGCGGCTCGCTCAGCTGCAGGCATGAACAATCTGGTGGGAAAGCACACCTAGGCCGTCGGCACCCAGTTTCAACCTGCAGGCTCAGGGCATGGGCCGCGATCATCGTGTCGAGGGAGCCCATGGGAGTGCCCCGGCGCTCCAGGTCCGCACGCAGCTCGCCATAGGCCCAGGCAGCGCGCTCGTCGAAAGGGAACATCGTGAGAGGGGCCAGGAACATCTCCAGGGCCTGGCGGTTGCGCACCGAACCGCTCCACTACCGCGGCTGGTTTGGCGTTGATGATGGTGATGCCGATGATGGTATCGAGCAGAATCATGGGCTGATCGCTTCCCGGATCTGCTCCTCCGGCTGCTCACGCGTGATCACAAACCCCGGCTCGAAGGCGGCCAACCCGGCCTCCAGCGTTTGCCAGGGGTCATCGATGGGCAGCAACAGCACCCCATTGCCGAAATGTTTCACCACCACCTCGCTACCGCTGAAGCGGTACGCCTTCGGCAGCCGCACCGCCTGGCTGCGGCCCGATGGGAACAGACGTGCGGTGTCCAAGGCAGGCCCTGATCCGGTAGTGACCCATGGTTGCCACCACGGCTGTATGTCGGCTTACGGCGACAAGGCCAGGGCCGGGCATCGCTCGAACGTCTGCTGCCCCCCCAGATCCGCCACCCCCTTACGCTGTAGAACGAAACGTTCAACATCAGGGGTCATGGCGATCGGGGTGCGGGTCGAGCCCGAGCTCGAGCGGCGGCTCGATCAGCTGGCCCGTCAGCTCGGCAAGAGCCGCAGTGCCTGCGTGCGCGACGCCATCGCCCAGTACCTCCAGCGCCATGGCGATGGTGAGGAAGCCCGCCGGCAGTCGCAACGGCTGGCCGAACGGGAACCGCAACAGCACTGGAGCGAACAGCTCCCTGACTGGAGCGACTGGACCGCATGAGCCTGCCTGCGCTCCGCCGCGGCACCGTGGTGACCGTGGCCAGCCCGGGGGCGTACTCCGGCAAACCACGCCCCGCCGTGGTGGTGCAGGCGGATCGCTGGTTGCAGGCCCATCCCAGCGTCACCCTCTGTCCGCTCACCAGCACCCTGGTGGACGCTCCCCTGGTCCGGCTTCCCGTCCAGCCAACGGCACGCAATGGCCTGAAGAAGCCCTCTCAGCTGATGGTCGACAAGCTGTTCACCGTGCCGCTCAGCTCCCTGGGGAAGGTGGTGGGGCAACTGGAGCCCCAGCTGCTGATCGAGTTGGAGCTGGCCCTGCGGGGTTGGCTGGAACTGCCCTGAGTTGGCCGCCCCCGCTGCCAGGATCCCCAGCAACGCCAACACGCCGTCATGCCCCTGCCCCAGCTGATGCCGATGCTGCTGGCCGTGGCGATCGCCCCTTGCCCGGCTCCGGTCAAGGCGCAGCTGGATGGCCTCTACCGCTGGCAGGTGGCCCGGCAAGACATGCGTGGTCCGATCGAGCTCAAGAGTCAGAAAAGCCGCTTCACCGATGGGCTGTACCAGAAGCTGCGGCGTGCCTATGGGCTCGATCCGAGCAGCGGCCGATTTGTCGACTTCGATCTGTTCAGCGGCACCCAGGTGGGGACCTTTGGCGCCAAGGTGCTGGGCTGCAGCGCTGCCCCCGGCGGAGGGCTGGAAGCCCGGGTGGCGGTGCAGGCGGGCCTGCGCAACCGCCCCATTGAGGCGCCGCAGCTGTTGCGCTATCAGCTGGTGCGCGGCCCTGCCGGCGGCTGGAAGATCGCCGACATCGTCTATGCCCATCCGGCCGGGTTCCGCCTCACCAGCTATCTGGCTGAGCTGCTGGGACCCAAGCCCTGATCGCTGCGGCAAAGGACCCCTGCGGATCACGTCCATGGACGGCAAAGCAGGACGGCCAATGGCTTCGGCTAGTCTGTAGCTACATCACCGTACACACAAGGCAGAAGGCCATGGACGTGCTTCCCAGCCGGGTGTTCATGAACGGCAACAGCCAGGCCGTGCGCATCCCAGCCGAGTTTCGTCTTGCCACCGACCGGGTGCAGATCACCCGCAGCCCCAACGGCGATCTGATCATTCACCCCTGCCCGGCCCAGCGTGGCCAGGCCTTGCTCGACACGCTCGCCGGCTTCGAGCCCAGCTTCGTGGCCAGCCTGGAAGCGCAGCAGGCCAGTCCGATCCCGGTGCAGGAGCGGGAGAGCCTGTGATCTATCTGCTCGACAGCAACATCCTCATCTATCTGATCAAGAACCGGCCGCCCCAGGTGGCTGAGCGCATCGATCAACTCGCCGATATGGACAGCCTGGCGATGTCGTTCATCACCTGGGCCGAACTGCTGCGCGGGGCCGAGGGTAGCCAGCGTCGCGAGGCCACCCTCCAGCAGCTCGAGGCCCTGTCCCGGCAGGTACCCGTGCTCTACCCCGATGGCCCCGCCATCTGCCGCCACTACGCCGCGCAGGCCGCCGTCCTCAAACGCCGGGCCACCCCCATCGGCGGCAACGATCTCTGGATTGCCGCCCATGCCCTGGCCCTCGGCGCCACGCTGGTGAGCCACAACCTGCGCGAATTCGCCCGCATCGAGGGCCTGGCCCTGGTGGATTGGGCGGCCGCTGCCTGATCGAGGCTCAGACTTCTCCTGGCCCCTGCTCCGGAACGATGGCGCACCCCTCAGCCGCGCAGATCGCCCGCCTGGGCCGCCAAGGGGTGGCCCTGTTCTTCGTGTTCATGCTCAGCGCCGAGCTGCCCAGCCAGATCTTCCACCTCGCCCAGCACCTGATCAGGCCGGGGCAGGACGCCATGGCGGAAACCCTCGAACACCTCGGGGTGCTGCTGGTCTATCTGTTGGCCCTGGTCTGCGCCCTGTTCCTGGCCCAGCAGAAGCTCTGCCGCACGCGCCTGCTGGCGTCCTACCCGCCACACGAGCCCGTCCCCCTCGCCATGCATGTGCTCGGCCTGGTCTGGGGCCTGCTGGCGGTGTTCCTGCTGCGCTGAACGGAGCGTGTTCAGAGTGTGCCAGGGGCCCACCGTGACGTGGACCCTGGAAACCGGTCCAGGGTCCACGTCAGAGCAACACCTGCTCAAGACGCAGGCCATCGGCGAACAGTTGCTCATCAAGGGAGGAGGGGGGTGGTTGCTCGCCTGTGAACAGACCCCTGGCCTTGAGCTCCTCCCACCAGGCACCGATTCGTGGACTGCGGCTGAAGAGGGCGAGTTGGCTGGGGGTGATGGGGCGGTCTGGGAAGGGCGGCACAGTGGATGACAGGCGGATGATGTGGGGATTTTGGTGGTGATGGGCGATCGGGAGGGCGTGGCTGGTTGTCAGTCCAGATCGACCGATTCCAGCAGCATCCGGGCGCGCATCAGCCGGTCGGCATCGACAGCCCAGGCGACAATCTGGCTGTGCCTGGCGCCGTCGTCGCCTTCCATCTCTTCGACGACACCGTCGTGGAAGGCTTCCAGATGCCGCAAAAGAACAACAGCGATCTGCCGGTCCTCATGGGCCGTGGTGTCGAGCTGTTCGATCCGATTGAGCACCTCTTTCACCTTGGGACTCTGATGTCGTTCGGGCCTCTCGGGTCGCTGCGCATGGGACTGCATGTCGATCAGTTGCTGGGGGCTGGCGGGGATACCGGAGGGCAACGACGCTGCGAGTGCGTCATCGGCCATCTCAGGGTGCAGACCCTCGTTGGGATCAACGGGCTTCCCATTACAGAACCTGTAGCGGGTGTTCCTGCTGCTGGAGGGATCGGTGGGTTGGGTCATCTGAGGTTCGCTGTCGGTGTTACCAGAATCCCCCCTATCGCTTGGGAGAGCATGCGTGTACGGGCGAATGACCAGATCGTCCGGCTGAGCGTGAAGAGACGGCCTCGGTCTTCCAGCCGGGATCAGGAAGCCTGATCAAACACTGATCTCCATGATGTGGGAGTGCGGGGACGGAATCCTCAACTTCAGTGCTGTCAACACCCCACTCAAATAAGCCCCCGTATCAATCCCAATCCGATGCGGCAACCGCGTCACCTTGAAGTCATGGCGAAACGTATGGCCATGCACCACCGTGTACGGCAACCCATGGGGTCTGCTCAGAAACGGCCGCCGGATCCAGATCAGATCGTCTGTGGCCTGGTGCTCCAGGCGGATGTCCGGGCGCACGCCCGCATGCACGAACAGATAGCGGCCGCGGATCGCCGTATAGGGCAGCTGCTCGAACCAGGCCTGGCGCTCGCGGGCCAGGGGCAGGAGGTCGGGGTTGGCGCCGTTGCACAGCCACAACTCCACGTCCCCATCCGGCGCTTTCGGTGCCATCGCCTTCAGCAGCATCTGCTCGTGGTTGCCCCGCAGCACGGTCACCGCCGCCAGCCCATAGGCGCCGGGGTTCTCCTGCAGCTGCCACACCCGCTCGAGCACCTTCCGATCACCATCGGGCTCCGGGGCCCGATCGATCAGGTCCCCCAGGAAGATCAGCTCGGCGCCTGAATCCAGATGCGGGGTGAGTTCCTGCTCCAGCAGGGAGGCGCAGCCGTGCACATCCCCGATCGCCACCACCTCAGGTCTGTTCATCGTCGCTCTCCCACACGTTGAGGCTGGAGCGCTGCGATTCTCGGCGCAGGTTCTTGCGGCTGCGCTTGGGATCGCTCTTGAGCAACGCCAGCTTTTCGCTAAGCAGGTCGAGCTCCCTCGCGAGCCTCGGGGTGGCGGGCATCGCCGACAGGTCGCCGAACAGCTTGCCCAGGCTGGCGCTGGCGCTGATGACATCCCCTCGATCCAGCTCAGTGATCACGTGCCGGCGTTCCCGGTTGGCCCGCAGCAGCGCCAGCTGTTCGGCCACCGCGTCATCGGGCTCCAGCTGCTGGATCTCATCGCTGGCCATCACCGGCAGGTGCAGGTGCTCGATCAGGCTCTGGCGTTCGTTGCTGCCGGGAGTCTCCCAGGCCAGTCGCACGCTGAGGATCTCCTGATTCGGCACCCAGGCGGGCAGCTCCAGCCGCAGGCCCACGTTGAGTTCCTGGCCGGCGCGCAGGTTGGGGAGCTGGTGGTTGCCGGCACCGGTGGGCGTGAGGTCGTTGAGCAGGTCGACCACCCGGGCGCCGTGCTTGCCGCGCACCCCGAGGCTCACGCGCCGCCCGAAGGTGCTGGTCAGCCCCTGGAGCTCGGAGGCGTAGAGATCCGCCAGCTGGCTGGGCGTTTCGATGTGGGCCAGGGTGCCATCGCCCGCGGCGGCCATCGCCCCCATCAGGTCCTCGTCGAAGTCATCCCCCAGGCCGAAGGCGCTGGTGCTGATGCCTCGCTGGGTGAGGCCCGCCACCTTGGCGGCGATCTGCTCGGTGTCGGTGAGGCCCTCGTTGGCCTGGCCGTCGGAGAGAAGCAGCACCCGGTTCATCGCACCGGGATCGAGGTGTTCGGCCACCTGGGTGGCCCCGGCTCGCCAGCCATCGAAGAGGGCCGTGCAGCCGCCGCTGTGGATCGTGTTGATCGCGGCGATGAAGGGCTGGGGATCGGACACGGGCCGCGAGGGCACGACGATCTGCACCTCATCGTCGAAGCTGACGATGGCGAGGCGATCGCGGCCGGTGAGCTCGCCGGCCAGGAAGCGGGCGGCCTTGCGGGCGTAGCTGAGCTTGGTGCCGCCCATCGAGCCGGAGCGGTCGATCACCAGGGCCAGGTTGAGCGGCGGTCGCTCGCGAAGGCTGGCTGCGGCGGCCAGCGGCGGAGGGGTGATCGTGAGCAGCAGATCGAGGACCGAGGGGCGATCGGAGGCCACCGCCGGCCGCAGGGGCCGGAAGCGCAGGGTGGGACGGGTCATGGATAGGGAAAGCGGTGGGACGGGGGGAATGGTTCAGCGGGAGGCGTCGTCGAGCAGGGCGTTGAGCCGGTCCAGGAGGTGCTGGAGCCATTGCTGGCGACGGGGGCCGGCGGGAGGAGGCAACACGGAGTCGCGGACGTGCACCTCGATGCCGGGGGCGAGGGTGAAACGCAGCCAGCGGCTGCCGTTGTCGCTGGAGCGGGAGGACAGGGGTTTGTTGAGCATCCCAAGGACGGAGCCCATGGCCGCGACTTTTCCTGCGAAGGACGGAGAGCCCTCGGCCGGATCACTGACGTCGTCTGCCGTGGAGGGCAGATCCCGCAGGTACCGCAGGGCCTCGTTGGTCGTGGAGGCGGAGGGAACGGTGGCCGCCGCCCCCTCGCCATCGAGCTGCTCCAGCTGCTGCTCCAATTCGGCGTCGGCCAGAACGCAGAACGGGGCAATGGCGGAGAGGCTCAGGCCGCGCCGGGCCAGGGCGCGCACCAGCACCAGTTGCAACAGGTGCCGGCGGCCGTACACCGCGCTGCGCCCCTCCTTGCCGGGGCGATCGATCAACCCCTGGGTGGCATAGAGACGCACGGTGCGCGGCGAGATCTCCTCATCCAGAAGCTCGCCGGCGACGAGGAGGAGGTCCTCGAGGCCGTAGAGGGCGTCAGCTGGAGTGGAGACCTTGACCATTCCCTAATTATCCACACTTGCAGTGCAGGTGTCAAGCGGTTAGGCTTCGAGCCCCTCCTGGCCAGCCACCATCGAACACCCCACTCCCGACCCCGCGCCCCTGCTGGAACACCTGCAGCACCTGGCCCGGCCCCGCCATGCCCGCTGGGATCCCATGGGTCTGATGGCGGTGCGCGCCTATCTCAGCGAGCAGCTCGGCGCCCTGGGGGCGGTGCAGGAGCACCACTTCCGTGAGGGCATCGATGCGGGCACCAACCTTATCCTGCGGCTCCCCGGCCAGCGCCCGGAACTCGACCCCCTGCTGGTGGCGGCCCACTACGACGGCCCCCTGCACTCGATCGGCGCCGACGACAACGCCTCCGGGCTGGCGGCCCTGATCGAGCTGGCCAGGCACTGGGCCGCCCAGCCGCCCCGGCGGCCGGTGTGGATCGTGGCCTTCGACCAGGAGGAGTGGGGCATGCTCGGCAGCACGGCCCTGGCCCGCGAGCTCCAAGCCAGCGGCCGGAGGCTGAAACTGATGGTGAGCCTGGAGATGCTTGCCTACACCAGCGAAACCCAGAACTACCCCCATCCGGCGATGCGGGCGCTCTACGGCAATCGGGGCGATTTCATCGCCGTGGTGGGCAACGTGGGCGCCGCCGCGTTGCTGCCGGTCCTGGCCAGCCGCATGGGGAAGCACGTGGTCACCAAGGTGCTGCCGGTGCCCGATGCCGGCCGGGCGATTCCCGATGTGCGCCTCAGCGACCACAGCCCCTTCTGGGATGCGGGCTACGACGCGGTGATGGTCACCGACACCTCCTTCATGCGCAACCCGCACTACCACCAGATGAGCGACACGATCGACACGCTGGATCTGCCCTTTCTGGCGGCCGTCACCGAGGGGCTGAAGGAGGGTCTGGGGGCTCTGTGACACCAGCGGCGTCTCGTCGCCTCTGGTTCTTCGCAGGAGAACCAACCTCAATCCAGCTGCGCCGGGGAAGATGGATCCCGCCGCAGACCCCTCAATGGAGCCAACGCTCGACAGCCTTCTGACCTGCTACGCCGAGCGGATCGGTGGCCCCTTCCCCCTCAGCCTGTTGCCCGCCGATCAGCCGCTGCACTGGCAGGGGCAGACCCTGTTCGGCACCGCCCGGGGCACGGAGCCGCTCTACCTGCTGCAGAGCACGATCGATGCCTTCCTGGCCGCCGCTCCCCTCGGCACCTTCTGCGTGGGCTTCTGGGGCCATGGCCTCAACAGTCACGCCTTCTAGTACCAGCGCCGCGAGCCTTGGTGCAGCCTTTTCCTGCGGCTGGCCTGTGACGGCTTCGACGACGACAACGAACGGGACGCCCACCGCATCAAGACCAGCATGGACTGGCTCGCCGGCTTCCTGCCGATCGTCAGCGAGCGGGCCCGCCACTGCATCGTGGTGGATGCGATGGGCGACGCCCTCTTCCGGATCGTCCTGACAGGCGGCCAGGTCATCGAGGGCGACGGCCCCCTGTTTGAGCCCGAGCGCGGACCAGCCGAGGCGCTGCGCCCCCTGCTGGAGGGGCCGTAGCTCTGATTGGCCTCTTCTGGCCGGCCCCGCTTCTCACCAGAACGTCTGGCACGGAAAGCTCGACAGCTGCGGATCAGCGGTGAGCAGCACCAGCCGCTCCAGCTCGGCCTGGGCCGCCAGCATCCGATCAAAGGGATCGCGGTGGGGCTGGCTTTAGCCGCCGGCCCTCAGGCCATGGGCCAGGGAGATCGGCAGCGCCTGGAAGCCATCGGCCTGGAGCAGGCCGGGGAGATCCGCCAGGGCCGCGGCCAGCTCGGGCAGCTTGCCCTGGTGGTGCTTGAGGCAGAGTTCCCAGAGCAGAGCGGCACTCTCCAGGATCCGGCTGGCGGGGTCGAGCAGCTCGGCGGATTGACTGCTCACGGCAGGGCTGACGCCGGAATCACGGGGCTGGCGTCCCACTCGGAGAGCTGATCGGGCGCCATGGGCTCCAGCAGGGCGTCGGGCCGGCTGAGGGGACCCAGCTGGCGCAGGCGACAGGGGAGCCGCTGGGAAGCCGGTGCCTCCAGGGGCATCAGCCTGGCCCAGGGCTTGCCGGCCTTGGCCAGCACGATCGTTTCACCGGCGTGGGCCGCATCGATCAACCGCGAAAGCTGGGTTTTAGCCTGGTGCACATTCACCAGACGGGGTGCCGGTGCTGGACGTTCCACAGCGTCCGCTCAGGACTCTTGGTTAGCTAAGCCATGGACTAAGTCTGTGCCTGCGGCACCCACCTCAGCCCAGAAACGGCTCCAGGAAGCTCAGCGGCCGGGCCATGGTGGCCGAGAAGCCGAGGATGCCCCGGTCGCGGTGGCTGTAGAGGACGGTGTCGTCGGCCTCCAGCAGGTAGGTGCCGCCGCGCTGGGTGAGGAAGTCGTCGCGGGGGACGTAGGTGCGCCAGTGGCCCAGCACCTCGGCCATGTTGCGCAGCCGCACGGTGGCCAGCTCGAAGGGGCGCTGGAAGCCGCGGCCGCCGGCCCGTGCGAAGAACGACCCCTTGATCGGCGGCAGGGGACCCGCCTGGATGGTCTCGTCGTCGGCGATGCGCTGGGGGGCGCTGCGATCGCCGGTGTAGCCGCGCAGCACCTCGGCCAGGGTGCCGGGGGAGCCGAGGCCGGCGCACATCAGCAGCAGGTTCGGCCAGGGCCCGCCGGCCTGCTTCAGCCCCTCGTAGAGCCCCAGGTCGCGGTGCAGATCCGGCTCGGCATCCACCAGCAGCCGCTCGCCCGGGAAGCCGGTGAAGGCGCAGAAGCGCTCGCGGCCGGCCGCGTCGCCGATGCCGATCGCCAGCACGGCGATGCCGGCGGCCTCCAGCTGCGACAGCACCGGCACCAGGGCCTGGGCGTACTCGAGGCTGTCGAAGTCGCCCAGCTGGCTGAGCAGCAGCACCAGCCGGCGCCGGCCGGGCCCCATCCCCTCCACGCCCGCCAGACGCTCCAGCAGCAGGGCGGGGGCGGGCGGCCGGGTGGCGGCGTCGGCGGCGGAGGCGGTCACGGTCAGGGGTGGGTCAGGGCCAGGCCATGCTCGTCGATCCGCGCTGCTCGATTGATCCTTACCAGGTAAGACTTTCCTTCAGGAGGCGGTGACGATGCCAGCCGGAGAGGCCGCCACCAGCGCGATCACCAGCAAGGGACAGGTCACCATCCCCAAGATCCTGCGTCAGATGCAGCCGCTGCCGGCCAGTGGCTTCGGTCTGCTCAGGAGCCCTCGCCCTCCGGTGCCGCCGGATTTCGACCCCACCCGGCAGCTGATCGAATCCGGGCAGCCCCTGTTTCTGCCCAAGGCCGTGGCCCTGGAGCTGGAGTGGGTGCTGCGCGTGTACGACGGCTTCGCGGCCGAGCAGGTGCTGCTGGTGTTCGACCACCTGCTGGCCCACCCTGGCGTCAGCGCGGAGGATCGGCCGGCCCTCGGGCTGGCCGTCGCCGGGCTGCGCAGCAGCTCGGGCCATCAGCTTGCAGAGCTCCCAGAAAGCTGCTTGTGCCGTTGGCGCTTACCTGGCCGATGCCAGACGCGAGAAGGAGCCTGGGAAATCGATGCGCAACGAAAACAGATGATCGATGGTCGATTGACGCGAAATAAGGGATAAAATGGATTATCCGCTCCTGATGGAGGTTTGGTATGGTTGGCGACAGATTTCAATCTGATCCCGATCCTGAGATCCCGGGAGAAGAAGTTCTGCAAAGTGTCGAGAGCACCCTCGCAGAGCAAATCAATCTTTGCACAGGCATGCTAGGGACTGCGTTTGAACAGATACAGCGCCTCCCCAATCCAACCGGTTTGCTGGCCGTAGACCGAGCGATCGATCTTCTCCGCTTTTTTCAGCCCCAGGCCTCGTGCCTCAAGGACCGTGGATACCCAGCTCTCCAACTGCGCCTCAAGGCAATCCTCGATGATGCGAGTGCGGCTCGAACGACATGGGCGAAAACAATCGGCGTTCTTCAGGCAGCAGATCAACTGGATCGGAGCAGGCTTGTTCAGACTCAGCGGGAGATAAGCGCCATCCACAAACAGTGGATTACGGAGTACAATACGAAGGCAAAAGAACGGTCTGAGGAGGTCGGAAAACTGCTTCGGCCTAGTCGCTAGCTTCCTTTGCCTTGCTGTCCACATTCTCCACATTAACACTTCTCGGAGGGAAAGATGTCTGGTGATCGCATGTGTGAAACCTGTCATGGCACGAAGAAAGCCATATGCAGTTCTTGCGTCGGTCCGCTCGTTAACTCCTACACTGGCTCTGGAGTTGTTCCTTGTTACGATTGTGGAGCAACAGGACAGATTGATGGACAGGCCCATTACCTCTGCAGCGGCACAGGTAAGCTCGTTTGCAACCAATGCACCGGGACTGGGCAGTATGGAGACTGCTCACCCTGTGGCGGGACTGGATGGATTCACTGGTCTTAATCAGTGGTGCCAGCTGCTCAACGTGCTCCAGCCGTCCTCCAGGGCGGACCTGAAATCCTGTTTTCATTATGTCTGGGACGTGTTCAGGGGACGTATTTGGTTGATTCTCCCTTCTAAAGAGATATCTCTGGTGCAAACCTTCTGAACGTGAAGGATCCGGGCCGATCCGTGGACAAGGTTCATTCAAGCGAACGGAGCGGGGCCTCAACCGTGGCCCTCTCCAGGAACCCCTCGGCGGCCAGCGCCAGGCCCTCGCGCCGCTTGGGGTCCATCTTCTCCAGCAGCTTCACCATCATCGAGAGGCGGGGGTTGGCCTGGAAGAAGGCGCGGTGGCGGTCGATGAAGCGCCAGTAGAGGCCGTCCCAGATCTCGCACCAGGGGCCCTTTTTGTAGTCGCCCATCTTGAGGATGTAGTTGGAGCCGCCGATGTAGGGCTTGGTGGCGAACAGGCCGCCGTCGCTCATCTGGCCCATGCCGTACACATTCGGACCCATCACCCATTCGTAGGAATCCAGGTAGCGCTCCATGAACCAGCGGTGCACCTCGCCGGGGTGGATCTCACACAGCAGCATCAGGTTGCTGAGCACCATCAGCCGCTCGATGTGGTGGTTGTAGCCCAGGCGGTTCACCCGCTCGATCGCCGCATCCAGGGGCGGCAGGCCGCTGCTGCCGTCGTCCCAGCACGGGGCGAGGCGGCGCTGGTGGTTCCAGAAGTTGGCCACCGCCTGGCGTTCGCCATGCACCCGATCGATGCCGCGCACGAACTCCCGCCAGCCGATCACCTGGCGCAGGAACCCCTCCAGCGAGGCGATCGGCACCGGCTGGCCACGCTCCTGCCGGCGCCGGGCGTGCTCCAGGGTGGCCGCGACCACCGCCGCGGGGGTGAGCAGGCCGATGTTGAGCAGGGGCGAAAGCAGGGAGTGGTGCAGGGTGGCGTGCTGCTGGCTGAGGGCGTCCTCAAACGGCCCGAAACCATCGAGCCGTTCCGCCAGGAAGCGCTGCAGCCAGGCCGCGGCGCCGGCCTGATCGAAGGGGATCCACAGGGGGCCCAGCGCGCCGGGGTGATCGGGGAAATGGCGGGCAATCAGGGCCCGTACCACCGGCTCATGGGGGCTGGCCGCCACCGCCGGCAGCGGCGGCTCCACGTAGCCCTTGGGCAGCTTGCGGCGGTTCTCCACATCGAAGCTCCAGCGGCCGCCAGTGGGGGAGCCATCGGGCTCCAGCAACAGGCCGAGGCGGCGCCGCTGGCGCTCGTAGAAGGTCTTCATGAACGGGCGGCGGCGGCCCTCGAACCAGCTGCGGCTCTCCGCCACCGATTCCAGAAACGCCGGTGAGGGCAGCACGCTGAGCCGCACGCCCTGCTCGACGCAGAAGCGCTGCAGCCGCCGCTCGAAGCCCCTGTCGGCCACCTCGGCCACCTGGAGCTCGCAGCCATCCACCTCATCCGCCAGCCGCTGCCAGAACGGCATCTCCTGGGAGGAAGGCAGCTCGAAATAGCTCACCAACACCCCGCGGGCGACCAGCGCATCGCGGAAGCTGCGCATGGCCACGAAGGTGTGCAGCAGCCGCAGGCGGTGGTAGCGCCAGGTGGAGGCCACGGCCAGGTCTTCGATCATCAGCACCCGCTGGCCGGGGGCGAGCTGCAGGGGGGAGGGACTGAGCCAGTCGGGGTGGAGCTGGTCGCCCAGGATCAGGGTGAGGGTCATGGCAACGCTGGTGCGGCCGGCTCCTGGGCCGATCGGCCCCAGAGGCGAAGGTGTTGCCGCTCAGGGTCGTAGAGGCCCACCTGGCGCTCCAGGTCGAAGCGGCGGGGGCTGCCCCCGAAGCTGCGCGGGTCGGAGCCGACGCCGGCCAGGTAGGCCCAGTTGCCCGTGTTCAGGGCCGGGTGGGCATCGATCAGGGCCCACTCGAAGAAGTGGGCGCCCCAGATCCAGGGCAGCCGCAGCTCATTGACGAAGTGGGAGGCCACCCACTGGCGGCCCCGGTTGGAGAGGTAGCCGGTGGCCAGCAGTTCGGTGAGCTGGGCATCGATCAGGGGATGGCCGGTGTCGCCGCGGCTCCAGCGGACGAAGCGCTCCCGGTCCGCGTCCCAGTCGGGTGTGCGGTTCTGGAGGCCGCCGGGGGCATGGAAGGCGTCGCCGTGGCGCTGCTCCGACCAGAGGAAGAACTCCCGCCACAGCAGCTCCTGCTTCATCCATTCGGAGCCCTCGTCGGCGCCGCGGAGCTCCTGGTAGCGCAGCACCTCCCCCCAGATCCGCCGCACCGAGAGGGAGCCCACCCCCAGGAAGGGGGAGAACTTGGCGGAGAACTCCGTCCCCACCAGGCCGTTGCGGGTGGCCTTGTAGTCGCGCAGGCCGTTGGAGCCGAACAGGTAGTGGGCCAGCCGGGCCAGGGCCGTGGGTTCATCCCCTGAAAAGGGAAAGGCGCTGCGGGGATCGACTCCGGCCCCGGGCGCCGCCGGCGGGAGAGCGGGCGGAGCCAGCCAGGACCGGGGCAGCTCCTCCCAGGGGTCCCCCAGGCCGGCGAGATCCGGTGGGGGCAGGGGCGGTTCCGGGTCGCTCTCCAGGCCGCGGCGGAACGGGCTGAACACCCTGGGGAAGCGCTCGGCCGCCACCGGCCAGGTGGCGAACAGGCGGCTCTCCTCGGCGTGCAGCACCGCCTCGGGCTGCACCAGGGGGCGGAGCTCGGCGAGGGCGGCCGCGGTGGTGTGCTGGGGAAAGGCCAGCAGGGGGATCCCCACCGCCGCCAGGCGGGCGTGGACGGAGGCGAGGGACTGGGACTCCAGGCGCCGCTGGTGGGGCCCCCGCAGCCGCCGGGCCTCGGGCCGGCAGGCCAGCACCAGCAGGCGCGCGCCGCGCTGGCGGGCCAGTGCCACGGCCCGGTGCAGGGCAGGCTGGTCATCGAGGCGCAGCTGGCCCTCCAGGGCCAGGGCGATGGTGGGGCCGCCCGCCATGGTGCGTCGCCGGGGCGGCCAGCCTGGCAGGGGCGGGGCGGCCACCGCGAGGCTCGGTTCCATGACGGATTGCTGCGGGCCAGGCCGGAGCGATTGCGCGTCTTAAGGATTGCTCTACATTTCGGCCCATGAGGGAGATCCCTGTGCACCGATCCATCGGACTGCTGACCGCCACCGGCCTCACCGGCCTGGCCCTGGTGAGCCTGACCATGACCTTCCTGGGCTGAGCCGGGCTGCGTCAGGACGCCGCCGGCAGGTAACCGGTGCGCCGCAGGAAAGCCCGGAGCGCATCGGGGTAACTGGCATAACGCTTCTCAGGCCGCCGGCAGTCCCCCTTGGCGTTGGTGCCGGCCTCGCAGGAGGTCAGCCCCCAGTCGGAGCTCCGGTCGTAGAAGCCCAGCATCCGCCGCCAGCCGCTGTCGAACTCCCCCACCAGCGCCTTGGTGGCCACCCAGGCCGCCAGAAAACCGTTGGCCTCGCTGCGCTGATCGGCCGGCTGCTTGAACCAGCTCTCCATCTCCTGGAGCCGGCGCCGGTGCAACGGCAGCACCTGGGGGCGATGGCTGATGTCGACGAAGCGGGGGCCATTCAGCTGCCAGATCTGGCTGGGGGCGCTGCTGCCGGCGTAGCTGGCGAACTGATAGAGGAAGCGGTTGTCCACATCCACCAGCAGGTAGCGGCCGTTGCCGAGCGGGTCGCTGGCGCCGTTGGGTCCACCGTTCACCGGATCGCGGCGCACCTCAAACCAGCGACGGCCATCGGGGCTGCTGGTGAGCACGCGGGTGTCGTTGCAGCAGTGGGCGCCGCCCGTGAACGTGGAGAGCAGCACCTCGGGATAGGGATTGGCGGGATCCATCTCCACCACCTGCAGCACCGAATCGATGCTGCCGGGGCCGATCCGCAGCGCCCCCATCAGCTGACCGACCACCTTGCCCTCCACCCGGACGGTCGCCACCGGCTGGACCTCATCCATGCCATCGGGCTTGGGCTGGCGGCGGTTCTCCAGCACGGCCACCACGGGTCCGTTGGTGATCACCGGACCGGGCGCCGGGGAGAGGGCCAGCAGCAGGGGCAGCAGCATCGGTGGGAGTCCTACTGGCAGCCCTGGACCGAGATCCGGTAGCTGAAGCCGAGGGCACCGGGGTCGCTGCTGGCGCCCACCTTGAAGTTCATCTGGCTGGCCTGCTTGCCCGGAATGGCGGGGAAGGGGCCGAACATGCGACCGGTGCCGATCGGCGGGTTCATGACCTCGTTGATCACCTGCAGATTGCTGCCGTCACTGAATTTCATGAAGCCACTCACCGGGTACTTGGCGTTGGCGTCGGAGGAGTTGGCCGTGAAGAAGAACTTGAAGCTGCTGTAGGGCTGGTTGACGATGAAATCGGTGTTCCAGTTCTCCTTGCCGAGCAGCTTGGCGGCCCCGACCCGCTTGGAGACGATCGGGGATGTGCCATCGCCACCGATCGGTTGCAGGAAGGTGCAGCGCTGCTGGGCCTGGGCGGCGGAGCCGGCAGCAAGGACGAGCGAGGCGCTGAGCAGGGAAACGGCCAGGGCTTTCATGGCGGCGGATCGACTGGTTTCGACCCTAGAGCGCAGTGGGAATCGGGGCCATCAAGGTTCGCCCGTCACGGGTCGAACGAAAAGATCCGCTGCCAGTCGTTCTTCATGCTGATCACGATCCAGCCCTGCCGACCCGCCTCGTCATAGAGGCCCTGGGTGAACGGCCCCACCTTGGTGTCCGGCAGCCCCAGGGCCGGGCCGTAGGCATACTCGCGGCGGGCGTCATCGTGCAGCACCAGCATTGACAGGCGCGGGCCGTCTCCGGCCTTGGTGTACTCCAGCATCTGCCGGTCGCCGGTGGAGTTGCCGAAGGCGGCGGTGGGCCGCCGGCCGATCATCAGCTGGATGCCTTCCGGCTTGCCGGCGTCGTTGTCGTTGAGCAGCAGCCGGGGCTCCTTGGTCAGGAAAGGCCTGCCCTGGCTGTCGTAGCCGTAGCGGGTGGCGCCCGCCGTGCCGATCACCTGCTCCGGCGGGATTCCGTAGGTGTGCTCGGCATAGACGCGCACGAACTCCTGGCCGCCGCCGGTGACGATGTAGGTCTTGTAGCCGCTGGCACGCAGATAGCCGAGCAGCTCCTGCATCGGCTGGTAGGTGAGCTCGGTATAGGGGCGCCGCCAGCGGGGATGGCGGGCCGAGTCCAGCCAGCGCCGCACATCGGCATGGAAGGTTTCCATGGGCATGCCGGCGAGCACGGTGGCGGCGAGCGTCTCCAGTTCGGCCCTGCTGGGCACCACCCCAGGCACGCGCTCGAGGATGTAGCGCACCTGCGGGTAGACCGGCTGCTCCACCCAGAGGGTGCCGTCCTGGTCGAAGGTGGCGATGCGCTCGGCGGGCGGCACGAAGCGGGGGCTGGCCGGGTCCGTGGTCTGGCGGACGAAGCTGAGGATGCCGTCCCGGGCCGCGCCCGGATTCCAGGAGGGCAGCGGATCGGCCGGACGGACGGCGGCGCCGGCCCAGCCCGCCACGCCGGCCAGCAGGGTGGCGGCGAGCAGGCCCCCCAGCAGGAGCAGGAACCAGCGGCGGCGGCGGAACAGGGTCACGGGGCGGCGGGCTCAGAACTTGCGCAGTTCGCGGCGGATCTTGAGCGGATCGCCGGAGTGCTGCTGATTGAAGAGCAGCATCGGCACCCCGGCCAGCAGCAGACCGATGGCGGCCACCGCCCACCAGGACACCGGCGGTCGGCCCTCCGGTGGGACGTCACCGGGCTGGAGCCGCCCCCGGAGCCGTTGCCGCGTAGAGCGCCTGAACCTGGCCATCGCTGCAGGCTCCGGGCCCGGCTGGCCCCCCAGTCTGTCGGGACCGGCGCCCGACCCCCGCCCTTGCCCTGGGATCGTGATCCGCTGATTCCAGAGCCGATCCCCGCCAGGGGATGAAAGGATTTGGGCCATCGCCCCAGCCGGCCCGCCATGGACGTTCCCACCCTGCTGCTCGCCACCGGAGGCCACCAGATCGAGGCGGCCGAGACCCTGATCGAGGTGGGTCGCTTCATCGTGATCCTGTTCGCCGCCCGGGCCCTGGCGGAGCTGATGGTGCGCTTCCGCCTGCCGGCCATTCTCGGCGAGCTGGTGGCGGGGGTGCTGATCGGCGTTTCGGGGCTGCACCTGATCCTGGCGCCGGAGCTGGGCGGCCAGCTCAACGCCCTCGCCGAGCACACGATTGCCGCCCTGGCCCACGTGGGCCCCGACCAGGTGCAGGAGATCTACGACCACGGCTTCACCAACCTGCAGGCGGTGGCGAAGATCGGCCTGCTGGCCCTGCTGTTCCTCACCGGCCTGGAGAGCGAACTGGATGAACTGATGGCGGTGGGGGGCCAGGCGATCACGGTGGCGCTCACCGGGGTGGTGCTGCCCTTCGCCCTGGGCACCTTCGGCCTGCAGTTCCTGTTCGGCGTGCCGCTGCTGCCGGCGATCTTCGCCGGTGCCGCCATGACCGCCACCAGCATCGGCATCACCGCCAGCGTGCTCGGGGAGCTGAAGTTCCTGCGCACCCGGGAGGGGCAGACGGTGATCGGCGCCGCCGTGCTCGACGACATCCTCGGCATCGTGATCCTGGCCGTGGTGGTGGCCCTGGCCGGCGGCGAGGGCTTCAGCCTCGGCCCGATCCTGAAGCTGATCGCCGCGGCCGCCGTGTTCGTGGTGGTGGCCCTGTTCCTCAGCCGCACCGCCGCCCCCCCCTTCGACTGGCTGCTCGATCGCCTCAAGGCCCCGGGCGAGGTGGTGGTGGCGGCCTTCCTGGTGATGTCGCTGGCCTGCTTCGCCGCCCAGGCCTTCGGGCTGGAGGCGGCCCTGGGGGCCTTCGCCGGTGGCCTGATCCTCAGCGGCTCCCGCCACCGGCACGCGATCGAGGAGGCGGTGAAGCCCCTGGTGGCCCTGTTCGCCACCGTCTTCTTCGTGCTGATCGGCAGCGGCATGGACCTGTCGGTGCTCAACCCCTTCGAGGCGGCCAACCACGAGGGACTGGTGATGGCGGGCTTCCTGCTGGCGGCCGCCGTGGTCAGCAAGGTGGCGGCCGGCTGGAGCTACCTCAGCAGCGGGCCCACCAACCGGCTGGCGGTGGGGCTGGGGATGATGCCCCGGGGCGAGGTGGGCCTGATCTTTCTGGGCCTCGGCACCCAGACCGGGGTGCTGGGGCCGTCGCTGGAGGCGGCGATCCTGCTGATGGTGATGGGCACCACCTTCCTGGCGCCGGTGCTGCTGCGGCTGGTGCTGGCCGATGGCGCGGAAGGGGCCGAGGCGACCGTCTGAGGCGGCCGGGTCGTGGGCCCCGTGCGGCTCCGGTCGGGCCGTGGGACAGTGGCGAGAGCTCGCCCCCTGCCCGTGCCGAACGCCAGCGAAACCCCCCGGTCGGTGATCATCGGCCTGCTGATCGTGATCGGCTCGCTCGCCGGCCTGGCCCTGCTGGTCTGGGTCACGGTGGTGATGCTCGACCTCAAGCACCTCAACACCTCCGGCTTCACCCTGCCCTGAGGCAGGCTTCCTAGGCAGGGGGCCGCCGGCCGGCGGCGTGGGCGTGGGCTTTGACGAGGCTGGCCACGAGGGCTTCGCTGCGAAGCGGTTTGGCGAGCACGTCGTTCATGCCCGCCTGCAGGGCGGCCTCCCGGTCTTCGGCGGTGGTGAAGGCGGTGAGCGCCACGATCCAGGGCCAGTCGGCCCGTCCGCTGCAGGAGCGGATGCGGCGGGTGGCTTCCAGCCCATCGAGCCGAGGCATCTGCACATCCATCAGGATCACATCCGGGTCGAGGCGGCCCTGGCGTTCGAGGGCCTCCTGGCCATCGACGGCAGACTCCGGCGCATAGCCCAGACGCCGCAGCATCAGCTCGCAGAGTCGCCGGTTCACCGCACTGTCATCGGCCACCAGGATGGTCAGGGGATGGCGGGCGGCGAAGCTGTCCGCCTCGCTGCGGCCCGGCGGCGGCTTCCCCGGCGTCGGGGTCCGGGCAAGCGCGGGAGTGGGCGGGGGCGGGGGCGCGTCAGCCACCCCTTCCACCGGCAGGCGGAAGCTGACCACGCTGCCACGTCCGGGGGTGCTCTCCACTTGGATCGTGCCGCCGAGGGCCTCCACGAGCTGCTGGCTGATGGCCAGCCCCAGGCCGGTGCCCGGATGGGGCGCGGTGGCGGAGGCCTTCAGCTGGGTGAAGGGCTGGAACAGCAGACCCAGCTGGTCGGCGGCGATGCCGACACCGGTGTCGGTGACGGCGAACTCCAGAAGCAGCGGTCCGCGCCGGGGAAGGGCCGGAGCCTGAACGGAAACAACGACGCTGCCGGCGTCGGTGAACTTGATCGCATTGCCGATCAGGTTGAGCAGGATCTGGCGCAGGCGGATGGCGTCGGTGAGGATGACCGGGGGAACCTCCGGCCCCATCACCAGGGACAGGCGGATCGCCTTGGCCAGGGCGAGGCTCGAGCAGGTGGCCAGCGTGTCCTCGACGAGGGAACGCAGCTGGCAAGGAGCCCGTTCGACCACCAGAGTTCCTGACTCGTTCTTGGTGAAATCGAGGATTTCATTGAGCAGGGTGAGCAGGGATTCCCCCGAGTTGTGCACGATGTCGAGGCATTCCCGCTGCTGTGGCGAGAGCTCCGTGGCCAGCACCAGCCCGGTCATGCCGATGACCCCATTGAGCGGGGTGCGGATCTCATGGCTGAGGGTGGCGAGGAAGGTGCTCTTGGCGCGGTCGGCCGAGGCCATGGCCTCGAAGGCCCTGGCGCGGGCCTTCAGGGTGCGGCGATGGGAGCTGGCCGCCAGCACCGAGAGTCCGGCACTGCCCAGCAGGACCAGCCCGAAATCCCGCTTCAGCGGCAGCTGTTCCTGGTAGAGGCGGGCCATCGAGAGATCAAGGCCGACCACACCCACCACCCGCCCCTGGCTGTCCTTGATGGGGGAAAAGCCACTCAGGAAGGTGCCCCATCGGTCGGTGTAGGGACTGGGGCTGACCGTGGTCTGGCCGGTGCGGGCCGCCAGGCGGGCCGCCTCCGGCGCCTCGTCGTAGAGCTCACCGGGGGTGGCGACGGGGGTGGTGTCGCCCTGGTTCTTGATGAAGTAGGAGGTGTCGAGGCCGAAGCGAAGGCCTTCAGGCGTGGGGGTTAGTTCGTAGGCGTAGAAGATCTCGGGCACGAGCTTGCGCAGCTTCAGCAACGGCTCGCTGGCACGGCGATAGGCCGCATCCCCCATCTGCTCGGGCCGGGTGATGCTGGCGGTGAGGGTTGGATCCATCTGGCTGGCCGCGATGCTCACCAGGATGTGCAATCGTTCGCGAACCCTGGTCCGCAGGAGCTCACTGGCGGCCCGGTAATTGATGGTCAGCGCCACCGCCGCGACGGTGAAGACCGTGGCGGCCATCAGCACACTCTCGCGGCGAATGCGCCGGCGGCTCCATTCAGATCCGGAGCCATTGGGGTGGCGTTCGGACACGGGAGCGGCTCCGAACACACGGGGAAGCCAGCCAGCCAGTGGAACGCACCCTTGCGGACCCCTCCTGTCTACCCCGGCGCCACCCCCCGCCGTGACCCCCAACGGACGGCATGAGGAGATGTGAACCGCCGCCCGGCCCCTGAAAGGCCTTGCCTACGTTTGATCTGCTGCTCAGGCTCCCGATGCGCGCGAACGTGGCTCCCCGCGAAGCGGCACGGCTGGAGGCCCTGAACGACTACCGCATCCTCGATACGGATGCCGAACAGTCCTACGACGACATCACCTTTCTGGCCGCCCAGCTGTGCGATGTGCCCATCGCCCTGATCAGCCTGGTGGATGCCGATCGGCAGTGGTTCAAATCCCGTGTGGGCCTCGCGGTGAGCGAAACGAGCCGGGACGTCTCCTTCTGTGCCCACGCGATCCTCGGCGACCAGAGTCTGGTGGTCCGGGATGCCCGTGAGGACGAACGCTTCCGGAACAATCCGCTGGTCTGCAGCGAACCCAACATCGTCTTCTACATGGGGATCCCGCTCCGCACGCCGGCGGGGGCGAAGATCGGCACCCTCTGCGTCATCGATCGACGGCCCCGGGAACTCAGCGGCACCCAGATCCGCGCCCTGGAGGTGCTGGCCCATCAGGTGGTGCTGCAGCTGGAACTGAAACGCATCTCCGACCAGCTGGCCGCCGCGCTGCAGCGCATCGATGTGATGGAGCAGCTGATCCCGATCTGCTCCTACTGCAAGGGCATCCGCAACGACCAGGGGTACTGGGAGAGCGTCGAGGCGTTCATCAAGAGCCACGACAACGTGGAGTTCTCCCATGGGGTGTGCAACGCCTGCATGGCGAAGTACTTCCCGGAGGTGACGCCCCTCGCGGAAGGCCCCTGAGCAGGCCTCAGCCGGGTTGGGGAGTCCGCAGCTTGTAGCCGCTGTCGATGGTGCTGTCGGGCAGCGGCTGGCTTTCCTCGTTGGGGATCATCACCTCGATGTAGGCGGCGCCATCGTGGCTGTCGATCCGATCCAGCACCTGGTCGAGTTCCGCCACGGTGCTCACCTTCGCCTTCAGCCAGTTCCTGCAACCGAAGGCCTCGGGCAGGAGGTGGTACTGGACGGCCGCCAGATCGTCGTAGCCATGACCGCGCTCACTGATCACATCCTCGATGCCGAAGAGGCCGTTGTTGAGCACGAAGATCCTCGGTTTGACGCCATAACGGCCCATCACCCCGATCTCATTGAGGGTGAGCTGGTGGGAACCGTCGCCGGTCACCATCCAGGTATGGCCGGAGGTCTTGGCCATCACCACCCCGAGGCAGGCCGGCGTGGCCCAGCCGATGGATCCCCAGAGGCCCTGGCCTTCCGCCGTGACGCCTTCCGGCAACAGCATGCTGTTGAGGTGCGTCATGCAGGTGCCCGTCTCGATCACCACCGTGTCACCGGCCCGCAGCCGCTGCCGCAGGCGTGGGTAGAAGGTGGCGGAGGTGGTGGGATCGCCGGCGGCGCCGGTGAGGGCTGGAGGGGCGAGCTTGAGGCCGTGATCGGCACAACGGGTGGTGACGCGCTCGCACAGGGCGCTCAGCACATCGTCGATGGCCACATCCACAAAGACCTTGCCACCCGCCCGCACCCAGTTGTCGTTGATGGAGACCATCCTGGCGGGGTCGTACTGGCCCGTCCACAGGCCCGTGTTGAGTTCCGTGGTGACGATGCCACCGATATCGAGCACGAGATCGGCCTGGCCCACGCAGTCCCGCACCGCTTCCGAGGACGACCAGTCCCCCGCATACAGGCCGACGTACTGGGCCATCGCCTCATCGATCGTGCCCTTGTCGTTGGGGGTTAGGGCGGTGGGAAGATTCGTTTGGCGGATGAACTCCAGCGCCTTCTCTCTGACGCCGTAGCGGCTCACCAGATGGGTGAGCACCGCTACCGGATGGCTGGCCGCCTCCAGCCGCGCCAGGATCGTCTGCACGGCGGCCTCCAGCTCCTGGGGCACGCTGCGTTGCCGCTTCACCGCCGCGAGCGGCTGCCCGACGACGGGGGTGCCGATCACCGGCAGGCCACCGTTCACCTCGGAGATCACGAGATAGGCCGGCATGCTCTGCCGGAGGGCTTCACGGATCACCCGCTCCAGTTCATCGATGCAGTTGTCGGGGGTGAGCACGGCGCTCACACAGGCGGCGGTGGCCGAGAGGGGTTGAAAGCGGTCGTAGACGTTGTCGCCGAGATTGTGGTGCGTGATCAGCCCCTGTTTCTGGATGCGCTCACTGGGCATGCCCACCAGGTGGAACACCGGCAGCCGATGGGCCTTGCTGCCCATCACGCCATTGATGGCGGAGAGTTCTCCCACGCCGTAGGTGGTGGAGAGGATGGCCGCGCCGCGGATACGGGCATAGCCATCGGCGGCGTAGGCCGCGTTGAGCTCGTTGGCGCAGGCCACCCACGACAGCCCGGGCACCAACTCAGCCGCATCGTCGATGGCGAAGGCATAGTCCCCGGGTACACCGAAGATCCGATCGATCCCCAGCTGAGACAACCGATTCAGGGCGTATTGAGCGACGGTCGGTGATGTCATGGCCGGTCATTTCAACACTACAAAAAGCCTAGCCCGCCTGACTATTTCGGCCACCCATCGATCCATTCGGCAATGCGGCGATCGCCGCTTCCCCGCGCCGGTGGATCTCGCGGGCATAGTCGGTCCAGGTGCCCTGGCCCCAGTAGCGGAAGCAGCTGGTTTCCAGCAACAACACATGGAGCAGCGCCTCCTGGTAGGGCTCGCTCCGGGTCACGGCGGGATCCTCGGCCACCAGGGGATCGAACACCTGGTGGAAACGGGCGCTGAGCTGGTTCATGGGCTCCAGCACGTTGGCATAGCCCTCCACCCAGCTGAGGTCGTTGGTCCAGGAGGCGCCGGCCATCGAGAAGGAGGGGTCTCCCGCCTGGAGCTCGGCGATGGCGGTCTCCACGGCCTGCGGGCTGGGGGCGGCGCCGATGTGCTGCCACAGCCGCTGCTGCCCCACCGCCTGGATCACCGGGAAGGCCGTCTCGCCCACCCCGGCGGCCTCGAGCAGCTCCAGGTATTCGCTGCCGTTGATCGCCACCGTACCGGCGTCGCCGGTCTGGCCCGCCAGGCGCCGGTGGGCCGCCAGGAAGGCGGGCGGGAACTCGTTCATCATCACGCCGCCGTTCTCGCCATCGGCGATCTGGGCCACCAGCGCCGGCACCGACGTGTCGCCCAGGGGGATCCGGCCCAGCCCCAGGGCCTCGTAGCAGGGCTGCATCTGGCCCACCAGCTTGGTGTCGGAGCCCTGGGTCTTGATCAGCGCCGTGATCGAGACCTCCTCGCCGCTGGAGCTGCGGGCCACCAGCCGATTCGGCACGAGTGTCTGCTCCCGGCTGAGGCCGCTGCCGTCGGGATTCTCGACGCTGTGCTCCTGCACCAGCAGCCAGCGGTAGCCGCAGTCCCGCAGGGCGCTCACGAACGCGTACAGGGTGTCGGGGTGGTTGGGCAGGTGCATCTCCGGGGGCGAGAACCCCTTGACCCGCTGCAGGGCCTCGGCGCCGAAGAGGGCCGCGAAGTGGTGCTGCCAGGCCAGGATCTGCAGCTTCAGGTCGGGGATCGGCGTGGAGGGGGCGACGGCATGGCTCCAGAACGTGCCCAGCCATTCCACGTGGGGCACGACCGAGGGATCGCAGGCCAGGAACCTGAGCGCTTCGAGAATGTCGTCGCGGCCCATCTGCTGGCAACCCCAGAGCAGATTGCCGGAGTAATCGAGCATGATCCGCGGATTGGCGCCCTCGGCGATCAGCTGGGGGATCAGCTCGGCCAGGCGCCGGTAGCAGTGGGCGAAGGGTTCGGCGTTGTGGTTGTCGCCCTCGCCCGGGTGCTCGAGCATGTACTGCAGGTGCGAGATCAGCGCCCCGTCCGCCCCGGCGGGGATCGTGGGCTGGTGCATGTGCAGCGCACAGGCGAAGGCCGAGGTGATCGCCTCGAGCTGCAGGTTGGTGCGGGGCAGCGCCACGGGCCCGCTCTGCTGCACCAGGGCCAGGATCTCGGCTTCGCGGCCGGCGATCGGCGGCAGGGAGGGGGTGGGCATGGCGTTGCTGGGGTGCCCGCGCGCTGGGCAGGTCGTGACGCTCAGTCTGGGGGTCAGGGGCGAAACGACACGGCATGGGAGCACCGACGCCGTGGCTTCTCCCGCGCCAGGCTGGGGCCATGGAACGGCCGCTGCCAGGACATCCCCCCGCGATGGTCGCCACCATCGCCGCCATGGCCGCTGTTGCGGTCGGGCTGGCGCTGCACGAGATCGGTGTGGGCCGCGGTGGGCCGGCCCCCGGCACCACCGACAGCGCCCTGGCGGCCGAGGTGGGGCGCCGCTACGGGGGCCTGAAGCGGCTGCTGTTTCCCCGCCAGCCGGAGATCTCCGTGGCCGAGTGGCTGGCGCGGCCCAAGGACCGGCCGGCGGTGCTGGTCGATGTGCGCGAGCCGCACGAACGGCGTGTCTCGATGCTGCCGGGCGCGATCACCAAGGAGGACTTCGAGCGCAACAGCGCCCGTTACCGGTCCTGGCTGGTGGTTCCCTACTGCACCATCGGCCTGCGCAGCGGGCTCTACACCCGGGAGCTCAGGGGCCGGGGCTTTGAGGTGCGCAACCTTGCCGGCAGCGCCCTGGCCTGGGCCCATGCCGGCCTGCCGTTCGAGGCGGGGGGCCAGGCCACCCGGCGGGTGCATGTTTTCAATGGCGACTGGAACCTTCTCCCCCGCGGCTATGAGCCCGTCGTCACGAAGGCGCCGCCGGCCAGCGGTTCCTAGGGTCGGAGGAGGAGAGGAGCCGAACGATGCCGAAGCCACCCCTCGCCCTGGCCGCCGCTCTTCTGGCCCTGCCAGTGCTGATCGCCGGGCCGGCCCTGGCCCAGAAGCGGATTCCCAAGCTGCCGGGCTACAACGAATGTCCGCTGGGGTATGTCAATGACCTCAAGCAGCACTGCAATTCGCCGATCTACTACGAGGTGCGGCCCACCAACGGCAAACCCTGCCTGTCGGGCTGGATGAACATCGGGGCGGGCTACTGCAAGAAGAAGACGCTGGGGATTTTCTGATGGGCCGTGCGGTTCAGGCCGTGGCCTGCCCAAGCTTCCTGCGGATCTCCCCGTTGAGCTCCCCCAGCACCGAGCGGGGACTCACCTCATCGAGGAGAGCCACGATGCTGGCCACCTCGGCGGCGCTGAGCTGGCGATTGCCGCTCACAGCCTCGAAATTGGCCTTGACCACGTGGTCGCGGATCTGCTCCAGGGTGGCGCCCTCGCGCACCATGCGAGCCACGTAGGGATTGGCGTTGGCCGCCTGGATCAGGGTCTTGTTGAGCAGTTCGTAGGAGATCTCCCCCTTGCGGTTGGTGTAGGCCTTCACAATGGCGGCGTAATCGGCGCTGCCGACGGTGGCCACGGCTCCCGGGGCGCTGGCCCCCAGTTCTTCGGCGTTCTCGGTATCCTCCCCGGCGGAAGCGGCGGTGCCGGCGGCGGTCGGCGTGAGCGGCGAGCGCACGGGACCCCGGCGGCTGTAGGGCAGGCCGGCGGTGAGTTCCAGGGCCTCCACGAAGGCCTCCCGGGGGAACCGGTCAGGGGGCACATTGGCGGAGAGATCCGGCTCGCCGGTGCGGCGGTCCACCAGCGCCAGGCCGGGCTGGGGGCTGTCGTGGCGAAGGATGACCACCCCGGCCTGACCGCCGCGCAGCTTCTGCCGATACGCCACGGCTTCCAGGGTGCTGAGTTCCACCAAGCGGGTGCGGACGATCATCGGGGGAGGGTCAGTTGGGGGGGACCCTATGCACCCCACCGCCTCCACGTCCAACCCGGAGGACACATGGCCCTGATGAGATCCCGTGCCACGGCAGCGGCCCTATGGACCGCCTTGTCTAGGATCCACCAAGGCCTCAGTTTCCATGCCCGCAGATCCCATGACCGCAGCGATCCAGGCCCTTGCTGCCCCCGGTGCCGGGCAACCGCTCCAACCCTTTGCCTACACCCCCGGCCCGCTGGGCAGCGAAGAGGTGGAGATCGCCGTCGAGAGCTGCGGCATCTGCCATAGCGATCTCTCCATGCTCGACAACGCATGGGGCATGACCGCCTATCCGTTTGTTCCCGGCCACGAAGTGATCGGCCGGGTGGTCGCCCTGGGGGAGCACACCAAGCGCCTGAGCATCGGCGATCGGGTTGGGCTTGGCTGGTTTTCCGGCAGTTGCGGTGCCTGCGATCAATGCCTTTCCGGCAACCAGAACCTCTGCCTCAAAGCCGAGGCCACCATTGTCGGGCGTCACGGTGGCTTCGCCACGCGGGTGCGGGCCCAGTGGACCTGGGTGGCTCCCTTGCCGGAAGGGCTGGACACCGAGAAGGCCGGGCCCCTGCTCTGTGGTGGGATCACCGTCTTCAACCCGATCGTGGAGCTCGGCATCCAACCCACCGACAGCGTGGCGGTGATCGGGATCGGCGGTCTGGGTCACATGGCCCTGAAGTTTCTGCGGGCCTGGGGATGCGACGTCACCGCCTTCACCACCAGCGACTCGAAACGGGAGGAAGCGCTCCAGCTGGGCGCCCATCGCACCTTGAACTCCCGCAACGCCGAAGAACTGGCAGGGGCGGCGAGCAGCTTCGACTTCATCCTCAACACCACCAACGCCAACCTCGATTGGAACACCTACATCGCCGCCCTCAAACCCAAGGGCCGGCTGCACACCGTGGGGGCCGTCCCTGAACCGATCGCCCTGGCCGCGTTCCCGATGATTCTCGGGCAGAAAAGCCTCTCCGGTTCCCCCCTGGGGAGCCCATCCACCACCGACAAGATGCTGCATTTCAGCTGTCGCCACGGCATCGCACCCACCACGGAGTTCTTTCCCATGTCCAAGGCGAATGAAGCCCTGGATCACCTCCGCTCCGGCAAAGCCCGCTACCGCATCGTGCTGATCAACGACCTGGGGTGAGGCCCACCTGCCAGCCTCACGAACCGGGGGGGCTCAGAAGGAATCCTCCGTCTGACCGGCGAAGCGGCCGGCGTAGCTCTCGATGCCCTGCAGCTTCTGGAACACGAACTGGCAGATCGCGGTGCCGGGATGCACGGCAAGCGGAGCGGGCCCGAAGTTGCTCATCTCCAGCACCTGCTGGCTGTCGATCCCTGGGCCCATGAAGGGGGCGCTGATGTGCACCATTAGGCCCAGCCGCGCGAAACGGCTGCGGCCCTCCAGCCAGCCGCAGAGGCCGGGGCCCAGGCGCAGCCGCTCCTGGGTGATGCCGAGCACGGTCTCGCCCGGCATGATCAGGATGTGCTCACCCTCGGGCACCACGATCTTCTCGGTGAGCGTGCGGTAGTCGGTGTGCTCGCGCACCTCGATCACCTCGTGCACCTTGCGGAAGACGCGAAAGGTGGGGGCGAGGGTGAGGTCGAGGGAGGCGGGGCCCAGCCGCTCGGGAACGAAGGGGGTGACACCGATCGCACCCGCTTCGATCGCCTGCAGGATCGCCTCTCTGCCAAGAACGGACATGGGTTTCGCTGGGCACGGGCGAGGCTGGATTGTCTCAGGCGGTCGGCCCGAATGGAGGCCGCGGTCGACGGGCTGCCGCTGAGCGGTGCTGCAACCCGCTGGCGCGATGCCTTGCCGTCCACGGCCGGGGTCAGATCCTCAGGGAACCCAGCAACCGGACGACGAGGGGCACCATCTCGATCACCAGCACCAGGACGAGAATGCGAAACACCCACTTCGCGGCATGGGGCCCCAGGGCAAGCCGGGCTCCGAGCAAGGCACCCAGCACACTGCCCGCCGCGAGGATCAGGCCCGACCGCCAGTCGACCTCCGCCTGGCCGGAGAAGATGAGCAACGAGGTCAGGGCAGCCGCGCCGAGGGCCGTGACCTTGATCCCGTTGGCTTCCCGGATGGGGAAGTGGGCCACCAGCACCAGGACCGCCAGGGCGTAGGTACCGGAGTCGACCGCGATCAGGCCGGCCCACCCCCCGACAAGCCCCATCAGGGCCAACGCCAGGGGCCCCCGCTCGGGCTCCTGCTGGGGTCGATCCGCAGCCAGCCAGCGGCTGGGGTTGAACAGAACGACGACCAGGGTGAGCGCAACCGCCACGGTGACGAGCTGGGTCGTGCGCAGATCGCCGAACACCGACGCGAGCAGTGCGCCGCAGGCCGCCCCGAGCGCCGTCGGGATCGTGAAGCGCAGGGCATCGTTCCAGGGAAGATGGCCGGCGCGATGGAAGCGCCAGATGGCGGTGGCGCAGCCGACGACGATCAACAGCCGGTTGGAGGCGTTGGCCATGACCGGCTCCAGCCCGATCGCGATGAGGATCGGGATCACGATCGCCGATCCGCTGGAGGCCACCGTGTTCAGAAAGGCACCGGCCGCGCCGGCAAGAAGGAGGATCAGGACCTCTGTCACAACTTCTGGGCCCCGGTCGTGGCCGAATCCTATGGGCCGGAATGTGCCGTGGGGGTGGCACGGTGCTCAGCGGTGGCTGGGTGAGGTGGCCCCGGGGAACCGGTCCACACCGCCGGCGCCAGCCGTACGGCGGCATACAGGCCGAGCCTCAGTGAGAGCGCGGTGGGAGGAAGACCTTCCAGGGCTCAAGCCCCAGAGGCAGAAGCGTGCAGACAAGCGCAGGCGCAGGATCAGGACACAGCACTCCACTGTTTCTCCGGAATGCCCCACCGGGAGCGGCAGCTTGGCAGCGGATCGTCCGCCACCGCGAAGAAGTCGATCTCCCGGAACACATCGCGCCGGCAGGCTCGACCTCGGCGGATGGCGTCGGCAATCCGCTCCGGCCCTCCCGGTGCATCGAGGGCGTGGTGACGGCCCGGCGGCACCACCAGGCTCGGCAGCAGGCCCGTCTGGAGGATGCTCACAGCACCGATGAAACCAAGGGTGGCGCCCGGCAGGGTGCTGGCGGCGGCCTGGAAGGCGGTCACCTCCAACTCACCGATCGGGGTGGTGTCGAACTCTGCCAGAACATGCAGCCAGTCGTGACGAGCCAAAGCCGCATTGGCGGCACCCGGTTCCCCCGGGAAACCGAAGCCACGCTGCTGGTAGAAGTCCCATAGGGCGCGACCGATGCTTCCTGCCTGGCAGTGCTCGAGCGCACGCCAGCGGGAAGCCTCGGCGGGGTCCGGTTCGACGGTGAGCGCATACGCCCATTTGCCATGGCGGGCGAGCAGCCCCTCGAAGGCGGGGTTGAGCCGGTGCTGCTCGCCGACCCAGTTGTATCGATAGAAATCGAGAAGGGCCTGAGCGGAAGCGTGGGCGGCCAGGTCACGGGCCAGCCGCAGGCTGCGGTCGTCCACCCCAAGGATTGCAGCCCAGTGCTCGATGGAGGCCTCGAGCTCCGCGGGGATCGCATCGCAGAGCATCTCCAGCGTCACCATCAACTCCACCAGCTCCAGCCGCTGCTCAGCCGTGGGCAACGCCTGCAGCACCTCCTCGGGGGTGCAGGGGGCCAAGCGGTCGAAATCGGCCTTGAAACCCAGAAGTCGATCGAACAGAACCCCAAGGAAGCGAGGCTGAAGGGGATTGAGCCAACCCTCGCCACGGCAGGCCCCCACCACGGCTGCCGCCAAAAGGGGCGCCTGATCAAGGCTGCTGTGAATCAGAAACATGGCCAGAGCGATGGAAACCCCTGGGCATTGTGGGCGGCGGCGACGAACGATGGCTGTCTCCCGCGGACGGTCGCAGGCCAGACACCATTGCCTCGCCTGCCATCGATCTGCTGCAGGCCCACATCGAAGGCGAACGCCATGCGGTGGTGATTCCGTTCCCTTTCATCTCCTCTCGAAACCTTCAAAGCCACGCGGTCTCGCCCGCCCCCACGGGTTCCACTGAAGGCCACTGGCTCAGACCACCAACCCAAGAATCTGCCCCACAATCGCCAGCACCTCTTCCAGTTGGTGGTCCTGCAGTCGCCCGATCGGATGGGGGCGAGCGCCCCTGGCGCGCCAGTCGAAGGATTTGAGTTGCTGGCAGAGCACATAGCTGTGGGCACCCGGCCGATCGGGGATGGGGCCCAGGTCCACAGCAAGGGTCGAACCACGGTTGTAGGGCGCTGACGTCATGGCGCAGCCCACCACCAGGCCCACGGTGCTGTGGAAAGAAGCTGTGGACAAGACTGCAAAGGGGTGGTGATCCTTCATCTCGCGGCCGGCTTGGGGGTTGTGATCGAACCAGATCACGTCACCGCGATCAGGCACCCAACCCTGGACCCCTCGGCGGGGGCTCACTCGATGACCTCAGCCCCGAGCGGCCTGAAGGCCAGCGCCTCGGTGGGTTCGCCAGCCATGGGCTCGTAGGCCGCCAGCCGTTCGGCCAGAGACAAGCGATGCTGAACCGGCCGGATCAGCACCCCACCTTCCACGACGGAGAGTTCCACGGACTGATCTTCCTGCAGCTGAGCCCCCCGGGCGATGGCTGCGGGCAGGCGAATGCCGAGGCTGTTGCCCCAGCGTCGTAGGACCTGGCGCGAAGGGGTGGCAGCCATGGGAATCAGACGTATAAACAGAAGTATAGACACCTCAAGCGACTGGGCCGGCACAGCCTGCAGGAATCCCAGCAGGGGCACCTAGGGGCACCCGCCTGACGGGCCGCCCAAACCCAAACCTGGCCCGGTCGCCCGGCAGCCGCCAGCATCACTCCATGGCCACCAGCCCCTCTGCTGCCTTCCTTCGCCTGCGCGCGTTCATCGCCGAGCGGATGCGCATGAGCCACATCCATCAGCCATTGATGCTCCAGTAGCTGCTGGGCCGCCGCAGCCCCACCCCAGCGCAGGACGGGGCCCGGCGGATCCTGGGAAGCTCGTGGTGGGTCGGGTTCACCTTCAAGGGCATCACCCGCTGCGAGAAGGGTACCTACGCCCTGGTGGGCGGCGACGAGCTGAGCGACAGGGGGGAAGCAGCGCTACTGAGGTTGATCGAGCTTGCGCAGCCCTTTGAGCACAGCACGTGCCAGATCGTCATCCGTGATCTCCGGAATCTCGGCATACTCTTCAGGCTGGATCACATGCGCATCCACACGCTGTAGATCCGAGCGAATCGGGTCGTCAGGAGAAGTGGTGGCGAAAACGTAGTTGCTCTCTTGCATTAGCCTTACGCATCGAAATAATCTGACGGAAAAAGGAACGCTGGGTGTAGATGATCACGACCATGCGCCCCTCAAGCAGACCCAGGCAGACAGTCCGAACCTCACCATAGTCGCGCCGGCGGTCTTCAAACTCCAGCGTCGGCCCGGCAAAAACGCGTTCAGCATCGAGAAAATCCAGGCTTCGCTGCTCCAGAGTCCGCAACCGCTTGAGGGGATCAAAGCGGATCACCGCCCTGCGTGGCTGAGGTTGAGCCGCTGACTGAATCCGCGAGCTGGGTGGGCATGGTGAGAGGGGAGGGAACCTCGAAAGGCAAGTGCCACCCCCTGTCTCACCCCACCCCATACCCCCGCCCTCCTCCGCCACCTACGGGCGCCTGCGCGAGCTCTTCGACGAACGCATGCGCATGAGCCCCATCCACCAACCACTGATGTTCCTGGCACTGCCCGGCCACGGATTTACCAGGCAACAGCCAGCCCCGCCCCAGCGCAGGACGTGGCTCGGCGGATCCTGGGCAGGCCATGGTGGGCAAGGTGCTCACCGGCAACGGCATCACCGCCTACGGCAACGGCACCTACAGCCTGATCGGCGGCGACGAGCTGAGCGATGCCGAGCGCGATGAGCTGCAGCAGCTGTGCCGCCAGCGCCTCGACGCCTTCCGCGAGCAGCGCGGCGACGAGGTGTTTGCCCACCGCAGCCGCCACCGCAGCTCGCTCAGCGGCTCGGTGAACTACAGGGTTCACCGATGCGCCCGGGGCCGCTGCGAGTGCTGCGGTGCGCACGAGCACCAGCGCGCCCTGGAGGTGGCACCCATCATCCCCAAAAAACAGGGCGGCTCCGACGCCATCAGCAACCTGCAGGCGCTCTGCTTCCGCTGCAACGCCGGCTCACGCATTCCGTACCAGCGCTGGGTTTCCAAGAGCTCCTCCAGCGCCTCCGGCAGGAAGCGAACTGCAGGGAGCGTCATCCGATGCCGAGCTGCCTGCGCACCTCATCCCAGCCAAGAGCTGCGTCAGGGTTGCTGAGATGGGCAGTCCAGCGCCGATCCAGCTCAGCGCAGAGGTCGGGATCGAGCGGCAGCGCCCCGTCTCGGGCCTCGTCATCCAGGCTGTCCCAGAGGGCGATGGCCAGGGCCAGCCGTTCGCTCTGAGGCAGTTGAAGGAGGTCAGACATGGGTGTCATCGCCACGGCGGACGGCTGAGAACTCAGGGTAGGCACGCTCCAAGTCGGACGACGCGATGGGATGGATCGAGGACACGGCAGCAAGGCTTCTCCCTACAAGTGCCACCCCCTGTCACACCCGCCAGGATGCCCCCATGCCCCCGCCCCCCTCCACCACCTACCAGCGCCTCCGCGAGTACATCGCCGAGCGCATGCGCATGAGCCACATCTACCAACCCCTCATGCTCATGGAGCTGCTGGGGAGGAGCAGCCCCGCCCCAGCGCAGGACGTGGCCCGGCGGATCTTGGGCGAAGACGTGACCCAGATCGACTACTACACCGAACGGGTGAAGCGCATGGTGGGCAAGGTGCTCACCGGCAACGGCATCACCGCTTACGGCAACGGCGCCTACAGCCTGATCGGCGGCGACGAGCTGAGCGACACTGAGCGCGACGAGCTGCAGCAGCTGTGCCGCCAGCGCCTCGACTCCTTCCGCGAGCAGCGCGGCGCAGAGGTGTTTGCCCACCGCTCGCGAAACCGCACCCCGATCAGCGGCTCGGTGAAGTACAGGGTGCTCACCCGCGCCCGGGGCCGCTGCGAGTGCTGCGGAGCCCATGAACACCAGCGGGCCCTGGAGGTGGACCACATCGTGCCCAGGAACCAGGGTGGTTCTGACGACATCAGTAACCTGCAGGTGCTTTGCTTCCGCTGCAATGCCGGTAAGCGCGACACCGATACCACCGACTTCCGCGGCGTGCAGGCCAGCTACGGCCACCGCGTAGCGGACTGTGTGTTCTGCGCGCTGGAGGGCAGCGGACGGGTGCTGCTGGAGAACGAGCTGGCGCTGTGCATCGCCGATGCCTATCCCGTGAGCGAGGGGCACAGCCTGGTGATCCCGCGCCGTCATGTGGCCGACGGTCTTGCCCTCCATCAGCCCGAATGGAATTCGATTGTCGAGCTCTTACAAAGGCGGCGCAAAGTGCTCAAAGAGGCCGACTCAACGATCACAGGCTTCAACGTGGGACTGAACTCAGGAGCAAGCGCCGGGCAGACAGTCTTTCACGCTCACTGGCATTTGATTCCGAGGCGCAATGGGGATACGGATGAGCCTCGGGGTGGAGTACGTGGAGTGATACCAGGGAGGATGAACTACTAATGCTTTCGATCACCTGTGCGACTTCCGCGTGAGGCAGAATATCTATTTGCTGGGATTTGTCAATCAATCAAGAGTATTCAATCAATTGTTGCTCTTTTAAAAATTCAAAAAACCGGTCGAAAATTGCTTTTTCTCTATCAATGATCTGCTTTTCGGCAAACGTCGACAATTCAATAATTGTGGAGATTTCATGGATCTGGCTTGGATCCTTATATTTTCCACGGCGCTGCACTCCACTGTAAATCTTTTTTTTGTCATCAAACCTATAGTCCGAAGCGCGAATGTTTATACTTTCTTCAAGCAGAATCTTGTTTCCAAGACTTTCGAGATTAAGTTCATTTTCTAAGTCTCCATCAATCTCCTGTCGCTTTCTAGAATAGATATGCTCAATATCAAAGCCTTGCTTTAAGTCAAGAAGCTTTTGGTCGGCGAATGAACAGGCGAACCACGTTAACAATGACCGCGTGATTGCCCGTTGGTTCGTAAACGTATAATTTTCGAATTGAGAACGAGATTGGGATTCAATAAACTTGTACTTAGAAAATGTTGCCACCGAACCATTTACGATAGTGATCATTTCGTCATAGACGGGAGTTCGAAGAGCATTCACTCCTGGGTTAGTAATTGCATAGCCGAATATAAAGGCCGTAATCCGGTCGAGAAAATTGCCAAATAATTCTTCCTGAAGCAAGTCTTCACTATCCTTATTCTGCAGATAATAGACAGACGTTATATTTTGCCACATACCATTTGGAGCGAAATTCAAGACGAATAGTTTCTTTAAAATTGATTCTGTGAACCGGCCCTTATCCTGAACTGATACACTCTTCCAAAAGAGTGCCAAAGTTTTCAAATTCTCTATTGTATTATCAGATTTTAAGTATTGATATTTATTTCGCTCATAAAACTTCCTCAAAGATTCTGTCGTCGAACTCTTATTTCCCTCTTTGGCTCGTAGAAAATACATATAACGCGAAAACAGGTCATCCATTGGAGTCCCTGATATTGGATGGAAAACGGTATTTGACAACTCCTCGAGTTCTTTCCAGTCCTTTATAAAAGAATCCTTCTTTTTTGAGTCATTAAAGTGCTTGTAAAATTGAGCCTTGAAAATATCTGCATCAGACAAAGGAAGTCCGCGATCGTTTAAAGTCGAAAAAATTCTCAATGCCGTATCTTGGGATTCGGCTTCAATGGGAAGGAGAATGCAATTATTTAAGATTCGAGCTGGAAAAAACGGAAAATAACTGGCAAAGCTCTGAAGGAAAGATTCAATTTTGCCTTGAAAGAATTTATAATTCCTTACATATTGACTTTTTGCCGTAGGCTTTACTACCCCTGTTTTTAGCAACTCAAGGAATTCTTCTTTGTCATTATCTGTGGCGACTTCAGAATCGATTTTTAATGATGATTTGTCCGCACTGCCAAAAGTGTCTGTTTTCCATATACATTTTTCAATTCGGTCTCTAGTGAGCTTAGAGTTCCGATCCTGCATGTTAGCAAATTTGTCGTAAAAGGCCCGGAGAATTAGAAGTATTGTCGTGAGTCGCTGCTGTCCATCAATGACTTCAGATTTGCTCTTGTCATTTTTAAACGTTACTATTGATCCCAGGAAATAATCTTCGTTATCATCAAACTCGTCACAGTCATTATTAGGGAAGGAAAACAAGAAAAGATCGTCCCAAAGGGTTTGGCATTGCTCATCGTCCCACGCGTAAGGCCTCTGGTAATCCGGGATGAGAAAGTCAGATCTCTTGTCCGACAGCAAGTCGAAGATTGATTTTTGGTCAACATTCAGTTTGGACATCTCATTCTCCTAATTCCGCAGAAATACTAATTCGGCGAAGTAATGCATGGCCACTCATGCCGGTCCCTTTACCCTACGGGTTGCAGATGGCGATAGGTCTGACATGAGATCAACCCTTGTACGAAAAAATCTGATCCTGGCAGTCGGCAGCCCAGCGCATTGTATGGGATCCGCATAACATCGCCATCAAAGCTGTCGACCTGCCGCAGACCAGTTCTGTGGACACCCCATGCCCGACCAGCCTCCAACCCCCGGCCTGTACCAGCAACTCCTCACAGAGGGTCTGGAGCAGCGACTGAGTCTGCTGGAGCGGGATCTGTATGACAAGAACAGCATCGACCCCCAGGAAGCCGCGCGCCTGCTAGCGCGGCACCTCGCGGATTTGGCTCGCATTGCCCTGGAGCACCTACCCGGAGACCCCACAGCCAAGCACCAACTGGCCCTGGTGAACCAACTGGTGGGCCTGCTCCAGATCCAGGCCCCCCGAGCCATCTCCGCAGACGATTTCCTGCATCCAGCTGCCCAGCTCCTCTCAGAAATCCGCGCCACCCCTCTCCTCCCCGGCCAGGCACCCACGGTGCGCCCCCTCATCCCCCTGGCCGACAGCACCCTGCTGGTGAACGCCAGCGGCGAACCGTCGGTGGGGCAGGCGCTGATCCACGAAATCCCCTCCGCCCAGCGGATCGACCTGCTCTGCGCCTTCATCAAGTGGAGTGGTCTGCGCCTGCTCCAGCCGGCGCTGTCTGCGTTCCTGCAGGCTCAGCCCCGCCGCTCCCTGCGGGTGCTCACCACCGTCTACCTGGGCGCCACCGACCGCCGCGCCCTCGATTGGCTGGTGGCCCATGGCGCCGAGGTGCGCGTCAGCTACGACACCCGCCGCACCCGCCTGCACGCCAAAGCCTGGCTGTTCCATCGGCCTGGTCTCTCTGGTGCCACCCCTGCCTCCACCGCCTACATCGGCTCCTCCAACCTCTCCACCGCCGCCTTGCACGACGGCCTGGAGTGGAACGTGCGCCTCTCCGCCCACGACAGCGAGGGCATCCTGGCCAAGTTCCAGGCCGCCTTTGAGAGCTACTGGGAGGAGGGCGAGTTCGAGCCCTACCGGGCCAGCGAGCTCGAGCAGCGCCGCTTTGATCGGGCCGTGCGCGAGGAGTCGGCGGGTGACTCGGCGGCAGACGCCACCCCGCTCAGCTTCTTCGACATCCGCCCCTACGCCTACCAGCAGGAGATCCTCGACAAGCTGTCGGCCGAGCGCAGCCTCCATGGCCGCTGGCGCAACCTGGTGGTGGCCGCCACCGGCACGGGCAAAACCGTGATCGCCGCCCTCGATTACGCCCGCCAGGCCGGTCCGGGCCACCCGAGCCTGCTGTTCGTGGCCCACCGGCGCGAGATCCTGCAGCAGAGCCTCGCCACCTTCCGCCAGGTGCTGCGCGATGGCTCCTTCGGCGAGCTGCTGGTGGATGGCCAGCGCCCCGGCCAGTGGCGCCATGTGTTCGCCTCGGTGCAGTCGCTCGCTGGGCTGGATCCGGCAGGCCTGGCGCCGGACACGTTCGACGTGGTGATCGTCGATGAGTTCCACCACGCCGCATCCGCCAGCTACGAGCGCTGGCTGCGCCACCTGGCGCCCGTCCTGCTGCTGGGCCTCACCGCCACCCCCGAGCGCACCGGCGGCGAGGACATCCTCCATTGGTTTGACGGCCGCATTGCCGCCGAGCTGCGCCTCTGGAGCGCCTTGGAGCAGGGCCTGCTGTGCCCGTTCCACTACTTCGGCCTCCACGACGGCACAGATCTGTCGCAGATCGAATGGCGCCGCAACGGCTACGCCAGCGAAGCCCTGTCCAACCTCTACACCGCCGACGACGCCCGCCTGCGCCTGATCCTGCGCGAACTGGCAGACAAAGTCACCAACCTGGAGGCGATGCGGGCCCTGGGCTTCTGCGTGAGCGTGGAGCACGCCCATTGGATGGCCCGCAAGTTCGTGGCCGCCGGCCTGCGCGCCGCTGCCCTTGACGCCTCCAGCCCCCGGGAGCAGCGCGCCGAGCAGATCCGCCGCCTGCGCTCCGGCGAGCTGCAGATCCTGTTTGCGGTCGATCTGTTCAATGAAGGCCTCGACATCCCCGAGATCGACACGGTGCTGTTCCTGCGGCCCACCGAAAGCGCCATCGTGTTCCTGCAGCAGCTCGGCCGCGGCCTGCGCCTCTGCCGGGGCAAGAGCTGCCTCACGGTGCTCGATTTCATCGGCCAGGCCCACCGGAGCTTCCGCTTCGACCTGCGCTACCGCGCCCTGCTCGGCGGCACGCGCGACCAGCTGGAGCAGCAGATCAAAGAGGGCTTTCCCTTCCTGCCGGCCGGCTGCAGCCTGCAGCTCGATCGGGTGTCCAGCGAGCGGGTGCTTGCCAATCTGCGCGAGTCGCTGCCCACGCGCCGGCCTCAGTTGCTGTCCGAAGCGCGCCGCCTCGGGCGCTGCTCGCTGGCGGGGTTGCTGGAGGGGCTGGGGATGGAGCTGGGGGAGTTTTACAAGGTGGCGGGGTCGTGGGCCTTGCTGCAGCGGGAGTTGGGGTGGGTTGCCGGGGCGGCCTCAGGGCAACCCAGCGACGATGAAAAGCGGCTGGGGCGGGGAATTGCCGGCGGTCTGCTGCATCTGGACGACCCGGAGCGGTTGCGTTGGCTGGTGGATCAGTTGCAGTGCGCGGCACCGCCCGATCCGGCGGGCTTCGATCCGGAGACGGAACGCAGCTGGCGCATGCTGATGGCCCAGCTGTGGGGCAGCGGCCAGCAGCACGTGCCCCTGGCCGAGGCCCTCGTCCGGCTCTGGGCTGCCGCCGACCTGCGCGCCGAGCTGGTGGAGTTGTTTGCTCTGCTGCTTGAGCGCGCCGACCACCTGGTGGCGCCGCTCGACTGGGGCCGCGCCGATGCGCCCCCCATTCCCCTCAAACTCCACAGCCGCTATGCCCGCGCCGAAGTGTTTGCGGCGTTTGGGTTGCTTAACGAGGCCCGCCGTTTCCCTGGCCGCGAGGGGGTGTTCTTTGATGAATCCACCCAGTGCGACGTGTTCTTCATCACCCTCAAGAAGAGTGAGCGGCTGTTCTCCCCCACCACCCGCTACAACGATTACGCCATCTCCCCGTGGGAGTTCCACTGGGAGAGCCAGAGCAACACGCGGGAAGCCTCATCCACCGGGCAGAGATACATCCACCACGTTGAACGCGGCAGTCGGGTGATGTTGTTTGTGCGGGAGGAGAACAAGCACGGCGGGGTGACGCTGCCATTTCTGTGCTTCGGGTTCGCGGATTACGTGAGCCACGAGGGCGAGCGGCCGATGGCGATTCGCTGGCGGCTGCAGCGGGCGATTCCAGCGGCGTTCGTGCCGGAGTTGGCGTTGGCGGTGTGAAAGTGTGGAGCGTCCGCAGTTTCGTTCACTCTTACTGCATTTCTGCGCCAAGCAGGATCCTCAGGGCCTGCCTCAGCTTGCTGGCGAACTCCACCAGTTCTGCTTGTTCCTCGGCTGAGGTTTCAAAACCTGGATAGCGAGCGAGCACTGCTCCATTGGCCATCCACAGCTTCCAGCTGGCGGGACAGGGCGGCCAGATCATGGATCTTGTCGACCGTCTGCCCCAGCTGAATCAACCGGGCTTTGAGCAGTTTCTCAACACATTGCTGGGCGTGGAACACCACCGCATCACGCAGGCCGGGTGTGTTTCTGGTCAGGAGTATCTCCAGGGCTTCCCAATCGCCTTCCGCCTTGGCTATCCACTCCGGAACGGCCGACCAGGGTTCAACCATGCAGCACCTCGCCATGATCAAGCGCCTCGCGCACGACCGGATCGCCCCCCCGGTAGCGAACCTCAATCTCCTCGGGCCGCCGGACCAGGAGATCCAGAGGAAATAGTGCCTGGCAGAGTCGGCGCATTTCACGGATCTTGGCCAGGTGGCGTCCCTCGAAGGGCATCACCACCAGGATGTCGGCATCGGAATCCCAGCGCGCCTCTCCACGAGCCAAAGAACCGAACAGGATCACCTTCTCAGGGGCGTAGCGCTCCACCAGCCGCTGCGTGAAGGCCAGCAGCGCCTCGCGGGT
This sequence comes from Synechococcus sp. UW140, assembly GCA_943367705.1. Taxonomy (GTDB): domain Bacteria; phylum Cyanobacteriota; class Cyanobacteriia; order PCC-6307; family Cyanobiaceae; genus Cyanobium. The sequence goes on from CALRJV020000005.1 coordinate 117,400, forward strand.
CACCAGGGGTGTGGGAATGGTGGTCATGGGCTTCATCATCGCGAAGCTTCAACGAGCAGGCCACGGTGCTGTTCCTGCGGCCCACCGAGAGCGCCATCGTGTTCCGGCAGCAGCTCAGGCGCTGCTCGCTGGGGGGTTGCTGGAGGGGCTCGGGATGGAGCTGGGGTGGGTGGCGGCAGCGGCCTCGGATGGGCCCACGGCGGATGACGAGCGGCTGGGGCGGGGAGTGGGACGCTTGCTCCACCTTGACGACACCGACCGCCTCACGTTCCTCCTGCAGGGCCTCGCCCATGGACAGCCGGCGTTGGCGCATGCTGCTGCTCCAGCTCTGGGGAACGTCGCCGGATCGCCTTGCTCTGCAAAAACGCACTCGACCGTGCCTGGGCCTGTCCAGCCTTTCTCGATGAGCTGCGCGACCTGTTCGCCCTCCTGTTGGAGCGCACCGACCACCTCGCCCCTCCCATGGACTGGGATCAGCCCGTGCCCCTGGCCCTCCACGCCCGCTACAGCCGCGCCGAGATCTACGCCGCCTTTGGCCTGATCAGCGATACCCAGCAGACCACCGGCCAGTCGGGGGTGCTGTTCGATCGGGCCACCCAGTGCGACGTCTTCTTCATCACCGTCAAGAAATCCGAGCGCCTGTTCTCCCCCACCACCCGCTACAACGATGTCGCCATCTCCCCGTGGGAGTTCCACTGGGAGAGCCAGAGCCTCACCCGGGAAGCGTCCGCCACCGGGCAGCGATACATCCACCACGCCGAGCGTGGCAGCCGGGTGATGTTGTTCGTGCGAGAGGAAAGCAAGCGCGGCGGGGTGACGCTGCCGTTCCTGTGCCTGGGCTTTGCCGACTACGTGAGCCACGAGGGCGAGCGGCCGATGGCGATTCGCTGGCGGTTGCAGCGGGCGATTCCGGCGGCGTTCGTGCCGGAGTTGGCGTTGGCGGTTTAGCGTCATCCCAGGCTCCGCCTCAGCGCTCACTGACGTCCATGGCCGGCAGTGAGCGTTTCGGCGTGCGCAGCCTGCGGATCTTCGGCTCCTGGGCCCGCGGCACGGCAACGCCGAGCAGCGATGTGGATCTGCTGGTGGCCTTTGACGGCCCTGCCACGGCCAGACGCTTCTATGGCCTCCAGCTGTTCCTGGAAGATCTGCTCCAACAACCTGTCGATCTGGTGACGGAACAAGCACTCCGGCAGGAGCTCAGGCCTGCGGTGGAGGCGGATGCCATCACCCTCTGACGGCAACCCGAAACGCGATTGGTGCCTCTACGCGCAGGACATGGATCGGTTTGCCCATCGCGCCGTGCGCTACTGCGCCGATCTGAACCGTGCGCAGTTCGAGGCGAATCAGCTCATGCAGGACGCCGTTCTTCGCAACATCGAGCTGATCGGCGAAGCCGCCACTCGCATCCCATGCGCAATCAACTGATCCACGCCTACCTGGGGGTCGATCTTGATGTGGTGTGGGATGTGATCCAGGTGGAATTGCCGCTGCTGATCCTTCAGCTGAAGGCTGTGATGGCCTGACGGGCAGCCTGGTCGTGAGGGGATCAGGAGCCCCTACGATTGATGCTTGATGCGTCAACACCAGATGCGCACCACCCTGCAGCTCGACGACGACGTGCTGGCGGCGGCGCGGGTGCTGGCTCGGCAACAGCGCACCAGCCTGGGTGCCGTGATCAGCGAGCTGGCACGCCAGGCCCTGGTGGCGCCAGCGCCAGGCACCAGCTCGGGAGACCCAGGGGCCGACCATCGCAACGGCCTGCCGCTGCTGCCCTGGAAGGAGACAGGAGCACCGGTGGATCTGGAGCTCGTGAACCACCTGCGCGACGAGCTGGCGTGAGTGCGGCCCTGCTCGACGTGAACGTGCTGATCGCCCTGCTGGATCGGCGCCACGTGCACCACGAACCCGCCCATGGCTGGTTTGCGGCCGCGCAGGCGAAGGGCTGGGCCACCTGCCCGCTCACACAGAACGCCGTGCTGCGCATCCTCGGCCAGCCCCGCTATCCCAACAGCCCGGGGCCACCGGCGGTGGTGGCGCCGCTTGTGGCGGAGCTGATCCGCCATCCGCAGCATCAGTTCTGGCCGGACTCGCTCAGCCTGCTCGACCAGAGCCTTGTGGATGCATCGCGACTGCTGGATGCCACCCAGCTCACCGACACCTACCTGCTGGCGCTGGCGGCGCACCGCGGCGGCCGGCTGGTGAGCTTTGACCGCCGCCTCAACTGCGAGGGGGTCGCGGGCGGCCGCGAGGCCCTGTGGTTGATCAAAGCCTGAGACAGCTCAGAGCGAACGGCCTCCGCTCAGGACGAACAGCTGTAGTGGGACACCCCTCCGGCGTTGAAGAATTCCCGGGGCTTCAGACGGTCATAGGTCGCCGCCAGCTCCGCAGGCAGCGCGTCGTAGGGATGGCGGAACACCGCCTGCAGCTCCCTGACCAGGCCGTAATCACCCTGCGCCGCCTGTTCGTAGGCCGGGGCGATCAGCCATTCGCGCCAGGTGACGTTGGGGTTCACACGCTTCATCGCAGCGGCTGTCTCGCTGGGGTCGCCGCCTTCCGTGATGCGATCCCGCCAACGTTGCAGCCACTGCGTCCATTGCCCATCGAGCTCCTCTGAGCAGGGCAGGTAGAAGCTCTCCTGCAGGGCAGAGAGATGCTCGGGGATATCCGACAGTCTGCGGAAGAAGATCGTGTAGTCGGCTTTTGAGGCCACCATCAGCTGCAGCAGCTCCTGCACCAGCTCGGCGTCGTAGCGGAGCAGGCCGAGCTTGCTGGCCCACATGGCGTCGAGCTCCTGGCCCATCGCTTCGGCGAAGCCGTCGCGGATCTCATCCAGCCGCGCGAGCGCCTCTGGGTTGCCCTCAAGCAGGGGCCGCAGGGAGGCCCAGAACATCTGGAAGTTGGCTTCCGCCGCCACCGGTTGGTTGAAGAAGGAGAAATGCTGGCCGCCGCCCGTCCAGGGCTGGAAGCGGGGATCGAACAGTTCGCAGAAGCCGAAGGGGCCGTAGTCGAGGGTGTAGCCGCCGGCCGCGCAGTTGTCGCTGTTGAAGTTGCCCTGGCAGTAGCCCACCCGGATCCAGTTCGCCACCAGAGATGTGAGCCGGCCGCGGAACAACCGCGCCAGTTCCACCACCTGATCAGCGAAGTCCAGGGCCGGATCGATCTCCTGGCGGTAGTTGCGCTCGATCAGGTGTTGAACGATCATCCGCAGCTCGTTGCGCGCCTCCGGATGGGCACCGCTGCGGACGCGGCGGGCGAACAGCTCCAGCTGGCCCACCCGCAGAAAAGAAGGGGCCACCCGGGTGGTGATCGCCGCCGGGTTGTCCACCAGGACGTCGGGATCGAACGAGCGGGAGTTCGGCGAATACCAGGGCCGGCGCACGGTTTCCGATCCCGACACATAGAGCGTCAGCGAGCGGGAGGTGGGCACCCCCAGGGCATGCATGAACTCCTGCGCCAGAAACTCCCGCACGCTGGAGCGCAGCACGGCACGGCCATCGGCGCCGCGGCAGTAGGGCGTCGGGCCGCCGCCCTTGAGCTGCATCTCCCAGCGCCGGCCTCCAAAGAGGCCTTCAAACACGGAAATGGCCCGGCCATCGCCGTAGCCGTTGCCGGTGCCGAACGGGCACTGCTGGATGTATTCGCTGCCGTAGATCGAGAGGGCATAGCCGGTGGCCCAGCCGAACGGCCGCATCGGTTCCTGGGCCGCCGTGATGTCGCCGGAGAACAGCCGGCGGAACGCGTCGTCGTGGGCCAGCCCATCGCCCAGGCCCAGCTCTTGGAACAGCGTTGGGCTGTGCGCCACAAGCTCCGGCCCTGGCAGCGGCGTGGGCGTCACCGGCACGTAATGGCCGGAGAACACCTGGCGGGGCCGGTGATCCTGGCCATCGGCGGTGGCCTGGGGATCCGCCCGCAGGGAATCCAGCAGCGAATAGTCGGCCCGCTGGGCAAAGTCCGCGAAGGTTTTCGCCAGCACGGTGGTGGGCGCTGCTGTCGGCACGGCTGTCTGCACGAATCTCTGTCGCTGAGGTCACCATCCTGGCGAGCAGCACCCGCACGGTGACGGATCACCCGTCAGTCGTCCCAGAGCTCCGCCAGATCCAGCCGCAGCCCGGGGAGTCCCGGCTCCCCGTCCAACACCGCCAGCCCCTCCAGCCGCTGCGGTTCGCCACTGGCGTGCCACACCTCCACACCACGGCTGTCTGGCAGCAGCAGCCAGCCCAGCCGGGCCCCATTCGCCTGGTAGGTCGCCATTTTGCGGCGCAGGTCGGGCAGCCGGTCGGATGGGCTGGCCAGCTCCACCACCAGATCCGGGCAGAGGGGCGGAAAACCCTGACGCGTTTCGCTGGAGAGGGCCTGCCAGCGTTCCAGCCGCACGGCACTGGCATCCGGACTCAGCACGGAGCCATCGGGCAGCAGGAAACCGGTGGAGCTGTCGAACACGCACCAGCCGGGCTGGTTGCGGGCCCACAGACCCAGTTGGACCGCCAGCCGGTTGTTGCGCCGGCCGGTTTCGCCGCCTGCAGGGGTCATCTCGATCAACCGCCCGTCCGCCGCCAGCTCCAGCACCGCCTCCGGATTGGCCGCGCAGAGTTCGGCGAACTGGGCCGGCGTGAGCCGCAACGCGTCGCTGAGTTGGCGGGGCAGGGTGAGCATGGCCCTGCGGAGGCGCAAACAGTTGATTGGATCCTAGGCAGGGTTCAGGCGGCCCATCACCAGCCCCCCATACCGCCGAACGGCGCTGCGGTGATCGGCGTCGGCCCGCAGGCCGATGAAGCCATCCGGCCGCACCGCCAGCAGGGTGAGGGGCCCCAGGCCCAGGCGGGGCGCTTCCTCCAGCCGCACGGTCAATACCGCTTCCACCAGCTCCGCCGGCACCGTGCCGGCGGCCCGGTCGGCCTTCAGCTCGGCCTGCAGGGCGGCGAGGGCCTCCGGAGGCGCTTCCGGGCCGGCCAGCAACAGCAGCGTGTGGCCGCAACGGAGGGTGAGCGTGTGCAGCTGATCCGCGCCGGCCCCGGGCGGCAGCGCAATCGTGGTGGGCAACCGCTGTCCGGCACCAAAGGGCTGGCCCTCGCCACCGCCGATGATCGCCGAGCCGGCGTAGCTGACGTTCATCTCGGTTTCCGCCACCACCTCCTGCTGGCGGGCCGCCGGGTTGGCCAGCATGGCGGCGATCGCCCGGTCGCGGGCGGCGCGCTCCGCGGGCTCCTGCAGTCCGTGGGCCTGCTCGGTGGCGTCGCCGGAGCGGCAGATCTGCTGGGCCACCGGACGCCGCTCCTGCTCGTAGCTGTCCAGCAGGGCGGGGTCCGCGGCCCCCTGGTGCACCAGGGCCAGCTTCCAGGCCAGGTTGGCGGCATCGTGCAGCCCGCAGTTCATGCCGTGCCCCTCGGCCGGGGAGCACACGTGGGCGGCATCGCCGGCCAGGAACACGGGCCCGGCGCGGAAGGCGCTGGCCACCCGGCTGTGGCAGTGGAAGCGGCTGGGGTTCTCCACGCCGCTGAAACGGGCTTCCGGCAGGTAGCGCCCCAGCACGGCCGCGGCCTCGGCCACCAGATCGCCCTCCTCGGCGGCGGGCCGCAGGTACACCCGCCAGCGCTCGTCGGGCAGGGCCGTGAGGATCAGGGGCGAGGCGTCCAGATACGCCACGTTGACCTCATGGCTCTCAGCCCAGCCCTCCACCGCCGCATCGAACACGGCCCAGGGCCGGGCGATGCCATGGCCTTCGAAGTCCAGGCCGCTCAGCGCGCGGGTGGTGCTGCGCAGCCCGTCGCAACCCACCACCCAGCGGGCCTGCACGGACTGCTCCAGCCCGTCGCCGTCCACCGTGGCGATCACCCCGTCCCCGTGGGCCTCCAGACCCACCAACCGGCAGGAGCGGTGCACCGTGCCCCCCAGCCCCTCGAGATGCTGCGTGAGGATCGATTCGGTCACCTCTTCGGAGAGGCCGAGGTTGAAGCCGAAGCGGCTGCCGCACGCGGCCAGATCCAGTTCCCCCAGCCGCTGGCCATCGGCGTGGATCAGGATCCGGCGCTGCCGGCAGCCGGCCTCCAGAAACCGGTCCACCAGCCCCAGCGCCTCGAAGATCTCCAGGGAGAGGGGGTGGATCACCGTGGCCCGGTCCCAGTGCAGGGCCTCGGACCGGGCGTCGATCAGCAGGTTGGGAACGCCGCGGCGCTGCAGTTCCCCCGCCAGCAGCAGGCCGGTGGGACCCGCCCCCACCACGAGCACGCAGGTCTGGCTGGGAATAGATGACGGCATGGCGCCCGGGCGGATCGAGCTGGCGAGGGCCAGCGCGGGGCACACTAAACGCACCGCAGGGGCTCGCTCCTGGCCAACCCATTCCGCTCCCTGGCCACCGCCACGACCGTCGGCCTGGCCGCGGCCCTGGCCCTCAGCACGGCAGCGGCGGCGGCCCCGAACGGCACCTGGCTGTCCCAGCCCCAGATCTGGTATTACGCCTCCCGGCGGTCGCTGGACGGGGTCATGGCTGACATCCGGGGCAGCGACTTCAAGGTGGTGTTCCTCGATGTCCGCAAGGTGTCGGAGGCGATGCAGCAGGAGGCGGCCCAGGCGGCGCGGCGCCAGGGACTGCTGCCGGTGGTGTGGGTGCAGTCCCCCCAGTACCGGGGGTTACGGATCGACGAACTGGTGGCCGAAGCCCGCCACGGCGACGCGATCCAGGTGGACGACCACTTCTTCGCCAATTACTCCCTGGAGGACTTCTATCTGCTGCGCCGGCTGTACCCCAAACCGATCTTCTGCAGCATCCAGCCGTTCCAGGCCAGCCTGCTGCCCACGGCGGGCTGCAACCAGCTTGATGTGCAGTGCTACAGCGCCCCGCAGTTCCAGCAGTGCCTCAAGCTGGCCGACCGGCTCGGCGCCGTGGTGAGTCTCTCCAGCGAGAACACCCTCAGGTACCGCAGCCAGCTGGGCGAGCGATCCTTCAACACCTTTCTCTGGCAGGGGCCCTGACGGGCGGGGCGTCCTGCGGCGCCAGATAGGCGCCGATCGCACGGAAGATGTCATCGGCGGCATTGCAGTAACCACCGCTGGCATCAAAGGCCGCTTCGTCGAAGGTGACCGCCACCGCCACCGCGATCTTCCGTGAGGGCAGATAGGCCATCACCCCGGCCTGCCCGGAGAACAGCGGGTTCTGCAGCAGCCAGGGGCCCGAGAGGACGACCCCGATCCCATAGGTATAGAAGTCGTTGAGGGTGGTGCAGGTCGCACAGCCCTCGATCGGCCGGCCGAAGCCCCGCAGCGTCGGAGCGATCTGCAGCCTGTGGCTCTGCGGCGACAGCAGCCGGCCCGTTCCGATCGCCTCGGCGGAGGTGGCCATGTCCTGGATGGTGGTGAACTGCACCGCACCGCGGGTGATCGTCCACGACGGGTTCCAGTAGGTCGACTCCTCGTAGAAGCGCGTCCCCGCCGGGATGCCGAGGCTCTGGCGCCGTTCCGACGAGAAGGCGTGCAGCACCGGCGGCGCGATCGCGGGTGTGCCGCCGGGGTCCCGCGTGTTGCGGAGCTTCAGGGGCCCGAAGATCCGCTCCTGCATCAGCACGGGCATCGTCCGGCCCGTGATGCGCTCCAGCGCCAGGCCCAGCAGAACGTAGTTCGTGTGGGCGTAGTTCCAGCTCGTGCCGGGCTCATACCAGAGCGTCTTCAGGTCGGCGTAGGCGAGCAGGTCCTGCACGGAGAACTGCCGGAACGGGTTCTCGAGCACCGTCTTTTCGAACGCGGCATTGCCGATCACGTAGTCGCGGTAGCCGGAGGTCATCCGGGCGAGCTGGCCGAGCGTGACCCGCTCCGCATTCGGGATCTCCGGCAGCCACCTCGCGAGCTTGTCGTCGAGGCTCACCCTGTTCTCGTCGACCAGTTGCAGCAGCAGCGTCGCCACGTAGGAGATGGCGATCGCACCGTTGCGGACGTGCATGTCCTCGGTGGCGGGCACGCCCGTCATCGATTCCCCCATCGCCTCGGTGACCACCTCCTTGCCGTCGATCGTGACGCGCACGATCACCGCCCTGAGATGGTCGTCGGCCATGCGCTGACGAACGATCCGCAGGATGCCGGCCGCCTGGGCTGAGGCCGCCGCCGGGGGGCCATCGACGGTCCGGGCCTGGACGGGGCCTGCTCCGCCCAGGCAACCCGCCAGAAGGGCACCCAGGACCCGTCGTCCCTGGGGGGCGAACCAGCGACGATCCACAGCGGCTCGCTCAGGAAGCGGCAACGCTACGCGCCCTGGCGCCTGCCACCCCCCGTGAGCTTCCTACCCTGCCCCTGGTTGCGACCCGCCATGCCCAGCCCCCATGGCCTGCGTCGCTGGGCCGCCCCGCTGCTGCTGGCTGTTGCGCTGAGCGGAGCGGTGGCCACGCCCGCCGCCGCCGGCCCCCCGGCCACCCCGGTGACGCTGGACTTTGGCGGTCAGACCTACCGGCTGCGCTGGTCGTCCCAGCACCAGCACGAATTCACCCCGGCGGGCCAGGACGACCTGAGCCGCTGGACGGACATGGTCACCATCAACACCTACCCCGGGGTGAGCGATGGCGAGGGGCTGGCCGAGATGGCCAACCGGGCCCTCGCCAACTACCGGCGCCATGGAGCCAGGGTGCTGCGCACGGCGTCGAATCCCCGCACCGCCGAGCGCCCGGCCGAGCACCTGGTCGTGGCCCTCTTCCCCACCCGCGCCTTCAGCGAAGCCGTGTTCGGCCGCTGGCGCCTGACAGACGGCCGCGGCACCGCCGTGATCGTCAGCCACCGCATCTATGGCCCGAAGACGGGGGACGCCATGGCGGCCTGGTTGCAGGCGCACGGGCCCGCCGTGGAGCGCCGCCTGATGGCCCTTGAGCAGGTTCCCTCCCACCGCGTCCTGGAGCCGGCCGGCCCCTGAGCACCCCTACGGCTCCGCTGGCGGTGGCTGGCCCTCCAGAAAGGCGATCACCTCATCGCACCAGCGGATCCATTCCTGCTCGAACAGGATGCCCCGCCGCAGGGTGAGGTGGCGGTACTGCTCCTGCAGCGGCAGGGCTGGGTGGCTGCGGAACAGGGCGTCCTTCTCCTGGTAGGAGGCGAGCTGGCCGGCATGGACGGCGCGGCGGCGGCGCACCTCCGCCAGCAGCTGGGCGGGCTCGCCGTAGGGGCCGCCGAGCACCTTCACCAGCAGGTCCTCGCGGATCGGGGTGGGCAGCGAGGGCTCGGCGGCCCAGTGGCGCAGCTCCTGGCGGCCCGCCTCGGTGATGGCGTACACCTTGCGGTCCGGCCGGCCCTGCTGGGGCACCACCTGGCAGCGGACCCAGCCCTTCGCCTCGATCCTGGCCAGCTCCCGGTAGATCTGCTGCTGGCTGGCGGTCCAGTAGCAGGCCATCGTCTCCTCAAACTGCTTGCTGATGTCGTAGCCGCTGGCGTCCTTCTCGCAGAGCACGGTGAGGATCGTGTGCGCCAGGGCCATGGCAGGGGGGAGATCGCAGCGGCTGGGGAGTCGATCCTGACCCAGCCGCCGCCGGGCCCGATTGACCTACACAACAAGTTGTGCATACACTTTGGCGCATACCCAATCTGTTGCATAGCTCTGTGCCTGGCACGGGTTGTGCCTGGCAGAGGGGGTCCCGCCGCCGCCGTCCTCCCATGGATTCCGCCACCGCGACGCCGCCAGCGACGCCGCCAGTGCTGCTGGGCGCCCTGCAACGGATCCGCCGGGGCAGGCCCGCCTCCTGGGGTCGGCCCATCGCGATCGCCGCGGCCGGCGCGGGCCTCGCCGCCGCCGTCGTGGCGGTGACCCGGCCGCCCCGCCCCCCGCAGCAGCGCCCCCTGCCGGTGGCGGTGGTGACGGCCCAGCCGGTGAGCCAGTACCTCACCAGCCGCGACTACACCGGTGAGGTGGTGGCCGGCCGCAGCAGCAGCCTCGGCTTCGAGCTGCCCGGCACCCTGGAGCGGGTGCTGGTGGAGGAGGGGGACCGGGTGGTGGCCGGCCAGCCGTTGGCCCACCTCGATCGCCGCCGGCTGCGGGCCCAGCGCCAGCAGCTGCTGGCCCAGCGGGACGTGGCCCGGGCCGCCGTGGACGAGGTGCAGCAGCAGCTCACCCTGGCCGAACGGCAGCGCGACCGCCGCCGGCAGCTCCATGCCCAGGGGGCGATCTCCCGCGAGGATCTCGACCAGCAGATCTATGGGACCGGCGCCCTGCGCAGCCGCCTGGTTCAGGCCGAGGCCCAGGTGGACGACGCCGAGGCCCGGCTGCGCCAGATCGATGTCGACCTGACCCGCAGCGTGCTGGTGGCCCCCTTTGACGGCACGGTGAGCCGGCGGCGACTCGATGAGGGCGTGGTGGTGAGCGGCGGCCAGGCGCTGATCACCCTGGTGGAGGCGGCCCCCCTGGAGCTGCGGGTGGGGGTGCCCCCCGACGCCGCCCGGGACCTGCGGCCGGGGCAGCGCCATCCGGTGCGCGTCGGCGATCGCCGCCTGCAGGCCACCGTCAGCGCCCTGCTGCCGGAGCTCGATGCCGGCAGCCGCACCGCCACGGTGGTGCTGAGGCTGCCAGCCGAGGATCTGCCGGTGGGGGCCACGGCCCGCCTCAGCCTGCGGCGCAGCGAGACGGGCGCCGGCTTCTGGCTGCCCACCACCGCCCTGGTGGCCGCCGAGCGGGGCCTCTGGTCGGTGTACGTGCTGGGCCCCGCCGGCCCCTCGCCGGAGCAGGGCCGCCAGGTGGTCCGGCGCCTGGTGGAGCCGTTGCACAGCGAAGGCGACCGCTCCCTCGTGCGCGGCACCCTGCGCCCCGGTGACCGGGTGATCGCCGCCGGCACCCACCGGGTCGTGCCGGGGGTGCGGGTGCAGGAGGCGCCCTGATGTTCGACATCTTTCACCGCAACCGCCAGCTGCAGCTGCTCACCCTGCTGCTGGTGGTGGTCTGGGGGCTGTCGGCCCTGGTCACCCTGCCGCGGCTGGAGGACCCCCTGATCACCCAGCGCAACGCCCTGGTGGTCACCGCCCTGCCGGGGGCCACCCCGGAGCGGGTCGAGTCCCTCGTCACCGAACCCCTCGAGGAGGCCCTGCTGGAGCTGGAGGAGGTGGACCATCTCGACTCCACCTCCTCCACGGGCACCTCGGTGATCGCCGTGAGCCTCAAGGAGTCGATCCGCCAGGTGGCGCCGGTGTGGGGCAAGGTGCGCAGCAAGATCGACGACGCCACCCCCGACCTGCCGCCGGAGGCCACCGACCCGGAATTCCGCGACGGCAACATCGGCGCCAGCGCCCTGATCGTCGGCCTCACCTGGGAGCTCGACACCCCCCCCAACCTGGGCCTGCTGACCCGGCTGGCCGACGACCTGGCCAGCCGCCTGCGCGCCCTCCCCGGCACCGACCGGGTGGAGCTCAGCGGCGAACCCGAGGAGGAGATCCGTGTGGAGATCGGCGCCCGGGAGCTGGCCCGGCTCGGCCTCACCCCAGGCGCGCTCGCCGAACGGATCGCCGCCAGCGACGCCAAGGAGGCCGCCGGCCAGGTGCGGGGCCCCCGCAGCGAGCTGCTGCTGGAGGTGGATGGCGCCCTCGACTCCCTGGAGCGCATCCGCGCCATCCCCCTGCTGACCGGCGCCGATGGGGCCGGCGCCCGCCTGGGACAGGTGGCCGACGTCAGCCGCGGGGTGCGCCAACCCGCCGCCCGCCTGGCCCTGGTGCGGGGCCGACCGGCCGTGGTGGTGTCGGCCACGGTGACCTCCGGCTCCCGGGTCGACCTCTGGGCCCGCCAGGCCCGCACCCAGCTCGACGCGGTGCGCGCCACCTTGCCCGAGGGCCTGGGACTGCTGACCGTGCTCGACCAGAGCCGCTACGTCCAGGAGCGTCTCGACGGCGTGATCGGCAACCTGATCACCGGCTCGCTGCTGGTGGTGGCCGTGTCGGTGCTGATGCTCGGCGGCCGGGCCGCCCTGGTGGTGGGGGTGGCCCTGCCCCTCTCGGCCCTGATGGTGTTCGGCTGGATGCGGGTGCTGGAGGTGCCCCTGCACCAGATGTCGGCCACCGGTCTGGTGATCGCCCTGGGGCTGCTGATCGACAACGCCATCGTGGTGGTGGATGAGGTGCAGCAGCGGCTGCGCTCCGGCGACAGCCCCGGCGCGGCGGTGCGCCGTTCGGTGCGGTACCTGCTGGTGCCATTGCTGGCCTCCACCCTCACCACCGTGCTGGCCTTTGTGCCCATCGCCACCTCACCGGGGGCCACCGGGGAGTTCATCGGCACGATCGGGCTGACGGTGATCCTGGCCCTGGCCAGCTCCCTGTTCCTCTCCCTCACCGTGATTCCTGCCCTCACCGCCCGGCTGCAGCCGTGGCAGCCCCTGGGGCCGGGCGTGCGCTGGTGGGAGCAGGGCATCGCGCCGGCCGCCCTGGCCCCCCCTTACCGCCGCTCCCTGCTCCAGACCCTGCGCCATCCCGGGCGGGGGGTGGCCCTGTCGCTGTTGCTGCCGCTGCTGGGCTTTCTGGCCTTCGGCAGCCTCGAGCAGCAGTTCTTCCCGCCCACCAACCGCGACCAGTTCCAGATCGAGCTGCGGCTGCCCCAGCAGAGCGCCCTGGGTCGCACCGAAGCGCTGGCGATGGCCGTGCGGCAGCGGATCCGTCAGGACCCCCACGTCGATGACGTGCACTGGTTTCTCGGCGAGAGCGCCCCGGCCTTCTTCTACAACGTGATCGCCTCCGAGGAGAACGCCCCCCACTACGCCCAGGGCCTGGTGCAGCTGCGGGGGGCGGAGGGGGTGCGCAGCACGATCCGCTCCCTCCAGCAGGCGCTGGATCAGGAGTTCCCCGAGGCCCAGATCCTGGTGAAGCAGCTGGAGCAGGGGCCCCCCTTCGAGGCGCCGATCGAGCTGCGGCTTGAGGGGGCCGATCTCGAGCAGCTGCGGCGCACCGGCGACGAGCTGCGCCGCCACCTGGCGCAGCTGGAGCCGGTGACCCACACCGCCGCCAGCCTGAGTGAGGCCGTGCCCCGCCTGGCCCTGGCGGTGGACGAGGAGCAGGCCCGCCGCAGCGGCCTCGACAACCGCGCCATCGCCCGCCAGCTCCAGGGCGGCCTCGAAGGAACCGTGGGCGGGTCGATCCTGGAGGGGGTCACCACCGTGCCGGTGCGGGTGCGGGTGGCCGAGGCCCAGCGCAGCGAACTCCAGCAGGTGGCCTCACTGGATCTGGTGGCGCCCGGCAGCGAGGCACCGATTCCCCTCGGGGCCCTGGCCGGGCTGCGGCTGGAGCCGGAGCTGGCCGCGATCGAACGGCGGGACGGGCAGCGGATCAACACGGTGCAGGCCTTCCTGACGGCGGGGGCGCTGCCCGATTCCGTGCTGCGAGACTTCCGCCGCCTGCTCGAGCGGGAGGGTTGGCAGCTGCCGGGCGGCGTGAACCTGGCCTATGGCGGCGAGGCCGATGCCCGCGGCGAGGCGGTCGGCAACCTGCTCTCCACCGTGGGCGTGCTGGCGATCCTGATGACCGCCACCCTGGTGCTGTCCTTCCGCTCCTTCCGGATGGCGGCCCTGATCGCCTCGGTGGCGCTGCTGTCGGTGGGGCTGGCGGCCCTGGCCCTGAAGCTCAGCGGATCGCCCTTCGGCTTTACCGCCATCCTCGGCACCCTCGGCCTGATCGGGCTGGCGGTGAACGACTCGATCGTGGTGCTCACCGCCATCCGCGCCGATCCGCTGGCCCGCAGCGGCGACCCTGCCGCCACCGCCGCCGTGGTGGAGCACGCCACCCGCCATGTGCTCGCCACCACGATCACCACCGTGGTCGGCTTCCTGCCCCTGATGCTCGATCCCTCCGGCTTCTGGCCGCCGCTGGCGATCGCGGTGGCCGGCGGCCTGGTGGGGGCCACGGGGCTGGCCCTGTACTACGTGCCGGCCGCCCACGGCCTGCTGGCGCCCGCCGGGCGAGCGGCCCCCTGAGGGGCCATCCTGAGCGTTGGATCGCCCCTAGCCGCCATGCCTCCGACCCTGGGCCGCCGCCAGGTGCTGACGCTCTCCGGCCTGGCGCTGGGGGCGGGCCTCTGGCAGGCGATCCGGCCGGCCCCATCCCAGGCCGGCGGCCTCGAGGCCCCACCCCGCGGCGGCACCCGCCTGGTGCTGATCAGCGACCTCAACGCCTCCTACGGCTCCACCACCTACATCGCCGAGGTGCACCGGGGCGTGGCCCTGATCCCCACGCTGCGCCCGGATCTGGTGATCTGCGCCGGCGACATGGTGGCCGGCCAGAAGGCGGGGCTGGGGCAGGGGCGGCTGGCCGCCATGTGGGCGGGCTTCGATCGCAGCGTTCTCAGCCCCCTGCGCCGCGCCGGCCTGGCGTTCGCGCCTGCGATGGGCAACCACGACGCCTCCGGCGCCCGCTCCGGCGGCCGCTTCCTCTTCGACGACGACCGCCGCGAGGCGGCCCGCTTCTGGCGGGCGCGCCGCGACGCCCTCGGTCTCACGTTCGTCGACAGCGGCGATTTCCCCTTCCACTACGCCATCCGCCAGAAGGATGCCTTCGTGCTGGTGTGGGACGCCTCCACCGCCCAGGTGCCGGCGGAGCAGCTGCGCTGGGCGGAGCGGGTGCTGGCGACCCCCGCCGCCCGCTCGGCCGGCCGGCGTCTGGTGGTCGGCCACCTGCCGCTGCGGGCCGTGAGCCAGGGCCGCGACCGGCCCGGGGAGGTGCTGGCCCAGCCGGAGGCCCTGCAGCAGCTGCTGGAACGCCAGGGCGTGGAGGCCTACGTGAGCGGCCATCAGCACGCCTACTTCCCGGCCCGCCTCGGCCAGCTGGATCTCTTCCACCTCGGGGCCATGGGGAGCGGCCCCCGCCGGCTGCTGGGCCAGGCCACCAGCCCCTTCCAGACCCTCACGGTGCTGGATCTGGTCGGCAGCCCGCCCCGACTGGTGGACACCAGCTTCGATCTGCAGACCCTGCGGCGCATCGACCCCAACAGGCTGCCCCGCTCCCTCCGCGACGCCGCCGGCCGGTTGCTGCCCCGGAGGCCCGGCGCCTGAGGGGCGGAGCCAGCCCCGGCGGATCTATCGTCGCCCCATCACAAGGCGATGTCATGAAGCTGCCGGAGGGCTGGCGGATCTATGCCCTGGTCATCGGTCTGAACGTGCTGGCCCTTTCGTTCTGGTGGCTCGACCGCGACGCGGTGCCCCACCCCTCCGCCGGCGGCATGGGCGCCTGGATCGCCTCCCGCCTGGGTTCCTGAGTTCCCTGTGATCACCATGCAAGCGAACAAACAGCGCCGCCCCCGGACCCGCCTGGCCGGCCTGGCCGGCGTTTCCGCTCTGGTGCTCCTGCCGGCGACCCAGGCCGCGGCACTCGCCTCCTCCGCGCCCGCCGCCTGGCTGGAGAACACCGCCTGGGTGGTGGAGCGGCTGGGGGAACGGCCGCCCGTCGACAGCACCACCCTCACACTGCGCTTCGAGAACGGCCGGGTGGCCGGAAGCGACGGCTGCAACCGCTATGGCGCCCCGGTCACCGTGCGGGGAACCACCCTGCAGGTGTCGCCCCGGGGCATGACCACAAAGATGGCCTGCCCGCCGGCGGTGATGCAGCAGGCGGAGGCCTTCCAGAGCGCCCTGCGCAACAGCCGGGCCTTCCGCCTCGACGGCCAGCGCCTGCGCCTGCTCGCCGCCGACGGCCGGCCCCTGCTGGTGCTGGCGCCCCAGGCGCTGCAGCTGCTGGGCAGCACCTGGCGGGTGGCGGGCTTCAACAACGGCCGCCAGGCCCTGGTGAGCCCGATCCTGGGCACCTCCCTGTCGGTGCGCCTGCTACAGGGCGGGCAGATGGTCGGCTCGGCGGGCTGCAACACCTTCACCGCCCCGGCACGGCTGGAGGGCACCCGCCTGCGCATCGGCACCCCGGTGGCGACCCGCCGGCGCTGTCCGGGCACCGGGGTGATGGAGCAGGAGCGGCAGTTCCTGGCCGCCCTGCCCACGGCCGCCAGCCTGCGGCTGGAGGGCGACGCCCTCGAGCTGCGCCGCGCCGACGGTGCCATCGCCCTCAGTCTGCGCCGCGTGGCGGGGCCCTGAGGAACACGTATGGATCTGCCAAGGGTGGTGTTCTTCGGACGCACCGGGGCTGACGCCCTGGCCTTCTTCAACCTCGATCTGGCGGACTGGCGCGGCCAGCGGGTTCTCGACTGCCCGGGGGGCCCCGGCTCGTTCACCGCTCTGGCCCGGGCCGCCGGGGTGGAGAGCGTGGCGGCCGACCCCCTCTACGACCTGTCGCTGGCGGAGCTGGAACAGCGCTGCCGCGACGACGTCGCCTTCACCATGGAGCGCCTGGCCCGCAGCGCCTCGCTGCGGCCGGAGTTCGACCTGTCCCGGTTCGAGCAGGGCAAGCTGGAGGCCCTGGAGACGTTCCTGGCCGACCGGCGGGACCACCCGGAGGCCTACCGGGCGGCGGCGCTGCCCGGCCTTCCCTTCGAGACGGCCAGCTTCGATCTGGTGCTCTGCGGCCACCTGCTGTTCTGCTACGCACCGATCGCCGACGGCGGGCTCAGCGAACAACCCGACTTCGACCTGGAATGGCATCGCCGTGCCCTGGCCGAACTGCTGCGGGTGAGCCGGCGGGAGGTCCGCATCTACCCCGCCCACACGATCGAGCGGCGCCCGAAGGTCCATCCCTGGGTGGAGCCCCTGCTGGCCACGCTGCCCCCTGGCTGGCAGGGGCAGCTCGAGGACACCGCCTATGACGAGGGCTTTGAGGGCGAAACGCCGATGCTGCGGCTGCGACGCCAGGTGGGCGGCTGAGGGGACCCGCTAGATCACGGATCCCACACCTTGACAGTGGCTGTTGATACAAAAGCCGGGGAATGTAACAGCTCGTGGCTTGTTTTCGCCGCTGGCGACACACTGAAAAAAAATTGCACCTGGAGTGAATCCCCATGACGTATCTGACCTGGAGGCGGGAGCTGGTGCGCTCCGCCATCGATCAGATGCTGGAGGCCACCGATCCTGACCGCGGCCCCTTCGGGGATGGGGGTGTTCTGTTCAACGCCATGATGCAGGAGCTGACCCAGAGCCTGCCGGCCCTGGAGATCGTGGCCGCTGCCGACGACATCCTCACCGCCCATCGGGGGTTCTGCGAAGGGCGCAGCTGTGAGGTGGCCCAGGCCCTCAAGGTGTGCCTCTCGATGCCCGCCGAGAAGCAGGGCCTTGAGCGCCGTCTGGTGCTCGATCGCGAACGGGTGGAGCACAACGCCCTCAGCCATGACGCCAACCTGCTGCTGGTCTGGGATGGGCGGCGCAGCAGCGCCATCGAGGAGCTGAGCGCCGCCGGCCTCAGTGAGCGCTTCCCCTGCCATGGCACCGAGGCTCGCTGGAGCACCGACGAGTTCGTGGCCCTGCTGGAAGCCCGTGCCCTCCAGTGCCGCCGCACCCGGGTGGCGCTGGAGATCGTGGCCGAGGATCCCGCCACCACCCCCTCCGCCGGCACCGTGGTGCTGGTGTTCCCCACCGACGCCGGCACCCGCCCCTGGGTCGCGACGGTGGCCGTGGCCCTGCACTCCGAGGAGCTGCCCGAGAGCGAACCCCCCACCCTCGACGGCTACCAGGCCATGCGGGTGCTGGCGGGGCCCAGCAGAACCTCGGCGTAACGGCCGAAGGCCTCCCCTTCACCCAGGAACAGGCGCGGGATCACCAGTTCGCATTCCAGCAGCAGCAGCTCGCCCGCCCCATCGCGGATACCGTCGATGCGGGCATAGGGCAGCACCCCGAAGCGGCGGCGCAGGCGCTCCTCGATCGCTGAGGCCCACCGCCGCTCCGCCGCACTGGCCTCCCAGGGGGTGTTGGCGCCCCCGAAGCGTTCGTGGGCGATCCAGCCGCCGGCCGCCACGGTCTTGGCCACGGCGTGGGAGAAACGGCCGCCGAGCATCACGGCGCTGAACTCCCCGTCCCGGCAGACCGCGGGCAGGAACGGCTGCAGACACACCTCCCCGTCCCGGGTCAGGGCGGCCAGCCAGCTGTCAACCGCGTCGGCGCCCATCGCGCCGGCGGCCACGGGCCGGCTGCCATCGGCTGCCGTGACCAGCAGCTGCGCTCCATCGCAGCCCACCCGGTAGGTGTGCCACCCAAGGGAGCCGACCGCCGGCTTGAGCACCGCCTCCTGCCATCCACAGGTGTCCAGGAGCTCCGCCAGGGAGCCGCGCCAGCCCCTCGGCAGCCAGCGGCTGGGGATCAGGGCCACCCCCTCCTGCGCGAGCCGGGGCAGGTAGTCGTTCTTGGCATGGCCGGCCTCGATCACCGGCAGGGGGTTGGCCAGGGGCACCCCGAGGGCTTCGAGCTGCTGGGCCAGGGCCCGGATCCGGGGCAGGAAGTCGCCGTGACGGTGGCTGCCGCGGCAGTCGCGCACACTGACCAGATCAAAGCGCCCCCAGTCGGGGGAGTCGGCCCCGCCGGCCCCAGCCAGCGGGGGCAGGGACACCAGCTCACTGGCGATGCCGCGCCGCGCCAGATGGGCCCGCAGCGCCGGCGTCTCGTCGTGGATCCGCCCCAGGTGCAGCAGGGCGATCCGCTTCAGGTGGGCAGGATCCCCCACTCGCGCTTGACCTGCACGCTGGTGATCTCCCAGGCCTCCTCGGCCGCCACCACCGGTCCGCGGGGCTCCTCGGGCGTCAGGCCGCGCCGGGCGAACTCGTTCTGCAGCAGCAGCTGGAACAGCACGCTCTGGGACACCAGCGCGCGCAGCCGATCCTCGCCGCCCACCCGGGCCATCAGCACCGGATGGCCCTCGCAGTCCCGCAGGGCCCGCAGCTGCTGCTGCAGCCACACCCGCTCGTACTGCAGCATCGCTTCGCTGCAGCGGGAGAGGTTCTCCCGGTAGCAGCCGGCATGGCACTGGATGGCCCCTTCAGAGAGGCCCGCCGCTGTGCCGGCGTCCCTCAGGAGCTGCATCGCATCACTCAGGAAACTCACGCGTGTTCAACGCATCCTGAGCAAACGTAGAAACGGGTGCCGTCTCTGCCAACGAACGGCCCGGTGCGGCAATGATCCGTAGCGGGGAGAAAGAAAAGCCAAAAACAGTGGCATTGGCTACACAACCACCGCGGATCCCTCTGCGGCCCTCAGAGCCACTGCTTGCGGCGGAAATAGAGGTACAGGGAGATGCCGATCGCGATCATCACGCCCCACACCGAGTAATAGCCGCCGCGCCACTGCAGCTCGGGCATCTCCTTGAAGTTCATGCCATAGACGCCGGCGATGAAGGTGAGGGGGATGAAGATCGTGGAGATGATCGTCAGCACTTTCATCACCTCATTCATCCGATGGCTGAGGATCGAGAGGTAGGTGTCATGCATGCCCCCGAGAATGTCGCGGTGGGTCTCCACCAGATCGATGATCTGGATGCAGTGGTCATAGAGGTCGCGCCAGAACACCCGGCTCTCGGCCGTCAACAGGGACGACTCACTCTTGACGATCATGGCCACCTCCTCCCGGATCGGCCAGACGGCCTTGCGCAGGCTGAGGATGGACCGTTTGAGGCTATGGATCTCCTTGATGTCGCCGGGGTGGGGATCCTCCAGCAGCCGATCATCCACCTCCTCGATGATGTCGCCCATCCGTTCCACCGCCAGGAAGTAATGGTCGACAACGGCGTCCAGCAGGGAATAGGCGAGGTAGTCAGCCTTCATCCAGCGGATCCTGCCGCCGGAGGAACGGATCCGGTCACGCACCCCGTCGAAGACGTCGCCGTCATCCTCGAGGAAGGAAATCACGAAGTGATCGCCGAGGACCACACTCACGTGTTCGATGTCAATGGTCTGGGTGTCTTCGTTGAAGGCAATCATCTTCAACACCATGAAGACATAGCCAGGAAACTCCTCCACCTTGGGGCGCTGGGTGGTGTTGGCGATGTCCTCCAGGGTCATCGGATGCAGGCCGAAGCACTCGCCGAGACGCTCCACCAGGTCGACGTCATGGACGCCACTGACGTTCATCCAGGTGATGCTGCCCTCCGTCACCGCATCGGCGCAGCCTTTCACCGTGAAATCGCGATGCTCCGACCAGCCATCGGCGTCGTAATGGATGACATCGATCTGCACCTTGGCCAGCCGCTGCTCGCCCACGAACACCACAGTGCCAGGGGAGGACCCCGGCCGGATCCGGCGAGTGCGGATCCCTCGGCCGCCAGTGGCGCCACTGGCGCCGCGGATGCGCGGAGACGGTCGCGATGGCCTGGTCTTCATCGCCGGGCCCGGAGGCATCAATGTGGCAAGGAGCCTATCGGCATCCCACGCTCACAGGACGTCGGGCCGCGTCAGAGGAAGTGGGGCCGCAGTTGCTGGCTGAGCGCCAGCGACTGCTCCAGTCCGCCCCAGTCCTCCTGTCGCACCATCGCTTCGAGGCCGGCCAGGGAGCTCTGGTAGTGCACCAAAGCCTCCAGGAGCGCCTGCCGGTTGGCCCGGGCCATCAGCATGCCCAGCTCCGGGTTGCCGCCACCGACGCGGGTCGTGTCGGCGAAGCCGCTGGAGGCCAGGGCCCGCACCAGGCCGGCCCCGACCTCCGGCGTGGCGCCGGCCTCGCCGCCCCCGGCATCGGCCGCCTGCAGCAGGGCCGCCCCCACCAGCACCGGCAGGTGGGAGATCAGGGCCACGGCCCGGTCGTGGGCCCCAGCGTCGCAGCACAGCCAGCGCGCCCCGAGGCCCTCCGCCAGCTCCCGCACCGCCGCCAGCGCCGCCGGGTCGGTGTCCGGCTCCGGGGTCGCCACCCAGGGTCGTCCCCGGAACAACCCCCTCTCCCCCGCCTCCACCCCGGCCCGGGCCGTGCCCGCCATCGGATGGGAGGCCACGAAGCGGGACGCCGCCCGGATGCCGCCGGTCGCCGCCAGCAGCTGTCGCCAGCGGCGCAGCACCGGCCCCTTCACCGAGCCCACGTCCGTGATCACCGCCGCAGCCGGAAGGGCCGCCAGCAGGGCGGGATCCGGCTCCAGCAGCCGGTCGAGGGGCAAGGCCAGCAGCACCAGCCCGCAGCCCGCCAGCACCGCCGGATCGGTGCTGACTTCACTGGCCAGCCCCCGCTCCCTGGCCCGCTCGGCGGTGGCCGGCCGGTGCACCAGGGCCCGCACCTGGGCCCCGGCCGCCATCAGATCGAGCCCCAGGGAGCCGCCGATCAGCCCCAGGCCCACCACCCCCACCGGTTCGCGCTGCCAGAGGGGTGTCATCGTCGCTGCGGATCGGCTGGGGCCAGCTTCCTACGATCCGGCCATGTTGGAAGCCCGCGCCCACCAGCACCTCAAGGCTCTCCTGCAGCGAGAGGGGGTGGAACGCTGGCCCCATCACCTCACCCTCAGCCGCCTGGTGGCCCGCAGCCTGCGCCGGGCCGACCACACCCTGGTCCGGCTGGCCCCCGGCACGGCCCCCAGCTGGTGGATCAGCCTGCTGGTGCCCCTGGCCCTCAGCGAGGCCCCCCTCGCCCTGGTGGTGACCCCTGCCCTGCGCCAGCGGCTGCTGCGGGTGGAGTGGCCCCGGCTGCGCAGTGTGGGGCTGGAACTGGCCTGCTGGGAAGGGCCCGGGGCCCCGGCCGGCTCCCCGCTCTGGCTGCTCGACCACCGCGAGCTGGTGGCGGCCTGGCGCCAGGGCGAGCTGGGGGAACGGCAGCTGGTGATCCCCGAGGCCGAGACCCTGGAGGCGGCCCTGCGCGAGGCCCTGGAGGTGGAGCTGGAGCCCCGCCACTGGGACCAGCTGCGCCGCGTCCAGCCCGGTGCCGAAGGCTGCCTGCTGGGCCTGCACGAACGGCTCAGCCGCCGGGTGCTCGCCCATCCCCGCTCCCCCCACCGGCTCGTGGCCCTGGCCGACGATGACGAGGCCCCCCTGCGCCACCTGCTGCGGCTGCTGGAGCCCCTGCCGGATCCCTGGCCCCGCTGGCTGAGCGCCGGGGCGGGCTGGAGCAGCTGGGCCCGGGTGGATCCGTCGTTGCTGCAGTGGAACCTGCTGCGCCAACCCCTCGAACCCCTGGGAGAACTGGCCGGACTGCTGGTGGGGCGGGGGGCGGTGCTGATCGGGGAGCTGGCCACCGGCCGGGCGGCGGAGGGCCAGCCCGCCTCCGGTGCCGCCCTGGGGCTGAAGCCAGCGGTGGTCCTGGATCTGGCCGATCCCCCCCTGTCCGATCCCCTGCCCCTCTACGCCCCCCTGCGCCAGCCCCTGCCCAACAGCCCCCAGTACGCCGAGCACCTGCTGGAGCAGGGCCGGCGGCTGGTGCTGGGCCAGAGCGGCCTGTCGGTGGTGCTGATCGACGACCCGGCCCTGTGCCTGGGCCTGGCCAGCGGCCTGGCCGCCGAATTCGGCAGCCGCGTGTGCCACCAGAACCTGGCCCCGGAGAGCAACGGGGTGGTGTGCTGCAGCTGGGACTGGTGGCTGGAGCACCAGCCGCGCCTGCCCCTGCCCTGCCAGGTGGTGGTGGGCCTGCTGCCGATCGCCAGCCTGGAGGATCCGCTGACGGCGGCCCGGGTGGGGGTGCTGCGCCAGCAGGGCCGTGACTGGTTCCGGGAACTGCTGCTGCCCGAGGCCCTCAACCGGCTCCAGCGGGGCGTGGCGGGGCTGCGCTGCAGCGGCGGCCGGCTGGCGGTGCTGGACGGCCGCCTGCGGGGCCGCAGCTGGGGGCGGCTGGTGTTCACCGCCCTGGAGCCCTGGGTGGCCCTGACCCGCCTGCGGCCCGACTCCTAGCCTGCTGCCAGTTGTCACCGAACGCCTGATGGGGGAAGCCAAACGCCGGGCTGAGCAGGGCCTGCCGCCCCGCGACAAGCCACGCGCCAGCAAAACCAAAGCCGTCGACCCATCCCCCCGGATCGTCGACTGGCTGCCCCTGACCCGCAACCAGGCCTCCCGCTTCGTGGCGATCACCACCAAGGGGGCCTGGATCGGCATCGGCGCCCTGGCCCTGTTCTGGGTGACCGTGCGCTTCATCGGCCCGGCGGCCGGCTGGTGGACCCTGGCCGACGGCTGAGCGGGGGCCCTGCGTGCGGGTCTCCCCACCGGCGCCGCGGCGCCTGGCGAGAATCGGAAGAAATCCTTATGATCTGCTGATCGTGATGGGTACGACCGATGTTTCTCCGTCTGGCCGAGCAGTACCGCTCGGCCGTTGAGGATCTGATCCTGAGCCTCCAGGCCCTGGCTGTGTCCCTGCGGAAACAGGGTCATGTGGCCACCTGCTACACCTGCGGCGACGGCCGCGACGGCCATGGCGCCTCCTTCGTCGCCGACCTGGGCGACAACCACATGGTGCGGCTGCTGGTGTCCGATTTCGGCATCAGCTGGGTGGAGTCACGCAACGGCCAGGAGCTGGTGAAGCTCGAGGGCGCCGACGCCATCCAGGAACTGCAGCGGGTGGTGCTGGTGCTGCAGCCCACGGCCGAGCCGGCCGAAGCGAGCACCAGGGCCCCCGGAGCGGCCCTGCCGGTCCAGCCCTGAACCAGGAGCCCCGGGGCGCCTGGTTCAGGGGCCTCCGGGATCAGCCCGCGGCAGGCAGCTCCTCCAGCTCGGTGGTGTCGGCACCGGCCGCGGGCTTGGCGGCCGCCAGCTTGGCCGCCGCCGCCAGGGGCTTCATCGAGTTGGCGGTGACCTCGGAACCCTCGGTGAGCTTCTGACGGGTGAGCGTTTCGATCACCTCCTTCGGCCCGGGGTTCTGCTCCAGCCAGGCGATCGTGTTGTCGCGGCCCTGGCCGATGTTGTCCCCCTCGTAGCTGTACCAGGCGCCCTTGCGGGTGACCACGCCCGTTTCCTCGGCCAGATCGAGCAGGCAACCCAGGGTGCTGATGCCGCGGCCGAAGAGGATGTCGAACTCGGCGATGCGGAAGGGGGGCGCCACCTTGTTCTTGGCCACCTTCACCTTGGCCCGGATGCCGTACTCCTCGGTGCCGCGCTTGAGGGTCTGGATGCGGCGGATGTCGAGGCGCACCGAGGCATAGAACTTGAGGGCGTTGCCACCGGTGGTGGTTTCCGGGTTGCCGTAGGTGACGCCGATCTTCTGGCGCAGCTGGTTGAGGAAGATCACCGTGCAGCCGGATTTGCCGATGTTGCCGGTGATCTTGCGCATGGCCTGGCTCATCAGCCGGGCCTGGCTGCCCACCGCCAGGTCGCCCATCTCCCCTTCGATCTCGGCCCGGGGCGTCAGCGCCGCCACCGAGTCGACGACGACGATGTCGACGGCGGCCGAGCGCACCAGCTGGTCGACGATCTCCAGGGCCATCTCGCCGGTATCCGGCTGGGACACCAGCAGGTTCTCGATGTCGACCCCGAGGGCGGCGGCATAGACCGGATCGAGGGCATGCTCCGCATCCACGAAGGCCGCCACGCCGCCGCGCTTCTGCACCTCGGCGATGGCATGGAGGGTGAGGGTGGTCTTGCCGGAGCTCTCCGGCCCGTAGACCTCCACCACCCGGCCCTTGGGATAGCCGCCCCCAAGGGCCAGATCGAGGGTGAGGGCCCCGGTGGGGACCGTTTCCACCCGCATCCGGGAGGCATCCCCCAGCCGCATGATCGAGCCCTTGCCGAAGTTGCGCTCGATCTGGGTGAGCACCAGGCCCAGGGCCTTGTCGCGCTCGGCGGCGGCCCGGGGATCGCCGCTGGGGGCGGCGGCGGACACGTAGGAGGTGGAGGGGGAGCCGGAGGAGGAAGACGCTGCGGCGGCCGTGGCCCTGGAATCGGCAGGCATGGTGGGGGGTGGGTGATGGAACGGGCCGCAGCAGGCTGGAGCCGTGCAGGCGGGGGTGGGGATGGGAGAGGGGGCCGGAACCGGGCGCCATCCTGCGACCTCTGGAGAACCAGTGCCACCCGGAGAGGCCGGCGTATCAATCCCTTGTAGTACGGGCGTACTCTAGCGGGTCATGGCCAGAGCGCCAGGGGGGCCTCGAAGCCGGCGGGCTCCAGCCAGCGGATCCCGAGAGGGGCCAGCCCCTCCCCGTCCCCGGGGCCCAGGTACCCCCACGACACCAGATAGCAGCGCACCGCTTCCAGCCCGGGGGTGCGCCGCACCAGCTCCAGGGTGGGGCGCCGGTCCTCCACGAACCACAGGGGCCGCTCAGCGGGGTCGCGCCCGGCCAGCAGCTGCGCCAGCACCGACGGCTTGCTGCCCTGCTCATGGCCGTACAGGGCCAGGGGCGTGAGGCCGGCGGCGGCCAGCAGACGGGCGGCGAAGGCCCCGCCCTTGGTGGTGAGCACCGCCCAGTCGGCACCCTCCGCCGCCAGGCGGCCCAGGCGCGCCTCGACGCCGGGGTAGAAGCGGTGCAGGGCCAGCCAGGCGTCGGGGTCGGTGGCGATGGCCTCGGCCCGCAGCCCCTCGAGCGCCTGCTGCAGCTGGTCGGTCGTCCAGCCCCATCGCCGCAGGGCCGCCCCAAGGAAGGTGTCGTAATCGACCAGGGCAGCCTCGAGATCGACGTCGGGCCGCCCCAGCTCGGCGGCCATCAGCACCATCTCCCAGCCCTTGTGGATCAGGGGCCGCAGCAGGGCGAACCCTGGTGGCGCCTGCTCCGGCAGGTGCCAGTCGCCGGGGGCGGTGGCGCGCATGGCGCCGGCATCCCCGGCGACCAGCGCCAGGGCCGCCCGCCGGGCCGACCACCAGTACTCGACCATGCCGTCCACCAGCACGCCATCGAAATCGAACACCAGCAACGGGCGTTCAGGCACCGGTGGGGAGGGGAGAAAAAACTGGGCCGCTAGGATTCGAACCTAGGAATGTCGGGACCAAAACCCGATGCCTTACCGCTTGGCGACGGCCCAATCAAGCCCATGGGATGGGACAGGCGTCGGTCCGAAACCGGCGCCTTGCTAGTTACCCACAGCGGCTGGTCCTTCGTCAACTCGGCGGCGTCCACCCCGGCGGCAGGCCCCTTCAGGCGGGAAAGACCCGCAGCCGCTGCTGCAGGCCGCGCCCGAACACGGCACTGCGCAGGCGGTAGTGGTGCACCAGCTCGGCCTGCAAGGCCCGCACCGCCTCGCTGCGGGGCAGCAGCTCCACAGGCCGGCCCTCGGCCAGCACCACCTGCTCCACCGCCAGCCGGCATTCCTCCAGGGCCGCATGGGCGTCGTCGAGGCGGGCCGGTGCGGCCGCGTCCTCCCCGTCCGTCCCGGCCCCCCCCCGGCGCCGCTCCAGCAGGCGCTCCATGGCCCGCTGCAGCTGGTGGGGGGTGTCGGATTTGATCACCAGGATCGGCAGGCCGAGGTCGCGGGCCTGGCGGCGCAACTCCGGGTCGCGCCCCAGCTGGCCGCGGACGCTCAGGACCGCATCCGCCTGTTCCGGACCCTCCACCACCTGCACCGGCAGCTGGCGGCGGCGCACGGCCTCCTCCAGCTGCTGGGCCGCCAGCCCCACCCCGTAGACCCGCAGGGCGGGCAGCGCCGGAGCGGGGGTGGCGGCAACGGGCCGGGGGGCCGTCGGATCGGGCAGGGGCACCACCGCCAGGGGGGCGGGGCCGGGGCGCCGGGGGGGCGGAGCGGCGGGGGCCCAGGCGGGGGCCGGGGCGGGGCGGACGGGACCGTCGTCATGCAGCACCAGACGGCCGTCGCCGCCCAGCTCCCGCACCTGGGGGTGGGTGGGCTGGCCGCGCAGCAGCAGGTCGACGGTGCCGGCAACGTCGCGGTGCACCAACCAGCGGTGGCGGCTGTGCATCTCCACCGCCAGGGGGAAGGTGGGCTCGGCCGCCCGTTCCAGAACGGTCTTCTGGGTACGCCGGCGGCGGGCCTCCTCGTCCCCCAGGGTCACCGACTGGATGCCGCCCACCAGATCGCTGAGGGTGGGATTGCGGATCAGGTTGGCCAGCTCGTTGCCGTGGGCCGTGGCCACCAGCATCACGCCCCGTTCGGCGATGGTGCGGGCCGCCTGGGCCTCCAGTTCGGTGCCGATCTCATCGATCACGATGACCTCGGGCATGTGGTTCTCCACCGCCTCGATCATCACCTGATGCTGCAGCTCCGGCCGGGCCACCTGCATCCGCCGGGCCCGGCCGATGGCGGGGTGGGGGATATCGCCGTCGCCGGCGATCTCGTTGCTGGTGTCGATCACCACCACCCGGCGCTGCAGGTCGTCGGCCAGCACCCGGGCGATCTCCCGCAGGGCCGTGGTCTTGCCCACCCCGGGGCGGCCCATCAGCAGCAGCGACTGGCCCATGTCCAGCAGGTCGCGCACCATCGCGACGGTGCCGAACACGGCCCGGCCCACCCGGCAGGTGAGCCCCACCACGTCGCCGGTGCGGTTGCGGATGGCGCTGATGCGGTGCAGGGTGCGCTCGATGCCGGCCCGGTTATCGCCGCCGAAGGGGCCGAGGCGCTGCAGCACCGCCGCCAGGTCGGAACGCTCGATCGCGTCATTGCCCAGGGCCCGCACCCGGCCGGGGTAGCGGGCCTCGGGCACCCGGCCGAGGTCGAGCACCACCTCCAGCAGGCCCTCCCGCTGCTCCGGCCCCGCCAGGGCCCGCTGCACCACGGGCGGCAGCACGGCCAGCAGACGATCCAGGTCGTCGGTGACCCGCTGGGGGGAGAGGGAAGGGGGGGGCGAAGGCTCCAGGGGGCGGCGGGGGGAGCTGCCCGTTCGTTCTAGCCGGGCCCGGGGCCCGCCAGACCCCGGGGGCCGCTGGCACCGCGGGCCAGCCAGGGGGCCACCAGCCCCTCGGCAATAGCCAGGGCCCGGGGCCAGAGCAGGGGCAGGTCCAGCAGCCGTCGCCCCTCGGCCTGGGCCTCCTGCAGCAGGGGCTGGAGCTGGCGGCGGGCCACCCCACCAAAGGCCACCCCGGCCGCCCCGGGCCCGGCCGCCGGGGAGCGGGCCAGCACCGCCAGGGTGTGGGCATTGGTGCCGCCGGCCAGCTGCAGCGGGCCCGGCGGCGCCAGCGGCCCCAGCCGCTCCAGCAGCCCCACCGCCGCATGGGCCGTGCCGGCCCCCACATCCCCGCTCATCGGCCGGCCATCCAGCTGCCAGAGGGGCCGGAAGCCGGCCCGGCGCAGCAGACGGAACCGCGCCCACAGCTCCGCCGCCAGCCCCTCCACCGTTGACCCTCCCTCCAGGGCGGCGCTCACCGCCACCCGGCGCAGCGGCACGCCGCTGGCGGCCAGCTGGGCCACCCGATCGCCGAAGGCCTCCAGCCGCCCCGGCCGGGTGTGCAGCTCCACGGCGTCGGGGGCCAACTGCGCCAGCAACGGGCCCACGCCGGCCGCCTCCAGCACCTGGCTGCGCTCCTCGATCAGCCCCAGGGGGCAGGCGGGCAGGCAGCGGCCGCAGCCATAGCAGCGGTCCTCCACCACCCCCGTCCCGGCGATGGCCAGGGCGGGGCAGACCCGCTCGCAGGGCCGGGGGCAGGCGGGCGGACAGCGGCCCGGATCGAACCAGGCCTTGCGGAAGTGGGGGTCGAGGCCGTCACTGAGGCTGACCATCAGCCAGGGACGGGCCGCGCCGCGGGCCTCGGCCCAGGCCATGCCCCGCCGGGCTGCGGCCACCACCGCCGGATCGGCGGCCACATCGATGCAGTGAACCCCGGCCAGGGCGTGGATCCCGGCCAGATCCTCGATGGCGGCCAGATCCTGGTTGCTGGCCCCGCCGATCAGCTTCACCCAACAGCCGGCGGCCAGGGCCTGCTCGGGGTCCTGCCGGAGCAGCGGCGCGGGGCCCCGGAGCAAGGCACCCATGGTTGGCGCGGAGGGGAGCAACGATCCTGCCACCGGCGGGGCCCTTAGCCGGTCCCGGACGGCTCCGGCGCCACCTCGGGCTGGGCGAGGCCGAGGCGCTGCACCAGCCAGGGGGCGGAGAAGCCCTGCAGGCCCACGGTCATCAGGATGGTGAGGAACACCAGCCCCTTGAGGGTGGCGCCGCCGGGGACCTCGGCCCGGTCGAGCTCAAGGGCGAACAGGCTCACCACCGCCGCGGTGACGATGCCCCGCGGCGCGATCCAGCTGAGCAGGGCTTTCTCCTTCCAGTCGAGGCTGGGCAGGCCGAGCCCCGTCAGCTGGATCAGCGGCCAGCGCATCAGCATCAGGCCCAGCACACAGCCCAGGCCGCCCAGGCCGAGGGGACTCAGCTCGGCCCAGGAGACATCGGCCGCCAGTAACGGAAACAGCACGGTGATGGCCAGCATGGCCAGCTGGCGGATCAGCTCGTCGAGCTGGGTGGCGGCCCCATCAAGGCGCAGCCCCACCACCACCCCGGCGCTCACCGCCGCCGGCAGACCCGACTCCGGCAGCAGCGCCTCACAGCCGCTGAACATCAGGAACAGCACGCCCAGGGTGAGCTGCAGGTCCAGTCCGTTGCCAGCGGCGGCGGGCGCCCCCTCGGAGCCCCGGGACGCGGCCACGGCCCCCAGGCGCCGCAGGGCCTCCGAAAGCAGCAGCCCGGCCAGGCCGCCGAGGACCACCCCGCCCCCCAGGCGCAGCAGCAGCCGGGAGGCCACCTCCTGCCAGCTGCCCAGGTCCCCCAGGATCACCTGGAGCAGCACCAGGCCCAGCACCGCACTGACCGGTTCGAGGATCAGGCCCTCCGCCTCCAGCAGCTGGCCCAGCTTGGGAGCCAGGCGCAGCTGGCGCACCATCGGGGTGACCACCGTGGGGCCGGTGGCCAGGGCGATGGCGCCGTAAACCAGCGCCAGGGGCCAGGGCAACCCCGCCAGGACGTGGGCCAGCAGGGCCGCCAGGGGCAGCCCCAGCACCAGGCGCACCAGCACCAGCTGCAGCACCGAACGCTGCAGGTCGCGGCCGGCCAGGCGCAGGTTGAGGCCCCCGTCGAAGAGCACCAGGCTCACCAGCAGTCCGACCAGGGGCTCCAGACCGGCGCCCAGGTTCTCGGGATGGACCAGGTCGAAACCGGCGTGGCCCGTGAGCAGGCCGATCGCCAGGAGCAGCACCACCGCCGGCTGGCCGGTGAGCCAGGCCGTGGCCTGGGCCAGGGAGCCGGCAAAGAAGGCCGAACCCCAGATCAATCCGAGCCGCTCACTCAAGGGCCTGGAGTCCGCGGAACGGGCCCAGGCTATGGGGTGAACTCCGCTCAGGCCGCCGCGAGCTGCTCAAGGGGCTGCCAACGCAGGGCCCGGGCTCCGCCCATCTCCACCACCAGCTTCAGGCGCGGTTCGCGGCGGCAGAGCTCGCAGAGGGCGGCCAGCTCGGAGCTGCTCAGCACCTGGCCCTCCAGCAGCCACAGGAGCACCGGGCCGTCGCCGGCCAGCGCAGGGCCCAGCTGGGGCATCACCCGCTGCACCTCGCCCACGGCGGCCGCCCGGCCGACGCTGTGGTGGCCCAGGTGGGGCGGCCGGATGCCGTGCAGCTGCATCAGGTAGGCCTCCGGATCCCCCAGCCCGCGGGCGGAGGTGAGGTGGGCCCGGTAGCCGGCCGCCCGCAGCCGTCGCAGCAGGCGCGTCTCGGCGCCGCCCTCCAGCGGAACGAACAGGGCGAGGGCACCACAGCGCTCCAGCTCGGTGCGGAAACCACGGCCGGTCATCAGCAGGGGCATCGGGTGCGGCAGGCGAATCGGGGCTGAGTCTGGCAGCCGATGGGGGTCCCAGGGGTGGTGGTGCACACCATGGGGTAGTGTTGTCTCTTGTGCCGATGATCTGTGCCCGTCCGCTAGCCGGGCCTCCAGAGAACGGTACGGGGTTCGTCAGTGGTGATGAACCTTTCCCGGCCCGTACGACTCCCTCAGCGCCCGTCGCTGTCGGGACCGTCGGGATACTGCCCGAGGCCTCACCGCTTCCGGCAAGTCCCAGCCCGCTGATTCGCCTCGCTAGCTCCTGACCCTCGGGTCGATCTGCGATTCCACGAATTCAGCCCCCCGCCGTTCGGCGGGTCCTCCACGGATGTCGGGCCTCGGCCCGGATCCATGGCGGCTCGCCACGGCAGTCCAGCTGGTGTTGTTCTCCCTCCCATGTCCATCGGCATTCTTGGGAAGAAGCTGGGTATGTCCCAGTTCTTCGACGAAGAAGGCAAATCCATTCCGGTCACCCTGATCGAAGCGGGTCCCTGCCGCATCACCCAACTCAAGAGCGAAGCCACCGACGGCTACACCGCGGTGCAGCTCGGCTTCGGCGAGACGCGCGACAAGCTCGTCAACAAGCCGGCCAAGGGCCACCTGGCCAAATCCGGCGAGGCGCCCCTGCGGCACCTCAAGGAGTACCGGCTGGAGGCCATCGACGGCCTCGAGCTCGGGGCCGCCGTCACCGTCGGTGACTTCGCCGCCGGCCAGAAGGTCGACGTCAGCGGCGACACGATCGGCCGCGGCTTCTCGGGCTATCAGAAGCGCCACGGCTTCAGCCGCGGTCCGATGAGCCACGGCTCCAAGAACCACCGCGAACCGGGTTCCACCGGCGCCGGCACCACCCCCGGCCGGGTCTACCCCGGCAAGCGGATGGCCGGCCGCTACGGCGGCAAGCAGATCACCACCCGCGGCCTCACCATCCTCAAGGTGGACGCGGAACGCAACCTGCTCGTCGTCAAGGGCTCGGTTCCCGGCAAGCCCGGCGCCCTGCTCGACATCCGCCCGGCCCGGCGGGTGGGCGTGCCCGCAGCGAACTGAGGAGAACACCCATGACTGACTGTGTGATCCGCGACTGGCAAGGCAAGGAGAGCGGCAAGGCTCCCCTCGACCTCAAGGTCGCCAAGGAAACATCCGCGAACGGCCTGCTGCACCGCGCCGTGGTCCGCCAGCTGGCCCACGCCCGTCAGGGCACCGCCAGCACCCTCACCCGGGCTGAAGTGGCCGGCGGCGGCCGCAAGCCCTACAAGCAGAAGGGCACCGGCCGGGCCCGCCAGGGTTCCATCCGCACCCCCCTGCGGCCCGGTGGCGGCGTGATCTTCGGACCCAAGCCCCGCAGCTATGCGGTGGCCATGAACCGGAAAGAGCGCCGCCTGGCCCTGCGCACCGCCCTGATGAGCCGCGTCGCGGACATCACCGTGGTGAAGGGCTTCGCCGAGGGCCTCGACACCCCCAGGACGAAGGAGATCACCGCCGCCCTGGCCCGCTTCGGCATCGACGCCGGCGCCAAGGTGCTGCTGATCCTCGACGGCGCTTCCGATGCGGTCTCCCGCTCGGTCCGCAACCTCGAGAAGGTGAAGCTGATCGCCGCCGATCAGCTCAACGTGTTCGATCTGCTCCATGCCAACAAGCTGGTGCTCAGCGAAGAGGCACTGGCGAAGATTCAGGAGGTCTACGGCGATGTCTGAGCGTTTTGCAGGCCGGCTGGCGGACGTGATCCGTCGCCCGCTGATCACCGAGAAGGCCACCCGCGCCATCGAGATCAACCAGTACACCTTCGAGGTGGACCATCGGGCCGCCAAGCCCGACATCAAGGCGGCCGTCGAACACCTGTTCGATGTCAAGGTCGTCGGCGTCAGCACCATGAATCCCCCCCGCCGCACCCGTCGGGTGGGGCGCTTCGCCGGCAAACGCGCCCAGGTGAAGAAAGCGGTGGTGCGCCTTGCCGAAGGCAACGCCATCCAGTTGTTCCCTGAGTCCTGAGGGGTCTGAAACGTCATGGCAATCCGCAACTACAGGCCCAACACCCCCGGCACCCGCACGCTGGTCGTCACCGACTTCAGCGACATCACGGGCAAGAACCGGGAAAGGGGTCTGGTGGTGTCCAAGCACCGCCACAAGGGCCGCAACAACCGCGGCGTGATCACCTGCCGCCACCGCGGCGGTGGCCACAAGCGCCTCTACCGCATCGTCGACTTCCGTCGCGACAAGCACGGGGTGAGCGCCAAGGTGGCCGCGATCCACTACGACCCGCACCGCAACGCCCGTCTGGCGCTGCTCTATTACACCGACGGCGAGAAGCGCTACATCCTTGCCCCCGCCAACGTGGCGGTGGGCCAGAGCGTCATCTCCGGCCCCGACGCCCCGATCGAGAACGGCAACGCCCTGCCGCTCTCGGCCATCCCCCTGGGCTCGAGCGTCCACAACGTGGAGCTCTACGCCGGTCGCGGCGGTCAGATGGTCCGCACCGCCGGGGCCAGCGCCCAGGTGGTGGCCAAGGAAGGGGACTACGTCGCCCTCAAGCTGCCCTCCACCGAGGTGCGGCTGGTGCGCCGGGAGTGCTACGCCACCCTCGGTGAGGTGGGCAACGCCGAGCAGCGCAACACCAGCCTGGGCAAGGCCGGCCGCAAGCGCTGGCTGGGCCGCCGTCCGGAAGTGCGCGGCAGCGTCATGAACCCCTGCGACCACCCCCACGGTGGTGGTGAGGGCCGGGCACCGATCGGCCGTTCCGGTCCGGTCACGCCCTGGGGCAAACCCGCCCTGGGCCTCAAGACCCGCAAGCGCAACAAGCCGAGCAACCGGTTCGTGCTGCGGAAACGACGCCGCACCTCCAAACGGAGCCGTGGCGGACGCGACTCCTGATGACCCACACCGCTCTGCTGTTCGCCTGATCCGCCATGGGACGCTCACTCAAAAAAGGCCCGTTCGTCGCCGACCACCTGCTTCGCAAGGTGGAGAAGCAGAACGCTGCCGACGACAAGACCGTGATCAAGACCTGGTCACGGGCCTCCACCATCCTGCCGATGATGATCGGCCACACCATTGCCGTTCACAACGGCAAGGCCCACGTGCCCGTCTACGTGACGGAGCAGATGGTGGGCCACAAGCTGGGCGAATTCGCCCCCACCCGCACGTTCCGCGGTCACATCAAAGACAAGAAGGGAGGCCGCTGATCCGATGGCAACCACCAAACCCGATACCCAGGCCCTGGCCCACGGCCGCTTCATCCGCGGTTCCGTGTCCAAGGTGCGCCGGGTTCTCGATCAGATCCGGGGTCGCACCTACCGCGACGCCCTGATCATGCTCGAGTTCATGCCCTACCGCTCCACCGGCCCGATCACCAAGGTGCTCCGCTCCGCGGTCGCCAATGCCGAGCACAACCTCGGCCTTGATCCGGCCACCCTGGTCATCAGCCAGGCCAGCGCCGACATGGGACCCTCCCTGAAGCGGTTCCGGCCCCGGGCCCAGGGCCGCGCCTACGCCATCAAAAAGCAAACCTGCCACATCAGCATTGCTGTGGCAGCGCCCACCGCCTGACCCCCGAGGACACCGCCCGATGGGACACAAGATCCATCCAACCGGCCTGCGCCTGGGGATCACCCAGGACCACCGCTCCCGCTGGTACGCCCCAAGCAAGACCTATCCCGTCCTCCTTCAGGAGGACGACCGGATCCGGTCGTTCATCAACAAGAAGTACGCCGCCGCCGGCATCAGCGACGTGCTGATCGCCCGTAAGGCCGACCAGCTCGAAGTGGAACTCAAGACCGCCCGTCCGGGCGTTCTCGTGGGCCGCCAGGGCAGCGGCATCGAAGAGCTGCGCACCGGCATCCAGAAGACCCTCGGCGACGCCCACCGTCAGGTGCGCATCAACGTGGTCGAGGTGGAGCGGGTCGACGCCGACGCCTTCCTGCTGGCCGAGTACATCGCCCAGCAGCTGGAGAAGCGGGTGGCCTTCCGGCGCGTCATGCGCATGGCGGTGCAGCGCGCCCAGCGGGCCGGGGTGCTGGGTCTCAAGCTCCAGGTGAGCGGCCGCCTCAACGGCGCCGAGATCGCCCGGACGGAGTGGACCCGCGAGGGTCGCGTGCCCCTGCACACGCTCCGCGCCGACATCGACTACGCCACCAAGGTGGCCACCACCACATACGGGGTGCTGGGCATCAAGGTCTGGGTGTTCAAAGGGGAGGTGCTTCCCGGTCAGCAGGACCAGCTGCCCGTGGGTGGAGCACCGAAACGCCGCGCCAACCGCCGGCCGCAACAGTTCGAAGACCGCTCCAACGAGGAGTGATCAGGAGGCCTGAACCATGCTGAGTCCAAAACGCGTCAAGTTCCGAAAGCAGCAGCGAGGCCGCATGCGCGGCATCGCCACGCGCGGCAACACCATCGCCTTCGGCGATTTCGCCCTGCAGGCCCAGGAGTGCGGGTGGATCACCTCCCGCCAGATCGAGGCCAGCCGCCGTGCCATGACCCGCTACGTCAAGCGGGGCGGGAAGATCTGGATCCGGATCTTCCCCGACAAACCCGTCACCATGCGGCCGGCCGAAACCCGCATGGGTTCCGGTAAGGGCAACCCGGAATTCTGGGTGGCCGTGATCAAGCCGGGCCGCATTCTCTTCGAGATGGGCGGCCCGGAGATCACCCCCCAGATCGCCAAGGAAGCCATGCGTCTGGCCCAGTACAAACTGCCGGTCAAGACGAAGTTCCTCGCCCTGGCCGATCAGGAGGCAGCCGCCCCCGAACCCGCCCTCGCCGTCGAGTCCTGACCATGGCCCGTCCCACCATCACCGATGTGCGCTCGCTCAGCGACGCCCAGATCGGCGAACAGATCGACGGCGTCCGTCGCGAACTGTTCGACCTCCGCTTCCAGCAGGCCACCCGCCGTCTGGAGCACCCGCACCGCTTCAAGGAGGCCCGCATCAAGCTGGCCCACCTGCTGACGGTGCAGGAGGAGCGCCAGCGCTCCACCGTCGCCTCCTGATTCCCCCCTCGATCCCCATGGCACTCAAGGAAAGGGTCGGCACCGTCGTCAGCGACAAGATGGACAAAACGGTGGTGGTGGCGGTGGAAAACCGCTTCCCTCACCCCATCTATCAGAAGACCGTCCGCCGCACCACCCGCTACAAAGCCCACGACGAAGCCAACAGCTGCCGCGTGGGTGACCGGGTCCGGATCACCGAGACCCGCCCCCTCAGCCGCACCAAACGTTGGGCCGTGGCCGAAGTTCTCTCCACCACCAGCGCCGGCTGAGGCACCTCCCATGATTCAGCAGGAAACCTTCCTCAACGTCGCTGACAACAGCGGCGCCAAGCGCATCCAGTGCATCCGGGTGCTCGGCACCAACCGTCGCTACGCCCACGTGGGCGATGTGATCGTGGCTGCCGTCAAGGACGCCATGCCCAACATGGGCGTCAAGAAGTCGGATGTGGTCAAGGCCGTGGTGGTGCGCACCCGGGCCACGCTGCGCCGGGACACCGGCAACGCCATCCGCTTCGACGACAACGCCGCCGTGATCCTGGGCAACGACAACAACCCCAAGGGCACCCGCGTCTTCGGTCCGGTCGCCCGGGAGCTGCGCGAGCGCAACTTCACCAAGATCGTGTCCCTCGCCCCGGAGGTGATCTGAGATGGCCACCGCAACCCCCAAGGCCCGGCCCGTCCAGCGCGTCAAGATGCGCATCCGCAAGGGCGACACCGTCCAGGTGATCGCCGGCAAGGACCGGGGCAAGACCGGCGAGGTGCTGCGCACCCTGCCCAACGAGAACCGTGTCGTCGTGCAGGGCATCAACCTGCGCACCCGCCACGTCAAGCCCACCCAGGAGGGCGAGACCGGCCGCATCGTCACCGAAGAGGCGTCCCTGCATGCCTCCAACGTGATGCTGTACTCCACCGCCAACAAGGTGGCCAGCCGGGTGGAGATCGTCGTCCAGGAGGACGGCAGCAAGAAGCGCCGCCTCAAGAAGACCGGGGAGGTGCTCGACTGACCGCCCCCCACCGCGTCGCCGCTTCCATCCCCCTCCGCGACGCCCCCCACGCTCCGCGTCCCTGCCTCCCTCCCCCGTCCGCCTTCTGACCACGTCCAGAAGCGCCCCCCCATCCCCCCGTCATGTCACTCAAACAGCGCTACCGGGAGACGATCCAGCCCAAGCTGCTGAAGGATCTCAACCTCTCCAACGTCCACGAGGTTCCCAAGGTGGTCAAGGTCACCGTCAACCGGGGCCTCGGTGAAGCCGCCCAGAACGCCAAGGCCCTCGAGGCCTCGATCACCGAACTGGCGACCATCACCGGTCAGAAGGTGGTGGTGACCCGCGCCAAGAAGGCCATCGCCGGCTTCAAGATCCGCCAGGGCATGCCGATCGGCGTGGCCGTCACCCTGCGGGGCGAGCGGATGTATGCCTTCCTCGAGCGTCTCATCCACCTGGCGCTGCCTCGCATCCGCGACTTCCGCGGTGTGAGCCCGAAGAGCTTCGACGGCCGGGGCAACTACACCCTGGGGATCCGGGAGCAGATCATCTTCCCCGAGATCTCCTTCGACAAGATCGATGCCATCCGGGGGATGGACGTCACGATCGTGACCAACGCCCGTAACGACGAAGAGGGCCGGGCCCTCCTCCGCGAAATGGGAATGCCGTTCCGCAATACCTGAGCCCCCTCCCGGACACGACCATGGCCAACCACGACCCGATCTCAGACATGCTCACTCGCCTTCGCAACGCGAGTGAGAAGCGCCACGAGCGCACCAGGATTCCCGCTTCCCGGCTCTCCCGCAGCATCGCCAACGTGCTGCACCAGGAAGGCTTCATCGGCGCCATCGCCGAGGAAGGCGAAGGTGTGCAGCGCCAGCTGGTGCTCGAGCTGAAGTACAGCGGCAAGCACCGCCAGCCCACCATCCGCTCCGTGCAGCGGGTGAGCAAGCCCGGCCTGCGCATCTACAAGAACACCCGCCAGCTACCCAAGGTGCTGGGCGGCCTCGGCGTGGCGATCATCTCCACCTCCCGGGGTGTGATGAGCGACCGTGATGCCCGCAAGCAGGGCGTCGGCGGCGAAGTGCTCTGCTACGTCTACTGATCCCAGGAGTTGTTCCATGTCTCGTATCGGTAAAGCCCCGATCCCCATCCCCGACAAGGTCACCGTCAGCCTCGATGGCCTGGCGGTCACCGTGAAGGGTCCCAAGGGGGAACTCAGCCGCGTTCTCCCGGAGGGCGTCAGCGTCAGCCAGGAAGGCGGCACGGTGGTGGTCAGTCCCACCAGCAGTCACCGCCGCTCCCGGGAGCGCCACGGCCTCAGCCGCACCCTCGTCGCCAACATGGTGGAAGGGGTCAGCCAGGGCTTCACCCGCAAGCTCGAGATCGTCGGTGTGGGCTACCGCGCCCAGGTCCAGGGGCGCAAGCTCGTGGTCAGCGCCGGCTACAGCCACCCGGTGGAGATGGTTCCCCCCGAAGGGGTCACCTTCTCGGTCGAGAACAACACCTCGGTCTTCGTCTCCGGCCCCGACAAGGAGCTGGTGGGCAACGAGGCGGCCAAGATCCGCGGCATTCGTCCGCCCGAGCCCTACAAGGGCAAGGGCATCAAGTACGAAGGTGAGCGGATTCTGCGCAAGGCCGGCAAGACCGGCAAGAAATGAGGTCTGCTCGAGCGTCATCCGTCTGATCCCCCATGTCTTCCATCTCCCGCAAACAGCAGACCCAGAAGCGCCACCGTCGCCTGCGTCGTCTGCTCTCCGGCACCGCCGACCGTCCCAGGCTGGCCGTGTTCCGCTCCAACAACCACATCTACGCCCAGGTCATCGACGACGACGCCCAGAACACCCTCTGTGCCGCGTCCACCCTCGACAAGGACCTGCGCACCAGCGTCACCGCGGGCGCCAACTGCGATGCCTCCATCGCGGTGGGCCAGCTCGTCGCCCAGCGCGCCCTCGCCAAGGGCATCCAGCAGGTGGTCTTCGATCGCGGCGGCAACCTGTACCACGGCAGGGTCAAGGCCCTTGCTGACGCCGCCCGGGAAGCGGGCCTTCAGTTCTGATCCCTGCTCTCACCATGACCGAAACCAACGACCAGATCCAGACCGGCGCCGTGCCTGCGGCCTCCGACGTCCCCGCCGCTGCCGAAGGCCAGCAGGAGCAGCGCCGGGGCGGCGGCGGCGGCGGTGGCCGCGGCGATGCCAAGGGTGACCGCCGCGGTGGCGGCGGCCGTGGCCGCGACAACCGCCGCGGCCAGGAACGCGACTCCGAATGGCAGGAGCGGGTGGTTCAGATCCGCCGCGTCTCCAAGACCGTCAAGGGCGGCAAGAAGATGAGCTTCCGGGCCATCGTCGTCGTCGGCAACGAACGCGGCCAGGTGGGCGTGGGCGTCGGCAAGGCCGGCGATGTCATCGGCGCCGTCCGCAAGGGCGTGGCCGACGGCAAGAAGCATCTGGTCAAGGTGCCCCTCACCCGCACCAGCTCGATCCCCACCCTCAGCAACGGCCGCGACGGCGCCGCCAGCGTGCTGATCCGGCCGGCCGCCCCCGGTACCGGGGTGATCGCGGGCGGTTCGATCCGCACCGTGCTGGAACTGGCCGGCATCAAGAACGTGCTGGCGAAACGGCTGGGCTCCAAGACCCCGCTCAACAACGCCCGTGCCGCCATGCAGGCCCTCGAAGGCCTGCGCACCCACAAGGAGACCGCCAAGGAGCGGGGCATCTCCCTTGAGCAGATCTACTCCTGAGGCCCGCCATGACGTCCTTCTCTCTCAACAGTCTCCAGCCCCAGAAGGGGTCCCGCAAGCGCAAGCTGCGCAAGGGTCGCGGCATCGCCGCCGGCCAGGGCGCCAGCTGCGGCTTCGGCATGCGCGGCCAGAAGTCCCGCTCCGGCAGCCCCACCCGCCCCGGCTTCGAGGGCGGCCAGATGCCCCTCTACCGCCGGATTCCGAAGCTCAAGCACTTCCCGGTCATCAACCCCACCCACTACACCGTGATCAACGTGTCGCGGCTGGGTGCGCTGAAGGCCGGCAGCACGGTGAGCCTCGAGTCCCTTGAGCAGGCCGGTCTGGTCACCAGCCCCCGCTACCCGCTGAAGGTGCTCGGCAACGGCGAACTGACGGTGAAGCTGACGGTCCAGGCCGCCGCCTTCACCGCTTCGGCCCGCGCCAAGATCGAAGCCGCCGGCGGCACCTGCGAGATCATCGACTGAGGCCGGGCCCTGCCCAGCCTCCAGCCACGAGCCGCCTGCCCGTAGCCTTGAGCTGCGGCAGGCGGCTCCGGTCGTAGCGACCCGTTCCCACCACTCCCGACATCACCATGCTCCTCAGCAGGGGGCGCAATCCGAGCGCCACTGAAATCCTCGTCCAGCTGGTCCAGTCGAAGGGCCTGCGGGACCGGGTGCTCACCACCCTGGGCCTGCTGCTGCTGGTGCGACTCGGCATCTACATCCCGGTGCCCGGCATCGACCGGGTCGCCTTCCAGGACTTCATCCGCCAGGGGGGCCAGCTGATCGGCTTCCTCGACATCTTCACCGGCGGCGGCCTCTCGACCCTGGGCGTGTTCGCCCTGGGCATCCTGCCCTTCATCAACGCCTCGATCATCATCCAGCTGATGACGGCGGCCCTGCCCCAGCTCGAGGAGCTGCAGAAGAACGAGGGGGAGGCCGGGCGCCGCAAGCTGGCCCAGATCACCCGCTACGTGGCCCTGGGCTGGGGCATCCTCCAGAGCGTCGTGTTCGCCCTGATCCTGCGCCAGTACGCCTTGCCGGGCCTGCCGGAATGGCTGTTCGTCGTCCAGACGAGCCTGGCCCTGGTGACCGGATCGATGGTGGTGATGTGGGTCAGCGAGGTGATCACCGAGCGGGGCATCGGCCAGGGAGCCTCCCTGGTGATCTTCATCAACATCGTCGCCACCCTGCCCAAGGCCCTCGGCTCCACCATCCAGCTGGCCCAGAGCGGCGACCGCGCCACGGTGGGCGGCATCGTCGTGCTGGTGCTGGTCTTCCTGGTGACGATCGTGGGCATCATCTTCCTGCAGGAGGGCAGCCGCCGCATCCCGATCGTCAGCGCCAAGCGCCAGGTGGGCGGGGCCAGCACCCTGGCCTCCCGCCAGAGCTACCTGCCCCTCAAGCTCAACGCCGGCGGCGTCATGCCGATCATCTTCGCCTCGGCGGTGGTGTTCCTGCCCCTGACGATCGCCAACCTCACCAAGAGCCCCTGGCTGATCCGGGTGGCGGGCTACCTCAACCCCACCAGCAGCACCCCCTGGCTGTACGCCCTGGTGTACTTCGCCCTGATCTGCGGCTTCGCCTTCTTCTACGCCTCCCTCACCGTCAACCCGGTGGACATCGCCACCAACCTGAAGCGCTCCGGCGTCGCCATCCCCGGGGTGCGGCCGGGCTCGGCCACGGCCGACTACCTCTCGGGCGTGTCCAACCGGCTCACCCTGCTGGGGGGCCTGTTCCTGGGCGCCATCGCCATCATCCCCTCGGCGGTGGAGGGGGCCACCCAGGTGCGCACCTTCCAGGGTCTCGGGGCCACCTCCCTGCTGATCCTGGTGGGCGTGGCCATCGACACCGCCAAGCAGGTCCAGACCTACGTGATCTCCCAGCGCTACGAAGGACTGGTCCGCCAGTAGGCCCCTTCTCCCGTTTCCCTTCCCATGAAACAGCGACTTCTCTTCCTCGGTCCCCCCGGCGCCGGCAAGGGCACCCAGGCCGAACTCCTGGCCGAACGCCACGGGCTGCTGCATCTCTCCACCGGCGACCTGCTGCGGGCGGAGGTCAAGGCCGGCACCGCCCTGGGCCAGGAGGCGGAGGCGGTGATGGCCCGCGGCGAGCTGGTGAGCGACGCCCTGGTGCTGGCGATCGTGCGCAGCCGCCTTGAGGGCCACACGGGCGGCTGGCTCCTCGACGGCTTCCCCCGCAACCTCGCCCAGGCCGAGGCCCTCGACGACCTGCTGGCGGAACTCGACCAGCGCATCGAACGGGTGCTGCTGCTGGAGCTGGAGGACGGCGTGCTGATCCAGCGCCTGCTCTCCCGCGGCCGGGCCGACGACAACGAGGCGGTGATCCGCAACCGACTGGTGGTGTACCAGGAGCAGACCGCCCCCCTCATCGACCACTACCGCCAGCTGGGCCTGCTGTGGCCCGTGGAGGCTTCCGGCACCGTCGAGGCGATCGCAGGGAGGATCCTAGCCGGCTTGACGGACTGATGTGATAAGGTAGCTGTTTGCAAATTCGGAGAGCACAACGCCCATGAAGGTGCGTGCCTCAGTCAAGAAGATGTGCGACAAGTGCCGGGTGATCCGTCGCCACGGCCGGGTCATGGTGATCTGCACCAACCCGAAGCACAAGCAGCGTCAGGGTTGACCCCCCACGCTTCCACGGCGGCCGCCTTCGGCCGCCACCCCCTTTGCCCTCTGATCGTTTCCTGACGTGGCTCGGATCGCCGGTGTCGATATCCCTCGTGACAAGAGGGTTGAGATCTCACTCACTTACGTGTATGGGATCGGGCTCACCAGGGCCCGCAAGATTCTCGCCAAGTCGGGGGTCAACCCCGACATCCGGGTGAAGGACCTCAGCGACGGTGACGTGCAGAAGCTGCGCGGCGCCGCCGACTCCTTCGTCCTCGAGGGCGACCTGCGCCGCGAAGAGGGCATGGCCCTCAAGCGCCTGCAGGACATCGGCTGCCTGCGGGGTCGCCGCCACCGCATGGGCCTGCCCGTGCGCGGCCAGCGCACCCGCACCAACGCCCGCACCCGTCGCGGCGCCCGCAAGACCGTCGCCGGCAAGAAGAAGTGAGGTCCGGGCCTCCGGGCCCGCCCTCCCTTCCCTGCCTGCACCGCCCCACGGCCCGTGGCCCCTCGCGGCAGCCACCGGGTCCCAGTCCCGCCGCCCTCCCCTTGCGGAGGTCGTCACCGGGGCTCCCCCCCAGTCCTCCGATCACCTCCCCGCAGCTGCGGGGTCACCGCCATGGCCAAACCAGCCAAGAAGACCGGCCCCAAGAAGGCCAAGCGCAACGTGCCCAACGGCGTCGCGCACATCCAGAGCACCTTCAACAACACGATCGTCTCCATCACCGACACCGCCGGTGAGGTGGTGAGCTGGTCGTCGGCCGGCGCCAGCGGCTTCAAGGGAGCCCGCAAGGGCACGCCCTTCGCCGCCCAGACCGCCGCCGAAGCCGCCGCCCGTCGCGCCCTTGAGCAGGGCATGCGTCAGATCGAAGTGCTGGTGCGCGGCCCCGGCTCCGGCCGCGAAACCGCCATCCGCGCCCTGCAGGTGGCCGGTCTCGAGATCACCCTGATCCGCGACGTCACCCCCCTGCCCCACAACGGCTGCCGCCGGGCCAAGCGCCGCCGGGTCTGAACCCCCGGAGTTCCTCCGGCCTCCTTCCCGCCTTCCCCGGGCCGCCATCGCGGCCACCGTTCCCTTTTCACCTCCTCAGACCGTGTTGCACTACCAGATCGATCGGGTCGAGCACCAGGTCGCCGACGACCGTTCCCAGACGGGCGTCTTCCTGATCGGCCCCCTGGACCGGGGTCAGGCGACCACCCTCGGCAACGCCCTGCGGCGCGTGCTGATCGGTGGTCTCGAGGGAAGCGCCATCACGGCGGTGCGTCTCTCCGGGGTCAACCACGAGTACGCCACGGTGCCCGGCGTTCGCGAGGACGTGCTCGACATCCTGCTGAACTGCAAGTCGGTGCCGGTGAACAGCCGCAGCCGCGACCTGGAGATCGGCCGTCTGATGGTCAACGGCCCGGCCAGGGTCACCGCCTCGGATCTGCAGTTCTCTCCCCAGGTGCAGGTGATCGACGGCGACCGGGAAATCGCCACCGTGGCCGAGGGCCACAGCCTGGAGATGGAGGTTCACGTCGAGCGCGGCGTCGGCTACCGGCCGGTGGATCGCCACAACGAGGACACCTCCGCCATCGATCTCCTCCAGATCGATGCGGTGTTCATGCCCGTCCGCCGGGTCAACTACACCGTCGATGAGACGGCGGTCGGCGAGGGCGGTTCGGCCCACGAGCGCCTGCGCATCGAGATCGAGACCAACGGCAGCGTCACCCCCGACGACGCCATGGCCCAGGCCGCCAACCAGCTGATCAGCCTGTTCCAGCCCCTGGCCACCCTCACCATGACCGAGGAGCCCGGCCTGGAGCCGGAGCCTTCGGCCGAGGCCCAGATTCCCCTGGAGGAGCTGAACCTCTCCGTCCGCGCCTACAACTGCCTCAAGCGCGCCCAGGTCAACTCCGTCTCCGACCTCATGGGCTTCAGCTACGAAGACCTGCTGGAGATCAAGAACTTCGGTTCCAAGTCCGCCGACGAGGTGATCGAGGCTCTCGAGAGGATCGGCATCTCCCTGCCCCAGAGCCGCACCAGCGGCTGAAAGGCGGTTTCCCCTTCCCCGTTTCGCCACCCGCCCCGTCCCCACCATGCGACACCAGTGCCGAGTCCCCCTGCTGGGACGCCCCGCCGACCAACGCAAGGCCATGCTGCGTGGTCTCACCACCCAGCTCATCCGTGAAGGCCGCGTCACCACCACCAAGGCCCGTGCCAAGGCCCTGCGTGATGAAGCCGAGCGCATGATCACCCTGGCCAAGGACGGCACCCTCGCCGCCCGCCGCCGCGCCATCGGCTACATCTACGACAAGCAACTGGTGCACGCCCTGTTCGACAAGGCCCAGGACCGCTACGGCGACCGCCAGGGTGGCTACACCCGCATCATCCGCACGGTGCGCCGCCGGGGTGACAACGCCGAGATGGCCATCATCGAGCTGGTCTGAAAAGGATCGCCCTCTCGCTGCAGTACGACGGAGCCGCCTTCCACGGCTGGCAGCGGCAGGCCCATCACCTCAGCGTCCAGGAAACCCTGGAGGCCGCCATCGGGGCCCTCGACCCGCACCGGCCCGTGCGGGCGGTGGCGGCGGGCCGCACGGACACCGGCGTCCATGCCGCCGCCCAGGTGGTGCACTTCGATGCGGCCGGTCCCATCCCTGTGACCCGCTGGGCCAAGGCCCTCAACGGCCGCCTGCCGCCCACGGTCCGGGTGCGGGCCGCCGCCGAGGTGACCGGCGACTGGCACGCCTGCTTCAGTGCCACCTACCGGCGCTACCGCTACACGATCCACAACGGCCGCGCCCCCAACCTCTTCCTGGCCCCCTGGAGCTGGCACCGCTACCAGTGGCGCCTGAATGAGGCCCTGATGGCCCGTTGCCTCGAAGCCCTGCTGGGCGAGCACGATTTCTCCGCCTTCCAGCGGGCGGGCAGCCGCCGCGCCCATGCCCGCACCACCCTGCAGGAGGTGCGGGTGGAGCGCCGCGGCGATCTGCTGGTCACCGAGGTGCAGGCCAGCGGTTTCCTCTACGGCATGGTGCGCCTGCTGATGGGTCAGCTGGTGGCGGTGGGGGAGGGTCGCCTGACGGCTTCGGAGTTTCTGCACCGCTGGCGCAGCGGCGCCCGCGACGCCGTCAAGGAGGCCGCACCGCCCCAGGGCCTCTGCCTGCTGCGGGTGGGCTACCCGGAGCCGGTGTTCCCTGAGGCTGCCTGGTATGATTGTCAACCGCGATTTCTGTTGGAATCGCGCGATCCTCCCGCCGATCCCTTCGGCGACG
Organism: Synechococcus sp. UW140; assembly: GCA_943367705.1. Lineage (GTDB taxonomy): Bacteria > Cyanobacteriota > Cyanobacteriia > PCC-6307 > Cyanobiaceae > Cyanobium. The sequence continues at coordinate 162,378 of CALRJV020000005.1, forward strand.
ATCCGATCGGTTGAGCGCCCTGCAGGGAGCCCCGTCAGGCGGCCCCAGGCGGCTGGTGGCTCTCCGAATTCGCCGGATCCGGCGACACGGTAGGGTCGAATCTTCCTGTCCCGACCCATCCGGCTGCGATGGGCTCACCCCAAACCGGCCCGCCGGCGCGATGAACAAGACAACCCCACCCTCCATCGATTCGCTCGAGCGCCAGTGGTATCTGGTCGACGCAGCGGACCAGACCCTCGGCCGTCTCGCCAGTGAAGTGGCGCAGGTGCTGCGCGGCAAGAACAAGCCCACCTTCACGCCCCACCTCGACACGGGTGACTTCGTGGTGGTGATCAACGCCGACAAGGTGCGCGTCAGCGGCAACAAGGCCACCCAGAAGATCTACCGGCGCCACTCCGGCCGTCCCGGCGGCATGAAGACCGAAACCTTCGAGCACCTGCAGGCCCGCCTGCCGGAGCGCATCGTCGAGAAGGCCATCAAGGGCATGCTTCCCCACAACGCCCTGGGCCGCCAGCTGTTCCGCAAGCTGAAGGTCTACAAGGGCGCCGAGCATCCCCACGCCGCCCAGCAGCCCCAGCCCCTCGCCCTCGATCCCGCCGCCGCCGCCCAATGACCAGCACCTCCAACCGCGTCGTCTACTGGGGCACCGGCCGTCGCAAGACCGCCGTCGCCCGTGTGCGGGTGGTGCCCGGCAGCGGCAGCGTCACCATCAACGGCCGCCCCGGCGACAACTACCTCAACTACAACCCCGTCTACCTGGCGGCGGTCAAGGCTCCCCTCCAGACCCTGGGTCTGGAGGCCCAGTACGACCTTCTGGTCAACGTGCGCGGCGGCGGCCTCACCGGCCAGGCCGATGCCATCAAGCAGGGTGCGGCCCGCGCCCTCTGCGATCTCTCCCCCGACAACCGCAAGCCCCTCAAGATCGAAGGCCACCTGAGCCGCGATCCCCGGGCCAAGGAGCGTCGCAAGTACGGCCTCAAGAAAGCCCGCAAGGCTCCCCAGTTCTCCAAGCGCTGATTTCCGTCATGCCGAAAGCCGACATCCATCCCACCTGGTATCCGGACGCCAAGGTGATCTGCAACGGAGAGGTGGTGATGACCACCGGCTCCACCCAGCCCGAAATCACGGTCGACGTGTGGAGCGGCAACCACCCCTTCTACACGGGCACCCAGAAGATCCTCGACACCGAGGGCCGGGTCGACCGCTTCATGCGCAAGTACGGCATGGGCAGCGCCGATTCCGCTTCGGGGGCCAAGAAGGCCGCCAAGCCCGCCGACGCCCCCGCCACCCCGGCCGAAGCGCCGGCCGCCTCCGAAGCCTGACGCGTCTATCGGCCTGAGCCATCGCTCCGCCCCCCGGACCGCAGGACGGTCCGGTTCTGCCTTGGCCGGGTGCCTGACGCACCCGGCCCTTTTTGTTGCAGGTGCCGCCCCATGGATTCCGAGCTGCTGCAATCCCGGCTGGACACCGCCTGCCGCACCTTCCAGACCCTGGAGCGCCAGCTGGCGGATCCGGCGGTGGCTTCCGATCCAGCCCGGCTGCAGGCGATCGCCCGGGAACGGGCGCGGCTGGAGCCCCTGGTCAACGACTACCAGCAGCTGCGCAAGCTGGAGCAGGAACGGGAAGAGGCCCGTGCCCTGCTCCGGGCCCACCGCGACGACCCCGCCGCTGAGGAGCTGGCGGCCTTGGCCGGCGAAGAGCTGGTGAGCCTGGAGGGCCTGATCAACGCCCTCAACCAACGCCTCACCCTGAGCCTGCTGCCCTCGGATCCCCGCGACGAGCGCAGCGTGATGCTGGAGATCCGCGCCGGTGCCGGCGGCGATGAGGCCAGCCTCTGGGCGGGGGATCTGGCCCGCATGTATGAGCGCTACGCCCAGGGCCAGGGCTGGCAGGTGCAGCCGGTGAGTGCCTCGGAGGCCGATCTCGGCGGCTACAAGGAGTTGATCCTCGCCATCCGCGGCGAAGGGGTCTACAGCCGGCTCAAGTTCGAAGCGGGCGTGCATCGCGTCCAGCGGGTCCCGGCCACCGAATCCCAGGGGCGGGTGCACACCTCCACCGCCACCGTGGCGGTGATGCCGGAGGCCGATCCGGTGGAGGTGCAGATCGATCCAGGGGATCTGGAGATCAGCACGGCCCGCTCCGGCGGCGCCGGGGGCCAGAACGTCAACAAGGTGGAGACGGCGGTCGACCTGCTGCACAAGCCCACCGGCATCCGGGTGTTCTGCACCCAGGAGCGCTCCCAGCTGCAGAACCGCGAGCGGGCCATGGAGATCCTGCGGGCCAAGCTCTACGAGCGCCAGCTGGCGGAGGCGAACGCCGCCGAGCGTTCCGTGCGCCGCGCCCAGGTGGGCAGCGGCGACCGCAGCGAGAAGATCCGCACCTACAACGCCAAGGACAACCGGGTGACCGACCACCGTCTGGGGCGGAACTTCTCCCTTGAGCCCGTGCTGGCCGGCCAGATCGAGGACCTGATCGGCGCCTGCATCGCCGAGGAGCAGCGCCAGGGTCTTGAGGCTCTGGCCCTCGAGGCCACAGGAACCGGCGGCTGAGGGGCCGGCGACGACGCCGGACCGATCAGGCGCCGATGACGTATTTGGCCCACTCCTGGTGCTGGCCGGAGCGGATGCGCCGGTTGGCCTCGAAGCTCAGGCTGCCCAGGGGCCGGCGGGGCTCCCGGGCCAGGGGCATCCCCGCCTCCCGCGGGGTGCGGTTGCCCTTGCGCACGTTGCAGGGCAGGCAGGCGGTGGTGACGTTCTCCCAGACATCGGTGCCGCCCCGGCTGCGGGGCACCACATGGTCGATGGAGAGCTGCTCGCCGCTGTAGCCGCAGTACTGGCAGGCGTGGCCGTCGCGGTGGAAGACGTTGCGGCGGGTGAGGGGGAGCGGCTTGTAGGGCACCCGCACGAACTGCCGCAGCCGGATCACCGTGGGCAGGAAATGGTCCGGACGGATCGTTCGTTCGGGGTCGTGCTCGAGCCCCTCGGCCTTCCCCTTGAGCAGCATCACCATGGCGCGCCGCCAGGTGGTGATGTTCAGCGGTTCGTAGGACGCATTCAGAACGAGTACGTGGCCCATTCCCGTCCGCTGGATACGCGGCATGCTAACGGGATTCCCATGATTTCCATGGTCCGCTCCCCCAGGCGTCGCCCATGACCACCGCTTCGCTCGCCAGCACCAGTGCGACGGAGGAGACCCGCCAGTCGCGGCAGCGGGCCTGGGTGGAGGTGAACACCGCGGCCATCCAGGCCAACGTGCGGGCCCTGCGGCGCCACATCGGCCCGGCCACCCAGCTGATGGCGGTGGTCAAGGCCGACGCCTACGGCCACGGTGCCCTGACGGTGGCCCGCGCCTCCCTGGAGGCGGGGGCGTCCTGTTTCGGGGTCGCCACCCTTGGCGAAGGGCTGCAGCTGCGCCGCGCCGGCATCTCCGCTCCGGTGCTGGTGCTCGGCAACCTCACCCAGCCCGAGGAGCTGCGCAGCTGCCTGCGCTGGCAGCTGATGCCCACCCTCAGCAGCATGCGGGAAGCCCTGCTCTGCCAGAACCTGGCCAGCGGCAGCGGCCGCCCCATGACCGTGCAGCTGAAGCTGGACACCGGCATGGCCCGCCTCGGCGCCGACTGGCGGGAGGGCCCCAGGCTGGTGGCGGCCCTGCAGGGCATGGAGGCCATCGAGCTGGCGGGCCTCTACTCCCATCTGGCCTGCGCCGATGCCGCCCCCGGGGAGGACGACGGCCTCAACGCGCTGCAGCAGCAGCGCTTCGAGACGGTCCTCACCAGCCTGGCCGAACAGGGCCTGGCGGCCGGTTGCCGTCACCTCGCCAATTCGGCGGCCACCCTGCGGGGGCACGCCCAGCACTACGACCTGGTCCGGGTGGGGCTGGCCCTCTACGGCCAGCCTCCGGCGGCCCACCTGGCCGGCGTGGTGCCCCTGCGGCCCGCCCTGCAGATCCACGCCCGCGTCACCCTGCTGCGACAGGTGGGGGCGGGGGTCGGCGTCAGCTACGGCCACCGCTACCGCACCAGCCGGCCCAGCCGACTGGCGGTGGTGTCGATCGGCTACGCCGACGGGGTGCCCCGCCAGCTCTCCAACCGCATGGACGTCCTCTTCGACGGCCGTCGCCTGCCCCAGGTGGGCGCGATCACGATGGACCAGCTGGTGATCGACGCCACCGACGCGCCTGGGATCGAGGTGGGCAGCATGGTCACCCTGCTGGGGGAGCAGGAGGGCGAGACGATCAGCCCCCTCGACTGGAGCGAGCGCTGCGGCACCATCCCCTGGGAGATCCTCTGCGGCTTCAAGCACCGTCTGCCCCGTCTGGCCGTGCCCCCGGATCCTGGGGCACCCCTGCCGCAGGGGCCCGAGTCCGAGCCCTGATAAGCTCGCTTCGCCACTGGAGAGGTGGCTGAGTGGTTGAAAGCGGCTCCCTGCTAAGGAGTTACAGGAGGCAACTTCTGTCGAGGGTTCGAATCCCTCCCTCTCCGTTCCAGGCCCTCCCATGGGCCCGACCCCCAGGCCCTTCCGGGGCCCCCGTCGCCAGGTCCGCTCAGAGCCTGGCGACACCGCTCCAGCCCAGATAGGCCGCGAACAGAAAACAAAGTCCGCCGTTGATCTGGCCCTGGTGGGCCAGGGTCCAGTGGCAGAGCTGCTCGAGGCGGGCCCGCCCCCAGGCCCCCGTGAGCACCAGCGCCAGTGGCGGCAGCAGCGACGGTGCCAGGGTGACCAGGCTCACCAGCAGCACCAGGGCGGCCAGGGGGCCGGCCGCCAGGCCGGAACGGGCCAGGTCCTGCAGCGCCGGCAGGTAGAGCACCAGGGAGGTGAGGTTGCCGGCCATCAGGGCAAGCCCCAGCCCGAAGGATCGGGCCAGCCCTCCCGGGGCGGTGGAGGCCGATGGGCCCTCGCGATGCAGGGCCCGGGCGCCGATGGCGAACAGAACGGCGGCCAGAACCAACCGGATGCCGGCGGAGACCGGATCGGCGCCGGCGACGGGGCGGGCCGGCAGGGATCCCCCCGAGCCCAGCCCCACCAGCGCCCAGCCCGCCACCACGACGGCGTTGCCGGCGACATAGGCCCAGCTCTGGCGCAGGCCGGAGCCGGGCGCGGTGAGGGTGCGCATCTGTCCCACCAGCAGCATCGGGCTCACCGCCGCCCCGAGGGCGAGGGGAACCACATCGAGGGGCGGGGAACTCACGGGGGCGGGGCCGTCAGCGGGGCAGGGTCAGGCGTCCAGCAGGGCGGCGGCGATGGCCGGCAGCAGGGCCCCGTCGGAGGCCCGGGCCCGACCTTCGCTGAACACCACCAGCAGCATCGGCACCCTTCCCTCCACCTCCACGTAGGCGGCGTCGTGGCGGGCCTGGCTCATCCAGCCGGCCTTGCTCCACAGCCGGGCCGCCTCGGGCAGGCCGGCCCCGAGGAAGCCATCCACCTGGTTCTCGGGGTCGGCGGCCCGGGCCTGGGGGTCGAGGGAGCGGCGCAGCAGCGCCGTCATGCGGCGGCAGGCCGGGGGGGAGACCGCCGCTCCGGCCATCACGGCGTGCAGCAGGCGGGCCGTGAGATCGGTGCTGAGGCGGTTGCGGTTCTCCAGCTGGGCGCCGTAGAAGTCCCGTTCGCGGCCATAGGGGCCCTCCGCCCAGGTCTTCTGGCAGGCGTTCACCCCCGCCACCTCGCTCCAGCCGAGGCGGGCCAGCCAGTCGTTGACCACCTGGCGCTGGCGGCACCAGGCGGCATGGCGCTCCGGCGGCAGGGACGGACCGCTGGTGGTGCCGCTGAGCAGATCCACCACCAGGCTGGTGGCATCGTTGCCCGAATCGCGCACCATGTCGGCCAGGGCCCGGCGCAGTTCCGGTCCGTCCTCGATCAGCTGGCGCTGCAGCCAGGCTTCTGCCGCCACCAGGTAGACCAGCTTCACGACGCTGGCCGGATAGCGGGGCGTCGGGCCCGCCCAGGAGGCGCCGCTCACCGTCCGGCCCCAGAACTCCTCCTGGCCCAGGCCCTCGGCCGCGCCCACCAGGGAATCGCCGTAGCGGAGCCAGGTGACGGAGATCTGCTCCCCCAGCCCCGGGCGCCCCTCCTCCTCCAGTCGGCCGATCAGCTGGCGGAGGGCCTCGCCCATGGCCGGATCCGGGCTGTAGAACGCCATCAGCGGCGGCACCTTGTGATGGCGACCTTAGGCACCCTGCCGGCGCCGGGCCGTGTCTGGACCCTGACCCAGCCGCTGCCGGCCTACAGCCGGCCCCAGGGCCCGGGGCTGGCCACCGAGATCCATGGGGGCCGGAGCCTGAGGGTGCTGGGGGCGGCCCGCGCCGCCGCCGGCGCCGAGCCCCGCTTGCGGGTTCGCCTGCACGAGGACGGCTACCCCTGCTGGGTGGAGGCGGCCGCCCTGGCGAGCCACGGGCAGCCCGCGGCCTCGCCGCCGCCGCTGCCCCGCCTTGATCGCGACCGGATCGCCGCCCGCCTGGAGGCGGTGCTCGCCTTCGCCGAGGCCGCCCGCCAGCGCCCCAACCGCTACCTCTGGGGGGGCACCCTGGGGCCCGATTTCGACTGCTCGGGACTGGTGCAGACCGCCTTCGCCCAGGCCGGCATCTGGCTGCCCCGCGATGCTTACCTGCAGGAGCGCTTCTGCCGCCCGGTGGCCGTGGCCAGCGGCGTCACCAGCCTGCTGCTGCCGGGGGACCTGATCTTTTTCGGCACCCCGCGGCGCTGCACCCACGTGGCCCTGCACCTGGGCGGCGGCCGCTACCTGCACAGCTCCGGGCGCCAGCACGGCCGCGACGGCATCGGCATCGACGACCTGAACCCCCGCAACCGGGATCCGGTGGCGTGCCACTACCGGGCCGAACTGCGGGGCGCGGGGCGGGTGATGCACAGCCACGACGGCAGCCCCCTGCCGCCCTGAGGTAAGTTCAGGCGACGAGCCCTGGGGAACGGTCATGGCGGGGGCAGCCCTGGCCCACAGTCCGGAACTCTCCGTTCCCGAACTCCGCCCCGAACTCTCCATCGTGGTCCCCCTCTACAACGAGGAGGAGAGCCTTCCCCATCTGGTGGAGAAGCTGCTGGCCTCCCTGAGGCCGCTGGGGCGCAGCTTCCAGCTGGTCCTGGTGGACGACGGCTCGAAGGACGGCACCCCAGCGGTCCTGCGGGATCTGGCGGGCCGGGTGCCCGAACTGGTGGCGGTGCTGCTGCGGCGCAACTACGGACAGACGGCCGCCATGGCCGCCGGCTTCGATGCCAGCAGCGGCGAGGTGATCGTCACCCTCGACGGGGACCTCCAGAACGATCCCGCCGATATCCCGATGCTGCTGGCCCGACTGGAGCAGGACGACCTGGACCTGGTGAGCGGCTGGCGGCACCAGCGCCAGGACGGAGCCCTGGACCGGCTGCTGCCCTCCCTGCTGGCCAACCGCCTGATCGCCCGGGTCACCGGGGTGCGGCTGCACGACTACGGCTGCTCCCTGAAGGCCTACCGGCGCGAGGTGCTCAGCGACATGAACCTCTACGGGGAACTGCACCGCTTTCTGCCGGCCCTGGCCTTCATCGAAGGGGCCCGGATCGGTGAAGTGAGGGTGTCCCATCAGGCCCGCCGCTACGGCCGCAGCAAGTACGGCATCGATCGCACCTTCCGGGTGCTGATGGACCTGCTCACCGTCTGGTTCATGAAGCGGTTCCTGACCCGGCCGATGCACGTGTTCGGTTTCGCCGGCCTCCTGGCCCTGCTGTCGGGGCTGGCCATCGCCGCCTGGCTGGTGGGCGAAAAGCTGCTGCTGGGGGCCGACATCGGCAACCGGCCCCTGCTGCTGATGGCGGTGCTGGCGATCCTCAGTGGGGTGCAGCTGTTCAGCTTCGGGCTGCTGGCTGAACTGCAGATGCGCACCTATCACGAAAGCCAGGGCCGGCCGATCTACCGGGTGCGGGCGACCCTTCGCGGGGGCGGGTGAGCAGGGCAGCTGGGGCCAGGCGGCTGAACTTTTATGTCACCCCCGCTCGCCTGAGAAGCCAGGCTGGAAGGGGTCCTTACAGTACCGGCGGTTCCTATTGGCCCAAGCCATGACTGGTGAATTTGCCGTTGCCTGGATGCCGTCCGTGATGGTTCCCCTGGTGGGAATCCTCGGCGCGGCGGTGGCCATGGCCCTGCTGTTCAACGTGATCGAGGCGACCGACTGACGCCGGCTCCGGCCCCAGCGCCCTTCGCCTCCCCCCCTCCGATCCGCCGCCCCCCCGATCCGCTTCCCATGACCGTGACCCCCGTGGCCGACCCGACCGTCGGCAATCTGGCCACCCCCGTCAACAGCAGCTACTTCACCAAGGCCTTCCTGAACGCCCTGCCGGCCTACCGCCCCTCCCTCTCGCCCAACCGTCGCGGGCTTGAGGTGGGCATGGCCCACGGCTACCTGCTCTACGGCCCCTTCGCCTACACCGGCCCCCTGCGCGCCACCGAGTTCGCCAGCACCGCCGGCCTGCTCGCCGCCATCGGCCTTGTGTCGATCCTCACCATCTGCCTGTCGATCTACGGCACCGCCGGCAGCGGCCCCAACGTCCAGCCCCCCGACGCCACCATCGACAACCCCCCGGCCGACCTGTTCACCAAAGCCGGCTGGGCGGAATTCGCCAGCGGTTTCTGGCTGGGTGGCTGCGGCGGCGCCGCCTTCGCCTGGTTCCTGTGCAGCACCGCCATCCAATCGCCCCTGGCCAACATCGCCGGTGGTGTCTGGAGCGCCGGCTGAGTTCACCGATGGCCGTCCATCCCCGGGTCCCGAACCCTGGGATGGACAGCCAACCCACTCCTGCAAGCCCTGCCTCGGCAGGGCTTTTTCATGGCCCAGCGCCTGACAGCGATCGCCGTGGCTGCCCCCGGATCACCCTGGCTGCCGCATGGTGCACGGTGCCGTGTCCTCAACCAAAGGGCATCAACGGTGACTCGACGAGGCGCTCGCCGAACACGGCCAGATTGAGCACAAGGGTCAGCAGCGAACAGATCAGAAACGTGATCTTCAGGGACCGTGGCGCCTGGGAGGCTCCGGCTGCCGCGGCGGAGAGCACCACCAGCGGAATGAAGACCACGGCGAGATAGCGGGGACTGATGAATCTCAGCAGCAGCGGCGGCATCAGGGAAAGGAACGCCGCCGCTCCCAGGAACCTCAGGCTGAGCTGGGTGGCGGCAGGGAAAGCCCCAAGGCGCCATGCCCGGAGAAAGGGAATCAACATCAATCCCATCGTCTGCAGCACAGACGAAACACCAAAGGCGCCAGATACCAAGACAAAGTCAAGATATTTCTTAGGGTACCGAAGCATCACCTCACTCACGGTGCGAGCCCCCGGGAACACCGAACGCATCACATCCTGCCAATTCGCAGCGTTGGCAGCCGGCGATTCGGAGCCGAGAGAAAACTGATGGGGGCTGAACAGGAACACATAGGACGAGCCAAAGGTCCGCAGTCCCTTGACCGTCCTGACCATGTCCATGCCATAGAGCTTGAATCCAGGAGCCATCAGCAATGCCAGCCAGAAGGCCATCCCCAGCGGGATCTGCCATCGCATCCGGTTCTGGCGGAAATCCCACCAGTACCAGACAGCACCCACCCCTAGGGAGCAGAGGAGCAACTGAATCTTTGAGAGCCCGAACAGGACCAGGAGGCCAGAGGAGATCAGCCGCGGCCAACCCAGCCGCACGGATAACATGAACAGGGCGAAGAACGACGCCGCGATGATGTCACTGGAAGGCTCAGCGAACTGCAGGGCGGAGCTGGCAATGACGGAGAAGGCCAGAGCCTGAAACATCCAGTGACGAATGAACAGCAGACAGAGTGAATACGAGGATCCCAGAAATAACAGGGTGGTGATGCACTTGGCATGCCAGTTCAGCGTCTCCGGAGCCGGAGAGGCCACCAGTTTATAGAGGCCGATCAGCAGGCTGGCGGACACCCCGCCGGACCACTTGAAGCGAGGATATTGAAAGACCCAGCCCGTCGGCAGTCGTTCAAGGCGCAGATCTGCCCGCGTCACAAAGGACTGATCCATGGGCCATTCGGACACCTGACCGCTCTGACTCAGGATCCCGGCAAACGAGACGGCGATGGCAATGACAAGCAGGAATGGCAGGAGACTTTTTCTGAAAAAGCTCGCAAGATCCTGGGAGTTTATTTGCATTTCTCACCGGCAACCGCAAGAGCGTAGCAGGCAAAAAAGCAGCCATCCACGCCCCGGGCCGATGGACTCAGACCAGCTGGTTGAAGTTGAAGCCGATCACATGGTCGTCGTAATCGCGATCTCCACCACCGAAGGTATCCTCCAGGCCGAACAGGTTGGTGCCCAGTGTCCGGAAGTGGCTGATGCCATCGGCATTGGCTCCGGCATAGGCAAAGAAGGTGCGGCCCCGCACCTGGGCAAAGGGTGCCAGGAAGGAGGATTCGGCGATGGTGACCGACGTGACGCTGGATTGGTTATCGCCCACCCGCAGGCCCTGGAGTTCGGTGACGAGGTTGTCGGCGCGCAGGGCGGCTTGGCGGTAGTTCGCCTCTCCGGGGCGCACCAGGTTGCCGGCGGCGTCGCGCACGGTGCCCTGGGCATCAAGGGCGCGGTAGAAGCCGGTGATGGCGTCGAAATTGGCTTCCCGGCTGAGCACCACGGTGCCCTCGACCGCCTGGGTGGCGGAGAAGGCGGTGAAATCAAGGACCGGGGCCAGGCCCTGCTCCTGGCCGATCAGCGCATCGAGTCCCTGGTCGTTGTCGAGCAGATCGAGGGCGAGGCTCACGCCGCTGGGGGAGGCGAAGCTCACCGAACGATCGGCGCCGGCCGGGGCGTCGGGGCTGAAGAAGCGCAGGCGCACGTCAGTGGCACTGGTGAGGTCGGCGAGGCTGGCGTCGACCACCTCGAAGAAGCGCACCGACTGGCCGTTGACCAGAAGGATGTCGCGATCGAACGTGGTGCCCGCCGCCAGGGTGACGTCGCTGTTCTCCAGGGTGGAGAAGAGGGTCTGGGAGCGGGCGCGGATGGCCGCCAGATCCGCCAGAAGCGAGTCGGCGCTGGCCAGCTCGTTGGCCTCGAGCACCACATAGCCGATCTGGTTGGAGCTGGCCGGCCGGCCGGAGAGGCTGGCCCGCAGCACCAGACTGGCGGCGGCGCTGTTGGACGGATCGGCCACCGTGAGGGTGAGGGGATCAACGCGCCGGAAGACAGGCGCCAGATCGACCGTTCCGACCGTCAGCGACTGCAGGATCTCGCCATCCGCCGCCGGCCCCTGATCACCGGGGCCGCCATCGTCCAGGGAGAGGTGCAGAAACTCCGCGGCACCATCGGCGTCGAGGTCATAGAAGCGGGCACCGCCGCCCTGGCGCGGGTCGTAGGTCAGCGGGGTGGTCACGCCGGTGCCTGGGTCGGTGGCGACCGCGATCCAGCGGCTGGTGGGAGTGTCGGCGAAGGGGGCCCCGACGGTCAGGGCGGCAAGCCCGAAGCTCACCGTCGCCCTCTCCAGGCCCTGGTCCAGGTCGATGCCGAAATCCACGGAGCTCTCACCCAGGCCCGCAGCGGGGGCCGTGGTCGGAACCACCTGGAAGGGGCGGTCGGCCTGGAAGCTCCCGCCGGTGATGTTGACGGCAATCGCTTCAGCATCGCCCCCGGGTGTGATGACCACCACGACCGGGTTGCCCGGATCGGAAGGGGGGACGGCACCGATCGTCAGCGCCGGCGAGAAGGGAGTGATCGCCTGCCCATCGAAGAAGCCCAGCCGCAGGTTGAGGCTGGCCAGGTCGGCGGGGCCGAAACCGGCGGGGGTCGTGACACTGAGGGTCGTGCGGTCGGCGCGGATCCAGTCGGGGCCCTCGAGGACCACCAGCTGCAGGCTGTCGCCATCGGCATCGAGGCCGAGGGGGCCGAGGTTCTGAAGCACCTGGACACCGGGAATCAGGGTGAGACTCGGCACACCCGATGGCGTGGCCAGCTCCGGAGCCGCATTGGCCTGGATGCCGGCCGCGGCAAGGGCCTGCTTGATCTGGCCCCAGCTGCCCTGGAGCTTCTGGCCATCGATGAAGGCCGTGTCCCGGCCCACTTCGAAGTCGCGGATCAGCAGGGGCGCGGCCGTCGTCACAGCAGCGGAGCTGTCGATCAGGAACTGATCCGCCTCGCGGTCCGCCAGGGCCGTGGCGGGCGCCAGCCCAGGGGTGGCGGCAGGGTCGATCAGGCGGCCGCCGATGACGACATCCCTGGCCTGGCCCAGGAAGAACTGGTCGCCGCCGCCGCCGCCCACCAGGACGTTGCCGCCGAGGCTTTCGGAGTTGAAGAACTGGTCGCTGCCGCCCCGGCCCTCGATGCGGGAGCCCACGCCCACATAGATGCTGTCCGGCGCCTCGGAGCCGATCACTGTCACGTTGGCGAGCTGGATGCCCTGCTCGGGCACCGCCCCGTAGGCGGCCGGATCCAGCAGCAGGAGATTGCCGCTGGTGTCCACCGCGGCGCCGAAGACCAGATCGAGTTCCTTCCAGCCGGCCTGCCAGAGGATCGGCCCGCCCCGTTCGGGAGCCAGCGTCAGGCTGAGATCGGCCGAACCGGTCACCGTCTCGATGGCCCAGGCCGGCTGGTTGGTGATCGGGTCGGTGCCGGAGAGCAGGTGGAACGCGCCGTCGACGCGATCGGTGCTGACCGTGAGATCGAGGAAGCCGCGCCGGTTCACATCGGCGTAGGCCAGTCCGTTGATGTAACCCATGAACAGACCGTCGAGGCCGTCGACGGCGGGGTAGTTCGCCCGGATGTAGGCATCGGCGCCGGGGAGATACTTCTCCAGCCCGGGCGAGGTGACCCCGGGGGTGGCGAACTCCAGGCCGGCCAGGCTGCCGGCGGGGCGGGTGCCGGCCGTCATCGTGTCGAGCACGCCGGCCCAGGCGTTGTGGGTGTCGCCGGCCAGGCTGATCAGCCGCTTGCCCAGGGCCAGGGCGCTCTGGAGGATCGTTTCCCGCTCCACCCCGTAGCCATCCCAGGCGTCGAGGTTGTAGGGGATCTTGCCGGCCTCGGCGAACAGGGCTTGCTCCGCGGCGCTCAGCTGGTTGAAGGGGGTCCCGGTGGCGAGCTTCTGCAGCGGGGCGGCGTACTTGTCGAGCAGGGCGGGGTTGCCGGCATCCAGCAGCAGCTCCGCCGGCACCGCCATCGACTGCATCAGCACCTGCTGGCCCAACACCTGCCAGGCGGCGGAGGATCCCGCCATCCGTTGCTGCAGCCAGGCCAGCTGGCTGTCGCCGAGCAGGTCACGGCCGGGATCGCCCCAGGCCTGCTGCACGGTGGCCAGCACCAGCTCCTGGGTCACCAGGGGCGCCAGGGCGGCGGCAAAGGCCGGCACCGCTGCGGGGGAGGCCGGCGGGGTGAGCCCCAGCTGGCTGGCATAGACCCCCACCAGAGCCGGGTCGGCGAGGATCGCGCCGATGCGGGCCCCCACGGCGGCGGCATCGGGGTACGCCAGCTGCTCATCGCGCGCGGTGAGGCGGGTTTCGAGGATGTGCAGCGCCAGCACGTCGCCGAAATCGAAGGAGCGGTAGCCCTGGGTGAGCGGAGTGAGGGCGGTGGCGCCGTCCCCGCTCTGGCGCAGGCCGGGTTCCCGGATCGGCAGCCACTCGTGGTAGGCCTTCAGGGCGGCATCCCGCCGGGCGATCCAGTCGCCCTCCGTGGCGCTCTGGTGGTTCTGGGCGCCACCGGCCCAGCTGTCGTTGGCGGTCTCGTGGTCGTCCCAGATGGCGATCAGCGGCGCCGCGGCCCGCAACGCCTGGAGATTGACATCGGTGTGGTACTGGGCATAGCGGAGCCGGTAGTCGTCGAGGCTGACGATCTCGCGCTCGGGCAGGAAGCCGCGGTCGCCGGCGGCATCTTCCGCCTCACCGAAGCCCCCGGGGCCGTACTCGTAGATGTAATCGCCCACATGCACCAGGGCGTCGTAGGGGTTCACCGCATGGACGGCAGCGGCCCGCCCATAGGCGAGGAATTCCTCGGCGGCGGTGAAGTTGGCGCAGGAGAACACGGCCAGCCGCACCGGGCCGCTGCCCACCGGCAGGGTCTTGGTCTGCCCCACCATCGACTGCGCCGCTCCGGCGCGGAAGCGGTAGTGGTAAACGGTGTCGGCACTGAGGCCATCGGCCTCCACCTTCACGGTCCAGTCGCGGGCGACGCTGGTGGTGAACACACCGCTGTCAATGATCGAGCCGGCCTCGAAACCGGCGCTGCTGGACACCTCCCACTGCACGTCCACCAGTCCGGCGAAACCGGCGGGCGGCGTGACTCTGGTCCAGAGGATCACCGAATCGGCGTAGGGGTCGCCGGAGGCAACGCCGTGGGAGAAGGCGAGTCCGGACGGCAGCGCCCGGCCCAGATCCAGGTCCAGCAGCAGGGGGTCGTGGTCGGAGGTGCGGTAGGGATCGGGCGCGAAGAAATCGCGGGACGCCGCATTGCCGTTGCTGTTGGTGTCGAGGTTGTAGTCGCGGAAGGCACCCTCGGCGGCGTTGATGCTCCAGTCGCTGGCGGCCACGGCCTGGCTCACCAGCGATGGGGAGATCAGCATGTGATCGAGGGCCCCGCTCATGTCGACCGGGTTGAAGAAGGCGTAGCTGGAGGGGGGCTCGGCCGTGAAGGTGGGCAGGGCGTTGCGGAAGCCCGCCGCTTCGAACACGGCGATCGGGTCCTCCTTGGCGTAGGCATTGATGTCGCCCAGCACCACCCAGTCGCTGTCGCCGTTGCCGGTGGGGTCGGTGCCGATCCAGCGCACCAGTTCGCTGGCGGCGGCGGTACGGGTGGCATTGAAGGCCGACTGGCCGTCCAGCTGGTCGAGGTCAGGGCCGGTGGCACCGCCGCTGCCCTTCGACTTGAGGTGGTTGACGGCCACGTTCAGCACCTCGCCGCTGGCCAGTTCCCGGAAGCCCTGGGCCAGGGCCGGCCGGTTGAGCGGGCTGCCGGTGGCGAGGGGATCGGTGAAGCCGGCGCTGTCCAGCACCCGGGCCGGCCCGGTGGGGGCCACCGCCCGGCTGTCGTAGATCAGACCCACCTTGATGGCGTCGCTGCCGATCAGGCCGGTGGGCACGAAGCTGTAAAGGCGGCCCGAGCCACTGGGCTGGGCAGCGTTCAGACGTGCCACGATCGCGGCCAGGGTGGCGTCGTCGGCGTCGTTCTCCAGCTCCATCAGGCCGATCACATCGGCCTTCAGGCCGACCAGGGCGGCGGTGAGCTTGGTGAGCTGACGCTCCAGCTCCTCGGCCGTGTTGGCCCCGCGGGGGGCCAGACCGGTATCCGTGAGGGCGCCACCGGCGTTGAGGGTGGTGAAGGTGTTGAGCACGTTGAAGCTGGCCAGGCGCAGCTGCCCGGCCCCGGCCAGAGCCGGTGCCGGCGGGCGGGGGTTGCCGGCCTTGAAGCTCAGCGGCGCCGTGGGCTGCAGCCGGTACTTGCCGAAGTCGAACCCCAGCACCCCTTCCACATCGGTGATGGTGTCGCCGCGACGCAGCAGCTGGTCCCGCACCGGCGCCGCCGGGGTGGCCGCCGCCGCGGGCCGGTAGGCGCTGTTGCTGCCGTCGTCGAGCACCAGCTCGCGCAGGGCCGTGGCCTGCTCGGCGGCAAAGGCCGCCGTCCCTGGCTCCATCACGTTGGTGGGCTGGAGCGGCAGTCCCCCGGCGCTGAGCTCCACCTCACCGAAGCGGAACTGGCCGAACAGACCGTTGACGCTGAGGGTTTCCGGGAAGCGCACCCACATGCCCTCGTAGGGCTCCAGATCGAGGGCGCCGCTGCGCTGGGCGAGCAGGTCGGGGATGTCGACCCTGCGGGTGTCGCCTAGGCGGCCCTGCCCTTCCACCGTCAGGGCGCTGACGGCGGTGATCGCCGTCTGGCCGAAACGCTCGGCCACCGTGCCGGTGAGCCGCACCCGGTCACCGATCACCACATCGACGTTGGTGCCCGTCAGGGGGTAAGCCACGTAGATCCCTTCGGACGTGAGGGCGCTGCTGTCCCAGTCGCCGCTCTCCTCCTGCAGGAAGAAGCCACTGAGCTCGCCGGTGGCCTGGAAGTCGCCCACCACCACGGCGCTGAGGGTCACGCTCTGGGCCAGGAGGGGGCTGCTGCTGCCGCTGCCCTGCACCGCCGAAATCCGGCTGATGCGGTCGTTGTCGGCGATGGTGACGGTGGCGCTGCCCGCCCCGGCGGCAACCGTGTGGCCGGCCGGTGCGGCCAGCTCAATGCGCAGGGTCTCGGTGCCTTCATCGAGGGCGTCATCGAGCACCGCGATCGCCAGATCAACGCTGGCCGCCCCCGCAGGGATCAGCACCGAGGCCGGCAGGGGGCTGGCGAGGTCGCCGGCCTCCGCCAGCCCGGCGCCCGCAGCCAGGCTGATCGGCACCGTCAGGGCCGCCAGGGTGGAGCCGCTGCGGCTGATGCGCAGGCTGGCCCCATCACCGGATTCGCTCGCCACCGCGTCGATGGCCTGGATGGAGACCTCGGGCAGGGCAGGCGGCGCCGCCGCCGACAGGCTCAGATCGTCGATGGCCAGGCCGTGGTCGTTGCCGGGATCGTTGATCTCCGCCCACCGCAGCCAGAGGGTGGCCCCGGCCGCCCAGGGGCTGGCCGAGAGGTCGAGGCTGCCGCCCACACCAGCCACCCGGCCGGCGCCGTTGCCATCAACGGCACCGGCCGTGCTCCCGGTCACCGGCGAGGTCCAGTTGAAGCTGCCGCCGGGCGTGGCCCAGAGGCTCACCTGATCGAAGCTGGCGCCGAAGCCCCACTGCAGCTCCATGGTCTGGGCCGTGGTGTTGCCGCCGTTGCGCCACTGCTCGCCGTTGAAAGCGAGATCGAGGCTGGCGATCGCCGCCCCGGTGGTGTTGCTGAGGGCCAGGGCGAACCAGCCGGCCACCGAGCCGCTGGCAGGGGAACCGAAGTAGGCACCGCCGGATCCGAGGCCCCCCAGGGCACGGTCGCTGCTGCCCGTCGAGCCGTAGCTCACGAAGGCGCCGGCATTGGCGGTGCCGCTGTCGGCGTTGTAGGTGGCCAGGGCGACGGGGGCCGTCGCCGGCTGCCGGAACAGGTGCCACCCCGGCAGCGTCACGTCGTTCGCCCAGGCGTTCCCGGATCCGGAGGCGGCCAGGGCATCGAAGCTCTGGCTGTACAGGCCTGTGAAGAGGGCTGGCATGGTCCGGGAGGGGGTGCAGGGGACAGAAGGGAGACGGGATCGCCGGTGGAGCAGGCCGCTCCCCAGGGCAGGGGACGCGGCCTGCCGGCGGCCCTCAGGCCAGGGCGAAGTTGGCCTGGTTGTTGAGCGCGGAGGCGCTGATGTTCGTGAAGTGGCCCACGGCCACTCCCGACACA
The DNA here is from genome assembly GCA_943367705.1 of Synechococcus sp. UW140. Classification (GTDB taxonomy): domain Bacteria; phylum Cyanobacteriota; class Cyanobacteriia; order PCC-6307; family Cyanobiaceae; genus Cyanobium. Next base: position 179,684 of record CALRJV020000005.1, read on the forward strand.
CGCAGCAGGGTGTCGGCCCCCACCTGGGAGAAACCGAGGTCGGCGAAGGCCACACCCCGCAGGCCCACCTTGTCCACACCGACGGTGAAGTCCATGACGAACTGCTTGGCCGCGGGCCGATCCCCCGGCTCGCTCACCAGCCAGAACTGGTCGGCACCGGCGCCACCGTTGAGGTGGTTGGTGCCAGCCCCAGCGAGGATGGTGAAGACGTCATTGCCCTCACCGCCCAGGGCCCGGTTGCCGCTGCTGCCGATGATGAATTCGTCGTCGCCGGCCATGCCGCTGAGGCGGTTCTGCCCGCCGTCGATCGCCCAGATCTGGTCGCTGCCGCTGCCGCCGGTGATCACATCGCGGCTGCCGGCGTACACCACATCGGCACCGGATCCGGTGAAGATCTTGTTATCGAAGCCATTGGTGATCGCCACATCCACCTCGTCGTTGCCGGCACCGGTGAACACGGTGCTGACCCGGCCGTCGAAGCCGGGAACCGTGGACTGTCCCGGCAGGGTGGTGTCGTTGGCCTCGGTACCCACCAGAACCTCGCCGCGCTGGGCCAGGACCACGGGATCGATTCCGAACAGGGTCGTGTACATCAGGCCGTAGATGCCCGTGTTATCGACCGTGGAGGGCAGCAGATCGGCATTCATGCCGTAGGTCTTGGCGACGATGCTGCCGGGGAAGTCCGGCGTCCCTGCCCAGGCGATGCCGAAGTTGCCCATGGGGCCATCCGCGCTGTTCACCGACCGGAAGGCGGTCCAGGGCTGACCCGGGGTGGCGGTGCTTCCCTCCGGGCCATCGAGAAAGACCCGGGAGGTGTTGGTGGTGGTGCGGTTCACTTGGATGAACGGCACCTCGGGCTGGGTATCGGCCAGGTTGGGGTTGGAGACGTCGAAGTTGCCCGTCGGCCTGACGTAAGGCGCGAACTGAAAGACCTGCATGCCGCCGGCGTCGCTGTCGGCAGCAGTAATCACCAGGGTGTTGGGATTCTTCTGATCCACGTAGTTCATCGCCACGCCGATGGCCGCGTCCGCCCGTCGGGTCGCCTCGATCGTCCCGATGGCATTGTTGTTATTGGCGAAGTTGTCGGTCCCCTCCTCCTCCACCACCACAAAGAAGCCGTCATCGCTCTTGCCGACGATCTCCAGGGTGGCGGCCAGCATCTCGGCGACTGTGGGAGCCGTGGAGACATACAGGGGCAGGGGCGCCTCCGTGTTCAGGCCAAGGCTCTCCTCCCGGCGATCGTCAAAGGTGTGGTTGGCGGCAAAGATGCCGAGCAGCTTGGTCGCCGGCGTTGCGTTCCGGGCCGCCTCAAGCAGTTGCTCCTTGGTGTAGACGACCTGGTACCCGAGAGACCGGGCCAGTTCGATCAGGTTCTTGGTCGGGCGGTCTTCGGCATCCGAGAACTGGGCGTCGATCTCGGCGGTGACGTGGAAGCCGAGGGTGCCCTTCGGCAGCAGGTAAACCTCGCCACCAGCCAGGATCACCTGGGTTCCCGAGCGGATCACCTGCTCGGCGATTTCGGCCGTCTTGTCCCGGGCCCGGATGGAATTTCCATCACGGTTGGTGGTGGCGGCGGCAAAGGCAGCCGTGCCCGGTTCGCCGATGTGGCCCGACTGGATCAGGGCCGTGGCCTTCCCTGACTCAATGGCCTCTTCGAGGATGGTGTAGCCCAGCTTCCCGGACGCCGAACGGATCGGGGTGTTGTCCTCCTCGAGGCCGAAGGATTCGTTGAAGACCTTGGTCCCGGTGGCATGGGTGACGGCGCCGGCGTTGGAGGTGCCGGTCAGCTGGTTCTCCATATGGCCGAGGTACACACCGGCCCGGGTCATCCTGTCCCAGTTCAGCCGACCATCCGGGCCCTGATCGATGTTCCGCAGAGCCATGAAGCTCGAGGGGGTCGAGCCATCGGGATGGATGAAGATCACATTGCCCGTGTTCTGATTGGGGCGAGGAGCCGTCTTGATCTGATCGGGGAGGCGAGACGGGATCTCTGTATCAAACAGAGTCTCATACATCAATTCGTAGATCTTGGTGTTGTCCAGGGTCGCTGGCAGCCGATCGGCGTTGAGGCCGTGGGCCTTGGAGACGATCGAACCGCTGAAATCCGGCAGGCCCGCCCAGGCAACGCTCAGGCTGAATCGATCCCCGTTCTGATCGGGAGCCGACAGGAACGGCAGGCTGCCGACGCCGGTGACGCCATCGGTCGGCAGATTGCGTCCCGAGGTGCCATCGATTGGATTGTTCGTGATGGAACCCACGGGCCGATCAGAGGCCAGCGGGTCACGAACCTGCAGGCCTCCCGCATCGCTGTCGGCCGCCGTGATCACCAGCGTGTTGGGATGGCGCTCAACAAAATTCAGGGCGACACCGATGGCCGCATCGGCCCGCCGCAGGGCCTCAAGCGTGCCGGCCGCGTTGTTGTTGTTGCCGAAGTTATCCGTGCCTTCTTCTTCCACGATCGTGATCGACCCCTTGTCAAAATTGGGGTGGGCCTCCATGAGGCGCTGCGCCGCCGCCAGCATCTCGGCAATCGCCGGCGCTGTGGGCGAGTAGAAGGGAAGACCCGCGGCGGCGAGCTGCTCTTCAGCGCGGTCGTTGAACGTGTGGACGGGAGCGAAGACGCCGAGAACCTTCTGGGGCAGAACGGCGCCATTGATGAGGCTGTTCAGCTGGTCCCTGGTATAGACAACCGTGTAGCCGAGGCTCTGGGCCAGCTCGATCAGGTTCTGGCTCGGCCGAAGGCTCGAACTGGTGCTCAGGGCGTCGTACTGGGCAGCGGTGCCATGGAATCCGGCCACACCGACCGGCAGCAGATTGAGCTCGCCGCCGCTGAAGATGAAGTTGACGCCTGACTCGATGACCTGCTGAGCGATCTCAGCCGATTGAGCCCTGGGAACGACGCGCGTTCCATTGGGATTGACGATTTCCTCAGTCTTGGCGACGAAGGCGGCCGTTCCCGGCTCAAAGATGGCTCCGGACTGCACCAGCGCCGTCACCTTGCCGGCCTGGATGGCCGCCTCAACGATCGTGTTGTTGCTGCCATCCAGGGAGGTGATGGGGAGATTGCCCTGCTCATAGCCGAAGGATTCGGCATAGACCTTGGCACCGGTCGCATGGGTAACCGCACCGCCATTGGAGGTGCCACCGAGCTGGTCCTCCATGTGCCCGAGGTAGACCCCGGCAGCTTCCATCCGGTCCCAGTTCAGTCGACCATCGGGGCCTTGGTCAATGAAGCGGGCAAATCCGAAATGCGATGGACTTGCTCCATCCGGATGGATGAAGATGACGTGATTTCCAGAGGTCGTCATGACTAGAAAAGAAAGGGAGTGAGAGGCTGTGCACCCGTACCTTTAGGACGATCTCGTGTATCGCCCAGACGGGAATAACTCAGACAGGATCGCTCTGACTTGGAAAGTTCCGACCGGCCATTCACTCAGCCGGACCCCTGTATTTTCAAACCACCGGATCGGCCGTGAAGTGATGCGGCCAACACCATCTCTGTAGCCTGGAATGCGTTCTAGAGAGACGCCCTTAACCCAAGCAGAAATGGCCTGATTGTTGAGCACGAAGGCACTGATGTTGGCGCCCTGACCTACGGCGAACCGAGGCTGGCGGCACCCCTCAGGCCAGCAACTGGATGTCGTCGCCGGCTCCGCCCACGCTCAGCCCCTTCACCCCCTCCAGCAGCACACCTTGCAGCGGCCGTCCCGTGAAACTCACGAAGGTGCCGTTGCGGTACTCCGCCACCTGGGCCGTACCCATGCCGCCCAGTACCTGCAGCCGGTCGCGACCCGCCTCGAAGCCAAGGACCCGGTCCACACCGCCGTCCGCCAAGGCGTAGATCACCGTGTCGGCGGCACCGTCGACGCCGCCGCCGGGGGCACGCAGGTCGATCAGATCGCCGCCGCTCACCACCACCCGGCGGGCCGAGCGCTGGCCAGTGAAGCGGAAGCTGCCGCTGTCGCCACCGCCCGTGAGGCTGTCCTCGCCGAATCCGCCGATCAGGGTGTCATTGGTGAGCGCCCCGATCAGGATGTCGTTCCCCCCGCCGCCATCGGCCTGCAGCCGCACATTTCCCTCGCTCTCGATAAGGTCATCCCCATCGCCGCCGGAGGCGATGGCCGTGCTGAGGCTGCCGTCGTAGCTGGCATTCCACAGGGAACCGTTGTCGGCCCCAGGGTTGTCGGCCAGAAGCCCATCGTCGATGGCGGAGTTACCCACCGCGGCGAAGCGGAGCACGTCATGGCCGTCGCCGCCCGACACCGTGGCCGTGTTGCTGAGGCTGCGGTCATTGCTGTGGAACAGCCAGGACAGGGTGTCATCGCCGCCAGCGAAATCGACCGCACCACGCTTGGCTCCCACCACCAGCAGATCCATGTCCAGGGGCGGGGCTGAGGACAGATCCCAGCGCACATCGACGAAGTTGGCCACCAGCAGGTTGCTGCCCAGCGACGGGGTCCAGTAGTCGGGGGCGAGGATGAGGTTCTTGAGTTCATTCCAGCTGTCGGTGGTCTCGATCCGGGCCCGGGGAACGCTCTCGCCCGGCAGGGTGATCGGGCTGGTCTCCACAGCCCCCAGGGCACCGGTGGCGAGCGATGGACCCGCCGGGGTCGACCCCCGGGGCCGGCCGGCCACACCCTGAGTGATCGAGAAGCCGGGGCCATTGATCACCGCCGGCTGCACGGCCCCGCCTTCCGCCAGATCATTCACCATGATGGTGAACGGCTTATCGAAGCTGTTGCCGGCGCTGTCGGTGGCCCGCACGGTGAGGCTGCGCGTTGCCGCCGCCTCAAAGTCCAGCGATGCCGTGGTCAGCAGCCGGTTGCCTTCGAGTCGGAACAGGCCGCCCGGGTTGCCGTTCGGTGCGAAGGAGAAGGCGAAGGTCCTGCCGGGGTTCGGATCGGTCGCCGACAGCAGTCCGACGAGGGTGTCGGCGGGCAGGTTCTCCAGAACCGCGGCACCCGTGAGGGTGATCAAGGGGTCGATCACCCCGTCGCTGCGGACCGCCAGGTTCTGCAGGCGCCGATCGAGGGCGGCCGGAGTGTCGGCCGCCGTGAACGGATTGGCGGGGGAATGGTTGGCCGCCAGGAATTCGGCCAGGGCATCCTGCTCGGAGCCATTGGCGGCGAAGGTGGCGACGCCGGTGCGGGGTGCACCACCCGGCTGGGTGATGTCCACCCGGTTGGGGTTGGACAGGCTGGTGAAAGGGTAACCGTCACCGCCGCTGGCCATGAAGTCCAGGGTGACCATGCGGATGCTGCGGGCCGGATTGCCCACCACCTCGCCGTTTCGCACCACGACGTCGAGATCGTTGCCGGCGTCGTCCTGGATCGCCAGGCTCACCACCCGGGAGCCGGCCGGCCGGCTGAGGTCGTAGCTGAAGGCCATGCCGCCCACCTGGGGGAAGCGGCCCTGGTTGATGCCGGCGGCGACGCCGTGCTCGATCAGCGCCTTCAGCTCACCGGGGGTGACGCTGACCAGGGTCAGGCCGTTGTTGAAGCTGAGGGCGTTGGCGATGTCGTTGCGGGAGATGCCGCCCTCCGGCTTCACCACGTTGCCCTGGGCGTCGAACACCGCTGCGGTGGGCAGCAGCTCGGGGACACCGTTCACCGAGCCGGTGGGAACGATCGACTGGCCGATGGAGTTGCGAATGCCGCCGCCGTTCTTCAGCGAGACGACCACACTGGAATCGATCTGGCGGGCGTAGGCCAGGTTGGCGTCGGCCGTGAGGTTGCCGAGGTTGGTCTCCTCGCTGCGCACGCCCGGGTTGCGATTGCCATTGAGGAAGACCTCGCTGACGCCGAACCATTCCGACTCCTGGGCGACGATCACCGACCGCAGGTTGTCGACCACCTCCTGCACCCGGGCGTCGATGAAGGCCTCGGCACCGAGGGCCGCCACACCGGCGGCGTCGGTGCGGTAGGCACCACTGAGGCCGGGGTCGTAGCTGGCCGGGATGATCACCCCGGAGGCATCGAAGTCGAGCACCAGGCGGCCCAGATACTTGTAGTTGCCATCGGTGTTGACCACCGCCACGGGCTTGCCGTCGGCGTCGGTCTTGACGATCGGGTAGGGGCCCTGGATGCTGTCGCCGGGGCGGGTCACGTCATTACCGTCGAACAGGCGGGTGTTGGAGCCGCCGGCCACGATGATGTCGACGTGGCGCAGGCGCTCGGCCAGGGCCTGCTCGATACTGATCTGCTGCATGTGGGCCAGCAGGATCACCTTGTTCAGGCCCGGATTGGCGGCGATCAGGGCATCCACGTCGGCCTGGATCTCGGCGGCAAGGGCATCCAGCTCGGCGGCCGTGGGCACACCGCTGAACGGGCCCGGGGCCACGCCCACGTTGCCCGGACTCGAGATGGTGCGCAGCCAGGGGGTGGTGGCGCCCACAACGCCCACCGTCTCGCCGTTGACATCGAACACCACGCTGCTGGTGATGCTGTTGGGCCGCGGCGCCTGGCCGGCGGGCACCACCAGCCCCGCCAGGTTGGCGTCCGTGGCGAAGTTGAGGTTGCCACTCAGATAGGGGTAGGCCGTGCCGGGGTAACCGGCGGCCCCATTGGACCGGATCAGGTCCCGCACCACGGCGGTGCCCTGGTCGAACTCGTGGTTGCCGAAGGCGATCGCCTGCACGCCCAGGGCGTTCTGGATCAGCACATCACCGCGGCCCACGGCGCCGTAGGCCTGGGCCGAGGCTCCGTAGAACAGGCCCGGAATCCAGGCGTCGCCGCTGGAGAGCGTGAGGGTGTTGACGAAGCCCGGGACGCCATCGAGATCGATGTCCTGGGCCCGCAGGGCATTGAGCACCCCGGACAGGCGGGGGGCATCGTCCAGAGCCGCGATGCCGCCCTCCTGATCGGACAGGTGGAAGAGCTGGAGGCGGAAGGCACTGCCGGCCTGCAGCGGGGCGGCCGTGGTGATGTTCACCACATCGTTCCCCTCGCTACTGGCGACCAGGCCGGCCGGCTGCCCGGCGGTGCTGCGCAGGAAGGTGATGCCCTCGACGCGCTCGGCGCCGGGGAACACCACCGGATCCACCGCCACCACGTTGTAGGGGTCGGTGACATCGAACACGGCCGCCACGCTGGAGGTGGTGCGCTCGAGGGCCACGAAGGCGTAGGTGCGGCCGGCCACGGTGGCGATCTCCACCATCTCGGGCTCGGTGCCCTTGTCGTCATCACGGTTGCTGGCCATCAGGCCGAGGCTCTTGGCCAGCTCCTCCAGGGCGTTGCTGGAATCGAACACCACGTTGCCCTGCACGTCGTAGATGCGCAGCGATCGGGAGCCGATGCTGAAGGGCTTGTCGATCAGGCCATCGCCGTTGATGTCGCCGGTGTCGTTGAGCAGGTTGAGGCGGGTGCGGCTGATGCCGGTGGCGGCGGCAAAGGCGGCGTTGAGGGCGCTGACGCCTGGGTGGTTGCGGAAGGGGGTGCCATTGACCACGGTCGTGGCATCAGCCCGGGTGAGGTCGACGAAGATGTTGCCCCGGTCCGGTTCGTATTCCCGGGAATCACCCTCACCCGCCGCCAGCAGGAAGCTGCGGCCCTGGGCATCGGTGAAGGCGGCGATTCCGTCCGGCATGGTGAGGCCGTAGAGGGGCAAGCCGGAGACGGGCCGGTACTGATTGCCGCCGCCGCTGCTGCCGTCCACATCCCGATCGGAGCTGTCGAAGCCGGCGCCATCGAAGCTCACCACGGTGAAGGCATTGCCGCTGGCGCCCTCGGTGCCGAAGTCGTTGTCGTAGTTGATCACCAGGGCGCCGTCATCGCGGATGGTGAGTCCTTCCGGCTTGTCGTAGGCCAGGCTGCCGCCGATGGAGGGCAGGTTGAACAGTTCGATCTTGTGGGCCAGGCGGATGCCGGCGGCAGCCAGCACGTCGGCGCTGGAGGTGGTGAAGATCGGGGCCGTGGCGGCGTTGCTGTCGTGGTCGACGAGGGTGCGGCGGTTGTCGAGCAGCTCGGGGCTGACCACGCCGATCGCCCCCAGCCAGCCGCCCGTGGACGGATTGGCGGCGGTGGTGAGCGGCAGGGTATTGGTGGCACCGCGCAGATCCACCTCGTAGACGTGCTTGAAGCCGGTGAGGCTGCGGCTGCTGTCGCGTTCCATCACCAGGAACACGCCACGGGCGGCGTCGAAGGCGACATCGCCGATCTTGTCCTGGCCGGCTCGGCCGCTGAGCAAATACAGGTGCTCCTTCACCGGGGCGCCGGTGGCCGGATCGATCGCCAGGATGCGGGTGAGCTCCGAGCGGCTGCGGCCTTCGGTGACCCCGTCGCCGTTGGCATCCACATCCAGGGGGCTCTGCAGGAAGGCATAAAGCAGGCCATCGGTGGGGTTGAAGGCCATGCCCTCAATGCCGCGGTTGCTCCAGCGGTTGCCATAGATGGCCGGCAGGCTGTCGATCGTTTCCGCCCCGATCGGCGTCGCGCCGCCCACGTTGTGCTGGGCAACGAGCTGGGCCTTCTGACCGGCGGGGATATAGCGCTGGATCAGGTTGCCGCTGAGCGCGTCGAAGATCGAGATCTGGCCGCGGTACTCATCGCCGACCGCGAACACCTGGCGCGTGCTGCCACCGATGGTGAGGCTGAACAGCGAGACGGTTTCCGAGTCAATGCCGAAGGGGTCGTAAGCCAGCGGGGCATTGGTGGCCGTGATCGGCACGTCATCCTTGATCGCCAGCTGGGGCAGACCGGTGAGGGGGGTGCCATCGGGGCGATTGAGGCCGAGGCGGCCCAGTTCGGTGACAGCGCCGGTGCTGCGATTCATGCCCAGCTTGTAGATGCTGGGCTGAAAGTCCGGGTCCAGGAACTGGCGCTGACCCGCGATCAGATCGCCATTGGGGCCGCGATCGGTGATGGAGTAGTAGATATCCAGCTCGGTGCCGTTCAGCGTCTCCTTACCGGCGAAGAACAGACCCGAAAGGCCGCCGGCCAGCACACCAGCGGGCTGGTTGGCGGTGCCAGCCGCATACTCCAGCTCGAAGCTGAAATTCTCGGCGCTGGCGACGCCGCGGGACCAGTCCTTGATCCCGGCGGAGAAGATGGTGCTGATCACCGGCGCCGCGCCGCTCAGATCCAGCACGGCGATGGCGTTGTTCTCCTGCAGGGAGATCCAGGCGGTGTTGCCATCGGCGCTGATGGCGATGGCCTCCGGCTCGATGTCCTGGGCCACCGTGGTGGTGACACCCAGGCGGGTGCCGATCCGGACGCCGCGGTTGATCAGCTCAGCACGGCGGCCTTCCCAGGCTTCGAAGCCCACGGTCTGCACATCGGCAGCGGCGGGAGCCACAGGCGTGCTCGCCAGATAGCCGCTGGTGTTGATCAGGGAGATCGAACCGACCGGATCAATGGTGTAAAGGGAGTTCGGCTCCCCTTCGTTGGTCACCAACAGCTTGCGGCCGTCGCTGCTGAACTTCACCATGTCGGGCAGTGCGCCCACGGTCACGGTGCTGATGTGAACAGGCAGGGCCGGATTGCTGAGGTCGTAAAACTGCACGAACCCCGGGTCCGTCTTGATGGCGTTCTGCACCGCAACGGCGAGCAGATTGCCGAACACCGCCGCGCTCTGAAGGGTTTCGCCATTGCCGGTGGACGTGGCCCGGGCCACGGCCTGGGGGTTGGCGGGATCACGGAGATCGGAAACGACGATGGCCCCGGATCCGCCACCTACGGTATAGAGATATCCAGTGGAAGGGTTATAGGCAGATATTTCAGCATTGGCCCCGAGATTGGCCAGGGAGATCACTCCGCCTGTCGCTGGAGTGAAAGGATCCAGTACGGAGAAGGTGAGTCCCATTGAGAGCTGCTGCAAACAGATTTAACTTGGCAGCAGTGCCCTCACGGAAGGTTAAGCCCAGTCAAATGTGCGTTGAAGGGATGGGGCGATGGGCGCCCCCGGCACGTCTGACGGTGTGCAGGGCGACGTCGGTGCTGCGGGCTGTTCATCGGGGAACAGACCCGAACAGAAAAAGACCCCCGGTGGTGACCGGGGGTCTGGGGGTCCCTCGAAGATTCGAGAAGGGGCGTTGAAGGAGTCGGGAGCCGGAGGCTCAGCCGAACTTGCCTGAGGTGGACGCGATCAGGAAGGCCGCGTACGTGAGGATGTAGCCGATCGTGAAGTGGGCGAGACCCACCACACGGGCCTGAACGATCGAGAGAGCGACAGGCTTGTCGCGCCAGCCCACCAGGTTGGCGAGGGGCGTGCGCTGATGCGCCCAGACGATGGTCTCGATCAGCTCCTGCCAGTAACCCCGCCAGGAGATCAGGAACATGAAGCCGGTGGCCCACACCAGGTGACCGAAGAGGAACATCCAGGCCCAGACGGCCAGGTTGTTGGACCCCATCGGGTTGTACCCGTTGATCAGCTGGGAGCTGTTGAGCCACAGGTAGTCACGGAACCAGCCCATGAGATAGGTGCTGGATTCGTTGAACTGGGCCACGTTGCCCTGCCAGATGGCGAGGTGCTTCCAGTGCCAGTAGAAGGTGACCCAACCCACGGTGTTCAGGGCCCAGAAGACAGCCAGATAGAAGGCGTCCCAGGCCGAGATGTCGCAGGTGCCGCCACGGCCGGGGCCGTCGCAGGGGAAGGAATAGCCGAAGTCCTTCTTGTCGGGCATCAGCTTGGAACCCCGGGCATCCAGGGCACCCTTCACCAGGATCAGGGTGGTGGTGTGCAGACCCAGCGCGATGGCGTGGTGCACGAGGAAGTCGCCAGGACCGATCTGCAGGAACAGGGAATTGGTTCCCGAGTTCACGGCATCGAGCCAGCCCGGCAGCCAGACGGCGCCGTTGTTGGGCCACGCCGTGGAGGCGATGCTGTCGGCGTTGGCGAGCAGCACATCCATGCCGTAGAGGGCTTTGCCACTGGAGGCCTGGACGAACTGGGCGAACACCGGCTCGATGAGGATCTGCTTCTCGGGGGTACCGAAGGCGACCACCACGTCGTTGTGGACGTAGAGACCCAGGGTGTGGAAGCCGAGGAACAGGGAGACCCAGCTCAGGTGGCTGATGAGGGCTTCCTTGTGCTCAAGCATCCGGGCAAGGACGTTGTCCTTGTTGGCTTCCGGGTCGTAGTCACGGATGAAGAAGATCGCACCGTGGGCGAAGGCACCGCACATCAGGAAGATGGCGATGTACTGGTGGTGCGTGTAGAGGGCCGCCTGGGTGGTGTAGTCCTTGGCGATGAACGCATAGGACGGCAGCGCGTACATGTGCTGCGCCACCAGGCTGGTCACGACTCCCAGGGCAGCCAGGGCGAGGCCCAGCTGGAAGTGGAGGGAGTTGTTGACGGTGTCGTAGAGGCCCTTGTGGCCGGCGCCGAGGTCACCGGGGGTGCCCTTGGGGGGGTTGTGGGCGTCGAGGATCTCGCGGATCGAGTGGCCGATACCGAAGTTGGTCCGGTACATGTGGCCGGCGATCACGAAGATGCAGCCGATGGCCAGGTGGTGGTGGGCGATGTCCGTGAGCCACAGCGCTTCCGTCTGGGGGTGGAAACCACCCAGGAAGGTGAGGATCGCGGTGCCGGCGCCTTCAGAGGTCCCGAACACCTGGTTGGCGGTGTCGGGGTTCTGGGCATAGACGCCCCAGTTGCCGGTGAAGAACGGAGCCAGACCGGCGGGATGGGGAGCGACCGAGAGGAAGTTGTCCCACCCGACGTGCTGTCCCCGGGACTCGGGGATGGCCACGTGGACCAGGTGACCGGTCCAGGCGATGGAGCTGAAGCCGAACAGCACAGCCAGGTGGTGGTTGAGCCGCGATTCAGCGTTCTTGAACCAGGCCAGGGAAGGCAGGAACTTGGGCTGGAGATGGAGCCAGCCGGCGAACAGGGCCCATGCCGAGAGGATCAGCATGAAGATGGAACCCTGATAGAGCTCCATGTTGGTCGTCATGCCGATCGTGTACCACCAGTGGTACAGACCGGAGTAGGCGATGTTCACCGGAGAGGAGGCGCCCGCCTGGGTGAAGGCGGCGATGGCGCCCTGGCCGAAGTGGGGATCCCAGATCGCGTGAGCGATGGGACGGACGTGCAGCGGATCGGCGACCCACTGCTCGAAGTTGCCCTGCCAGGCGATATGGAACAGGTTGCCCGAAACCCAGAGGCCGATGATCGCCAGGTGACCGAAGTGGGTGGAGAACAGCTTTTGGTAAAGCCGCTCCTCCGTCATTCCGTCATGGCTCTCGAAGTCGTGAGCCGTGGCGATGCCGTACCAAATACGGCGGGTTGTCGGGTCCTGTGCCAGACCCTGGCTGAACGAAGGAAATTTCGTTGCCATTGGGAAAGGTCAGGTGGAGGTCAGCCGACCGCGATGAGTCGGGACAGGAAGAAGGCCCAGGTGGTCGCGATACCGCCCAGCAGGTAATGGGCGACACCGACGGCACGGCCTTGGGTGATGGAAAGCGCCCGCGGTTGGATGGCGGGAGCCACCTTCAGCTTGTTGTGAGCCCAGACGATGGACTCGATCAGTTCCTGCCAGTAGCCGCGGCCACTGAAGAGGAACATGAGGCTGAAGGCCCAGACGAAGTGGGCACCCAGGAACATCAGACCGTAGGCACTGGAGGACGAGCCGTAGCTGTTCAGCACCTGGGCGGCCTGTGCCCAGAGGAAGTCCCGGAGCCAGCCATTGATGGTGATGGCGCCCTGGGCGAAGTTGCCGTTGGTGATGTGCTGGACGCTGCCGTCGGCATTGACGGTGCCCCACACGTCGCTCTGCATCTTCCAGCTGAAGTGGAAAATGACGATCGACAGGGAGTTGTACATCCAGAACAGGCCGAGGAACACGTGGTCCCAGGCCGACACCTGACAGGTACCGCCACGGCCGGGGCCGTCGCAGGGGAAGCGGAAGCCCAGATTCGCCTTGTCGGGGACGAGGCGGGAGCTGCGCGCGTAGAGGACACCCTTCAGCAGGATCAGCACGGTGACGTGGATCGTGAAGGCGTGGATGTGGTGGACCATGAAGTCGGCCGTTCCCAGGGGGATCGGCGCAGCGGCCACCTTGCCGCCGACGGCGACGACAGCGCCGTTGAACACTTCACTCACACCGGCCAGCGCATTGGGTGCGGTGGTGCCGGCGGCAGCGGCGTGCAGGCCCTGGATCCATTGCGCGAAGACGGGCTTCAGCTGGATCGCGGTGTCGCTGAACATGTCCTGGGGACGACCCAGGGCACTCATGGTGTCGTTGTGGATGTAGAGGCCGAAGCTGTGGAAGCCCAGGAAAATGCACACCCAGTTGAGGTGGCTGATCAGGGCGTCACGGGCTTTCAGCACCCGATCCAGCACGTTGTCGATGTTCTTGGCCGGGTCGTAGTCGCGGATGAGTGCGATGGCCGCATGGGCACCGGCTCCGACGATCAGGAAGCCGCCGATCCACATGTGGTGGGTGAACAGCGACAGCTGGGTCGGGTAGTCGATACCGATGTAGGGATACGGAGGCATCGCATACATATGGTGCGCCACGATGATCGTGAGCGAACCGAAGAGCGCCAGGTTCAGACCCAGCTGGGCGTGCCAGGAGGTGGTCAGGAATTCATAGAGCCCATCGTGTCCTTTGGGCGCGGGGAACAGCAGGGGATCGCCCTTCTGGCCCTCGAGAATTTCCTTGATGCTGTGGCCGATGCCCCAGTTGGTGCGATACATGTGGCCAGCCACGATGAACAGCACCGCGATCGCCAGGTGGTGATGCGCGATGTCGGTCATCCAGAGGCTGCCGGTCACAGGATTCAGACCACCCTTGAAGGTGAGGAAATCGCTGTAGGCGGCCCAGTTGCCGGTGAAGAAGGCGGAGATCCCCGCGCCGAAGCCGGGGAACAACTGGGTCAGCAGATCCTGGTTGAGGAACTCGTGGGGGAGCGGGATGTCGGCCACCGAAGCGATGGTCTTGCCGTTGAGCACCAGCGGGTTGCCGGCGTCGATGGCGTCCATCAGCTGGGTGGTGGGCAGCGACACGTGCAGCAGGTGACCTGTCCAGGACAGGGACCCGAGCCCGAGCAGACCGGCCAGGTGGTGGTTGAGCATGGACTCAACGTTCTGGAACCACTCCAGCTTCGGAGCTGCCTTGTGGTAGTGGAAGACCCCTGCGTTGAGCATGAGGCCGGCCATCACCAGGGCACCGATGGCGGTGCAGAGGAGCTGGAACTCGTTGGTGAAACCCCAGGCTCTCCACACATGGAAGAGGCCGGAGGTGATCTGAATGCCGTGGAAGCCGGCACCCACATCGCCATTGAGAATTTCCTGGCCGAAGATCGGCCAGACCACCTGGGCACTGGGTTTGACGTGCAGGGGGTCGGCCAGCCAGCCGGTGTAGTTGGAGAAGCGGGCTCCGTGGTAGAAGGCGCCGCTCAGCCAGATGAAGATGACGGCCAGATGGCCGAAGTGAGCGCTGAAGATCTTCCGGGAGACCTCTTCAAGATCGCTCGTGTGGCTGTCGAAATCGTGAGCGTTGGCGTGGAGGTTCCAAATCCAGGTGGTGGTTTTGGGACCTTTGGCGAGGGAGCGATCGAAGTGCCCGGGCTTGCCGAGAACATCGAAGTCGACGGGAACGGGGTTCCGGTCAACCATGTCCTTCGCCGTTTTCCCACGCTCTGGTGGGCTGATGGTCATCGAGACGTTCCTCGAGGGACGGGGTCGAGGTGGAGGGTCCACCCCTTCGACGGACGCCGGGGACAGGTCATGCGACCGTCCCGGCCCCATCGGTGGGCCCCATGGCCGGGAAGCCCCGACCATGGGCACCAGTCGCGTTGGGGGAGGAATCCCTTGCCACGACTGGGGCTTTGGGCCCCGAAAGGGGACCGCTGGCGGAAGTATAGGGGTCGAAAACAAGGCGAATCGGTCGCCAGTTACAAAGGTTTAATCCCAGCGGTTCCAAGGCTGCGACTGCGGTCTGGCGACATGTTGTCAACAACGTAACAATCAGGAAAACCACGGGGTTTCTATAACCCCTTGCTGCATTTTGCAGCGATTTCAACAGCCGATTACCCCTCTTCGGGCCCCGAAGCAGAATGGCTCCACGAACGACGGAGCACGCGTGGGCGACAGGGAAGAGGGGCGTGGTGCCGCGGTGCGGGCGATCCGTAGGTACTTCTGCCGAGCCGGCCTCCTGGCCGCCGCCCTGCTGCTGGTGCTCACCCTGGCGCCGCCGGCCGTCTTCGCCTTCTCCCTGCCGGGCCGACGCCCGAGCACCGCAGCCCCGGCCACCCCCGCCCCGGGGCGCCCCACCCAGCAGGAGGTGGCCCCACCCCTGGCGGTGCAGCAGTTGCAGGAGGCCCTGGAGGCGCGGCGGCCCCAGGTGGAGATCGTCTCCCCCGCCGACGGCGCCCTGCTGCCGGCCGGTCCCTGGTCCCTGCGGCTGCGGGTGGAGGACTGGCCCCTGGTGGATGCCGGCCCGCTGGGCCTCGGCCCCCACCTGGTGGTGCAGCTGGATGGGGATGACCCCCTGCCGCTGACCGCTCTCACCACCACGATGCGGGCGCTGGAACCCGGCAGCCATCGACTCACGGTCTATGCCGCCAGGCCCTGGGGTGAAGCCGTGAAGGGCCCCGGTGCCCAGCGCCAGATCCGGCTGCACAGGGTCGCGGCCAATCCCCTCGGCCAGCCCTCCCCGGGCAGCCCCCAGCTGATCGCCGTCAGTCCCCGGGGTACGGCGGCCGGCACACCGCTGCTGCTCGACTGGCTGCTGCTGGAGGCCCCGCTGCAGAACCTGCGCAGCGGCGATGCCAGCTGGCGGCTGCGGGTCAGCATCAACGGCGACAGCTTCCTGGTGGATCGCCAGACACCCCTGTGGCTGGAGGGCTGGCGCAGCGGCAGCAATGCGGTCCAGCTCGACCTGCTCGATGGCCTGGGCGAGCCCCTCAACCCTCCCTTCAACAGCCTGGTGGGCGAAGTGATCCTCGAGCCCGGCGGCGATGCGCCCCGCTGGCAGAAGGGACGGCTCACCGCCTCGGAGCTGGCCATCCTGCTGGGCGAGGCCCCACCGCCGGCCGCCCCGGAGCCGGAGGCGGAGCCAGCGCAGGAGCAGACGGCGGAATCCGAAGGGACCCTGGAGCCGGAGGCCACGGCGCTGCCGGCAGAGGCTGGTGGGGCTGGGAGCCCACCGACAACGGCGCCGGAGCCCCCCACCCCACCCGACCCGCCGATGGCGGACGCCGTCGCAGCAGCTGACAGGGCGGCGGATGACAGCGCGGACAGCGGCCCGGAGGACTCCCCCGACAGCCAGGGCCTGGCCGCCCTCGACGGGGGGGTGACCCCTTGAGTGACACGACGCGGCGACACATCGGCCTCGGCTTCGGCCCGACGGCCGCAGCGATGCTGCAGCGGCTGCGCCAGGCCGGCCTGCTGCACGTGGTGCGGGAGCCGGAGGCGGAGGCCTCCGCCCCATGGCTGGCGCGGCACTGGGGGAGCGCCGACGCGGTGGTGGCCGTCGGGGCCTGCGGGCTGGTGACCCGGCTGATCGCCCCCCTGATCGGCGACAAGCAGAGCGATCCGGCCGTGCTGGTGGTGGACCCCCGCGGCCGCTTCGTGGTGCCCCTGCTGGGGGGCCATGGCGCCGGCGGCGACCGGCTCGCCGAGGAGATCGCCGCCCTGGTCGGTGGCCAGGCGGTGCTCACCGGTGCCGGCGCCGCCCAGGGCCGGCTGCCCCTGGATGCCTTCGGCCAGGCCTGGGGCTGGCGCCGCGGCGCCGGCGACTGGAGAGAGCTGATGGTGGAGGCGGCCGGCGGTCGCCGCCCCTGCCTGCGCCAGGAGGAAGGCACCACGCTGTGGCAGGAGCTGGAGGCCGCCGGCAACGTCAAGACCGAAGGGGGCGAAGCCGATGGCAGCAAGGCCCACGGCGAGGCGGCCCTGGTGATCGGGTCCCGCAGCGGCGCGGGCTGCCGCTGGCATCCCCCCAGTCTCTGGCTGGGCATCGGCTGTGAGCGGGACACGAGCCTGCCCGTGCTGGAACGGCTGGTGGCGGAAGGCCTGGAGCAGCAGGGACTGGCCCGGGAGGCCGTGGCGGGGTTGGCCAGCATCGATCGCAAGGGGGATGAACCCTCCCTGCTGGCCCTGGCGGAGCAGCACGGCTGGCCCCTGCGCCTCTACGACGCCCCAACCCTGGCGGCGGTCGCCGTGCCCCATCCTTCAGAAACGGTGGCCCGGGAGATGGGCACGGCCAGCGTGGCCGAAGCCGCCGCCCTGCAGGCGGCATGGGAGGCGGGATCGGTGGCGGGCCGCCTGCTGGTGGAGAAGCGGATCGGGCGCGCCGCCGGCGGGGAGCGGGGGGCCGCCACCCTGGCGGTGGCCCAGGCCGCTCGCCAGTGGGCCCCGCAGCGGGGCAGCCTGCATCTGGTGGGCAGCGGTCCGGGCCCGATCGATCTGCTCAGCGGCGATGCCCGCCGGGCCCTGGCCGCGACAACGGTGTGGGTGGGCTACGGGCTCTACCTCGATCTGCTGGAACCCCTGCGCCGCCCCGACCAGCTGCGCCGCGAAGGCCGGCTGACGGAGGAGCGGGCCCGCTGTGCCGAGGCCCTCGACCTGGCCCGCCAGGGCCTCGACGTGGCCCTGATCTCCTCCGGGGACAGCGGCATCTACGGCATGGCGGGCCTGGCCCTGGAGCTCTGGCTGCAGCTGCCGGTGCTTGACCGTCCGGCCTTCACGGTGCACCCGGGGCTGTCGGCCCTGCAGCTGGCCGCGGCCCGGGCCGGGGCCCCGCTGATGCACGACTTCTGCACCATCAGCCTCAGCGATCGCCTCACCCCCTGGGAGGTGATCGAACGGCGGCTGGAGGGTGCCGCCAGCGGCGATTTCGTCGTGGCCCTTTACAACCCCCGCTCCCTCGGCAGGCCGTGGCAGCTGGGCCGGGCCATCGAACTGCTGGGGGAGGGACGGACGGCCAGCACGCCGGTGCTGCTGGCCCGCCAGCTGGGGCGCGCCGAAGAGGCGCTCAGCCTCCACACCCTGGGCACCCTGCCCGAAGACCAGGTCGACATGCTCACCCTGGTGCTGGTGGGCAACAGTTCCACGCGCGTTCAGGACGGACGCATGGTCACCCCGCGGGGCTATCCGGGAGCGGCCCTGGCCTGAGGGCGAGAAGAAAAAGAATCGGGATGACAGGATTGGATCGCCTTGTCATAGAGCCGGATCATGAAGTAGCACCTGAGGTTGATACCTGAGACGGATTAAGGCTCCTTCCATGAGAATAAACGAAGGAGGTTCTTCGTCAACCCTTTGCCCGCGATCAGGCGAGCACCGTTTCTGGCCTCCGCCTTGAACGCCGCCCAGTCACAAGGCTGATTGCTCCGAGCCCTGCAGCCCCGGAATCCCAAGGAAGCCGCCCATGGCCCTTGGCCTCCTTCCGCCGCGACCTGGACCCCACCTACAAGGCCAAGCGGCCCTCCATCGCCCAGCGGCGCCAGCGCCACCGCGAGCAGGTCTGGGAGAACTCGGACCCCCCAGGGACCTGGCTGCTGCCCATGTCAGAGGAGTTGCAGGCCCAGGCACAGCCTCAGACTGTTCAGCGCTACATCAGAGACTGACGCAGGGGCCACACCCTGCTCGGCCTGCCACATCTTGCGCTGCTCACCGCAGCATGATCTCCACTCTCAACACGCCTTCGTTGGAACACCATCAGGCCGGGGAATTGCTTCACGGACGCACCGCTCGGGCTACTTCACTCAGGGAGGGGTCATCTGAGGGAGTAGCGAGAATCGCCTCGTGGCGGATCACGCCGAGGCGGGTCTGGCCGGCTTCGGTGTAGAAGGAGATCCGGTAGGGCAGAGCCATGTCGAACGCCATCGTGGTGCTGAGCACCTCGGCGGCCTGCTGGGAGTTGCACAACCCAAAGATGCGGCACTGTTCCGGGAACGGCAGGCCCTTGCTGCGCAGAGTGTTGCCCAGATCGTGCACGGCCAGCACACCGAAGCCCTGGTTCACCACCGCCTCCTGGAGGGCGCTACTGGCCTCCTCGAAGGATTTCGGCGTGTCGCGAATGAAGAACGGATCCAGGCTGACATCAGGACGTTCCGTACCAGCTGCGATACCACTGCGCCATCTGTTCGATCTCCTGGCTCTGCACCCGAACCATGGCCTGCTGCAGCTCCCGCAGCTGCGGATGCTGGCTGTTGGATTGGGCCATCGAGGCCATCATCACGCCCATGCGGTGGTGCGGAATCATCTGCTCGATGAAGGCACGATCGAAATCAGGGGCGTTCTTCAGGGCGGCCAGGCTTGTACCCATCATTCCCATTCCGCCGCAGCAGCCCATCCCCCAGCCTGCGCCCGTGCCAGGACCCATGCCCATGCCCGTGCCAGGACCCCAGCCCGTGCCCGTGCCACGACCCCAGCCCATGCCCATCCCCATACCGCCCATGCCCATGGCTCCTCCGCTCGTCCAGCTGGGAACGTCCACGCCGAACCACTGCCGGTACCAGGTCCGCATCTGAGTGTTTTCACTCGTCTGACTGGCTTTGATGCTCTTGGCCAGCTCTTTGATCTCGGGTCGCTTCGCGCGGGTGAGGGCGAGATCTGCCATGGCAATCGCCCCGTCATGGTGAGGAATCATCATCACGATGAAATGCTGATCCATCGACTGGGAGCCCATCCGCCCCGGACCCATTTGACCAGCTCCCATTCCGCCTGCAGGGGCCGCCACCTGGGGAGCCTGAGACAGAGCAGGAGCTCCAAGCCAAAGGACGAGCGCCCCAAGTCCTGCTGTCGTCGCGAGTCGGTGCTGGATCATCAGCGTTGCTCCTTGGCGTCTGCCTGTCATCAGCATGGGGAGGGAGCAGGACGCTGGACGCAACTCCGGGTCATTGCTTCACCTGGCCGCGGTCACACATGAAGATTGGGGCAGATCACTTCGTCGTCCTTGGCGGGATCGCTTTGCCAGCCGGCCAGCAGCTCCTTCAGTTCCGTTCTGAGTTGCCGCAGTTCCTTGATCTGGCCATCGATCCGCTCGATCTGACGCCCCAGCTGGATCTCGATGTCGCCGCAGGGCAGATCACCGGCATCATGAACCGCCAGGCAGCCCTGGATCTCCTCCAGGCTGAGCCCAAGGGTCTTGAGGCGGCGGATGAACTCCAGACGGCGCAGGCTTTCCTCTGCAAAGAGGCGGTAGCCGCCTTCGCTGCGGCCGATCGCCGGCAGCAGGCCCAGGTCCTCGTAGTAGCGCAGGGTCTTGACCGGCAGGCCACTGCGCGACGCCAGCATGCCGATCTTCATTCCAGCAGTGATGCCGATGGACGCCATGACCTTGACTCTCCAGTTATGGGGAGACTCTAAGCTGCTCATCTGCTCTGCCTCGGGTCTCCCGTGAACCGCCTTTCCTTCTCATTCCTGCTTCTCTCAGGCATTGTCCTTGCTCCCATGGCCGCCAGCGCCCAGGACTACGACATGTTCCCGAGCAAAGCCGCTGCGGAACAGCGTGCCAAGGAGTTGAAGTGCAGCGGTGTCTTTGCGATGGGCAAGGACTGGATGCCATGTCAGAACTTCGATGCGTATCAGAAGGCCGTCTCCAAGGAGAAATGACCCGCTCTCGCGCCCGTTTCCTTGACCCCCGCAGCATCCACCCGATGAGCCAGCGCCACACCGGTCGCCTGTTGCCCTGCTACCGGTGGGCCCTTCTGGCGTCCTTGGCAGCGGCAGCCTTCTGCCCGCTTCTCACCATCCCACCGGCTGCGGCCCATATGAAGGGCATGTTCAAGACCAAGCAGGAAGCCGAAAAGCGCGCTGCTGAGCTCAAGTGCAAGGGTGCTTTTGCGATGGGCTCCCTGTGGATGCCTTGTGCCAATGAGCAGATGCTCCACAAAGCGCTTCAGAACGAATGAACCGCCGACACTTGCTACGACGGGTGCATCGCAGCCTCGTGCCCATGGCCGCTCTACCACTGCTGATCACGGCCCTGTCCGGTTCGCTCTATGGTGCCCTTTCGGCCCGCGACATCGAAGCCTTCTGGTTGATGAAGCTGCATACGGGCAACTTCGGGGTCATCAATCTTCAGCCCTATTACTCCACAGTTCTCGGAGTGCTCACCCTGTTCGTCGCTTGCTCAGGGATTGGTTTGTTGCAGGCTCCCTGGACTCGAAGGACGTCGGCATCGCCGCCGCCCAACTGAATCAGGCCGACCGAAGGGAATCAAGGAGACTCATGAAAGCTACACGAACAAGAAGGTTGCAGTTGTGAACTTGCGGCCGCTGTCAGAGGCGAAAAATTGCCATACGCTTCGGCATGTCCAGGCCCACGGTTAGGCCCGCCTTGGACAAAGCGAACCGTACCTGCTGAGCGCATTCAGAGAACAAACAGGGCGTCGTAGCGGTTATACTCCGGCTTGCGCAGGCCTTCGGTGGCCAGCATTCGTCGCAGTTCGATGATCTCGGCCCGCTGGGCCACGATCACGCCGTGAGCAAAGCGCCGAATCGTGCTGTTGGTGCTCTTGGCCAGGGCGTCGTGGGCCATGATCAGCGCCCCGCCGTGGTGCTCGAGCATCCCCTCCAGGAACCAGACCACCCGGTTGTCCTTGGTGGGTATCTCACCCATCATCCGCATACCATCGATCTGGGCCTGGCTCATGCGGGTGAGGCCGGCGAGGCTGTCGGGATCGCCGCCGCTGGCTAGGGCCACGGGATACACGGGCGCCTGGGGATACCAGGCCTTGCGCCAGAGCCCCATGGCCCGGATCTCGCCCGCCTGATCGCGCCAGATCGTCTTGCCGAGGGCTCCCACGCCAGGTGCACCGATGCCGAAGACGAATTCACTCATCCGCAGCGCGCCGGTGTGGTGCTGCACCATCCCATCGATGAAGCGCAGGTCGTAGGTGGCACCGGCGGGACCCACGTCATGGGCGTGGCCGGCATGGGCCGGGGCGGATCCGGCAGGGGCAGACATTCCAGGCCTGTTCATCATCCCTGGCATGCCTTGGTGCCCTTCATGATTCATGCCGCCTGGCATCTGGGCCAGGGCAGGAGCCGCCAGGCTGAGGGCAGAGGCGAGCCCAATCAAGGTGGCGGTGAAGCGTGGTGGGCGCATGGCGGCAGGGTCACAGCAACTCACCGTATGGTCTCCCCTTGGCGGGAGAGTCAAGGACCAGGGCCACAGCAAATCTGCGCCGGCCGATGCCAGCCCTCCAGGGCTTGACTCTCCTCCTGACTGGAGACCTTAAGGTAATGGCAAGCCTCATCGTCATTCCATGAACACCGATCACTTGTTTCGGTCTTCGCCTCTCTTTGGCTTGCTCGCCGGCATCAGCGCGCTCACAGCTGTCACCACAGGAGTTGGCTCAACCCTGCCAGTGGCGGCGGCCACCGCTCCGGTGCCCATCACCTCGTATCGCTCAGCCAGTTGTGGGTGCTGCAAGGGATGGATCCAGCACATGCGCGACAACGGCTTCCAGGTGCGAGATGTCGTCATCGCCGATTCCGACAGTGTCAAACGTCGACTGGGAGTCCCCAGTCAGCTGGCGTCCTGCCATTCCGCCCAGGTCGCTGGATATGTCCTCGAGGGCCACGTTCCGGCCGCCGATGTCAAGAGGTTGCTTCGGAGTCGCCCCCCGGTGGTGGGCCTTGCCGTACCGGGAATGGTGTTGGGTTCTCCTGGGATGGAATCGGCCAAAGCAACAGAGTCTTACAGCGTTCTGGCCTTCTCCTCCACCGGGCGAACCAGTGTTTTCTCGCGTCATTTCCCCTGAGGTCTCCCAAAGACCTTCTGCCGCAACCGGAGCACATGCCCCGCTTCTCCCAGCCCCATGCCATCGTGATGGGCTTGGGGCTGGGGGGCGTGATCAATTTCCAGCCCTTCGATCCCGATCGGATGGATACCCGAGATGGCCGCGACCAATCCCAGCGCCGCTGAAAAGACACGGTGCTGGTGCGCTCGGGGGAGAAGGTGCGCCTTCAGGTGAGCTTTCTCGATTTCGCAAGTCACACTCTCTCTCACTGCCACAAGCTCGATCAGGTTGATCCGTTCATGCGCCACGTCCTGACCCTGTCGCTGGCCTTTTGGTGGCTGGCGGCTCCGGCGATGGCGGCGGATATGGAGGTGTGTCGGAACTTGCTGGAGCAACGCCATGCCCTGGCCGAGCAGGCCATGAAGGCCGAAATCGCCCTGGTTCGCACCACCCGCGAACGGATCTGCCCGGTCCTCAGCCAGCAGGCCGATGGGGCCAATGCCAACGACCGCAACGAACAGACCATCGACTACCAGGCCCTGATCGAGTGCCGCCACAAGGCGGAAGAACAGCTGCTGCGCAGCCGGCGGGTTCTCTACGTCAACATCCAGCAGTTCAGGTTCTACACGGCGGCTGGAGCCAAGCTGGCCCGGCAAGCCGATGGGCTGATGCAGCCGTTGCGGGATCAGGAGTGTCCCCAGCTGCGTTGATCAACAGCCTGCGGCCACACAGCCCCAACCCACCCTTGACCCTGGAGTGACTACAGGCTGTTTGCTGGGGCCTGGATGACCTGACCATGGCGGAACATTGCTGCAACAGCGGAACCAGTGGGCAGAAGGCCGGAGCCCCCATGGAGCCGCAGCCGGAGCCGGCAAGCGGCAGAGAAGCGCGGTTTCGGATCAGCGCCATGGATTGCGCCACCGAGGAAGCCGAGATCCGCCATGCCCTCGCAGGTGTCGACGGCATCCGCGGCCTGAGGTTCCTGCTGGCCGAGCGCGTTCTGGCGATCGATGCCGAAACGGCCGCGCTCAACTCCGCCCTTGCCGCAATCCGCCGGCTGGGATTCAACCCGGAGCCGATCAGCTCCGATCACCGGCCTTCTGCCGCCCAGACCCGCGCCGAACGGCGCCTTGAACGGCTCCGCCTGGCGGGTTCCCTGGCACTGGCACTCACGGCGGAGTTGCTGCATCTGGTCGTTCCCGCCTACCCGGGCCATGAGCTGGTGGAGATCGGGATCGCCATCGCCGCGATCGCCCTGGCGGGCTTCTCCGTGTTTCGCAAGGGCCTGGCCGCCCTGCGCCAGGGCCGGCTCAACATCAATGCGCTGATGAGCGTGGCGGTCACGGGCGCCTTCCTGATCGGCCGCTTCCCGGAGGCCGCCATGGTGATGGCGCTCTATGCCGTGGCCGAGGCGATCGAAGCGCGGGCCGTGCAGCGGGCCCGCCAGGCGATCACCAGCCTGATGGCCCTGGCCCCCGATGAGGCGGAGGTCCGCCAGAGCGATGGCCGCTGGCAGCGCGTGGCCGCCAGTGCCGTGGCCATCGGAGATGTGGTGCGTGTCCGCCCGGGCGAGCGCCTGCCGCTTGATGGCACGGTGCTCAGCGGCGAGAGTGCGATCAACCAGGCCCCGATCACCGGCGAAAGCCTGCCGGTCGACAAAGGCCCAGGTGATGAGGTGTTTGCGGGCACGATCAACCAGGGCGGCGCCCTGGAAATCCAGGTGACGGCGCCTGCCTCGCTCAGCACCCTGGCGCGCATCATCCAGGCCGTGGAGGAAGCCCAGGCCTCCCGTGCTCCGATCCAGCGCTTCGTGGATCGCTTCGCGGCCCGCTACACCCCGGCGGTGTTTGTGGTGGCCCTGGCCGTTGCCCTGCTGGCGCCGCCCTTGCTGGGATTCACCCCCATGCACGCGATCTACAAGGCCCTGGTGCTGTTGGTTATCGCCTGTCCCTGTGCGCTGGTGATCGCCACACCGGTCACGGTGGTGAGCGGCCTGGCCACCGCCGCCCGCCGCGGCATCATCATCAAAGGCGGCCTGTACATCGAGGAGGCCCGCAAGATCAAGGTGCTGGCCCTCGACAAGACCGGCACGATCACCCTGGGCCAACCCAAGCTGGTGGCCTTCTCTCTACGGCAAGAAGGAGCAGACGCTGGCGTTCTCAAACAGTGGGCCAGCAGCCTGGCGGAGCGCTCCGACCATCCGGTCTCGCGGGCGGTGGCGTCAGGCCTTGATGGCGAGCGGCTGGCCGTGGAGGCCTTCGAGGCCCTCCCCGGAAGGGGGGTGCGCGGCGTGATCGCGGGGCGGCCGCTGATGCTGGCCAACCACCGCTGGATCGAAGAGCTGGGACTCTGCTCCAGCGACCTGGAAGCATCGATGCAGGTCCATGAGCGCCAGGGTCGCTCGCTCAGCCTGCTGGCGGATGACAGCGGCGTGCTCGCCCTGATCGCTGTCGCCGACACCGTTCGGCCCAGCTCCGCGGCGGCCATGGAAGCCCTGCGAGCCCTGGGCGTCACCCCGGTGATGCTCACGGGTGACAACGCAGCTACCGCTAGTGCGATTGCGGCCCTGGCCGGCATCGAGCAGGTGAAGAGCAACCTGCTGCCGCAGGAGAAGCTCGAGGCGGTGGCCGATCTGCAGGCCCGCTATGGATTCGCGGCCATGGCCGGCGATGGCATCAACGATGCGCCGGCTCTGGCCCAGGCGGACATCGGTTTCGCGATGGGGGCCGCGGGCACCCACATCGCCATCGAAGCGGCCGATGTGGTGATCATGAACGACGATCTGATGCGCGTACCGGAAACGATCGCCCTCTCTCGCCGCACCTTCACCATCCTGCGCCAGAACATCGCGCTGGCACTGGGAATCAAGGCCCTTTTCCTTGTGCTCACCGTGGCCGGAAATGCCACGATGTGGATGGCGGTCTTCGCGGACATGGGTACCAGCCTGATCGTGATCGCCAATGGCCTGCGGCTGCTTCGCACTCCCACGCTTGGCAAGATCAAGGGCTGAGCCTGGCCGGAAACGATCAGATCTGAGCCTTGTCGATTCCAGCCGACCGGTTCAACTCCATGAGGATGCCACAGGTCTTCACCTCATCCGGCTGCTGACAAAACCCTCTGAGCTGCCGTAGCTGATCCTGGAGTTTGTGCAACTCATTCACGCGGGCATCGACCTCGGCGATCTTCTCGTCCAGCAGGGCATTCACCGTCAGACAGCTTCCGGACGGTGTGTCGAGCACCCCGATCAGGATGCGGACCTCCTCCAGGCTCATGTCAAGGCTGCGGCAGTAGCGAATGAAGCGCAACTGTTCCACATGCCGCGGCGAATAGAGGCGATAGTTGCCTTCCGTGCGCTGTGGCAGCGGCAGCAAGTGCTCGCGTTCGTAATAGCGGATGGTTTCGATCTTGACCCCGGTGGACCGTGCCAACTCGCCGATCTGCATGGATTCATCCCCTTGGGTTGGCAAGTCGGGCGGACAAGCCTCCCTGGCGCAACGCTAGACCCTTGACCCTGAAGCCACTTCAGGCTTTTCAATGACCGCATCTCCAGCCTTCCCCCCCCTTGTGAGCAGCGCCACACCATCCAAGCTCCTGTCCAGTCGTCGGGCCGCCCAGGAGCCAGGCCGGCCCTGGGTGCGCCTCACCATGGCCGTGCTCGCCACGATCGGCATGATCGATACCGGCTCGATCACCGCCAAGCGTTGGGGTTGGATCGGCAGCCTGTCCTGTCCGGGCGGTAGCGATGGCTGCGACAAGGTGCTCGGCAGCGCCTGGGGCACGCTGCTGGGCCAGCCGCTTTCTCTGTTTGGATTCCTGGCCTACGCCACGGTGCTCCTACTGGCCCTGATGCCGTTGCTGCGAGGGGGTCGGCGGGCCCCTGCCTCGGAGGGCAACGGGTGGGCTCTGTTCCTCGTCAGCTGCGGCATGGCCGTCTTCAGCCTGGTGCTGATGGGGCTCCTGGTCTTCGAGATCAAGGCCTTCTGCACCTTCTGTGTGGTGTCAGCCGCCCTCAGCCTCGCGCTGTTCCTGTTGAGCCTTGTTGGAGGTCGCTGGATCGACCTTGGCCAGCTGATCTTTCGCGGAGTGATGACAGCCCTCCTTGTCGGTCTGATGGGGCTGGGCTGGGCGGCCTCGGCGGACCAGCCTGTCGCTGCAAGCGGGCGCGCGGCCCCAGCTGTGGTCAGCGCCAGTTCGCCGGCCAAGATTGCCCTGGCGGAGCATCTGAGCAGCGTCGGTGCCCGGGTGTTCACGGCGTACTGGTGCCCCCACTGCCATGACCAGAAGGAGGCCTTCGGCAAGGAGGCTGCCGCCAAGCTCCAGGTGATCGAATGTGCCGAAGACGGTGCCAACACCCAGGCGCAGCTGTGCAAGCAGCAGGGGGTTCAGGGCTATCCCAGCTGGCAGATCAAGGGCGTTATGGATTCGGGCGTCAAGCCGCTGAACACCCTCGCCGATCTCAGTGGCTACACGGGTCCTCGCGACTTCTGAGCAGGCAATCACCCTGCCAGGCCAGCCATTCCCCGATAAGGGACCAACGCCACCCTCGCCCTAACCTCCAGCTCCGCTGGCATCGCTTCATGCCTGATGCACCGCTCGGCACCGCCGCCCGCATCGACACGCAGGCCGTGGAGGTGCCTGCCGGCCTGGGCACGCTGCGCACGTTCCTACGGGTGCTCGGACCCGGGTACCTGGTGGCCGTCGGCTACATGGATCCGGGCAACTGGGCCACCGATCTGGCGGCCGGTTCCCAGTTCGGCTATCGCCTGCTGTGGGTGATCGGGCTCTCCAGCCTGATGGCGATGGTGCTCCAGTCGCTCTGCTGCCGGCTGGGCATCGCCACGCGGCTGGATCTGGCCCAGGCCTGCAGCCAGCTCCTGCCGCGGTTCTGCCGGATTCCCCTTTGGCTGCTGGCCGAGGTGGCGATCATTGCCTGTGACCTGGCCGAGCTGGTGGGCAGCGCCATTGCCCTGCAGCTGCTTTTCGGTCTTCCCTTGCCCTGGGGGGTGGGCCTCACGGCCGCCGACACCCTGTTGCTGCTGGCGCTGCAGCGCTTCGGGATCCGCCGACTGGAGGCCCTGGTGATTGCCCTTGTGGCCCTTGTGGGCGGCTGCTTTGCGGTGGAGATGCTGCTGCTCCAACCCGACTGGGGCCAGGTAAGCCTGGGCTTTCTTCCCCAAGCCGCCAGCCTCAGGGACGGCCAGCAGTTGTTTCTGGCCGCCGGCATTCTTGGGGCCACGGTGATGCCCCACAACCTCTATCTGCATTCCTCACTGGTGCAGACCCGCCTCTGGGCCGGCGGCCGCGGGACGCAGCGCAGGGCGCTGGCCTTCAGCACCTGGGACACCCTGATCGCCCTCAGCCTGGCCTTTCTGATCAATGTCTCGATCCTGGTGCTGGCCGCCGGCAGCTTCTACGGACGGCTGCCACAGCCGGTCACGGACCTGAGCGAGGCCTACCGGTTGCTGACGCCGATGTTGGGCACCTCGCTGGCGAGCGTGCTGTTCGGCGTGGCCCTGCTGGCGGCGGGCCAGAGCTCCACCCTCACCGCCACCATGGCCGGCCAGATCGTCATGGAGGGGTTCCTGCAGATCCGGCTGCCGGACTGGAAACGGCGGCTGCTCACCCGCGGCCTGGCCCTGATCCCGGCGATGGCCACGGTGATCCTGTTCGGGGAACGGGCCACCACGAATCTGCTGGTGCTCAGCCAGGTGGTGCTGTCGCTGCAGTTGCCCTTCGCGGTGATCCCGCTTGTGTGGTTCTGCGGGCGGCGCGGTCTGATGGGCGAGCTCAGAGCGCCGCTCGCTCTGCAGGCCGCGGGCTGGCTTTGCGCCAGTGTGATTGTGCTGATCAACCTCTCGTTGCTCAGCACGGTGCTGCGGGGCGGCTGAACTGTTGACAGCAGACTCTGGCTGGACCCATGACGAGCAGAAACCACTGGGAGACGATCTACGCATCCAAGCCCCCTGAGTCGCTGAGCTGGTAGCAAGCCCATGCCGATGACTCACTCCGGTTGCTTCAGGCTGGCGGCTTACCACTGGATGCGGCGATCATCGATGTGGGCGGCGGTGCCCCCACGCTTGTGGATGACCTCCTGAACCTTGGCTATCAACGGATCAGGGTTCTGGACCTTTCCGGCTCGGCACTGGCCGTGACCAGAGAGCGGCTTGGCGAACGCGCCGCTGCGGTGCTGTGGCTGTAGGCCGACATCCTCATGGCCACCCTGCCCGACTATGCCTAATGACGTCTGGCATGACAGGGCGGTGTTTCAATTCCTCACCAGCCCCGCCGATCAGCAGGCCTATGTCAGGGCCGTGCTGCAGGCGCTCAAGCCTGGTTGCACTCTGCTCCTGGTGTCAGCTGATATGCCTGTAACGTGGGTAAGGCACAGTGATAACTCAACATTCATGATCGACAGGAAACGGGCCGATCTGAGTAAGGTCCCCGAGGTCACTCTCGTCTTCTGGATTATTAAAGTCCTGGCAACAACACTCGGGGAGACGGGTGGAGATGCATTTTCAATGTCTCTAAACCTTGGCTACATTGCCAGCACTGGTATCTTCGTTGTCATATTTGCTATTTTCGTTGCAATTCAGGCAAATGCAAAAGGATTCAATCCCTACATTTACTGGGGAACGATTTTGGCCACTACAACGCTTGGGACAACCCTTGCTGACCTTGTAGACCGCTCACTCCATATTGGTTACGCGGGAGGCACTTCTTTGTTGATCGCTTTGCTGTTGGGGTCATTGTTAATCTGGAAACGAGATCTTGGAACAATTTCAGTTGAATCAGTAAGCACCCCCAAAGCGGAGTTCTACTATTGGACCACAATCTTATTTTCGCAGACGCTGGGCACTGCACTTGGCGACTGGACGGCAGACAGTGCAGGGCTTGGTTACCTAGGGAGTGCTGTGGTTTTCGGTAGTCTATTGCTTGCAGTCTATTTCGCACACCGTTCCAAAGCGATTGATGGCTCGATCATTTTTTGGAGTGCCTTCGTGCTGACGAGACCCTTGGGTGCTGTTGTTGGCGATTTCTTGGATAAACCCTTGGCCAAGGGCGGCCTCGCACTCAGTCGCTATTCAGCATCCATGGCCCTTCTGGCCATGATCATCACCTTGTTGATTTTGACCAAGCAGCGTCCCGCCAGGATTGCACATTAAATTATCTAATGACAACCCTTATTGGTATTCTGTGGATTGAGGTGTGAACACCTAGATCCCACTGGAAATGTGCAAACCGATCGCTCGGTTGGTGATCAGCTCACGTACGTCGCCATTGCGGGAGTTGTCAGTGGGAGTGTCACCCTTCATCCCTTGGCCTTTGTCAATAGCCACCGCGGACAAGCTGACAGCGCAGAACAGGTAAGCCGGCGACTCAACGCACCCAACAATTACTGCTACATCACTTTGCTCGGCTTCTGAAAATCTCTGTCAACCCTTGGTAAAGGCTGAATCGACAGCCATGCCGCAGCAGCCAGGGCGCAGGCGGCTCCCGCCGAGAAAGCAGCCTGGGAGCTGAAGCTTTCGTACAGCCAACCAAATCCCAACGATGCCGGCAGCACCATCAGGCCGGTGGTGAGATTGAACCAACCAAAGGCTGTGCCGCGGTGTTCAGGGTCTGACAGGTCCGCCACCAGAGCCTTCTCCACGCCCTCAGTGGCTGAGAGGAAGAGGCCGTAAGAGGCGAACAGCGGAACCATCCAAAGGCCAGTGGTCTGGAGATTGCCGATCAACAAATAGAAGACGCCATAGGCCGCATAGCCACCCACCAGGAGTCGTTTGCGCCCGACCCGATCCGACCAGGCCGCCAGGGGGGTGGAACCCAGCATCGCCACCGCTGAAATCGCCGCCCACAGCAGGGGGATCTGGGGCTGGGGTACGCCCAACTCCCGGGCGCGTAGAAGAAGAAAGAGGGAGGAGCTGTTGCCCAACGTGAACAGGGCCACGATCAACAGATAGCGCTGAAGCCGCACAGGCAGCGCCGAAAAATCCCAGCTCATTGGTTCCTGCCTGGCAAGGCGAGGCTTGCTGGGTTCGCGCAGCATCAATGCCAGAGCGGTACAGAGCACACCTGGCAGGAGCGACCAGGCAATGATCTGCCGCAGCGGTACCTCCATGGCCAGCAGACCAGCCGCCACCAAGGGACCGATCACGGCTCCGGCATTGTCCATGGCCCTGTGCAGGCCGAACGCCAGACCCCTCTGATCCTCGTTCACGGCGTTGGCCAGCAAGGCATCACGTGGTGAGCTGCGCAACCCTTTGCCCACCCGATCGGAGAAGCGCAGCACCAGCACCACAGGCCAACTGCTGGCCAGCGCGATCAGCGGCCGTGAAAGGGCCGCCGTCCCATAGCCCGCGATGATCCAGGGGCGCGTTCGTCCACTGCGGTCACTCAAGACGCCAGAAACCAGCTTCAGCAGAGCGCTTGTGGCTTCGGCGATGCCTTCAATCAGGCCGAGTGCCTTGGGTCCTGCCATCAGGACCGATGTGAGATACAGCGGCAGCAGGGGATAGATCAGATCACTGGCGCCGTCATTCACCAGACTGATCAAGCCGACGAGCCACACGTCTCGGGGCAGTGAGCGCAGACGATTGAGCATCAGTTCAGCATCACGGCCAGTTCAGCCCCGAACTCCTGGTGCGCTCCCAACCGGCCGGGGAGATGGGCGACCCGATGGGCCACGGCTGAGAGGGCCGTCATTGCCGCCAGGGATTTCGGAGGCGATTGATCAGCGATCACCACGGTGAGGGGTTGCTGCAGGGAGGAGGCCGCAACCAGCCAGCCATCGGAGCGATCGAACGGATCCAGCCCCCCGGTCACAAAGGCGGCACTGGCAATGCGCGCACCGGGCTGGCGGGCAATCCGTTGTCGTGCCTCCAACCCAGCTGGCGTCAAGCCCGGACCGGCCACATCCACATGACGCCGGCTCATCCAGCCCAGCACTCCTGCAGAAGTGTTTAGGCGGTAGAGGAGCGAACCGATCAGGGGTGTCTCCACCAGGGACCGGATGGCGTTGAAGGCCCGACTCTGTCGGCCTGCCATGGTGGGTAACGGCCCGCGCCAGGTGGGGGCGACCACGACCCATTCCCTTGCCTGCAGACCGCGTGTGGCGGCCAGCAGGGCGATGCCGGCTCCATGGCCAGCGGCCAGCAGACCACAATCCTCCGGGCAACAGTCGCGGCGGAAGTCCAGCAGGAAGGAGGCCAGCAGGTTGGCGTCGTAGGCAAGGCGCCGCCGCTCGCTTGCCCCGAAGCCTGGCCAGTCCAAGCTGATCAGGCGAGGTACAAAAGCTGCATCGCTAGAGCGGCCACAGATCGCCTCGATGAACGGCTGCCACTCCTGGCGGCTGGAGATGGTGCTCAGCGCGGGAAGCAGCAACCAAGCTGGGCCATCGCCGCCGGAGATCCCGTAGGCGATCCGGATCGTCTCGCCCTGATAGGTCCAGGCATAGGCCAGTTCCTTCTGCGTTGGGGCCTGCATCGTCTCCCTGGTTGGGCTGAACGGAGTCATGGGAGGTATTGTGCACACTCACACACTAAGGCGATGACCCCAGAGCGAGGGCGCTGTTCGTCCAGCCGAGCAGGGAAGGTGATGCTCTCGTGCTGGATTCCAGAAGCTCTGCGGATGGAACTGGATCGGGTCTGGGCCGCCAAGGGCCTGCGGCCCCATGGGCGCACCCAGCAAGGGATGGAAGACATGATCGCCGCCTACCTGGCGGCCCAGCAAGAGGAATGAACATGGGCAACCAACCCCTCAACCAAAGCGGCCACGCCCACGGGCACATTCATGATCACGATCACCACGACAATCATGGCCACCGCAGAAGTGCCCCTGGAGCGTTTCGCTGGAGCATCGTGCTCAACAGCGGACTCACCGCCCTGCAATTGGTGATCGGCTTTGGCTTTGGCTCAGTGGCACTGATCGGCGATGCCCTCCACAACCTGGGGGACGTGGTCGGCCTGTTCCTTGGCTGGGGGGCTGAGCGTCTCAGCCAAAGGCCCGCCTCCGGCCGCTTCACCTACGGCTATGGGCGCAGTACCCATATGGCTTCACTGGTGAATGGACTTCTCCTTTTCTCTGCAGGTGTTGTTGTGGTGGTGGAAGCCATCCAACGGCTGGTGTATCCAGTGCCCCTGGTGGCAGGGCCGGTCGCCTGGGCCGCCGCCGCCGGCATCGCGGTCAACCTCATCTCAGCGCGCCTGTTCGACCATGACCACCACCACGACCTCAACCAGCGAGCCGCCGTGCTGCATCTGCTCACCGATGCCGCCGTTTCGGTAGCGGTGCTGATCAGTGCCATCTTGGTAGGGATTACAGGCTGGCTCTGGCTCGATGCAGTCACCGCCATTGGTGTGGGGGCGGCCGTGATCTGGAGCGCCTGGGGCCTGCTGGCCGAGGCCATCGCCGTCAACCTGGATGCCGCTCCACGGCACATCGAGGTTGGACGCATCCGCCAAGTACTTCTCGACCTCCCGGGCGTGGTGGAGGTGGAGGAGCTGCATGTCTGGGGATTAAGCACGTCGCGCACCGCTCTAACCGCTCACATTCAGTGTCGAGCAGCAACGTTCACAGACGCCGAAGAGTTCCTTGAGCAGGCGCGCCGCCGACTGTCAGAGATGGGCATCCGGAAGAGCACCTTGCAACTGGAGACGGCCTGCCATCAACTCCCAGGCGAGACAGCAATTCGTTGATTCGGCAGGGAGATGCGCCCGATGGTCACAACATTATCGTAGCCTGCGCTTCTGCGTAGCGATATAGCTTTGACGCAGAGTTCTGTCTAGAGTCCCGGGAGATGGCTCTGGCTAGTGGCTGCAAGCCACATCTCTTCCACTCTGATCAAGGAGTCCAGTTCACATCTGGGGACTTCGTCAAGAGGCGGCGAGTCGATAAGGTCAAGATCAGCGGGTCAGGTAGGAAGCGCTGCTACTGCTTCTCTTCGAGAAGGCTTCGCCAACGCAGAGGCCTGCGGGTATGACAACATCCTGGCGGAACGGCTGTGGCGAGTCTTCAAGTATGCAACCGAAAGCTTCTCACCGCAGGTGAGTAGAGGTGTTGATCAATGCCAATGATGATGGCTGGGATGCAGAAGTCAACCAAGTACGCTTCCTATGCAGGCACTGCCATGCAAGGCCTCATCGTTCACTGGGAGGCAACAATCCCCATTTTGTCTATGGTCAGACTGCAAGTGATTCATCCAGCTCGGAAATAACGATCATTGGGCCCATATTGCTCCAATAAAAGCCAACCACATCCTGTCCTTGTTGCTACTCCGTTCCTAGGATGCCGCGATCATTGCTCATTCATGCCTTGGCCGAGGTCTGCGGCTTCCCCGGCGATCTCCCATCGCTGAACCCAGCAGTACCAGGGGCTTTGCCGGTGTGACACTGTGCGATGTGGCAACGGTCGAGTCGGCTTTGTAATCCCTTGATAATCGCTGCATAGGTTTCCCTTGTTGCCAGAGCTGTTCCAACAGAGCCGGCACATTCAAACCGCACAAAAAGGCAACCTGTCATGATCAACCGCAAAACCCTGCTTGGCACCGGAACCATCGCTCTGCTGATCCTGGGCGGCGTGACGCTCTTCACCTCGGTGGACGCCAGCCAGGCAGCTTCCAAAGGAGGACGGATCCTCAAAGGAGGCGAGAATGTCCAGAATGTCGTTCGTGAGAATGAGGAAGATGCCGGCACATTATTGCCAAGCCTTCAATCAAAAGCTCGGCTCAGCCTCAGTGACGCAGTTCGGATCGCCGAAAGCAAGGGGCAAGGGAAGCCCTACAAAGCTGAAATGGAGGTAGAGAACAACGCCTTGATTTATTCCGTCTCCTCATCAGGCGGGGAAACGCTGATTGATGCCGGCGATGGCAAGGTGCTCGCCAGGGAGTCGAAAGAAAGCAACGAAGCTGAAAGCCACTGGAAAGGAAGCCTAAAGGTCTCAGAGAAAGCGGAGGGCGATGGCGATGGCGAAACCCAAGATGACGGCTGAACAATCAAACCGTTCACCGCATACACGAATCCATGAATCCATCCCTGAGTCAGCCACGAGAGCTCCTGTACCTGAACAAGGTGCCACAGATCACGCTCTACTTCTGGATCATTAAGGTGCTCTCCACAACCGTGGGGGAGACCGGCGCCGACTTTCTCTCCACAACCCTTGGATATGGGCTGAAAACAACCTCACTCATCATGACGTTGTTATTGGCGGGTGTGGTGATCAACCAACTGCGGTTGAAACGCTACATCCCGATCAGCTTTTGGCTGGTGGTGGTCTTGGTGAGCGTGGTGGGAACGTTAGTCACGGATCTGTTCGTGGATCAGCTAGGCATCACCCTGATCAGCGCCAATGTGATCTTCGGTTCCGCTCTGCTGATCGTGTTCGGCTTCTGGTACGCCAAGGAGCAAACCCTGGCTATGAAATCCATCAACACATATCCCCGGGAGCTCTATTACTGGACAGCTGTTCTGTTCACCTTCGCCATGGGCACGGCCACAGGGGATCTTGTGGCCGAGAAACTGAACCTGGGCTACGGCCTCTCCACTCTTTTCTTCGCGGGTCTGATCGGGGTCATCGGCTTCCTCTATGCCAGTTTTCACTTGAATGGGATCCTTGCCTTCTGGCTGGCCTTTATCCTCACCCGTCCCTTGGGTGCATCTTTGGGTGATCTGCTGTCGCAACCGCAGGCCAACGGTGGCTGGGGCTGGGGACCAACCGGCACGAGCGTGATCTTTTTGAGCACGATCAGCATTCTGGTGATCTATCTCTCGATCACTAGAAAGGATGTGCAATCCGCTGTACACCCTGACTAGAAAACCTAGGCTCCTGGATTGAGCTCTCCCATAGGAGAGCTCTCCGACAGTGCAGGCAAGCGCACCTCGAAGCAACTACCCTGGCCCGGCAAACTGGTCACCTGAATGGACCCCTTGTACTTCAACAGGATGGCCTGGACAATCGAAAGACCGAGGCCATAGCCACCTGTGTTGTTCTGGCGGGCAGCATCGGCGCGCCAGAAGCGATCAAACAGAAAGGGAATCTGATCCTGGGCGATGCCGATGCCGTTGTCCTCCACCATCACCCTCACGGTATGGTGATCGGCGTCTGCCGTGATCTGGACCCGACCCCCATCCGGTGTGTAAGTGAGCGCATTCTCGATGAGGTTGGAGAACAGCAGGCCAAGGTCCCTACCGGAGCCGTTCACCTGCAAGGAGGCCTGCTGCGGGAGGAGAAGTTGAAGGTCGATCGCATGTTGCTGGGCCCGGGGGAGAAATCGCTCCACCTGATCCCGCAGCAGGGTACCCAAAGCCAAAGGGCCAACGCCTTGGGGCGGCTGATCCTCGGCCTGGGTGAGTTGGAAAAGGTGCTCGGTCAGCTCCTTCATCTGCTGCGCGGTGGCCGCAATGGTCTTGAACTTTTCCTGGTCACCCGCACGCATGCCGGCGGGATAACGCAGGGCTACCTGGGCATTGCTGGAGATCGCCATAATCGGAGAGCGAAGTTCGTGGGAGGCATCCCCAACAAACTGCTTCATCCGCAGGAAGCTGGTTTCGATCGGCACCATCGCCTTTCTGGTCATCAGGAATCCGGCCAGGACGCCGAAGCCAGCGCCGACTCCGATCGAGAGCGCCAGGGCTATGTCCAGCCGCGCGATCGATTCGTAATGTTCCTCCATCGACTGGCTGGCCCTCAACCTGCCGATCGTTTGACGGGTTTCGCTGTCATGCAGTGGCAGGGTGATCGCTCGGATCGGAGGATTAGCGTCCTGGTTCTGAATCGTGTTGCTGGTGGGTACAGGCAGGCGAACAAAAACCCTTCCTTTGGAGAACAGCCGTTGCCCAGAACGGTCGAACCACTCAAGGCCTTGCTCCTTGGTGAGGTAGGAGTTCAACGGGAATTCCATGGAGATGTGCAACCCCTTGCCATCACTTTCAATGCTGCGAGAGGCCCCAACGGCGAGCAGACGCAGCTGTTCGTCTGCTCGCTGGTTAAGACTATGGACAAAGAGGATTCGGAAGGCTATTGCAAACCCGGCCATGCAGACCAGGAACGAGAGCACATAGAGAGCCAGGAGTCTGGAGCGGATGGCCTGGAACATCACCCCTTCCCAGCCGCCGATAAACGATAGCCAGCTCCATACACCGTATCGATTGGATCCTGCTGCACCCCCGCTGCGTGCAGCTTGGCCCGGATGTTGGCCATGTGGGTGCGGATCGTGGCGTCGCTGGAGGTGGTGTCGGTGTCCCAGAGCCGATCCAGTAGCTGAGAACGGGTGAACACCCGCTCCGGTTGCAGCAGAAAACATTCCAGGATCATGAATTCCTTCGTAGTCAGGAGAACGGGCTTTCCATCCACGTTCACCTTCTGCCGCTGCCTGTCGAGGCGTAGTGAACCATGGCTGAGCAGATCGTCCTGGAGTGCCGGCGGGCGCCGCGCCAAGGCCCGGACACGGGCGGAGAGTTCCTCCAGATCAAAAGGCTTGGCCAGGTAGTCATCGGCGCCCGCATCGAGGCCCACAACCTTGTCCGGGGTCTGATCACGGGCCGTGATGATCAGGATGTGGCCTTGGTGACCCCGTGCCCGGAGCCTGCGGCAGAGGCTGACGCCATCAAGGCCGGGCAGCATCCAATCAATCAACAGCAGGTCGTAGGCCGTGGCCTCGGTGTATGCCAGAGCCCGCATTCCATCGGCCACATGATCAACGGCATGGCTCTGATGGCTGAGCTCCTCGATGATCGGCCGGGCGATACGATCGTCATCCTCCACCAACAAGATCTTCATCGGAACCAGAAGGAGAAAAGTGCAGTAATCACAAGAAGCCGCCGATCATTCCGTCCATCAGCCTGCCGATCGGGCCTTTTCGGCCGGCTCCTTGGGACAGCTCTGAGAGCAGCTCTTCAGATGTTCGCACTGGACTATCAAGCCCTTGTAAAGATGACAGGTGAGCAGCCGGATGTAATCCACCCCCGTGGGATGGACATCCTGATTCTGGCCATCGCAGGCGTCACATCAGCTTCCCCCGCGGGCTGGGACCGCTTTGGCTGCTCAATGCCGCTGGATTGCATGATGCCCCAGGCGGGGCTTGGCGCGGGCGTTCATCGCCAGGCACCCACCGCTTCCTTCGCTTCCGTCGGTGTCGAGTCTCTGGCCCCACTTGATCGCTCCTGCAGCCAGGAGCCTCTCTGGGTTCTCGATTCCAACAGCCAGGAACTGCCCCCGCACCCATTAGGCCAAGCAAGCACCACACCTCTGAAGCCGGCCATAGGGCACGATCACCGCCCACCGGATCGGCCGCAGCCGTGGAGGAACGGTACTCGGACAGCACCGCGCGGGGGGGGGGGGGTTGTTCAGCATTGGCCCCGGTGAGGAGCACCCGAAGACTGCGCTGGCCTGCTTGGGGCGGCAAGGGCCTTGCAAGCGGCTTCGCCGCCCTTGCCTCCCCTGCACGGGCCGCGCAGCTGGATAGGGTTCCTCACCTCAAGGCCATGGCCACATCATCGGCCCCCAGCTGCGAAATCCGCCGCGTCATCGTCCACTTCTATCCCGATGGCCTCAAGGGCGGCGCCCACCCCTGCGAGCAGCAGTTCTTTGGCCGGCGCGGCATGCCGGTCAACAAAGATGCGCTTCGTGCCGGCCGAGAAGGCCTTCGCGATCGCCCGCAAGCTGCAGAGCACCCGGGGCTGCACCGTCTCGGTGATCTGAGCCCCAAAAGGACCAGCCCCATGGGCCTCAGGGCTCCGTTTTTCGCCGGGGGCTCTGGGCGAGACACCAGCGGGGGAGGGGGCGGCCCTCCTCAGCAGCACTCAGAAGGTTCCTGCTTCACTTCTGGCGTTGATACTTAACTTCGCCACAAGGACAGAAGCCGCCCACAGGTTCATGTCAACACATGGCCTGAAGATCCTTGATAAAGCCGTGTGAAAAATCTCACTTGAAATGGTTGAATCAATCTCAGTGTCAGCAGTAGCGATGCGCCTCAGCCTCCTTGGCGATGACCATGGCGGTGATGAACATCACTGACGTGGGCGTGCTCGTGCTCAATCGGTGCGTGCTGATGCTCATGGGCATGCCAGTAGGCCTGCGGGGGGTCGATTGAGAACTGCTCATCCCCGGGGTGGTCGTGGCTGTGGTGGGGGTCTCCGCCGGTCGGGTCGTGCCTGTGACGGTGGGCATGGCTGAAGGTGTCATGGCGATGCCAGTGCACATGGTCTTCTTTCAGAAGGACGGCAACGCCAAGCAGCATCAGGGCTGAGGCCGTCCCCATGCCTCTGGTGAATGCCTCGCGCAGCACCAGTACGGAGAACAGGACGCCTACGAACGGAGCCGTTGAAAACACCACGGATTCGCGCGCCGCACCCAGATGACGTAGGGCCAGCAGATCAAGCCAGATCGAGAGGCCGTAGCCCAGCGCGCCGATCACCAGCAGTCCGAGAAGAACGGGCCAGGCCGGCAGGGATTGGCCGGCCGCCAGGGCCAGCAGCAGCATGGGAGTTGAGGCCCCGATCGCCTTCAGCATCGCGATCTGGAGGGGATCGCGCAGGCTCAGGCGCTGGCTCAGGTTGTTGTCGATCCCCCAGGCCAGGCAGGCGCCGGCGATCAGCAGGGTGCCCTGCAAGGTTGCTCCGTGCAGAGAGCCCTCCGCGAGCAGCACTGCACCGGAGAGGATCAACACGGCCGCGATCAGCCCCCTGCGGCTGAGGTGCTCACGGCCGATCAGCACCGCGATCAGCAGCGTGAACACCGCTTCCAGGTTCAGCAGCAGCGAGGCGGATCCCGCCGAAAGCAGGGTGAGACCCTGGACCAGGCAGATCGGACCAACCATCCCCCCCAGAACGGTGAGCCCCAGCAGCGGTGGAAGGTCACGGCGCTGCACCGGTGACTCCTGCTGCCGCTGACCACGGAACCCCCGCACCATCAGCAGCGCTATGGCAGCTCCGGCGTAGAGCAGCGCCGCGATCATCAGCGGCGAGCCTTCTTGGCTGACGACGCTGATCAAGGGAGCGCTGAGGCCGAAGAACACCGCAGCCAGCAGGCCAGCGATCAGCCCCTGCCGCTGTGGGTTACCCCTCACTCTCGTCACAGGATCGCCGCCAATGGCTTCAAGCCTCGCGCAGGCTTGCGGAGCCGGGGAAGCAACCAGCGTCCGAAACTGGCATAGAGGGCGGGGAGCACCAGCAGGGTGAGGCTGGTGGAGGTGAGCAAACCACCGAGCACCACAATCGCCAGGGGTTGGAGGATCTCGTTGCCGGCCCCGAAGGCCAGGGCCAGCGGCAGCATGCCCAGGGCCGAGGTGAGGGCGGTCATCAGGATCGCGTTGAGGCGCTGCAGGCTGCCGGCGCGGATCACCTCCTTGAGCTCCAGCCCTTCGGCGTGGCGGCGACTGTAGTTGTCCACCAACAGCAGGCCATTGCGGACCGCCACCCCGAACAGGGTGATGAATCCAATCAGGGAGGCCACCGAAAGCACACCGCCGGTGAGCAGGATCGCTACCAGGCCACCGACAAGGGCCAGGGGCAGATTGATCAGGATGGCGATCGTGGCTGGCAGAGATCTGACGGACACGAACATCAACACGGCAATCACCACCGTGGCCAGCAAGCTGTAGAGCACCAGGTTGGCGGTGGCCCGCTCCTCTGATTCGAACTGCCCGCCGTAGCGGATCAAGTAGCCGCTGGGCACCTTGATCTTGGTGTCGATCGTCTTTTGGATGTCGCCGACGACCGTTCCCAGTGGCCGGCCACTGACGTTGGCGGACACCACGATCAAGCGAGACACATCCTCCCGGTTGACCACATTGGCGCCCAGTCCGTTGTCAATCCGGGCCAGGGATCCCAGCGGCAGCATGGTGCCGGCGGGGGTTGAGATCGGAATGGCGCGCAGGGCATCGAGGCTGTTACGGGATTGCTCGGGCAGCATCACCACCACATCGGTGCGATCGGTGCCGTTGCTCACCACCTGGCCCACCGTCTTGCCGTTGAGGGCGATCTCCACCGCATCAGCGAGTTGCTGCATCGTCAGTCCGTTGGCGGTGGCGGCCTTGCGATCGAAAGCGATCTGCACCTGCTGGATGGGCAACTGGGGTTCGAGCTGCAGATCCACCACCCCCTGGATCGGTTCGATGGCGTCACGCACCTGCTCGCCGATCCTGCGCAGTTCGGCCAGGTCGGGCCCGTAGATCTTGATGGCGATGGCGCTGCGCACCCCCGAGAGAACCTCATCCATGCGGTGGGAGATGAAGCCGCCGATGTTGGGTGCCACGCCTGGAAGGCGAAGAAAGGCTTGGCGGAGTGCGGCGATGGCGGCAGGGCGATCCTTCATCGCCGCATCGCTCAACTCCACATCCACATGGGCCAGGTTGACGCCTGCCCCATCGGCATCTCCCGGGGCCCGGCCGGTACGAACCTGCACCCACTCAAACAGTGGATTGGCCTTGAGGGTGTTGGACAACGCCAGCCCGGCGCGGTTGGTCATCTCCAGCGACACGCCTGGATAAAGCACCATCGAATTCACCAGGGACTTCTCGCGGAACTCCGGCAGGAACACCCGCCCGAGGCTGGGCAGGATGGCGCAGGCCAGCACCACCACGGCCAGGGCCACGGCCAGCACCCGCTTGGGTGAGTTCAGCGCCATCTCCAGCATTGGCCTGTAAGCCCTCTCGGCCCAGTTGGCGATCCAGGTGCTCTCAGCGGGGAGCCGTGTGTTCGCCAGCAGAATCCCGCAGAGCGCTGGCGAGAGGGTGAGTGCCACCAGGGTGGAGGCGGCGATCGACAGCAGATAGGCCAGGCCCATCGGCGCGAAAATCCGCCCTTCCACTCCTGTGAGGCTGAAGATCGGCGCGAACACCACCACAATGATGACGGTGGAGAGAATCACTGGTTGGCGCACCTCCACCGAGGTTTCGTACACCACCTGCAGGGGATTCTTGGGCTGGGCGGCCACCTGGTTCTGGCGCAGGCCGCTGTAGCAGTTCTCCATGTCGACAATGGAATCGTCGACCACCGAGCCGATCGCTACCACCAGCCCGCCGAGGGTCATGGTGTTGATCTCCAGCCCAAAGGCGCGCATCAGCATCAGGCCGATCAGCAACGACAGGGGGATGGCACTGAGGGTGATGACGGCGGTGCGCCAGTTCATCAGGAACAGCAGCATCACCACCGAGACGATCGCGATGCCTTCTAGCAGTGAGCTGCTGACGTTCTTGATCGCCGTGTCAATGAAACTGGCCTGCCGGAAGGTGCGCTTCACTTGAATGTCGCCCGGCAAGGTCTTGCTGAGGGCGGCGATCCGCTCCTCCACCTCACGGGTGACTCTGGGGGTGTCGATGTCGGGCTGCTTGTTGATCATCAGCACCACCGCCGGTTTGCCGTTGAAGCTGGCATCGCCGCGCTTGAGGGCGCTGGCCAGCTGAACATCGGCGACATCCCCGAGCCGGAGCGATTGGCCTTTGCTGCCTGTCACCACGGAATCGGCGAGTTCCTCAGGGCTGCTTGCCTGGCCGCTGGCGCGGATCAGTTTCTCCTGCCCGCCCGCGATCAAAAAACCGCCGGGTGCATTGGAGCTTGCCGCTGCAGCCGCCTCAGCCACGGCCTGCAGCGACACATTGCGGGCCTGCAGTTGCTGGGGATTGATCTGGATCTGCTGCTGGGCTTCTTCACCGCCATAGAGGGTCACCTGGGATACACCGGGCACCGCCAAAATCTGGTTGTTGAAGGTGGTGGCAACGATCCGGCGCAGCTCCATCGGCGTGGTGGGGCCGCCGCCCTTCAAGGTGAAGGCGTACTGCAGGATCGTGCCCAGTGGCGACACGAGCGGGGAGATGGCCGGGGCGCTGGCATTGGCGGGCAGCTCCGCCTCGATCTGCTGCAGGCGTTCCGCCACCGATTGGCGTGCCCGGTTGATGTCGGCGTTCTGAGCAAACACCACCTGCACCATCGAGAGCCCCACCTTCGAGGAGGAGCGCACGGTTTCCACTCCCGGCAGTCCGTTGACGGCCGATTCGATCGGCACGGTGATGCGCTGCTCCACCTCTTCCGGTGCCAGGCCATCGGCGGTGGTCTGCACATCCACCTGGGGAGGGGCGAACTGGGGGAAGACATCCAGGGGCATGCGGCTGAGGATCGAAAGGCCCCAGAGCGTGATCAGGATGGCGGCCACAACCACCAGCCAGCGTCTGGCGATCGAGGTGCGCAGCGTCTGGTTGAGCAGGCGTTCAAACATGGGAAAGGGGTGGGAGGAGGGAGAAAGCGAAAGGTTCGGAGATCAGTTCTTCTTCCCCAGCCGCGAGACCACGACCACACCGCCAACCACGACCACGACGCCAGCGGCCCCGATCACCAGGGGGTTGAGGCCGCCTACTTCTGCAGCGGTGAGTGCTGTTGCCGTTGTGGTTCCTTCCCCGCTGGGTGCGGTGGCGCTCTGGCTCTTCTTCGATTCGGCGTAGAGCGAGAGGGCCCCCTGGGTCACCACGTCGTCTCCCGGCGAGATGCTGCCGTCGGTGATTTCGATCTGATCGCCCTTGCTGGCGCCGGTCTGGAGGAACACCGGGTCGTAGGTGGTGCCGCTTTTCACGAAGGCCAGGGGCTTGCCGTCCGCATCCACCACCGCGGCGACCGGAATCGACACCACGCCGCCGGCTTCGGTGGCGGGAGCGGTGGTGATGCCCAGCATGGAATCGAGCTCGGCGCTGGCCTGCACCTGGCGCACATTCCCCTGCTGCTGAAACTCATCGCCATGACCCACGTGGGCCATTGATGGACTGAGGCCGCCGAGGGCCAGGGTTCCGAGGCTGAGGCTGCCGGCCAAAAGAAAGGCGCGCATGCTGCTGCTGCCGCAAGGGCAGGACAAGGACCCGCAGAGGATGCCGCAGTGGGGATGAAAAACAGGTGAAACCGCCTGCGCTGCCTAGGATCAGCTCCATTCGCACCCCTGGCCCAGGCCCATGCCCCTGCGCATCCTGTTGGTGGAGGACGAAGCGGAGCTGGCCGGGGCGATCCAGACGGTGCTCAGGGCCGAGCAGCATGTCGTCGATCACGTGGCGGAGGGTCTGGGGGCCTGGAGCCTGCTGCGCAGCGAGCTGGCCACCTACAACCTGCTGATCGTCGATTGGATGCTGCCGGGTCTTTCAGGCCCGGAACTATGCCGTCGGGTGCGCGGGGCCGGTCTGACCCTGCCGGTGCTGATGCTCACGGCCCTGGCCGACACCAGCCACCGCGTGCAAGGCCTTGATGCCGGTGCCGACGACTACCTGAGCAAGCCCTTCGCGATGGAGGAACTGCTGGCGAGGATCCGCGCGCTGCAACGCCGCCAGCCCAATTACCGCGAGCCACTGCTCAGTTCCGGGCCCTATGTGCTGGATCCGGCCCAGGGCTGCCTCAGCGTTCAGCGGGGAGAGGAAACC
The DNA here is from genome assembly GCA_943367705.1 of Synechococcus sp. UW140. Lineage (GTDB taxonomy): Bacteria > Cyanobacteriota > Cyanobacteriia > PCC-6307 > Cyanobiaceae > Cyanobium. The sequence goes on from CALRJV020000005.1 coordinate 223,699, forward strand.
ACCAGGATCACCCTGTCGGCGAAGGAACTCCAGCTCATGGCCTACTTCATGGAGCATTCGCAGGAGATCATTCCAGGAGCGCGGCTGCGGTCCCAGCTCTGGTCGCTGGATGAGGATCCGATCAGCAATGTGGTGGCGGCCCAGGTGCGTCTGCTGCGGCGCAAGATCGCCAGTCACGGGCTGCCCTGTCCGATTGTCACGGTCCCCTCGAAGGGTTACCGCTTTGATCCGGAGCCTGAGGAAGAGCCATAGAACGGCTCGCCATGGCCAGGCCTGGTCCCATGTCCCGCAGCCGCCTGCGGCTGGCGGCTGTCTACCTGCTGGTGATCGGGGTGATCCTCTATGGCGCTGGCCTTGGGATGTTGGGCCTGCTGATGCGCTCCAACTGGTCGGCCCTCGAGCGCGAGGTGGAAACCCTGGCCGGCACCTTGCATGACAGCCTTAAGCCGTTGCTGCCACCAGAGGCCAGGCCCTCCGCCCAGCTCGCCGCAGTGCTGCCGGGGTTGTGCCTGGTGAACGAGCCCTGTCCGTTGCCCCCCTCACTGGTGCCGCGCCATGCGGTGAGCATCACCGACCCGGAGCGGTTTTACCTGCGCCTGCTGGATCCCCGTGGCGTTCTGATCGCTCACTCACCTGGCTCCCAATCCGCCAAGGCTGAGCGCCCCGATGCAGTGTGGAGGGTGGTGGAGACGCCGGGAGGTGAGCGCTTCCTGCAGTATTCGATCCACCTGCACCATGCCCACACGCCAGCCCGTGCAGGGGCGGATCCCATGGAGCTGGATTGGGGCTATCTGCAGATCGGGCGCAGCTTGCGCGGGCTCGACGCCGACCGGGAACGGCTCTGGTGGACAACCCAGACGATTGTTGTGCTGGCTCTGCTGGTGGCAGGCCTTGCCAGCTGGTGGTTGTCCGGCCTGGCGATGAGGCCCCTGCTGGCGGCGTACCGGCAACAGGAGCAGTTCACCGCCGATGCAGCCCATGAGCTGCGCGCACCTCTGGCCAACCTGCTCGCCGTGGTGGAGGCCCACAAGAGCCAGCTGTCAGCTGACCCCATTGCTGGGGAGCAGACGCTGGCGGTGGTCTACAAGCAGGGGCAACGGCTTAGCCGCTTGATCACCGACCTTCTGCTTCTCGCCCGGCTTGAGGGTCCCGAGGCAACAGCGGCACGGAAGCCATGCTCCTTGCCGCAGATCGCGCGCGACCTGCTGGAGGAGACCAGCGAGGCGGCGGCGGCGGCAGGACTGCAGCTGCGTTTGGTGGGTGGTGATCAAAGTCTCGACGTGCTTGGAGTGGAATCGGAGCTCTATCGGCTCGTGTCCAACCTGCTCTTGAACGCGATTCACTACACGCCCCCAGGCGGGGAAGTGGTGCTGAGTCTGAGGCTTGAGGGAAGTCTTGGGCTGCTGGAGGTGCAGGACAGTGGCATCGGCATCACTCCAGCCAATCAGCAACGCATCTTTGATCGCTTCTTCCGCAGTGATCCAGGGCGTTATCGCCAGCAGGGCGGCACGGGCCTGGGTCTGTCGATCGTGGCGGCGATCGTGCGCCGCCACCGGGGGGCGATCACGGTGTGCTCGGATGGGCACTCCGGCAGCCGTTTCACGGTGACCATGCCTCTGGCCGCAAGCTCCAACGGGTTGTTTGCCCCCCGCTGAGCGGCCTGCTCAGAACGGTGGGCTGGCGGGCTTACCCCTGCGGCGGCCCAGCAGAAGACCCTGGCCGGAGCCGATGACGAACAGGGTGATCAGTCCACGACCTCACCACGCTTCGCGGCCTTCCGGTCCGTGAAGTTCTCCTCGCCCCGCTTGATCAGGAGCATTCTGAACTCGATCTCGTCTATCTTTTTATCCTCATCCGTGAGGGTCCCGGTCGCTCACTATCGAGACGATGCCCCTTCGGTGAAGTAGAACCAGGCCATCAGCAGGCAGCTCTCCGGGCTGCCTGGTCCTCGTCGATCAGCGCCGACATCTGGGGTATCAGGCCTCCTGCAGGATCCGGCGCACTGTGGTGGCGGAGAGGCCCACCATGGCGGCCACCTTGCGATGGGGGAGCCCCTGGGCTGCCAGTTCCTTGACGTGCTCGGCCTGGGCAGGCTTGTAGGAGTGCTTGCGGCCGAACTTCACGCCAGCCGCCAGGGCGCGCAGCCGGCCTTCCTCGGTGCGCTCCAGGATCAGCTCCCGTTCGATCTCGGCTGCGGCGGCCAGGATGCCCACCACGAGCTTCGCCATCTTCCCAAGGCCCAGGGTGTCCACGCGGCCATCGAGGGTGCGCACGTGACAGCCGCGATCCAGCAGCTCGGCAACGCGAGAGACGCAGTCTTCCATCGAGCGGCCGATCCGATCGAGCTTCGGCACCACGAGGACATCTCCCGGCCCGAGGGCGGCAAGGGCGGCCTTGAGCTTCACCCGATCCGAGAACGGCGCGGCACCGCTGATGTGCTCCGAGTAGATCCGATTGCTCGGCACCCCTGCAGAGGCAAGAGCATCGAGTTGGGCTGCCGTGTCCTGCTGGACGGTGGAGCAGCGGGCGTATCCGATGAGGGCCATGAGGGCAGCTAGAGCTTGTCACATTCTGGCGCAGAGTTTCGGCGCATTCAGAAGCCAGTTTTGTCGGTTCATAGTCCGTTGCACCGAATCTATTGAGTTGTGGCGCACCGCTGCAGATGTCGGGCCCGTCGCCCAGGTGGTCGAGGTCGTGGAGGGCGTGGCCCAGCTCGGCGATGGGAGACTGGTGGCCGGACAGCCGGAGGCGCTGTGGCGATCAGGGCCTCGGCAGACGTCGACAAACAGATCAAGGCCAGACGAACCAGGGCGGTGATGGCCCGGTTCCGGCGGCTGGCGTGGCGAAGCAAGATGGCCGGCGACGATCTCGGCCCATGGCTGGTCCGGCAGGCCAGGGACGACGGTCGCTGGGCGCGGGGGGTGGCCTATCGGCACCCGGCCATCCTGCAGAGGATCTGGACGGACGCGGCGGTCGGCGGCGCCCTCGGCGAGGCCTACGGCCAGCTCACGCCGGAAGAGCAGGGCATGGACGACCTGGACTTCGCGGAGCGGTGCGTCGAGCGCAGCCAGGACCGCTACAAGGCGGAGGTCGAGGCGGGCAGCGGCGGTGCGGGTGATCCTCGGCAGGCCCTGAGGCGCAGGCCTAGGCACAGGGTTCAGTGACAGCCCCTTATCGCTTGCGGTGCCGGAATGTCACTTCACTCCCCCCATCGGTCAGACACTTACCCCCCACTTGACGCGGCTAAAGCCAGCAGTTCAGACCAGCCCGGTGCTGCTCAGCTCTCGGGCGATGGCGGCGATCTGATCCAACTCTGGTGGCGGCGCTGGGCCTGGTGGCAGGGCCCAGGTCGACGGCATCGGGGGAAGGGCAGATTGATCGGTGGGCGGTGAAGCTCGATGGGCTCAAGCTATCTGCGTTCCTCACACACCCACTGCGGGGAACTTTGGGGATGTAGTGGTGTTGGCGGCTGTGGCAAAGGGTGCTGATCTTGTCGACTCAGACCTCAAGGCCATCTCAGGGAACAGGAGGGGAAGGCAGGATGGGAGCCGAACACGATGGGTAGGGTGACTCCAACGCTGTCAACCCCCATGAATGGTGCCTCGGGATGCTTGAACTCCAGTCCTGGTGTGTCGGCCCTGGGTCGTAGTGGCGTCTTCCAATACCCGACTGCGTCCGATCAGACGAGACCAGACACTGCCCAGCTTGCAGGGATCTCCCCCGAGATCCTCGCGGCGAACACCTCCTTGGGCATGGCACCCGAGCAGGTCACCCGTATCGAGGAGAAGGTACGCGCAATGCGCGAGGAGACTCGCCCCGGCCAATCGGTCAGGCTCCGGCATATTGCCCTGGTCGAGGAGCATTCAGCCTCACTCCGTGCGGGTGGCTTGGCTTTCTACGGGGTTGGCTCGAAGAACGGTCAGGTCCTGGATCGAGCCGTGTTCTCCACGATGAGGCTGGAGAAGCCGATCCTCGACAAGAGCGGCAAGGAGCTTCGCTATCTCTCTGACGGGCTGACCGATACGGACCCGACCTACCTGCCTCTGGTCCCCCTGGAGTGGGCGCGCAAAATTCTCCCCGCTGGCACCGAGATAGACCCTCTCACCTACACCCCAGCTTTGTTCTGGCGTCTTGTGATCGAGGACCCAGAGATTCCGATCTTCATCGAGGAGGGAGCCAAGAAGGCGCTGGCGGCGATCAGTGCTGGGCAGGTCGCTATCGCCCTCGGAGGGATCACCTGTGGGTTCCAGAGGCGGAGTTCACGCTTGCGCTCAATGATCCGGCGCCTGTGCTGTCCCGATCGGAAGATCACGATCCGCTTCGATGCTGGAAAGGGCGAGGCTGAGCGGATCCACGCCGAACGCCTGGCGCGGGCGATCAATCGCGACACGAAGGCCACAGCAAGGGTCTGCCTCTGGGATGGGTCACTCGGGAAGGGGACCGACGATGTCGCCGACACGATCCAGGACCTCTACAGGGAACTCTCCGACCTGGATGACTCCGCCATCGCGGCTCTCCCTGACGATCTCCTTCAGCGTTGTCTCGCGCGTCTGCGCAGCGCTCCTCAGCCGCCAATACTGCTCGCTCAGCTCAGCGAGGCAAACAGCTTCGAGCCGAAGCCTCTGGATGCCCCGGTTCGGCTTACCCGCTCACCAGACCAGATCATCAGTGGCTGCTTCACCGGAGAAGCCGTGATCGAGGGGTTGCTCAAGACCCGCCTCGTGGCCCTCGCCGGCGCTACCGGGACCTCCAAGACGGAGGCCGTGGTCCAGGTGCTGGCGGCCTTGAGGAGGCAGGGTTGTGGCGTGGGAATGATCGCTCCCACCCATCGTGCAAGCCTGGCGGGGAAGTACGGGCCGGAGTTCGGGATCGTCCGCGTTCGGGGGTCCTCTGTGATCAGTACCTGGCCAGTTGTGGGGCCTGGAGTCACCTGTTGCTGCGAGTCAGCAACTTCTCCAGCGGCACTCCCGCGCATGCTCAAGGAACTCAAGAATGGAGACCTTCCCTTCGCCATTCTGCAACTGGACGAAGTCGATCAGTTCCTGCCCTACCTACTCTGCGGCGGCACTGAATCGCTCTTCGCATCCCGAGGTAGGGCACTCGACCACCTTCTCGAGCTGATGGCCCACCAGAAGGTCATGACCATTGCGGCTGATGCAGCGATCAGCGACATCACCCTGGACCTGCTGGAAGCGATCGCAGGCCGACGGTGTCATCTGATCAGCACGACCCATCAGTGGCCCAAGGATGTCGAGCTGATGGGGCACGGCGAAGCACTGGCCCTCGCTTACAACGAGATCGAGCGGGATCAGCCGGTCTGGATCGCACTTGCCTCGCTTAAGGAGGCAGCGCTGGTCGGGGAGGAGATCCGCCGCCGCAGGCCGGAGGCCCGTGTGTTGATGGTGACCGGGGAGACGAGCGGCGATCCTTCCATCACAGCCTTCATGAGGGACCCCGACGGCCAGGCTGAGTCGCTAGACGTGGTGCTCCACACCCAGGCCTTGACCTCAGGGGTCTCGCTCATTGGTGAGCGCTTCCAGTTGGTGGTGGTGCTACAGGACCATGCCATCGGACCGGCGGAGGCAGTGCAGATGCTCAACCGTTGCCGGAAAGCTCCTCGTCGGGTCCTGTCTCTGCGCCGAGCTGTACCTAACGCCGCTCAGACTCACAGGATCACCGCAGCGCGCGGGGTCGGAGCCCACTATGCCGAGCTGATGGAGCGGGCTGGAAAGGAGCGCTTCGTTGGCGATCTGCAGGCTTTGCCGCCCGCCGTCATGGGGGCACTGACCGCCTACGAAGCTCGTCAGTCGGCCGAGGCCTTTGCCTCAGAATCAGTCCTCCGGCGGATGCTGCTGGCCGAGGGCTACCGCATCGTCGAATCGGCCTCCAGCGCGTCAGCGGGGCCCCGGAAAGCGGCGAGTACCGATGGCCACAAGCCTTCCACCCTTGAAGAAGAGAAGGGCCCTGGAGGCTTCTGGCCGGAGTATCAGATCCTCACTGGGGCCATGGCGTTGGAGGCCCACGAGGATCAGGTGGACACCGAACTGGAGGATGGGCTTCCCACTGACCGGATCAACGCGTCACTGGTCGAGAAGATCGGCCTGGCTCGCATGTTGCACCTGGACGGCCTACTGATGGCTCCCAGCTACACCGCCTCTTCACCGGAGGTGATGGCTGTATGGGAAGCGCTGAGCACCCTGGAGAAGGAGGACCGAGCCCGTCTGCTCAGGGCCAGGTTCTTCTCCAAGGGGGCCCAGATCCCCGGATGTGATCGCAAAGGGGTTCTGCCTCCGGTGGCGATGGCCACCATCGGGGGCTTGCTTCGCAAGGTCGGAGCCAAGCAGACGTCGCTAAGCCGTTGCGGACCTCGCGGGGCGAGGGTGAAGTGCTTCAAGGCGGAACCGAACCTGAACGCGAGCCGGTGATCGATCGGTGGTGTCCACTTTTTGCCCTCGCTCTATAGGAAGCGAGCGCGCTGTGGGAAAAAACCGGACACGGATCAAAGGGGTACCCGGCTGATAGATCGCGCACGGCATCGCGGCGGTAGCCAGTAACTTCGGGCTTCCTATCAGGAATCGGGAATTGCTGGATACCGGCTCCTACTCCCCCAGGACGGCGACGGCGTAGAGGGGGAAGCAGCAGAAAGCCCCCAGCCGGGAGGCCAGGGGCGACGGGGTCGACCGGTGCTGACGGTCAGGGGCGGGTCAGCCTGGCGCGGGCCAGCATCGCGGCAACGGTGGCGGCGGCGTTGGCGCGGTTGATCTCGCGGGCGAGACGGTCGACGTCGTAGGCGGCCTCCTCGGCTCTCATCCGGTCGCTGCGGCTGGCAGCCTTGGCGGCCTCGGCTTCGGCACGTCGGGCCAGGGCCTGGGCATCGAGGGGCGGCAGCTCCAGCAGCACCTCCCACGAATCGGGGTGGCCGGGCTCCACAGGGTCATGGGTCAGGGCGGAGTAGTGGTGCAGGGCCTCCAGCGCCTCCAGGCCGGGCACCGGCAGGGCCTCGCCTTGGACAACCACCAGCGGCCAGCCGATCTCAGGGTTTGGGCGTTCGGGGAAGGTGAAGGCGGTCCAAGCGGTGAGGGCTATGACGTCGTGGGCGGTGGCAGGTCGCGGACTCAGGGTGGCCGGGATCGCTCGGGGGTCGATCGCATCGTCGGGAAGGGCTGGAAAGGTGCAGGGCTCCAGGGCGTCGAAGGCCTCACGCATGGCACCCGCAACCGTGGCCACGTCCTCCTTGTCCACATCAAACGCATCGGGCCAGGACTCATCGCGGATGACCTCAAGCAGGTCCTCCGGGTAGTTCAGGGGCTCCAGCTCCAGGGACTCAGCCAAGGTGCCCAGCAATACGGCCGCGGCGGCCGGAGTCAAGTCGGGCACGCTGGCGGCCAGCACCTCAGCGGTTTCGGCGCACCCCAGATAGTCGAAGGCGTTACGGGCGGCAACCTCGGAGCAGGCGGCGACGATGGCCCGTAGGGCGGCGCTCGGGAGTTCCAGGGATTCCGGAAGGTGGGGCATGTCGTCGGGCGGGATCAGGTCGGCCCAGGGTGAACGGGTGGTGGTCATGGCGTCAAAGGAGGGAAGTGGTGGGTGATTGGGTCAGAGCAGCGCGGCAACCTCCTCCTCGATCAGCACAGTTCGCAACCGCTCGGTAGCCAGTCGCGAAAAGCAGATCCGCAGCATCAACTGTGGACATCGAGAGGCGCCGCAGTGGTGCTCGGCCGAGTCCCGAGTTCTTTCAAATACGCGAGGCTCTCATCGCTCGCATCGGTGCTCGGTGGGAGCCCTCCTAGACCAGCCTGGTAAGAGGCGAGCTGTTCAGCCTGAGACACCCTCATGTCAGGGGGTATCTGCCCGTCATAGGTCTTGGTCACCACCACGGCAGAGCCAAAGGGTGTCCCTCCAGACCTCCCACGGCGCTCGACACCGACACCGAGATCGGACACCACCCTCTCCGCCCAGCCAGACCGGCCTGGATCCCTACTGGCCGTCAGCCCTAGCACCTGCTCCTGGAGGTCACTAACTCGCTCGACCAAGGCCTCAATCGCGCGGCGAGCTTCACGATCGACAGCCGCGCCGGATGCCGCCTGAGGATTCTGCATGTCGAACTGAAGCGGGTCGGGGCCGCCTGCCTGGAGCCAGCTCTCGATCAAGGCCACCAACACGCCCTGCATGGATCGCTGATGCCGGCCAGCGACCTCCTGAATCCCGGCGTGCACCTCGGGCGAGACCTTGAGGAGGATGCTTTTGGCTGCCATGGCTATCAGACCGCTTGAACAACACTAGCGAACCGCTGGATACCTGCAAGTGCCTGACGTCGCTCGCCATGGCGCAGGTAGACCTCGGCGGCCATCCGCTCGCTGTGCGCCTGGGACAGCGCAGCGGTCTTGCGGTCCAGACCATCGGCTTGGGCTCGGATCGACCACAGGTGCCGCAGATCCGTCCACGTCGGCAGGCAGGTGAACCCTGCCGCGGCCAGATCCTTGTGGACCAGTTTCAGCAGCCGCGAGGAATGGCGGGTGTTCCGCTCCGCCACTTCCTCGCTAGGAGACCGGTCCGTTGGGTCGATGCCAGGAACGCGCAACAGGGAGTGGTCAAGATCGGCGAGCCACCGACGGGGATGCACGGCGGCGACGAACTCCTTCTTGACCTTCGGCGAAAACCCCTGCAGCCCCATCGGTCGCTCCTCTCGGTCCCATGTCTCCCAGTCAAAAAAGGGCACCTCGCTGGGGCGGCAACCGGTGGCAGCGACCACCCGGCAGAACGCTTGAGCGACGGGGTCGCTGATCAGGGCGAAGATCTCCTCGACATCGCTGTCGGTGGCCGCCTCCGTGAACGCGCGCTTGACCTTGGGGGTCAGGGCACGTCGATGCTTCGGCACGACCCAGGCCTGGCCGTTCAGCTCGATCGCCCACTGGCCGACGAAGAGCCGATCGGAGTAGTTGGCCGTATCCCGGCGCACGCCATCCCCCGCCCAGGCCAGGACATTGGGGCTGTCGAGGGTCAGCCCTCTTAGGTCCAGCCACTCAAAGAGGGCCTGGCCATGACGCAGCAACTTGCGCTTGCGGGCGAACCCGCAGGAGCGAGCGCGGACGTGATCGAAGAGAACCCGGTGTTGCCGGTCCAGGAGGGCATGGCAGGGCTGGCAGGTGGGACGACGTCGCTGGCGGGTGTCGCCGCCATCCAGCCAGGTGCGCACCAGCCTCAGGCCTGCGGCCAGGGCCAGTTGCCGCTCGGTGGTGCTCAACGGTCCTGGGCCTTTGCGGATCGGCACCCCATCGACCCCGTGGATCGTGCGGGTCGTGTGGGTCCGGCGCCGGCTCCAGTCGCCGCTGAGCAGCAACTTGAGGCCCTGGCGGGCGTTGCTCCACTCGTAGCGGAAGACGCAAGGGGAGATGGACTGGCGCAGCTCGTGCGTGAGCCAGCCCAGCTCGCTGGAAGGGGTCGAAGCCATGTCGGGATTGGTACCTGAGCTAGGCACCTGAGCTATAGGATCAGTATAGCGACCCGCTATAGCCGTCCCGACTGACTTTGTGCCATGTGCACTAGCGGTTTGCTAGTGGTGCAGGCAGGTGTTGAATCGGGATGACAGGATTCGAACCTGCGGCCCCTTCGTCCCGAACGAAGTGCGCTACCAAGCTGCGCCACATCCCGATGGCCAAACTTTAGGGGATGGGCTGCAGCCGACCGCTGCCCCAGGCGTCTGGAGTGTCCTGCCTACAGTCCGCACAGCCCAGCGATGCCCGTGACCGTCAGCGACCCCCGGCCCGCCCCCACCAAGCCGCCCTGGTTGCGGGTCAAGGCGCCGCAGCGGGAGCGGATCGGGGCGGTGGCGGATCTGCTGGTCGACCTCAAGCTCAACACGGTCTGCCAGGAGGCCAGCTGCCCGAACATCGGCGAGTGCTTCGCCGGTGGCACCGCCACCTTCCTGATCATGGGGCCGGGCTGCACCCGGGCCTGTCCCTACTGCGACATCGACTTCGACCGCAGCGTGCGGGCGCTGGACCCCACCGAACCCGAGCGCCTCGGGGAGGCGGTGCGGCGCCTGGGCCTGAGCCACGTGGTGATCACCTCGGTCAACCGCGACGACCTGGCCGACGGCGGCGCCAGCCAGTTCGTGGCCTGCATCGAGGCCGTGCGCCGCACGTCTCCCCTCACCACGATCGAGATCCTGCTGCCCGATCTGTGTGGCGCCTGGGAGGCCCTGGCGGCGGTGATGGCGGCGGCGCCGGAGGTGCTCAACCACAACATCGAGACGGTGCCCCGGCTCTACCGGCAGGTGCGGCCCCAGGGGGTCTATGAACGCTCGCTGGAGCTGCTGCGCCGGGTCCGCCAGGACTGGCCGCGCACCTACACCAAATCAGGGCTGATGGTGGGCCTGGGCGAAAGCGACGACGAGGTCCGCGCCGTGATGGCCGATCTGCGCGCCCACGCCGTCGACATCGTCACCATCGGCCAGTACCTCTCCCCAGGCCCGAAACACCTGCCGGTCCAGCGCTTCGCGTCGCCGGAGGTGTTCGAGAGCTTCCGCCTTCACGGGGAAGGCGACCTGGGCTTCCTCCAGGTGGTGAGCAGTCCGCTCACCCGCAGCAGTTACCACGCCGGCGAAGTGCGACGCCTGATGCGCGACCAGCCCCGCTGACCAGAAACGGATCCCGATGCAGGATTGGGACGTGGCAGCCCCTGGTCCGGCCATGGGCAAACTTGCCTCCCTCGGCCTGGTGGTGGCCCTGTTGACGCCGGGGGAGCCGGCCCTGGCGGTGCCGCACGTCTAGTCGGACGTGGTGCTCGGGTTGAACGACCTGATGGCCTGCGTCGAGAACGCCAGCTTGCCCATGGCCCTCTCGATCAGCGGCAACCCAAAATTGGCTGCCGGGTCTGTCGCCGTCGCCGGCATGAACAACGACGACACCTTCAGCGCGTTCCAGAAGGTCTGCGACGACTTCTTGAACCCGACCGTCTGACCCGCTCAGGCCGCCACGGCTTCCCGGGCGGCCAGGCCCACCGCGGCCTTCTCGCTGGGGGGCACCAGCACCCGGAAGCGCCCCTTCCAGGTGGGCCAGTCGGCCAGGATCGCCGCGGCCCTGGCGCTGCCGGTGGCCTGCAGATGGGCCTCCAGCAGGGGCAGCAGCAGGCCCTCCTGTTCGGGGGTGGTGAGGGCCACCAGCGCCACCGACTCAGGATTGAGGCGGGCCGCCAGACCTCCCGTCTCGTCGAGCAGGAAGGCCACCCCGCCGGTCATGCCGGCGGCCACGTTGCGGCCGGTGCTGCCCAGCACCACCACCACGCCACCGGTCATGTACTCGCAGCAGTGATCACCGACGCCCTCCACCACGGTGCGGGCGCCGCTGTTGCGCACGGCGAAGCGCTCGCCGGCCCGGCCGAGGGCGAACAGCTCCCCGCCGGTGGCGCCGTACAGGCACGTGTTGCCGAGGATCACCTGGGCGCCGGGGTCACGGACGGCGGCGGGGGGCACCAGGGTGATGCGACCACCGTTGATGCCCTTGCCCACGTAGTCGTTGGCCTCGCCCACGAGGCGCAGGTCCATGCCCTGGAGCACGAAGGCGCCGAAGCTCTGGCCGGCGGCACCATGGAAGGTGAGGGCGAGGCCCCCCTGGAAGCCGGTGTTGCCATGCAGGGCGGCGATCTCGCCGGCCAGACGGGCCCCCACGCTGCGGTCGGTGTTCACGATCGGCAGCTGGCGCGCCACCTGGCCGTGGCTCTCGATCGCGGCGCGCACCTCCGCGTCCGCGAGCAGCCCGTCCTCGAGCACCGGGCCGTTGCCGTGGGCCTCGTCGTCGTGCCGGAGCCAGGCACGGTCGGCGGCGGCGGGGATCGGATCCAGCAGGCAGGAGAGATCGAGGGCGCTGGTCTTGGTGAGGGCGATGGCGCGGGGCGCCAGCAGATCGGTGCGACCGATCAGGTCCTCGAGCCGGGCCACACCCAGCACGCTCAGCAGCTGGCGCACCTCCTCGGCCACGAAGACGAAGAAGTTGACGACATGCTCGGGCAGGCCGGTGAAGCGCTTGCGCAGGGCCTCCTTCTGGGTGGCGACCCCCACCGGGCAGTTATTGGTGTGGCAGACGCGGGCCATGATGCAGCCCTCGGCGATCATGGCGACCGAGCCGAAGCCGTACTCCTCGGCCCCCAGCAGGGCGGCGATCAGGACGTCCCAGCCGCTCTTGAGACCACCGTCGGCCCGCAGCAGCACCCGGTCGCGCAGGCCGTTCTCCAGCAGGCTGCGGTGCACCTCGGTCAGCCCCAGCTCCCAGGGGCTGCCGGCGTGCTTGATCGAACTCAGCGGCGAGGCTCCGGTGCCGCCGTCGTGGCCGGAGATCTGGATCACGTCGGCATTGGCCTTGGCCACACCGGCGGCGATGGTGCCGATGCCGATCTCGGCCACCAGCTTCACCGAGACCCGCGCGGCGGGATTCACCTGGTGCAGGTCATGGATCAGCTGGGCCAGATCCTCAATCGAATAGATGTCGTGGTGCGGCGGCGGTGAGATCAGCGCCACGCCGGGCTTGCTGTTGCGCAGCCAGGCGATGTAGGTGTCCACCTTGGGGCCGGGCAGCTGGCCGCCCTCGCCGGGCTTGGCGCCCTGGGCCACCTTGATCTCCAGTTGCTGGCCGCTGCGCAGGTAGGCCGGGGTGACGCCGAAGCGACCCGAGGCGATCTGCTTGATGGCGGAGCAGGCGCTGTCGCCGTTGCGGAGACCGCGCAGGGTGGGAAGGGTGGGCGAATGGCCCTCACCATCGACGTCGTGGAGGGGGTGGTAGCGGGCCGGGTCCTCGCCGCCCTCGCCGCAGTTGCTCTTGCCGCCGATGCGGTTCATCGCCACCGCCAGCACCTCATGGGCCTCCCTGGAGAGGGCCCCCAGGCTCATGCCGCCGGTGCAGAACCGGCTGCAGATGCTCTCCACGCTCTCCACCTGCTCGATCGGCAGGGGCGTCGGAGCCGGACGCAGCTCAAGCAGATCCCGCAGCGCCGTGACCGGGCGGTTCTCCAGCAGGGTGCGGTAGGTGGTGAAGTGGTCGTAGCCGGGGCCCGCCGCCACGGCGGCGTGCAGGGCCTTGGACATGTCCGGGTTATTGAGGTGGAACTCACCGCTGGTGCGGTACTGCACAAAGCCCATGAACTCCAGCTTGGTGCGGTTGAGCTCCGGGTAGGCCTTGGCATGGAAGGCCAGGGTCTCGCTGGCCAGATCCTGGAGGCTGAGACCGGCGACCCGGCTGGTGGTGCCGGTGAAGGCCAGATCGATCAGATCGGCACCGATGCCGATGGCTTCAAAGATCTGGGCGCCGTGGTAGCTGGCCAGCAGGGAGATGCCGATCTTGGAGAGGATCTTGCGCAGTCCCTCCTCCAGGGCCTTGCGCACGTTGGCCTGGGCCATGTCGGCATCGAGGCGGGGGAGTTTGCCCCGTTCGATCATCGACTGGGTGCGGGGATGGGCCAGCCAGTGGCGGGTGGTCTCCCAGGTGAGCCATGGGCAGACGGCGCTGGCGCCGTAGCCGATCAGGCAGGCGAGGTGGTGGGTGCTCCAGCACTGGGCGGTGTCGACCACCAGGGAGCACTGCAGGCGCAGGCCGAGGCGCAGCAGGTGGTGGTGCACCGCCCCCACCCCCAGCAGGGGAGGAATGGCCGTGGTGCCGGGGCTGATGCCGCCATCGGCGCGGTCGGAGAGGACCAGGATCTGGGTGCCGCTGCGCACGGCCGCCTCCGCCTCGAAGCAGAGCCGATGCAGGGCCTGCTCCAGCCCGTCGGGGCCGCTGGCCACCGGCAGGAGCGTGGAGAGGGTGGTGAGCCCCAGGCCGTGGGAGCCGAGATCCTCCAGTTCGGCCTCGTTGAGCACCGGGGTGGTGAGGTGCAGCACGGCGGCGCCGGAGGCATCGGGCCGGAGGGCCGAGCCGCGCCGGCCCAGGTGCATCTCCAGGCTCATGACCAGCTTTTCGCGCAGCGGGTCGATCGGGGGGTTGGTGACCTGGGCGAAGCGCTGCTTGAAGTAGTCGTAGAGGAGGTGGGGCTTGGAGGACAGCACCGCCAGGGGGATGTCGTCCCCCATGCAGTAGGTGGGCTCCTTGCCCTGGCCGGCCATGTCCTCGATCACCAGGTCGAGGTCCTCGGCGGTGAAGCCGAAGGCGGTCTGTTGCTGGAGCAGCTCCAGTTCTCCCAGGGAGCGCTCCTGCTCCCACACGCCGGGGCACAGGCTGCGGCGATGGTCGAGCAGCCAGCCGGCATAGGGGAGGCGCGCCGCCGTCTCCTCCTTCACATCCCAGTTGCGCAGCAGCCGGTGCTGCTCCAGATCGACGGCCAGCATCTGGCCGGGGCCGAGGCGGGCCTTCTCGATGATCCGGGATTCCTCCAGTTCGACCACGCCCGTCTCCGAGCCCATCACCACGTAGCCGTCGCTGGTGATGCAGTAACGGGCCGGCCGCAGGCCGTTGCGGTCGAGGGTGGCCCCCACCATGCGGCCGTCGCTGAAGACGAGCAGGGCGGGACCGTCCCAGGGCTCCTGCAGGCAGGCGCTGTATTCGTAGAAGGCCTTGATCGCCGGCCGTTCATCGAGTTCGGGCTGGTCGCGGAAGGCTTCCGGAACCAGGGTAAGCAGACTGTCGGTGATCGGCCGGCCGCTGCGCACCATCAGCTCGAGGGTGGCGTCGAGGTTGGCCGAATCGCTGAAGGCGGCGTTGACCAGGGGACGCAGGTCCCGGGCGGCATCCCCCCAGACGGCCTCAAGGTGGGATTCGGCGGCCCGGGCCCAGTTGATGTTGCCCAGCAGGGTGTTGATCTCGCCGTTGTGGCCCAGCAGCCGCATCGGCTGGGCCAGGGGCCAGCGGGGCAGGGTGTTGGTGCTGAAGCGGCGGTGGTACACCGCGAAGGCGACGCTGAAGCGCTCATCCCGCAGGTCGGTGTAGAAGGCGTCGAGCACCTCTGAGCGCACCATGCCCTTGTAAACGACGGTGCGGGCGCTGATCGAGGCGAAATAGAGGTCGGTGGTGTCGGCCCCCCACACCTCCCGCACCCGGTCGACGGCGCGGCGGCGCAGGCGGAACAGCAGGGATTCGAGGGCGTCCACATCAGCCATGACGCCGGGCACCGCATCGGGGGCGGCCAGCAGCCACTGCTCGATGGCCGGGGCGTTCTCCCGCGCCAGGGGACCGAGCACCTCGGGGACGATGGGGACCTCCCGCCAGCCGAGGCTCAGCAGCCCGAGGCGCTCGGCCTCCTCGTCGCAGATGCGGCGGGCCTGGTCGCGGCGCTCGGGATCCGCCGGCAGAAACAGCATCCCCAGCCCGCGCACGATCGCCGTGGAGGCGGCGGCCGCCGGCCACACGGCCTCCAGGTAACTCCAGGGGATCGCGGTCAGCAGGCCGGCGCCGTCGCCGGAATCACCATCGCCGCCGCAGCCGCCCCGGTGCTCCATGCAACGGAGGCCCCGCAGGGCCTGCTGCAGCACCCAGTGGTTGGGGACCCCATCGAGGTGGGCCAGGAAACCCACCCCGCAGGCGTCCGTCTCGCCAGGGCCTGGGGCAGTGCTGTCGCGATGGGGCCAGACGGGGACGGTGGAGGACATAGGCCGGGTTGGGGCTGCTGAAACGGTGCTGGAACGGGCTTGGTGAGGACCAAGCCTAAGGACGCCGGCAGGCGATATCTGCCGAGGAGCTGCCGTGTCACCCGTGCAGCAGCCGTGTCCGCGACGACAGGGCGAGCCATCGATCCTAGGCAGCCACCCTTCCCCGGAGCGATGGGACTAACTTTTTGCCTCAAGGGGCAGGATTTTTGCCTCAAGAGGCAGGACGCCGTCGATGGCCAGGACTCTCCCGATCACCCTGGCCCTGCTGGCCCTGATCGGAGCTCCGCCGGTCTCCAGGGCGGCGCCGCCGCCCGTGCCCCCGCCCCTGCCGGAACTGGCGGCCCCGCGTCCCGTCCGGGCCGGGCCGGTGCGCCCGGGCTCCGCCGCGGAGTTCGGCGGCACCGGACTGACGCTCAACGGCCGCAGCCAGCAGGCCGCCTGGCGGTGGAGTGGCGATGACCCGCGCAGGCCCGTGGCCCTGTGGCTGCCGCTGGAGGTGCTCGAAGGCCAGCTGGGCTTCAGCAGTCGCTCCAGGCCCGATGGCGCCCTGGCCCTGGAATGGTTCGGCCGGGAGCTGGTGGTGCCGCCGGCCGAGCAGCGATCGCTGGCGGACGAGGTGGCCGTCGACGTGGCCGCCCTCCTGCAGGACGTGGGCGTGGCGGTGGAGCGCCGCGGCGAGCGGCTGGATCTGCGTCTGCCGGCGCCCCGGCTGCTCCAGGTGCGCAGCTCGGAGCAGGCCGGCATCCGGCGGGTGGTGCTCGACCTCGACGGCCCCGCCCTGCTGCGCAGCAGCGAGGGCCGCCTGCAGCTGTCCCTGCTCAGCCGGCCGGACCAGCTGGCCCAGCTCACCGCCCGGGGCCTGCGCAGCGGCAGCGACGGGGCGGACCTGACCCTGGCGGTGCCGGGTGGCGGCTCCCCCCTGCGCACCTTCACCCTGGGGGATCCGGCCCGGGTGGTCATCGACCTGCCCCAGGGCGCCGGCAGCGTCGGCACGGCCCCGGAGGCACCGGCACCGATCGATCCGCGGCTGCTGGCCATGCTGGGCTCCCAGCTGCGCTGGGACCAGCAGGTGCGCAACGTGGGCGGCACCCGGGTCCTGGTCAACGCCGTCCGGATCGATCCGCGCAGCGGTCCCCTGGAGCTGCGCACCCTCAGCCGCCCCGACGGCATGGCGGGGCTCAGCTCCCTGACGGCCCTGGCCCAGCGCCAGGACGCCCTGGTGGCGATCAACGGCGGCTTCTTCAACCGGGTGCGCCGGCTTCCCCTCGGCGCCCTGCGGGACCAGGGCCGCTGGCTGTCCGGGCCGATCCTCAACCGCGGCGCGGTGGGCTGGGAGCCCCGCAGCCTGCCCCGCTTCGGCCGCCTGCGGCTGGAGGAATGGATCAGCGACGACCGCGGCCAGCGCCTGCCGCTGCTGACCGTCAACAGCGGCTACACCCAGCGGGGCCTGAGCCGCTACACGGGCGAATGGGGCCGGCTCTACCAGGCCCTGACCGGCTCCGAGACGGGCCTGCTGGTGAGCGGCGGCCGGGTGCAGCGCCGGCTCGGCAGTCCCGAGCTGGCGGCGGGGGTGCCGCTGCGGCCGGAGGACACCCTGGTGGTGGCCCGTGGCGGGGCCGACCTGCCCTGGAGCGAAGGCGACCGGCTGCGGATCGAGAGCCGGCCGAGCGATCCGGTGGGCAACGCCTCCTCCGTGATGGGGGGCGGACCGCTGCTGCTCCAGAACGGCCGCATCGTGCTCAACGGCGGCGCCGAGGGCTTCGGGGCCGCCTTCCTGCGCCAGGGCGCCCCCCGCACCGTGGTGGGCAGCGACGGCACCCTGCTGTGGCTGGTGACCCTGGAAGGCGCCGGAGGGGGCGCCGGGCCCACCCTCTCCGAGACCGCCTGGCTCCTGCAGCAGATGGGGCTGGTGGATGCCCTCAACCTCGACGGGGGCAGTTCCACGGGCCTGGTGATGGGCGGCAGCCACCGGGTCAAGGGGCGCGGCGTGGCCGGCTCCGTGCACAACGGCCTGGGCCTGGTGCCGATCGGTGGCGGCGAGGCGACCAGCAGCCTGGGGCCGGCCCGCCGGCCGCTGGCAGACTGAACCCATTCGCCGCGTCGCCGTGCCCAGGGGCCACAGCCTCCGACTCACCGCCGCCGCCGCCGCCGAGCTCTGCCGGCAGGCGGCCGTGGCGGGCACCCCCGGGCTGATGCACCTGGAGCTGCTGGAGGGCGCCTGCGAAGCCTGGGCCATCCGCCTGCGCCCCGGCCACCTGTCCGGCACCCCCGTAGCCCGGGCCGACGGCATCACCCTCTATTCCCCCGGCGACCAGCTGCCCCTGCTCCAGGGCCTCCAGCTCGACTACCGGGGCGACCTCAGCGGCGGCGGATTCCTGGTGCGCTCCGGACCGGGGGTGCGCAGCTGCGCCTGCGGCGCCGCCTTCACCCGTGAGAACTGAGCGGGACGACGACGAAGTAAGGTGTCGGATTGTCGATACGGTCGGACGTCCGACCTGTCCACCCAGAAGTCCCCACCGAGCAGCACCCGGCCCTCGATGCCCACTATCCAGCAGCTGATCCGCACCGAGCGGCAGCGTCTCACCCGCAAGACGAAGTCGCCCGCCCTGCGCGCCTGCCCCGAGCGGCGTGGCGTCTGCACCCGGGTGTATACCTCCACCCCGAAGAAGCCCAACTCGGCGCTGAGGAAGGTGGCTCGCGTGCGCCTCACCTCCGGCTTTGAGGTGACGGCCTACATCCCCGGCATCGGCCACAACCTTCAGGAGCACTCGGTGGTTCTGATCCGCGGCGGCCGCGTCAAGGATCTGCCCGGTGTCCGCTACCACATCATCCGCGGCACCCTCGACACCTCCGGGGTCAAGGATCGGCGTCAGTCCCGCTCCAAGTACGGCGCCAAGACACCGAAGGCCTGAGCCTCCGCGCCACCGGCTCTCCGCAGCCGACTCCCTCCTCTCCTGCTTTTTCTCCCTCCGTTCCATGTCCCGCCGCAACGCCGCCGAGAAGCGCCCGGTTCTGCCGGATCCCCAGTTCAACAGCCGTCTGGCCTCGATGATCGTGGCCCGGCTGATGAAGCACGGCAAGAAATCCACGGCCCAGCGCATCCTTTCCGATGCCTTCACCCTGATCAACGAGCGCACCGGCGCCGATCCCCTCGACCTGTTCGAGACGGCTGTCCGCAATGCCACCCCCCTGGTGGAGGTGCGGGCCCGTCGGGTCGGCGGTGCCACCTATCAGGTGCCGATGGAAGTGCGTCAGGAGCGGGGCACCGCCATGGCGCTGCGCTGGCTGGTCAACTTCTCCCGCGCCCGCAACGGCCGGAGCATGGCCCAGAAACTGGCCGGCGAGCTGATGGACGCGGCCAACGAGGCCGGCAGTGCCGTCCGCAAGCGGGAGGAAACCCACAAGATGGCCGAGGCCAACAAGGCTTTCGCCCACTACCGCTACTGAGCGGTACCGGGAACCGGATCCCTGGGCTGATCCGGTTCCCCCAGACCTGAGCGATCACCGGTCTGTAGAGTTACGCCCGTTTTTTGTCGACCCACCCCCGGAGAACTTTCCCGTGGCCCGCGCCTACCCCCTGGAACGCGTCAGAAATATCGGTATCGCCGCTCACATCGACGCGGGCAAGACCACCACGACCGAACGGATTCTGTTCTATTCCGGCGTGGTCCACAAGATGGGTGAGGTGCACGATGGCGCCGCCGTCACCGACTGGATGGAGCAGGAACGCGAGCGTGGCATCACGATCACCGCGGCCGCCATCTCCACCAGCTGGAAGGACAACCGGATCAACATCATCGACACCCCCGGTCACGTCGATTTCACGATCGAAGTGGAGCGCTCGATGCGCGTCCTCGATGGTGTGGTCGCCGTGTTCTGTGCCGTGGGCGGCGTCCAGCCCCAGTCGGAAACCGTCTGGCGCCAGGCCGACCGCTACAACGTGCCCCGGATCGTGTTCGTCAACAAGATGGACCGCACCGGCGCCAACTTCCTGAAGGTCTACGAGCAGATCAAGGATCGCCTCAAGGCCAACGCCGTGCCGATCCAGCTGCCGATCGGTGCCGAGGGCGACCTCAAAGGCATCGTCGACCTGGTGCGCAACAAGGCGATCATCTACACCAACGATCTCGGCACCGACATCCTCGAAGAGGAGATCCCCGCCGACATGCAGGACGAGGCTGCGGAATGGCGCCAGAAGCTGATGGAGTCGGTGGCCGAAACCGATGAAGAGCTGATCGAAGCCTTCCTCGAGAACGGTGAGCTGACCCAGGAGCAGCTGATGCGCGGCATCCGGCTGGGGGTGCTCCAGCACGGCATGGTGCCCATCCTCTGCGGCTCCGCCTTCAAGAACAAGGGTGTCCAGCTGGTGCTCGACGCGGTGGTCGACTACCTGCCCGCCCCCGTCGACGTGCCCCCAATCCATGGCCTGCTGGCCGACGGCAGCGAAGCCACCCGCCCCTGCGACGACAGCGCCCCCTTCAGCGCCCTGGCCTTCAAGGTCATGGCCGACCCCTACGGCAAGCTCACCTTCGTGCGCATGTACAGCGGGGTCCTGCAGAAGGGCAGCTACGTGCTCAACTCCACCAAGGACAAGAAGGAGCGCATTTCTCGCCTGATCCTGCTGAAGGCCGACGAGCGCGAGGAGGTGGACGAACTGCGGGCCGGTGATCTGGGGGCCGTGCTCGGCCTCAAGGACACCACCACCGGCGACACCCTGTGTGTCGACTCCGATCCGATCATCCTGGAATCCCTGTTCATCCCCGAACCGGTGATCTCCGTGGCCGTGGAGCCCAAGACCAAGGGCGACATGGAAAAGCTCGGCAAGGCCCTGCAGTCCCTCTCCGAGGAGGACCCCACCTTCCGGGTCTCCACCGATCCGGAAACCAACCAGACGGTGATCGCCGGGATGGGCGAACTGCACCTGGAGATCCTGGTCGACCGCATGCTGCGGGAGTTCAAGGTGGAGGCCAACATCGGCGCCCCCCAGGTGTCCTACCGGGAAACCATCCGAGGCAGTGCCAAGGGTGAAGGCAAGTTCGCCCGCCAGACGGGCGGCAAGGGCCAGTACGGCCACGTGGTGATCGAAATGCAGCCCGGCGAGCCGGGCTCAGGGTTCGAGTTCGTCAACAAGATCGTTGGCGGCATCGTTCCCAAGGAGTACATCGGTCCGGCGGAAGCCGGCATGAAGGAAACCTGCCAGTCCGGTGTGATTGCCGGTTTCCCCATGATCGATGTCAAGGTCACCATGGTGGACGGCTCCTATCACGACGTCGACTCTTCGGAGATGGCGTTCAAGATCGCCGGTTCCATGGCCTTCAAGGACGGCGTCAAGAAGTGCAACCCTGTACTGCTTGAGCCGATGATGAAGGTTGAGGTCGAGGTCCCCGAGGATTTCCTCGGTTCGGTCATCGGCGACCTTTCCTCCCGCCGTGGTCAGGTCGAAGGGCAGTCCGTCGACGACGGGCAGTCCAAAGTCCAGGCCAAGGTGCCTCTGGCCGAAATGTTCGGCTACGCCACCCAGCTCCGATCCATGACCCAGGGTCGGGGTATTTTCTCGATGGAGTTCAGCCATTACGAGGAAGTTCCTCGCAATGTGGCGGAAGCCATCATTTCCAAGAATCAGGGCAATTCCTGATCTTTCTTTCCATCCAACCCACCCCCCCGATTCTTTCCTTCCATGGCACGCGAGAAGTTCGAGAGGAACAAGCCTCACGTCAACATCGGCACCATCGGTCACGTTGACCACGGCAAGACCACCCTCACCGCCGCCATCACCAACGTGCTGGCGTCCCAGGGCATGGCCAAGGCCCAGGCCTACGACGAGATCGATGGTGCTCCCGAAGAGAAGGAGCGGGGGATCACGATCAACACGGCCCACGTCGAGTACGAGACCGAAAACCGTCACTACGCCCACGTGGACTGCCCCGGCCACGCGGACTACGTCAAGAACATGATCACCGGTGCCGCCCAGATGGACGGCGCCATCCTGGTGGTGGCCGCCACCGACGGCCCCATGGCCCAGACCAAGGAGCACATCCTGCTGGCCAAGCAGGTGGGCGTGCCCGCCCTGGTGGTGTTCCTCAACAAGAAGGACATGGTCGACGACGAGGAGATCCTCGAGCTCGTCGAACTGGAGATGCGTGAGCTGCTGAGCAGCTACGACTTCCCCGGCGACGACATCCCCGTGATCGCCGGTTCCGCCCTCAAGGCCCTCGAGTACATCCAGGCCGGCAAGAAGGCCGTCCGCGGCGAGGACGAGTGGGTCGACAAGATCCTCGACCTCATGGATGCGGTCGATGAGTCCATCCCCGAGCCCGAGCGCGAGATCGACAAGCCCTTCCTGATGGCCGTCGAAGACGTCTTCTCGATCACCGGTCGCGGCACCGTCGCCACCGGTCGTATCGAGCGCGGCAAGGTCAAGGTGGGCGAGACCGTCCAGATCGTCGGCATCCGCGACACCCGGGAGACCACCGTCACCGGCGTGGAGATGTTCCGCAAGCTGCTCGACGAGGGCATGGCTGGCGACAACGTCGGCCTGCTGCTGCGCGGCATCCAGAAGGAGGACATCGAGCGCGGCATGGTGCTGGTGAAGCCCAACTCCATCAAGCCCCACACCAAGTTCGAGGGTGAGGTCTACGTGCTCAAGAAGGAGGAAGGCGGCCGCCACACCCCCTTCTTCGCCGGCTACCGCCCGCAGTTCTACATCCGGACCACCGACGTGACCGGCCAGATCACCGCCTTCACCGCCGATGACGGCACCAACGTGGAGATGGTGATGCCCGGCGACCGCATCAAGATGAGCGCCGAGCTGATCTGCCCGGTCGCCATCGAGCAGGGCATGCGCTTCGCCATCCGCGAAGGCGGCCGCACCATCGGTGCCGGCGTGGTGTCCAAGATCGTTCTGTGAGGCTGATCTAGCCTTTCTGGGGGAACCTCACCACGGTGGGGCTCCCCCTTCCGGAACCGATGGTTCCTCCCGCACCTCGACAACCCGTTTCCGCGGCACTCCAGCCGCCTTCGCCCGCGTTTCCCTTCCGATGTCCGCCTCCATTCCCCAGCAGAAGATCCGCATCCGCCTGAAGGCCTTCGATCGCCGCATGCTGGATCTGTCCTGCGAAAAGATCATCGAAACCGCCGATCACACCGCTGCCACGGCCATCGGTCCCATCCCCCTGCCCACCAAACGCAAGATCTACTGCGTGCTGCGCTCGCCTCACGTCGACAAGGATTCCCGTGAGCACTTCGAGACCCGAACCCACCGCCGCATCATCGATATCTACAGCCCCAGCTCCAAGACCATCGACGCCCTGATGAAGCTCGACCTGCCGAGTGGTGTGGACATCGAGGTCAAGCTCTGAGGCCGATGGGGTCAACGGGGCTTCGCCGGGCTGGTCGCTCTCTCTAGGATCGCGATACACCCTGAGTTGCCCTGGTTGATCCTTTCGCCGCCAACTTCCGATCGCCCCTTCCCCCCTGCCGCCAGCGGCATCCTGCTCGCGTGACTGATCTGGCTGTCCGGGAGCTGCCCCTGTTCCCCCTCCCTGATGTGGTGCTCTTCCCCCAGGAGGTGCTGCCGCTCCACATCTTTGAGCCGCGCTATCGCATGATGCTGCGCACGGCGATGTCGGAGGACAGGCGCTTCGGCGTGGTGCGCTGGGATCCCCAGAGCAAGAAGATGGCGGAAGTGGGCTGCTGCGCCGAGATCCTCCACTGCCAGGTGCAGGACGACGATCGCAGCAACATCGTCACCATGGGTCAGCAGCGCTTCCGGGTGCTCGACATCGTGCGCGACACCCCATTCCGAGTCGGCATGGTCAGCTGGATCGAGGACACGGTGAGCGAAAGCCACGAGGAGCTCGAGACCCTCACCAGTGATGTGACCCGGGCCCTGAGGGACGTGGTCGATCTCACCGGCAAGCTGATCGGCAAACCCTCCTCCCTGCCAGCCGATCTGCCCGATCTGCCACGGGAGCTCTCCTTCTGGATCGGTGCCCATCTCGGCGGTCCGGTGGCCGATCACCAACAGGCCCTGCTCGAAATCACCGACACCGGTGAGCGGCTGCGCCAGGAATACGAACTGCTCGACCAGACGCGACGCCAGCTGGCGGCCCGCACGGTCCTCAAGGACACCTTCTCCAGCCTCGGCGACGGCAGCAGCGAGACCTGAGCCATGCCGAGCCTTCTTCCGGGCGGCGCGCTGCTGCCCCTCCTCCTGACGGGGGGTGCCCTGGCGGCGGTCCTGGCCGCCCTGCTCTGGCAGCGCCGTTCCCGGGCCTACCTGTCGCCGGCCAGTGTGGCCGCCGCCTACGACCGCTGGACGGACGACCGTCTGCTGGAGCGTCTCTGGGGTGAGCACGTGCACCTGGGCCACTACGGCGACCCCCCGGGGGCCCGGGATTTCCGCGCCGCCAAGGCCGCCTTCGTCCACGAGCTGGTGCGCTGGAGCGGCCTCGACCGCCTGCCCCCCGGCAGCCGGGTGCTGGACGTGGGCTGCGGCATCGGCGGCAGCGCCCGCATCCTGGCCCGCGACTACGGCTTCGAGGTGCTGGGCATCAGCATCAGTCCGGCCCAGATCGCCCGGGCGCGGGAGCTCACGCCGGCCGACCTGCCGAACTGCCGCTTCGCCGTGATGGATGCCCTGGCCCTGGAGTTGCCGGACGGGGACCCCGACACGGGCTTCGATGCGGTCTGGAGCGTCGAAGCCGGCCCCCACATGCCCGACAAGCAGCGCTACGCCGATGAGATGCTGCGCGTGCTCAAACCGGGTGGCGCTCTGGCGGTGGCCGACTGGAACCGCCGCGACCCCAGCGTCGCCCCCATGAATCGGCTGGAGCGCTGGGTGATGCGCCAGCTGCTCGACCAGTGGGCGCATCCGGAGTTCGCCAGCATCCCCTCCCTGAGGCGGAATCTGGAAACCAGCCCCTGGAACCGGGGCGTGCCGATCAGCACCGCCGACTGGACGGTCGCCACCCTGCCCTCCTGGTTGGATTCGATCCTCGAAGGCGCGCGCCGGCCCGGGGCGGTGCTGGGGCTGGGCCCCCGGGCCGTTGTCCAGGGGCTGCGGGAGACGCCGACGCTGCTGCTGATGGACTGGGCCTTCCGCAACGGCCTGATGCAGTTCGGCGTCTTCCGCGGTCCGGTGCCCGGGCCCCGGGCCGGGGCCGTGGAGCAGGACGGGCCCGGCTGACTCAGTCGGCCCTCTCCTCGGCGGCGAGGTTGGTGAGGGGATAGGCCCCGAACAGGGCCAGGTGCTCGCAGAGGGGGGTGAGGTCGGCGATCGCCCCGTCCAGCGGCGCGGCGCCTTCCGGCAGCTCGAGGTCGACAAAGAAGATGTATTCCCCCATCTCCCGCTTCGAGGGGCGCGATTCGATCCGGCTCATGTTCAGCCCCTGGCGGGCGAAGCAGCCCAGGGACTCCAGCAGGGCACCGGGCTGGTTGGAATGGAGCGAGAACGCCAGGCTGGCATAGGGACCCTGGTGGGAGCGCTCGCCGCGACGCAGCAGCAGGAAGCGGGTGCAGTTGCCCGGCACATCGTTGATCGGGTGGGCCAGCACCTCCAGGCCGTGCTCGGCGGCCGCCTCCAGCGAGGCGATGGCGCCCCGGAAACGGCTGCCCCGCACCAGCCGGGCCGCTTCGGCGGTGGAGCTGGTGGGCAGTTGCAGGGCCTGGGGCAGGTGTTCCCCAAGCCACAGGCTGCACTGGGCCAGGGCCTGGGGGTGGGAGAGGACTTCGCTGATCGCATCGAGGGGGCCGCTGCCCACCAGGGCGTGGCGGATGGGCAGCACCAGGGCCCGGGCCACCGCCAGGTCAGGGTGCTCCCAGAGGGCATCGAGACAGCTGGTGACGCCCCCTTCGACGGAGTTCTCCACCGGCACCACCGCCAGATCGCAGTCGCCGTCGGCGAGGGCCCGGATCACGGCCCGAATGCCCTGCTGGGGTACGAACGCCACCGCCTCGAGGCCCTCGAGGGCCGCCAGTCGCTGCGCCGCCTGCTCACCGTAGGTGCCGACGGGACCGAGAAAGGCAAGA
Organism: Synechococcus sp. UW140; assembly: GCA_943367705.1. Taxonomy (GTDB): domain Bacteria; phylum Cyanobacteriota; class Cyanobacteriia; order PCC-6307; family Cyanobiaceae; genus Cyanobium. The sequence goes on from CALRJV020000005.1 coordinate 249,299, forward strand.
CGCATGGCGGTGGGGCGCTCTGGGGTGATCGGTAGGATCATGGCCTGCCGTCCCGCAGGCCATGTCCCTGGCCTTCAGCGCCAGTCAGCAACTCGACCTTCCGGTGGCCAGCGAAGCGGATCGCCTGCCCGCCTACCTCGACGATGAGCAGCGGGTGGTGGAGGCCCTGCTCGACCCCAGCCAGCTCGAACCCCTCGGCCCCGGCCGCTACCGCTACACCGTGAGCCAGGTGCGGGTCTTCCAGCTGAAGATCCAGCCGGTGGTGGAACTGCAGGTGGTGCGTCGCCAGGGGCGCCTGGAGCTGGAGGCCCTCGACTGCCAGCTCGAAGGCCTCGGCCTGGTGGAGGACTTCCGCCTCGGGCTCTGCTCCTGGCTGGCCGCCGCCGACGGTGGCCTGACCGGTGAGGCCAGCCTCTCGGTGACGGTGAGCCGCCCCACCCTGCTGCAGCTGATCCCCCCCAAGGTGCTGGAGGCCACGGGCCGTTCGGTGCTCGGCGGCATCCTGCTGGGCATCAGGACCCGGGTGAGTCAGCAACTGCTGGGGGATTTCCAGCGCTGGTGCCGATCGACCTGAGAAAGCTGCGGCGGTGCAGGGGCGTGGGTCCCAGCCGCTGGATCGCCTCCCGGTGCTGGCAGGTGCCGTAGCCGGCGTGCCGCTCCAGGCCGTAGCCGGGGTGGCGCAGCGCCAGGCGCCGGATCAGGGCATCCCGCTCCTGCTTGGCGAGCACGCTGGCGGCGGCGATCGCGGCGCAGCGGCCATCACCGCCCACCAGGGTGGACTGGGGGCCGGGCCAGCCCCGCAGGGGCAGCACACCGTCCACCAGCAGCAGCCGGGGGGGGCGGGCCAGCCGTTGCAGGGCCCGCAGCATCGCCCATTCGGTGGCCTGGCGCACCCCCCAGCGATCGATCTCGCCGCTGCTGGCCTGCCCCAGGGCCCAGGCCAGGGCATGGTGGCGCAGCAGGAGAACCAGGGCCTGGCGGCGCCGGGCGGTGAGCTTCTTGCTGTCGTTCAGGCCTGCCGCCGCCAGGGGTGCCAGGGCCGTGGCCGGCAGCACCACCGCCGCCGCGAACACCGGGCCGAACAGGCTGCCACGGCCGACCTCGTCCACTCCGGCACAATCGCGGGGGTCAAGCCCCCCCCAGACGTCCGCATCGGGGTGACCAAAGCCCTCGGGGCCGGGGCGCCAGAAGGCATCGCGGCCAGGGCGATCAGTCAGCGGCGGAGGAGCGGCGGCGGCGGCGGCGGGGTTCACCCGCGTCGGCGGTCGCAGGATCAGCCGCGGTGACGACGGCAGCGACCGCCGCCGGTGTGGACCGGGCAGAAGAGCGGCGGCTGGGCACGGTCACGGTCACCAGCTCGGACGGGACGGGGGTGGGCAGGGGTTCGAACGGGGCCGGGGTGATCTCGAGAATGGGGATCGCCTCCAACACCGGGGAGTCGAAGGACCCGGAGACCACGGGGGGTTCGGAAGCTTCGGGCGCATCGGCCAAGCCGTTGGCGTCGGCCATGCCGTTGCGGCCCTCACCGCCGCGGCCGCGCCGCCGGCGACGGGAGCCGCTGGCGGCCAGCTGCTGCCGCGCTTCCTCAAGCACGGTTTCGGGGTCGGCGTCAGGGCGCACCACCCGCACCATCAGGCTGTCGCCGGTGGGGACCGGATCCAGCAGCAGGGCAGGGCTCAGCCCCATCCAGCCGTAGACCAGTTCCTGTTCGGGATCCATCGGCACGGCGAGCACCTCGGGCTCCTGGCGGCGCTGGGGAGCGTCGCTGGCGGGGCTCTCCTGGGGCACCGGCAGCACGGCGCTGCCGTTGCCGCCGCCCTCGGCATAACCGCCCAGGGCGGGGGTCTCCGCACCGGAGTCGCCGCGGCCACCGCGGCCGCCACGGCGCCGCCGACCGCTGCCGGCGGAGTCGCCGGCGCCGGTGGAGGGGCTGGCCACTTCGGCCCGGGCCGAGGCGGCCGAGCGCACCAGGCCGGACACCGTCGCCAGGGGCTGGAGGGTGTCCTTGCCGGGCAGAACGGCCACGTGGCCGAGACCGCCACAGCTGGGGCAGGCCCGGCCGAACAGTTCGTAGATGTTCTGGCCCTGGCGTTTGCGGGTCAGCTCCACCAGTCCGAGCTCGGTGAGCTGGGCAATCTGGGGGCGGGCCGTGTCATCGCGGCTGGCCTGGGTGAAGTGCTCCAGCAGCTGGAGCTGGTCGCGCCGGGACTCCATGTCGATGAAGTCGATGATCACCACGCCGCCGATGTTGCGGAGCTTGAGCTGACGGGCGATCTCCACCGCCGCCTCGCAGTTGGTCCACAGCACCGTCTCGCGGGCGTTGGCCGAGCGGGTGAACGAGCCCGAGTTGACGTCGATCACGGTGAGCGCCTCGGTGGGCTCGATGATCACGTAGCCGCCGGAGGGGAGATCCACCCGGGGCTTGAGGGCGTCGCGGATGGCGGCGTTGATCCGGTAGTGCTCCAGGATCTCGGTGGGTTCACCGTGGTGCTCCACCAGGAGGTTGGCCTGGTCGGCGCCGAGGAAGGCGTTGACCCGGGCCACCGCATCGGCGCTGTCGACCACCACCCGCAGCACATCGGGGCTGTAGAGGTCACGCAGCACCCGATGGATGAAGTCCTCATCACGGTTGAGGAGCACCGGCGGCGAGGCCGTCTCGGCCGCCTGCTGGATCGATTCCCACTGGCGCAGCAGCGCCTCGAGGTCGTCGATCAGCATCTCCTCGCTGACGTCCTCGGCCTCGGTGCGGATCAGCAGGCCGGCGCCGGGGGGCTTGATCAGCACACCGAGGGCCCGCAGCCGGTTGCGCTCGTTCTCGCCGTTGATGCGCCGGGAGATGTTGACCCCCTGGCCATGGGGCTGGAGCACCAGGAAACGCCCCGGCAGAGAGAGGTTGCCGGTGAGGCGTGGACCCTTGGTGCCCGTGGGCTCCTTCATCACCTGGACGAGCACCTTCTGGCGGGGCTCGAGCAGCTCGGTGATGCCGGCGCCCCCCTTCTTCAGCCGCAGGGGACCCAGATCAGTGATGTGGATGAAGCCGTTCTTCTCGCTTTCGCCGATGTTGACGAAGGCGGCATCGATCCCGGGCAACACGTTCTCGACGGTTCCGAGGTAGACGTCACCGATCTGATAACGACCCTGGGCGACGATCAGTTCATCGACGCGTTCGTCGTTGAGCACTGCGGCGATCCGCAACTGCTCAGCGATGACGATCTGCTGGGGCATGGAAGAGATGGTGGGCTCAGTGGAGCCCTGCCGGGGGGCAGGTGAGGGAAGGAATCGGGCGACGACCGTGGCGGTCGCTCAGCCACTGGAATGGATCAGGCCGAACCCCGGAAACAAGGGAAGCGGCTGGTTGCCTGGTCTGGCCCCCAGAAGCCAAGGGGCCCGGATGGGAGCAATGACGTCGTCGGGCCGGCAGCGTGGCGGAAGGAATGACGTTCCTTCCCGATGCAAAGCAACGAAGACCGAACCAAGCAATGTTGACTGTGATAGCGCTTTCGCCGAGGAGCTTCTAGAAAGCGTCCCTGATGCAGAAGCGTCTGGGCGAAGGAGGAAGAAGGGAGGGAACCCCGCTATTCCTGTCTCCGTCTAGGGCGAACTTAGCATGCGTCCAGCCGGAGGCAACGGCGCTGGACCGGACCGAGCACCAGCGGCTGGCCCAGGCCGGTGCTCAGCCAGTGGCGCAGATGGTCCGGCCGCAGGCTGCGGCCCTGGGGATCCACGGCGGCCTCCAGATCCAGCACCTGGTCTCCTCCAGGACCGGTTGGGCCCTCGGCGGGCACCAGGCGGAGGTCGAGCAGGTAGGGACGGCATTCCCGCTCCCTTGGGCGCCCCTTCTTGTCCTGGTCCTGCCAGGGCAGGCTGGCGGCCTCCAGCAGCGCCGCCACCGCCGCCGCCCAGCGCTCCGGCGTCAGCGAAGCCGGAGCCAATCCCGCCGCATCGGCCGCCGCCGGATCGAGGGCCGCCGGATCGGGGGCCGGCCGCAGGGTGAACCGCCATGCGGCGGAACGGATCTGCTGGGCCAGGCCGGGGGTCGCCAGGGGCACGTCCCGGACCGAAAGCAGCCTCAGTTCGTCGCTGAGCTCCGCCTGCAGCCGCCGGCGGGTCGTCTCCGGGTCGACCGGGGCGGCGAAGTCCAGATCAAGCCACTCGCGGAGGCCCTCCACCCCGAGGGGCAAAGGCAGTGCCACCTGCAGCCGCGGCAGGGGATGGAATCCGCCGGTGAAGCTCACCGGCAGGCCGCTGCGGCGCAGGGCCCGCTCCATCAGCCGCAGGGTGTCGAGGTGGCTGATCAGGGCCAGAGAGCCGGTCTTGGCGAAGGCGAAGCGCAGCCGGCAGACCCGCTCGCTGGCCGGGGCCCGCGGCGGCAGCGGCGGCGGCACGGGGGGCGGCGGGATCACCACGTTGTGCCCCAGCTCCGGACCGCAGACCCCGCAGCTGCTGCAGCCCTCGAAGGAGCAGTCCGGCACCACGGCGGCCGCCAGGGCCCGGCCGAGGTCCTCCGCCAGCCAGGCCTTGTCGACCCCGGAATCGATGTGGTCCCAGGGAAGGGGCTGGCGGCAGAAGGCCTCCAGGTCGCCGGTGGCGAAGGCCTCCGCCGCGCTCCAGCCGCCCATCTCCAGGGCCCGGTAGGAGCCCCCCAGGCCGGCGGCCTCGATGGCGCCGGTCCAGGCGGCATGGCTGCGGTCGGCGGATTCGAACCAGGCATCCAGCCCCGCCCCGGCCCTCCAGGCCGCCTCGATCACCGGCGCCAGCCGCCGGTCGCCGCGGCCGACGAAGTCCTCCACCGCCGACAGCCGCACGTCGGTGTAGTTGGTCTTGATACCCCGCAGGGGCCTCAGGGCATCGCGCAGCAGCTGCTGCCGGCGCCGGAACTCCGCGGTGGACACGCTGTGCCACTGGAACGGCGTGTGGGGCTTGGGGGTGAAGTTGCTGATCGTCAGGTTGAGCTGCAGCCGGCCCAGATCACGGCACTGCTGCTGCAACGACCGGCAGGTGTCGACGATGCCGAGCACGTCGGCGTCGGTCTCGCCCGGCAGGCCGATCATGAAATAGAGCTTCACCCGGGTGTAGCCGTTCTCCATGGCGGTGCGGAGGCCGCGCAGCAGTTCCGCATCGGTGAGTCCCTTGTTGACGATGTCCCGCAGGCGCTGGGTGCCGGCCTCGGGGGCGAAGGTGAGCCCGGCCCGGCGGGTGCCGCCAAGGATGTGGGCGATGGAATCGTCAAAGCGGTCGACCCGCTGGCTGGGCAGGGTGAGGCTGACGTTGTGCTCCGCCAGCCGGTTGCGCAGTTCCACCCCCACCGCCGGCAGGGACAGGTAATCGCTGCAGCTGAGCGACAGCAGCGAGAAGTCGCTGTAGCCGGTGCGGAGCATGCCCTCCTCCACCGCCTCGATGACCGCCTCGGGCTCCACGTCCCGGGCCGGGCGGGTCAGCATCCCCGGTTGGCAGAAGCGGCAGCCGCGGGTGCAGCCGCGGCGGATCTCCACGGTGAGCCGGTCGTGGACCGTCTCGATGTGGGGCACCAGACCCATGGCGTAGTGGGGCATGGGGGTGGCGGTGCGCCGCTGGATCCGGGGCGCCAGGCCCGGCTCCAGCGGCCGCAGGCTCACCCCGTCAGGCCCGGGGGCGTACAGGGAGGGCACGTAGACCCCGGGCACCTCGGCCAGGTCCCGCAGCAGGGCCCGGCGGCCCAGGCCGGCGGCCCGCCCCTCGGCCACCACCAGACCGATCTCGGGCAGCAGTTCCTCCCCGTCCCCCAGGGCAAGGAAATCGAAGAAGGGCGCGAACGGCTCGGGATTGCCCGTGGCGGTGGGGCCGCCGGCGAAGATCAGCGGCGGCGCCGCCGGGTCGTCCAGGGGCAGGTCGCCCCGGCCGGCGGCGCGGATCGGGATGCCCGCCAGATCCAGCATCTCCAGGATGTTGGTGCCGCCGAGCTCGTAGCTGAGGCTGAAGCCGAGGATGTCGAAGGCCGTCAGGGGCCGGTGGCTCTCCACCGCGAACAGGGGCGCCCCCCGCTCCCGCAGCCGCGCCGCCAGATCGGGCGCCGGCAGGTAGGCCCGATCGCACAGCTGACCCGGAACGGCGTTGAGGATCGCATAGAGAAGCACGTGGCCCAGGTTGCTGGCGCCGACCTCGTAGACCTCCGGATAGGTGAGGGCCCAGCGCACCCGGGCCGCCGACCAGTCGCGGGGCTCCACACCCCGCTCGTTGCCGAGGTAACGGGCCGGCCGGGCGATGCCGCCGTCGACCAGCTCAGCGAAGGCGACGGGGGCGTCGGCGGTGCCGGCGACGGACGCGTCGACGGTGGCGAAGGGCACGGCGGAGTCCGGCGGGCTGAAAGACGAGCGTAGGCAGGCCGGCCCACGCCATAGGAAGATGCCGCCTGGCCCCGCCGCCCCGCCTTCCGCTTCCCCCCCATGGTCCAGGTCAACGACAGCTACCTCCGGCTCAAGGCGGGCTACCTGTTTCCCGAGATCGCCCGGCGCGTCAAGGCGTTCACGGAGGCCCATCCCGAGGCAGCCGTGATCCGCCTGGGCATCGGCGACGTCACCGAGCCCCTGCCTGCGGCCTGCCGGGAGGCGATGCAGCAGGCGATCGAGGCCATGGGAACCCGGGAGGGCTTCCACGGCTACGGCCCCGAGCAGGGCTACGGCTGGCTGCGGGAGGCGATCGCCCGCCACGACTTCCAGGCCCGCGGCTGCGAGGTGAGCGCCGAGGAGATCTTCATCTCCGACGGCTCCAAGTGCGACAGCAGCAACATCCTCGACATCCTCGGGGCCGGCAACCGCATCGCCGTCACCGATCCGGTCTATCCGGTGTATGTCGACAGCAACGTGATGGCGGGCCGCACCGGCGACGCCGACGGGGGCGGCCGCTACGGGGGCCTCACCTACCTGCCGATCACGGCGGCCAACGGCTTCGTGGCCCCCCTGCCGGAGCAGCCGGTCGACCTCATCTACCTCTGCTTCCCCAACAACCCCACCGGCGCCGTCGCCACCCGGGAGCAGCTGAAGCAGTGGGTCGACTACGCCCTGGCCAACGACGCCCTGATCCTGTTCGACGCCGCCTACGAGGCGTTCATCTCCGATCCTGAGCTGCCCCACTCCATCTACGAGATCGAGGGGGCGCGGCGCTGCGCGATCGAATTCCGCTCCTTCTCCAAGAACGCCGGCTTCACCGGCACCCGCTGCGCCTTCACCGTTGTGCCCCGGGGACTCACCGGCACCACCGCCGCCGGCGAGCCGGTGGAACTGTGGGGCCTCTGGAACCGGCGCCAGAGCACCAAGTTCAACGGGGTGAGCTACATCGTGCAGCGGGGCGCCGAAGCCGTGTACTCGCCGGAAGGTCAGGAGCAGGTGCGGGCCCTGATCGGCTTTTACATGGAGAACGCGGCCATCATCCGCCGCGAACTGGAGGCCGCCGGGCTGCAGGTGTACGGGGGCCAGCAGGCCCCCTACGTGTGGATCAAGACCCCCGATGGTCTCGATTCCTGGGGCTTCTTCGACCACCTGCTGGGCCAGGCCCATGTGGTGGGCACCCCCGGCAGCGGCTTCGGCGCGGCGGGCGAGGGCTATTTCCGCCTCTCCGCCTTCAACTCCCGCGCCAACGTGGACGAGGCGATGCGCCGGATCCGGGCTCTTTAGAGTTGGCCACTGTCAGGACCGGAGCGGCCATGCCCATGACCATCCCGCCCTTCGCCACCGGCTCCACCAGCCCGTCGGCCACCGAAACCCCCTCCCGTTCGCCCGGGGGGGCCGCCGTGATCGAGAAGGCGCCTGAGCGGGTGCGCAAGACCTCACCCCGCTACAAGGTGCTGCTTCACAACGACCCCGTGAACAGCATGGAGTACGTGGTGAACACCCTGCGCCAGGTGGTGCCCTCCCTGAGTGAGCAGGATGCCATCGCCGTGATGCTGGAAGCCCACAACACGGGGGTGGGACTGGTGATCGTCTGCGATCTGGAGCCGGCGGAGTTCTACTGCGAAACCCTCAAGGCCAAGGGCCTCACCAGCACGATCGAGCCGGAGAGCTGAGTGGCCCCCCTCTGGCGCGGCACCCTGCTCTACGTGCCCGTGCTCTACGGCCTCGGCTGGCTGCTGGTGCGCCCCCTGGGCGGCCTCGCGCCGGGTCTGCGCCCGGATCAGGTGGATCTGGCCGGGGCGGTGGTGGCCCTGGTGCTGCTGCTGCTGACCCTGCCGCTGCGGTTGCGCCGGGCCTGGGGCGAATCCCAACCGTGGCACGCCCTGGGCGTGCTGGCCCCGCTGCCCGCGGTGCTGGGGGCCTTCGGGCGGGGGCTGCTGCGGGCCCTGGCGCTGCTGGCCCTGGTGGTGGTCGCCCTGCTGGCCTCGGGAGGCGCCCGCTGGACCGGACCGGCCGGCCTTGAGGGGGGGGAGGTGCTCAACGCCCTGGCCCTGGTGGTGGGGGTGGGCTTCGCCGAGGAGCTGGTGTTCCGGGGATGGCTGTGGGGTGAACTGCAACGCCAGATGGCCCCCAGGGGGGCGCTGCTGCTGCAGGCGGCCGTCTTTGCCCTGGTCCATCCCTGGAGCCAGGTCGGCTGGCCGGGGGCGGTGGGCCTGCTGGGGGGGCTGCTGCTGCTGGGACTGAATCTGGCCCTGGTGCGCAGGGACGATGGCGGCGTGCTCTGGGGAGCGGTCGGCCTGCACGGCGGGCTGGTGGGTGGCTGGTTCGCCCTGCAGGCGGGCCTGCTGGAACTGCTGCCGAGTGCCCCCCGATGGCTGGCGGGGCCGGGGGGCAGCCAGCCCAACCCCATCGGTGGTCTGGTGGGCTGGATCGGACTGGGAGGTCTCCTGGTGCTGCGGGGCACCCTGAAGACGCGGTGTCGAGCGGCCGCAATGCCGAAACGCCAAGGTTGAAGGCCTCAGCGCTGAACGTCACCCACAGCAACCAGCGGGGACTTACAGGACGAAGTCGGTGGCGATGAAGGTATGCAACCCATTCACCTGAATGGAAAACTCCGCCCCGTCCGTTCCTGTGGTGTTGCCTTCAACAAAGGTGTTGGTGCCGTCCTGGAAGAAACGCAACTGGCCCACAGCGGTGAAAGCTGCATTGCCGATGAAGGTGAAATTCTGGTTACCACCCGCACCGGTGTTCGCGTCAATGTCATTGATATCGATCAGGTCGCCTCCAGCAAGGCCAGCTCCCTCAAAATCCGTAATGGTGTCACGGGTCAACGCCGTTGTGCCTGAGTCAGCGCTGGAGAGGTAGAGGAACGTGTCATTTCCGGTGCCGCCGGTCAGGAGATCCACCCCCAATCCACCAGTCAGAGTGTCGTTGCCACCACCACCATCAATGGTGTCGTTGTTTCCTTGCCCGTTCAGCCTGTTGTTGTTGCTGCCGCCGGTCAGAACGTCAGCCCCACCGTCGGACCGCACATTTTCAATGCCGGCGATCGACGAAAAGCCACTGGCGGTACCGAGTGCAAGATTGACTGTGACTGCCGCAGCCGTCGATTCGTAAAGCAACACATCTCCCGTACCGGCCCCAAGGTTGGCCGTCACCAACTCCACATTCGTCAACGTTCCTCCTTCGAAGGCAGTGATGGAGACTCCGTCGAAGACGACTGTAAGAGTCTGATTGCCTGAGCCGGAGGTGAGCACCAGGGTATCGGTGTCAGCACCCCCATCCACGGAATCGGCACCGTGGGAATCGACGGTGTAATTGATGGTGTCATTGCCAGCACCGCCACTCACGGTGTCGTTACCGGTGCCGCCGGTGAGGGTGTCGTTCCCCGCGCCTCCCAGCAGGACGTCGGCCAGGTCGCCGGTGGAAATCGAATCATTGCCGTCATCGCCGCTGACCCAGTCGGCGAAGCCGGCGGCAAGGGTGAGAGTGTCGTTGCCCTGCCCACCGGCCGTGAGCTTGGTGAAGGACGCGCCGTTGACGGTGCTGGTCCCGGTGAGGCTGATGGACTTATTATCGCCGGGGTCAACGTATTTGAGAGCCAGGCCCGGGCCGCTGAACACATTGATGCCGCTCAGGACAGGCAGCACCCCGACGGTGGGCCCATTGATGCGCAGGCCGAAGCCATTGGCAATGGTCGAAAAGGTGTTGGAGGTCAGCGTGATGAGCTTGCTGACGTCATAGAGATCCAGATAGGATCCATTCTCGAAAATGTTGCCGGTCAGCGTTGCCGTCACGTTGCCAAGGATGTTCCCCTGGGGGCGCACAACGGTCTGGTTCTCTGAGCGGGTGAACGTGTTGCCGGAGATCAGAACCGAACCGGCGGCAACGGAACCTGTGAAGTTGAGGATATTGAAGCTGCTCAGGAAACCGGCTTCATCGAAGAGACTGTCGACGAGGCGCAGGCTGCCGCTGTTGTTCCAGCTGTGCAGGAAAGCGGAGCCGCCGGCCCCGGTCACGGGATTGAATCCGGACTGCCCCTTCAACCTGACCGTGACATCGTCCAGCGTCAGATCCGCCGTGATCGGGGACGTCGCCGAAAACGAGGTCAACGACATGTAGAGGTTGCCGTTGCCGTTCCAGCCGCTGTGGGTGCCGGTGAAGGTGACATCGCGCACCACGAAAGCGCCGGAGGTGGCCCGCAGCAGGGCTCCGCCATCGGCGAGGCCACCGGCGCTGTAGTCCAGGGTCAGGTTCTCGACGGTGCCGGGCCCGTTGGGGCCATCCGTGTTCCTCTGGAAGATGCGGGTGTCCTTGACGATGGTGCCCGCCTCGGAGGCGCCCCTCACCGTGTAGCCGGAGGCCTGGACCACCCCGGGGACGGAGGTGGACTTGGCCAGGGACCGGACGGAGGTGTAGGTCCCATCCGCCAGAAAGATGATGTCCCCTGCGGCCGCCGCATTGATCGCCTCACGGAGCGTGGGGATTCCGGACGGGGTGACGTTGATGGTGGCCATGCTGGGGAAGCGTTTGGGGGAGCCTGGGGTGGAAGAGGCCTGCAGGGCAGGCGCCTGCGACCGCGGCTGTGCCGCTTGAGGAGTAAGTTACCCTTAATTAGATTAAAATTCGCTTACGGCAGTTCATTTGCGGCAATCGTGACGGGTTTCGTGCTGCTCGCCACTCATAGCGTCGCCGTGGCCAAGGCCCGACGCCCCTCCACCGGCGCCCGCAACGCCTGATCCAGGGGAGCCACCCCATACTCCCGCTCGAGCAGGTCCATCACGGTGCGGCCGAAGTCGGCCGGATTGCGCTCGAAGGCCTCCAGGCAGATCCGACCGAACACCCGCCCCATCGGTTCCGGGTTCCAGAGCAGCTTGCGGGCCGTCCAGGGCATCAGGCTCATCGGGTCGTAGCCCGGCTTGAGCATCCCCTGGTCGAAGGCGTACTGCTCGAGGTGGGTGTGGGGCTGGAGACCGATGAAGAAGATCGCCGGCTCCACCGACCCAACGCCGAAGATGCGCTCCAGTTCCCGGTGATAGGCGATGGTCTGGCGGATGGTCTCGGGCCGTTCATCGATCACATTGAACGAGTAGTTGACCGAGACGTGCTCACGGAAGCCGGCCGCCGCAAGCATCCGACAGTTCTCCAGCACCGTGCGCAGGTTGTAGCCCATGCGCATCTTGCGCACGAGCTCCTGGGAGCCCGATGTGATGCCGATCTCGAAGTAACTCATCCCCGTGGCCACCATCAGCTCGGCCAGCTCGGCATCGAGGTTGTCGGCCCGGATGTAGGCCGCCCAGCGGATGTCCGTGAGGCCCTCTGCCTGAATGGCCCGCAGCAGGTCCTTGGCGTCGTCGATGTAACGCCTGGCCGGGATGAACTGGGCATCGGTGAACCAGAAGCCCCGCACGCCACGGTCGTAGAGCTGGCGCATCTCCCGCACCACCTCGGCGATGGGGTTGACGCGCACGGCCTTGCCCTCCACCACCGTGTAGACGCAGTAGCAGCAGTTGTGGGGGCAGCCTCGCTTGGTCTGGACCCCGACGTAGAAATCGCCGCCGTCGAGGTACCAGTTCAGCTGGGGCCAGATTGATTCGATGTAGGCGTAGTCGCAGGCGGTCTTCTCCAGACCAGCCGGCTGCTCGTGGATCAGGCCCGGACGGGGGGTCTCGCCCACCACGTAGCAGCGCTCCCCTGCGAGCGACTCACCACGGATGAGCTTCTCCAGCAACCCTTCCCCTTCCCCCACCGACACCACCGAGCCGGTGGGAAGGCCGCGGCCCAGCTGCTCATAGAAAACGCTGACCGCCCCGCCACCGATGACCACCCGGGCCCCGGGGTTGTGGCGGCTGGCGCGCCGCAGGCCCCGGCGCACCAGCCCCAGGTTGCGCCACAGCTCGCCGTAATAGGAGCCCATCAGCCGCAGCCCGCCGATGGCCCCCCGCAGGCGCTTGAGGGGGTTGGCGGAATAGAACACCTCGAAGGAGTTCTGCAGCGGATTGCCGCCCCGGCCATCGACCGGGGCATAGATCTGGATGTCCCGCCAGGAGAACACCAGCAGGGTGGGCCGGAACTGGTCGACCACCTCCAGGAGCACCCGCTGCACGTCGAGCAGGGGCACGGCCGCCAGATCGAGGATCCGCTGGGGCAGGGCCGGGAAGCACTTGTGCAGGTGATCGGCCAGGTAGATCGGGCCGATCGGGAAGATCGGATTGCAGGGCAGCCGCACGAGCAGCACCCGTTGGTCGCTCACGGCTAACGCGGCTCGAGGGGTTTTCCGGACGCTAACAAGCGCGCCAGGGCCGCCGATGGGCGCTGGCCGCACCAGAGGCGGGGGCCCGCCGCGAAGCAAAGCTTCTCTTCATGAAGGCGGCCCTCACACTCCGCAACACACTGTTACAGTGCTGTGGGGACGGCATTCCGCCCCCATCTCCTTCCACCGACTCGGGCGTTTCCACGCCGGTGCTCGGTGTTCTCTTTCCACGCACTCATGACCGCCACTCTCCAGCAGCGCTCCGGCGCTTCGGTGTGGAACCAGTTCTGTGAGTGGGTCACCTCCACCAACAACCGTCTCTACGTCGGTTGGTTCGGTGTGCTGATGATCCCCACCCTGCTGGCCGCCACCATCTGCTTCATCGTCGCCTTCATCGCGGCGCCCCCCGTCGACATCGACGGCATCCGTGAGCCCGTCGCCGGCTCCCTGATGTACGGCAACAACATCATCTCCGGCGCCGTTGTTCCCTCCAGCAACGCCATCGGCCTGCACTTCTACCCCATCTGGGAAGCCGCCAGCCTCGACGAGTG